>NZ_CP031363.1:2362500-2737500 GCF_017357485.1 Rhizobium sp. ZX09
CTCTAGCGGAAACCGTGCTCCATGCGCTGACCAGCGTCATTCATCCCGTCCTAATTGCGCGGGAAGATATCGGCAATTTGGCAACACGTTGCGATCAACTCATCGATTTAGTCGATGCGGGATTGCGCAATCCGCTTGCTAAGTGACGATTCCCAATTTACGTCACCTTCTCGCAGTTGCTTGCGAAGCGCAAAAGCCTGCGCTTCTATGCGCATGCGGTCCGGACAGAATAAGCGAATCGGGTCCCTTCCAAGGCCTTCGCCTGTCTTGTCTGTTTCCGGACGCGCATCCGCCGAGCGACATTGCGCTTATAGTTGAATGCGATCGATACGCAGGGAAGAACAATGAGCCGACGTATTTTACCCCTACTTGCTTCTCTGTGTGTGACCGCGATTCTGGCGGGCTGCAGCGATGGCGGCGAAAGCAGCCAGAACGCCGCCCAGGGCGCAGCGCGTCCGCCGTCTCCGGTCAGCGTCATTTTGATGAAGACCAGCGAATATCCGTTGACCACTGTTCTGCCGGGCCGCGCCAGCGCGTTCCAGACGGCTGAAATCCGGCCGCGCGTCACCGGCATCATCCGTGAAATCCCCTTCAAGGAAGGCAGCGAGGTGAAGCAGGGCGACGTTCTCTACCAGATCGAGGACAATACCTATCTGGCGGAAGTGGCGCAGGCCAAGGCCAACGTCGCGAAGGCCGAAGCAAGCATTCCGAGCGCCGAGGCCAACCTTGCGCGCTACGAGCGGCTGGTCAACAGCGGCGCGACGCAGATCGAATATGAAAACGCCAAGGTGACGCTGCTGCAGGCGCAGGCCGATGTGGCCCAGACCAAGGCGGCGCTGGAAACGGCGGAGATCAATCTCGATCTCACGAAGGTCCGTGCACCCTTCGACGGCATTACCAGCGCAACGGCCTTCAGCATCGGCAACGTGGTGACCGCGAACCAGACGACCGCTTTGACGACGCTTCGTCGCATCGATCCGATTTACATCGACCTGATGGAATCCAGCACCAATCTCCTGCGTCTGAAAAAGGCGATATCGTCCGGTCAGCTTGGTGGCGACACGAAAGAGACCGGCATTCATCTGACACTGGAAGATGGCACCGAATATAAGCATGACGGCAAGATCGACATGTCTGACATGGCGGTGAGCGAAACGACAGGCACTTTCTCCATCCGCGCCCTCTTCGATAATCCGGACGATCTCCTGCTTCCCGGCACCTATGTTCGCGCCACGCTCACCATCGGCAAGGAAAAGGGCTTCCGTATCCCGCAGCGCGCGGCGAGCCGCAACGCCAATGGCGAGCTGACGGCAAAATTCGTGACGGCGGAAAACAAGGTGGAAACCCGCACCTTCCCTTCCAGCCAGCAGTCGGGCAACGCCTGGCTGGTGACGGAAAACGTCAAGGATGGCGACAAGCTCATTGTCGACGGCTTCCAGTGGATCGCGGACGGCGCAACCGTGGCGCCGGTGGAAGTGACCATTGACGATCGGGGTATCGTCGTTGTGCCGCAGCAGGCTCAGCCTGCCGCCGCGCCTTCGAAATAAGCATGAGCGCGAGACCTCCGGTCGAAGCTCGTAAAAGGTAAGGCAAGGACTGCCATGGCCCATTTCTTCATCAGGCGCCCCGTTTTTGCATGGGTTATCGCCATCGTCATCATGCTGGGCGGCGCCCTTGCGATCTGGACTCTTTCCATTTCGCAATATCCCGACATTGCACCGACAACGGTCCGCGTCAGCGCGACCTACAATGGCGCCAGCGCCGAGACCGTGGAAAAATCGGTGACAACCATCATCGAGGACGGCATGACCGGCCTTGATGACCTCACCTATATGACCTCGTCGTCCTCGACCGGCAGTTCCGAAGTGACGCTGACATTCGGTAACAGCATCCTGCCTGACATCGCGCAGGTTCAGGTGCAGAACAAGCTGCAGCTTGTCCAGTCGCAATTGCCCGATACCGTGCAGCAGCGGGGTATCCAGGTCAGCCGCTCGACATCGAGCATCCTCATGGTTGGTGCACTGATCTCCACCGACGGCAAGCGCAATTCGGCCGATCTCGGCGACGTCTTCTCCTCGCGTGTCGAAGACCAGATCAAGCGCCTGGAAGGCGTGGGCAGCATCAATGTATTCGGCTCCGAATATGCGATGCGTATCTGGCTGGATCCCTTCAAGCTCAACAAATACCAGCTGACCACCGCAGACGTCACCGGCGCCATCGAAAGCCAGAACACCCAGGTTTCGGTCGGTTCGCTCGGTGCCGTTCCCGCCGTCAAGGGTCAGCAGCTCAACGTGACGGTGACGGCGCAGAGCCAGCTCACCACTGTCGCCGACTTCGAATCGGTCATCCTGAAAGTCGAAAAGGATGGCGCAACCGTCCGCCTCAGCGATGTTGCCCGTATTGAAATCGGCCAGGAAACCTATGGCGGCGATTCCCGCTCCAATGGCCGTCCTTCGGCCGGTTTCGCCGTCAACCTTGCCACGGGTGCCAACGCGCTCGACACGGCGGCGCGTGTAAAAGCTGCCCTGACCAACGTCGAAGGTTCGCTGCCTGAAGGCGTCGCGATCGAATATCCCTATGACACGACGCCGTTCGTGAAACTGTCGATCGAAAAGGTGGTGCATACGCTGATCGAGGCGATCATCCTCGTCTTCGTCGTGCTTCTGGTGTTCCTGCAGAACCTCAGAGCCACCTTTATTCCGATGATCGCCGTGCCGGTCGTGCTTCTCGGCACCTTCGGCGTTCTCGCGCTCACCGGGTATTCCATCAATACGCTCACCATGTTCGCCATGGTTCTGGCCATCGGTCTGCTCGTTGATGACGCCATCGTCGTTGTCGAAAACGTCGAACGAATCATGTCGGAGGAGGGTTTGTCGCCCGTCGAGGCCACCGAGAAGTCGATGGGTGAGATCACCGGAGCCATCATCGGTATCGCGCTTGTGCTCACCGCCGTGTTCATTCCGATGGCCTTCTTCGGCGGATCGACGGGCATCATCTACCGCCAGTTCTCGATCACCATCGTTTCGGCCATGCTGCTTTCGGCCGTAGTCGCCATCGTGCTGACGCCGGCGCTCTGCGCCACCATGCTGAAGCCGATCGACCATCACAAGAAGCAGCGCGGGCCGGGCGCGTGGTTCAACCGCGGCTTCGGCAAGACGACGGACGGCTACGTGTCCTCCATCGGTTATCTGCTGAAGCGGCCCCTGCGCGTCATGATCATCTTCGCAATCGTCATCGGTGGCTGCGTCTGGTTCTTCAGCAAGCTCCCCAGCTCGTTCCTGCCGCAGGAAGACCAGGGCGTGCTCCTGACCATCATCCAGACGCCGACCGGTTCGAATATCGAGCGAACCAATGAGGTGGTGAAGCAGGTTGAAAACTACTTCCGCGAAAAGGAAGCCGCCAATGTCGAATCGGTTTTCGGCGTTCTCGGCTTCAGCTTCAGTGGTTCGGGCCAGAACAACGCCATCGTCTTCACCAAACTCAAGGATTTCGCCGAGCGAACCGCACCCGACCAGCACGCGGGCGCCATCGTCCAGCGCGCCATGGGCACCTTCTTCGGTTTCCGCGATGCCCAGGTCTTCCCGCTTCTGCCGCCGGCCATTCAGGGCATGGGTACATCGAGCGGCTTCTCGATGTATCTCGTGGATAGCGGCCGCAACGGCACCGATGCCCTGACCGCTTCGTCCAAGGAACTGATTGCGCTTGCCACCGGCAATCCGAAGATCAGCTCGCTTCGAAGCGACAGCCAGGACAACGAAACCCAGATGAAGATCATCCTCGATAAGGAGAAGATGGGGGCAATGGGTGTCGATCTTTCCTCTGTCAATCTGATGCTGTCGACGATCTTCGCCGGCCGTGACGTCAATGACTTCACCCTCAACGGTGAACTCAAGCCAGTCTATGTCCAGGGCGACGCGCCTTACCGCATGCAGCCGGACGATCTCAAGTTCTGGTATGCCCGCAACACCAGCGGCGAGATGGTGCCATTCTCCTCCTTCAGCGAGGTGAAATGGATCAACGCTCCTCCGTCTCTGGCGCGCTTTAACGGCACGGGCGCCATCTCGCTCGAAGGCACTGCCGGCGCCGGCGTAGCCTCCGGTGATGCCATGGACGAAATGGAACGGCTGACGGCGAGCCTGCCGGGCGGTTACACGGTCGCGTGGCAGGGCATCTCCTATCAGGAACGCCTTTCCGGCTCACAGGCGCCGATGCTCTATGCGCTCTCGGTGCTGATCGTGTTCCTTTGCCTTGCCGCCCTTTATGAAAGCTGGTCCATCCCCTTCTCCGTCATCATGGCCGTGCCGGTGGGTGTCCTCGGCGCCTTGGCCGCGGCGCATTTCTTCGGCCAGTCGAACGACGTCTACTTCAAGGTGGGCCTGCTGACGACCATCGGCCTCGCGGCAAAGAATGCGATCCTGATCGTCGAATTCGCCAAGGAGAGACAGGAGCACGGGCTGAGTCTCATGGAAGCGACACTGGAGGCCGCGAAGCTGCGCCTGCGGCCGATCATCATGACATCGCTGGCCTTCATCCTCGGTGTTGTGCCTCTCGCAATCGCAACCGGTGCGGGTTCAGCCGCCCAAAATGCAATCGGGATTGGAGTGTTGGGTGGTATGCTTTCTGCAACACTGCTCGGAATTTTCTTCGTTCCGTCCTTTTTCGTCATCATTCGTCGCCTTTCAAGGCGTTAACAAAACAAAAATGGGCTGTGCCAACCGTTAATACGCTGCTAGAAATGTTGCCGATTTGGCAATTGCACGTTTCTACGGCAGATCGACCGCGCAGCCCATTTTTCACCAAGCCGCGCTCGGTAAGCCAACCAGAGAATTGGGAAAATTATATGCTGTCTATTCGCGCTACTCTTCCCCTGACAATGCTGCTGCTCTCAGGCTGCGTTGTCGGACCCGACCACAAGACACCGGAAATCCAATTGCCGGGAAAGTTTGCGGAAGCCGGAAAAACCAGTAACGGCGACATCAGCACCGTTGCGTGGTGGACAGCCTTCAATGACAGCCGCCTGAACGGTTACGTTGCTACCGGCCTGAAGCAGAACCTGACGGTGATGCAGGCCATCGAGCGTATCAACCAGGCGGAAGCCAACGTGATTTCAGCCGGCGCAGGCGGCCTGCCCAGCCTGACCGCCAATGGCAGCCACACGACCAGCGAGACGAAGGGCAGCTACCGCGACGTTCCTGTCACCAACGTCTCTTCCGGCAGCCTCAGCGTTTCCTGGCTGCTCGATCTCTTCGGCCGCTACCGTCGCGCCACGGAAAGCGCCAATGCATCGCTCGATGCGGCTTATTCAAGCGTCGACGTTCAGCGCCTGACGCTGATTTCCTCGGTTGCCTCGGCTTACATCGATGTACGCTATTATCAGGAGCGTCTGGCGATCGCCCGCCAAAACCTGGCTTCCCGCCGCGAAACACTGGATCTGACCAAGCTTCAGCTTGAAGCCGGTGCGGCTTCGCGGCTCGACGTTGTCCAGTCCGAAGGTCTGGTCAACTCCACCCTGTCCGACATACCGGGCCTCGAAACCAACTTCCGCAAGGCGGCGCACCGCATCGCCACGCTGCTCGGCCTGCCCGCCTCGTCGCTGATCGCCGAGTTGCAGAAGGGCGCGCGCCAGCCCGTGGCCCGCAGTGTACCACGCACTGGCATTCCGGCAGACCTCATTCGCAACCGTCCGGATATCCGCGTCGCCGAGCGCGAACTTGCGGCAGCCGTGGCAAAGATCGGCGTTGCCGAATCGCAGCTTTATCCGAGCATTGAACTCGGCGGCGCCATCACCCCGAGCTACAACTTCGTCAGCGGCGGCAACAGAGGTACGGCAAACAGCTGGTCCTTCGGCCCGAGCCTTGTTCTTCCGATCCTCGATGGCGGCAGCATTCGCGCCAATATCGACCTCGCCAACTCGCAGGCGCGCGAAGAATATCTCGCATGGAAGCAGACGGTCCTCAACGCCGTCGAAGAGGTTGAAAACGCCCTGGCCGCAGTCAATCGCGACCAGCGCACCGCCGACGCATTGCGCAAGACGGTCGCTTCCTACCAGGAAGCGTTGCAGCTCTCGACCGCCAGCTACCGCGACGGTGCATCTTCGCTGCTTGACGTTCTCGATGCGCAGCGTCAGGTTTCCACCGCACAGGCAAGCCTTGCCACGGCGATCCAGCAGACCGCGCAGGACTATGTGTCGCTGAACGTGGCGTTGGGCGGCGGTTATGCCTTTGGCCAGACGACCGCGCCGAAGAAGCCGGCAGGCCCGACCGTTACGGCGGCCAAGGGCATGTAATCAACAGCCCGAAAAGACAAAAAAGCCCGCGTCGAGACGCGGGCTTTTTGTTATTCGCAGCATGGAATAAAAAAGCACCGGGAACCGGTGCTTTTTGTCTACTCAATTGCCAGAATCAGTTCTTGGCACGCTCGACGTAGGAATTGTCTTCCGTCGCGATGACCACGCGAATGCCGGCATCGATATGCGGCGGCACCATGGTGCGGATACCGTTGGAAAGAATGGCGGGCTTGTAAGAAGAAGACGCCGTCTGGCCCTTTACGACCGGCTCGGTTTCCGTGATCTCAAGCGTGACGTGGCGCGGCAGTTCGACAGCCAGCGGATTGCCTTCGTGGATGGAAAGAACGCAGGTCATGCCTTCCTGAAGATAGGCCTTCTGTTCACCCATCGTCTCCACATCCACCACGACCTGATCATAATTCTCAGGGTTCATGAAGTGGAAGCCTTCGCCATCTTCATAGAGAAACTGGAAGTTCAGGTCTTCGACGAAAGCACGCTCGACCTGCTCGGTGGTGCGCCAGCGCTCGGAGACCTTCACGCCATCAACGATGCGGCGCATGTCCACCTGCGTGACCGGCGTGCCCTTGCCGGGATGAAAGTTCTGCGCGGTGAGAACGACGTAAAGCTTGCCGTCCACGTCGAGAACATTGCCCTTGCGGACGGATGAGGCGATAACCTTGACCATATGACTTCCTTGTAACTCGATGAAATGCGTCGTAAAGGACTGCGCGGCAGCACCAGCCCCGGCAGACGTTTTGTCTTTTTTCTGGGGCGCAACTACCTTAAATCCGCACGGATTGCCAGCCTTCTACAGCAATTCGCGGAAGAGTACCTAGCGGTTTTCGCCCCGGAACCGCTTTAAATAACGCAACCAGGTGTTTTGCAGCCTGTTTATCCGCAATCCGGGGCGGGACAGAAGACGGAAACGAAGAACGATGCGCGCAAGCAACGAAACAATGTCGCCATGGTGGACGCCCGACGTCCATGCCGACCGTCGCGCCTTCCTGCTTGGCCGCAACGCCGTCCAGTCGGCCTTTCGCGGCTATTTCGCCCGCGCCGATTTTCTGGAGGTCGATACCGCCACGCTGCAGATCTCGCCAGGCAACGAGGCACACCTCCACGCATTTGCCACTGAAGGCGTGACGCCGGGCGGCGACGCCGTGCCGCTTTATCTTCACACGTCTCCGGAATTCGCCTGCAAGAAGCTGCTTGCGGCGGGTGAAAAACGCATCTCCTGTTTCGCCCATGTCTACAGGAACCGGGAGCGGGGCCCGCTGCACCACCCCGAATTCACCATGCTGGAATGGTATCGCGCAGGCGAAACCTATGAGAGCCTGATGAAGGACAGCGCCAGTCTTCTCGCTCTCGCGGCCGAAACCACGGGCACGAAACATTTTTCCTATCGCGGGCGCAGCGTTGATCCCTTTCTCGAGCCCGAACGCCTGAGTGTCGCTGAGGCCTTCGAACGCTATGCCGGAATCGACCTTCTGGCCACAATCAGCGGAGACGGCGAGACCGACAGCCAGCACCTTGCCGCAAGCCTCGCCAGTGCCGACATCCGGGTGGCCGAGGATGATACCTGGGCGGATATGTTCAGCCGTGTCATCGTCGAACGGGTCGAGCCGGAACTTGGCTTCGGACGCGCGACAATTCTCGATGAATATCCGACAAGCGAAGCAGCCCTCGCCCGCAGATCCCCGAGGGATGCGCGCGTGGCGGAACGTTTCGAGCTTTATGCCTGCGGCGTGGAACT
Source organism: Rhizobium sp. ZX09 (assembly GCF_017357485.1). NCBI lineage: Bacteria > Pseudomonadati > Pseudomonadota > Alphaproteobacteria > Hyphomicrobiales > Rhizobiaceae > Rhizobium > Rhizobium sp. ZX09. Next base: position 2,370,540 of record NZ_CP031363.1, read on the forward strand.
TGCCAATGCCTTCGGTGAATTGACCGACGCTGCCGAGCAGAGGCGGCGTTTTGAAACGGAGATGGCGGAAAAGCAGCGTGTCTATGGCGAGACTTATCCGCTGGACGAGGATTTTCTGGCTGCGCTCGCCATCATGCCGCCGGCAAGCGGCATAGCTCTGGGTTTCGACCGGCTGGTGATGCTGGCCACAGGCGCACCCCGCATCGATCTCGTCATGTGGGCCCCGGTTGTGGAATACGGACGATGACAGGCTCTGAGACCATCAAGACACCGGAGGCACTGCTGGAAGCAGGGCTGATCGAAGCCGGCGCACTCGACAGCCTGCGGCCGGTCACGCAGCGTTACGCACTGGCTATCACGCCAGCGGTTGCCGAACTGATCGACATCGGCGATCCGAACGATCCCATCGCCCGGCAGTTCGTGCCGGATGCGGCCGAGCTTATCCATCTTGCCGAAGAGCGGGAGGATCCGATAGGCGATGACGCCCATAGCCCCGTGCATGGCATCGTTCACCGTTATCCGGACCGGGTTCTTTTAAAGGCGGTGCATATATGCCCTGTTTATTGCCGTTTCTGTTTTCGCCGTGAAATGGTCGGTCCGCAGGGTAATGGCATGATGAGCCCGCAGCAGCTGGACGCCGCATTCGACTATATAAAGGCGAACCCGGCGATCTGGGAGGTCATCCTCACCGGCGGCGATCCACTGGTGCTCTCCCCGCGGCGACTTTTCGATCTGATGCAACGACTGAAAGACATATCGCATCTGAAGATCGTCCGATTCCACACCCGCGTGCCCGTAGTCGATCCCGATCGCATCGATGAAGCGATGATCGACGCGCTGAAATCCAGCGGCAAGACGACTTATGTTGCCCTGCATGCGAATCACGCGCGGGAACTCGGCGACGCCGCAAGACTAGCCTCGGCACGCCTCATTGATGCGGGGATCGCCATGGTCAGCCAGACCGTGCTTTTAAAAGGTGTCAACGACGATCCGGCGATTCTTGCCGAACTGATGCGGGCATTCGTCGAGACCCGCATCAAGCCCTATTATCTTCACCACCCCGATCTGGCGCCCGGCACCAGCCACTTCCGCCTGTCGATAGAAGAAGGGCAGCGAATCGTGTCTGCCTTGCGCGGACGCATCTCCGGTCTCTGCCAGCCGACCTATGTTCTCGACATACCCGGCGGCCACGGCAAGGCGCCCATTGGCGGAAATGCGGCCGAAAAGACCCGGGACGGCCGTTTTTCAATATCTGACTTCAACGGAAACGATCATATTTATCCGCCGCAGCCATCCGGACGCGATTAAAAAAGCTAAAAAAGCCCGTTGCGCCGGGCCTTTTGACGCCGACCCCGAGCGGAAACAAAAATTTCACAATTCCGCCCCTCTCCTGTCATCATAAAGAAAAATATTCTACCTATAACAATCAGCATTGATTTTAGTGCTGGTCTGGATTATCAGTGTGGAACTGGAGAACGAGTCTCCTGATTCCGGATCAACACCAATACAGGGAGTGTGTCATGTCAAAATACAATCGCATCAACGCAATCCTTGGTCTTGAATCTTGGAATGCTGGATTTAAATCCACGTGTTCCCGCTGCTGTCGAATGTGACTTAACAGTCTCAATTTCCTGAAAATCAGTTCGACAACATGCTGTGAGAAGTAGCCACAGCGGGAGTTTATCTATGCAGAAGCAAGTTATTGAATTCGCCGGCGAGCCCGTCGGCATCGTCATCCCGGACAACGACCGGCTGAAGTTTATTGCGGTGAAGTTCCACGTTCACGATCTGGACGAGCAGAAGTTCGACAGTGCGGACGATGTGCGGATCGCGATTCGCGACCTCGTGCGTAATCGGAACCTGGCCGCGGTAGCCTGATGCGCGAAAGCCATCGCCCGCTTACAAAACCGTCAAAACGAAAGCGCGCCCCATATCGGACCCGACATTGTGGGCCGGCGGCGCGCTTTTCCTTTGGCTGACAGTCCTGCCTGCAAGACACCGCCTTCCACTTTAATTGGTCTGCCTATGCAGGTTTTTGCGAAATTCGCAAACGCGCCTAAGCCCCCCCACATTTCCTTGTTCCGACAAGGCGCTGAGCTGACAGGCTCCCGGAACGGGCAGAATGAGACGCCGTCGCAGACTCTCAAGTTTGATGTCAGAAGGCCGTAAAGGTCAGCGTTGTCAGCGAACGAACGATGCCCGGAATATTGACGATGTTCTGATTGATGAATTTGCCGATATCCTCTTCCTGCGGAAGATAGATTTTCAGCAGAAGATCATATTCACCGCTGGTGGAATAAAGTTCGGAAACCAGTTCGGTTTTATAGATGGCGTCGGCGACATCATAGGTCTTGCCGGGCTCGCATTGAAGCTGAACAAAAATGGGCTTCACGGACATCTCCCGTATTGAAACTCTCAAGGCACGGCTCTGGCGCCACGCATCACGGCGCACTATTGGCTGAGCCGCATCGTTCTTGCAAGACCGCGCAAGGGTTTAAGCAGAAAACTCGCCGGCCTCGACGCCGGTTCCACCTCCTGCCTCGGAAACGATCCAGCGCCGAAAGCTTTCAAGCGGTGCGTAACCGGCGCGATCCGGCATGCAGGCGAGATAATACGCCTCCTCGCTTTCCGCCTCGCCGGCAACGGCCGCGACAAGTCGGCCACTTCGCAACTCCTCTTCGATCATGAAAGCAGGAATGAGCGACACACCGAGACCGGCGCTCGCCGCTTCGGCGATGGTGGTGAACTGATCGAAAAGCATGCCGTGTACGTTGTCGAATACCACGCCGTGACTGCGAAACCATTGCTCCCAGGCATCGGGTCGGGTTGTCATGTGGAGTAGCGGAACATGAAGCAGATCATCAGGCGTTGAAAATCGGTGTCGCGTTTTGAAAGCGGGGCTGCATACGGCAACCATCTTTTCGTGCATCAGGAAAACAAGTTCGGTACCCGGCCAGTGCGGCAAGCCGAAATGAATCGCCGCATCGACCGTATCGGTCTTGAAATCGAAAAGCGAAGACCGCGTCAGAAGATTGACGGAAATACCCGGGTGGCGTGCGATAAAATCGGGCAGGCGCGGCACGAGCCAGCGTGTGCCGAAGCTTGGCAGCACCCCGAGATTGAGCGTGCCGCCACCCGGATTGGCGCGCAGATTGAGGGAAGCCGTCGATATGCGCCGCAGGGCTTCGCGTATTTCCCGGCCGTAACCCTCCCCTGCCCTTGTCAACCGGATCGTCTGTCGCTCGCGAAGGAACAGCGCCACCCCGAGCTGTTCTTCGAGGGCCAGGATTTGCCGGCTGACGGCACCCTGGGTCAGGCCGAGCTCCCGCGCAGCCGCGGTAACGCTGCCGGTGCGCGAAGCGGCTTCGAATGCCGCAAGAAGCGAAAGCGACGGCAAAAAACGGCGGGGCGGCAGGACCATATTCCCTCACGGAATGAACTCTTGACGATATGTCGATATTCAACAGGCGGCGAGGCTTGTAAAGTCTTATAAACAAGGGCTTGTCACTCATACGAAAACCAAATGAACTCGCCCGGACATGGTGGAACAATGTATAATGACCCCCGCTCGCACGGCCTCTGGGAAAAGACCGCGCCGCAGCCACCCGCAACAGCTGTCTTAAAGGGCTCCGTGGCTGCCGATGTCGTAATCGTCGGTGGCGGTTTCACCGGGCAATCTGCGACGCTCCACCTTGCCGAACGGGACATAAATGTCGTCCTGCTCGAAGCCAGGGAAATCGGCTTCGGCGGCGCGGGGCGCAATGTCGGCCTTATCAATGGCGGCATGTGGGTCATGCCAAAAGAATTGCCTGGCGTGCTGGGTGAGACTTACGGCGAGCGGCTTCTCGGCCTTCTGGGCAATGCGCCACTTCTCGTGCGAGACCTGGTGGAAAAACACGCAATTCCCTGCGAGATCGAAAAAAACGGAACGCTGCATTGCGCAGTTGGTGAAAAAGGGCTCCGTGAAATCCGCGAACGCTGCGAACAATGGGCCGAAAGGGGCGCGCCTGTTCGTGTTCTCGATGCAGAGGAAACGGCCAGACGCACGGGCACGACAGCCTATTCCGGCGCACTTCTGGATACGCGCGCAGGCACAATTCAGCCGCTCGCCTATGTTCGCGGTCTCGCCGCCGCCGCGCAGAAGGCGGGCGCACGGCTGTATACGGATACCCCCGTGGTAGCCACCGAACGCAACGGTGGACAATGGGTCGTGAAGACGCCAAACGGATCGGTAACCGCCAAATGGATCGTGGTGGCGACCGAAGCCTACAGCACGGGACCGTGGCAGGTCGTTCGCGATGAACAGATTTATCTGCCCTATTTCAACTTCACGACCAGACCTCTCGGCGACAATCTGCAAAAAAGCATCCTCCCCGGCCGCGAGGGCTGCTGGGACACGAAGGAAATTCTCTCATCCTTCCGCATGGACAAGGCTGGCCGGCTGGTCTTCGGCAGTGTCGGGGCGCTGCGCGGCACGGGTGCCGCCATTCACCGCGCCTGGGCGAAACGGTCGCTGAAGCGGCTTTTTCCGCAGCTTGGGGATACCGAGTTCGAGTGTGAATGGTACGGCCAGATCGGTATGACCGACAATGCCGTGCCCCGCTTTCACAAATTCGCCGAAAATGTCGTCGGCTTTTCAGGCTATAATGGCCGCGGCATCGCACCGGGCACGGCCTTCGGCAAAGTCATTGCACAGCATGTTCTCGGTGAGATAACCGAGGCGGAATTGCCTTTGCCTTTAACGGAACCAAAAGCGCAGCCCTTCAGGGCTCTGAAGGAAGCCTATTATGAAGCAGGTGCACAGATAGCCCATTTCGCCGGCGAGCGTTTTTGATCCGACTTACGGTCCGACAGAAACATTGGGCCCGATATTTGATTACGACCTTTGCCGTTTCTTGTGTGCTTGCCATCCCCATCGCTGTCACGGGATTTCAGTCAGCGCAAGTCGGTCTGAAAAGACACTCCCGTGACGCAGACGCTCATCTAACGCATTCCTGTGACGAGCAGAGAACTGAGGTCGGAAAAGGCCCCGCGTCGGGAATTTTGTCATCCTTCGATATATCCTTGAAAATATAATGAATGCGCGATAGGCCTATCGATATATTCATAGGAATATCTCGTACCGGGGCATCACACCATGAGACTTTTGCGTCGCAGCTTCTTCAAAACCATCGCCACAGTGACATTCTTCTGCCTCGCGGCCTCCTTTGCAGCCGTTCCGGCCCATGCCGCCGAAAAAGTCACGGTGTTTGCCGCAGCCAGCATGAAAAACGCACTGGACGGCATCAACGCCGAGTGGGCGAAGGAAAGCGGTAATGAAGCGGCGGCTTCTTATGCCGCAAGTTCAGCGCTCGCCAAGCAGATCGAGCAGGGCGCACCAGCGGATATCTTCATTTCCGCCGACCTTGCATGGATGGATTATGTCGCTGAAAAGAAGCTGATCAACGCTGACAGCCGCTCCAATCTTCTAGGCAACCGCATCGTTCTCGTCGCTCCCGCCGACAAGGCCAAGCCGGTCGAGATCAAGCAGGGCTTTGATCTTGGGGCTCTGGTAGGTGACGGCCGCCTGGCCATGGGCGCGGTGGATTCCGTACCCGCCGGCAAATACGGCAAGGCCGCGCTGGAAAAACTCGGCGTCTGGTCGTCGGTCGAACAAAAGGTCGCCGGCGCGGAAAGCGTGCGTGCCGCCCTGCTGCTCGTCTCGCGCGGAGAGGCGCCCTATGGCATCGTCTACCAGACCGATGCGGCTGCCGATCCCGGTGTGAAGATCGTCGGCACGTTCCCTGAAGACAGCCATCCGCCGATCATCTATCCCGTGGCCATTCTTTCGGAGGCAAAATCGCCGGCGGCAAAAGCCTATCTGAATTTCCTGAAGTCCGAAAAGGCAACGCCCTTCTTCGAAAAACAGGGCTTTACGGTCTTGAAATAAACTGCTTTCCCTGGCCCAGGGGCCGCAAGAGATGACGGTTACGGGATATGGCGTTGCATTGGTGGACACTCAGCCCCGAAGAATGGACGGCGATCAGGCTCAGCCTGTGGGTGTCCTCCGTTGCCATGCTCGCCAGCCTGCCGTTCGGCATTCTCATCGCCTTGGCGTTGGCGCGCGGCCGCTTCTGGGGCAAGTCTCTCCTCAACGGCATCGTCCACCTGCCGCTTATCCTGCCGCCTGTCGTAACCGGTTTTCTGCTGCTGGTTCTTTTCGGCCGCCGGGGCGCCATCGGACAATTTCTCGACAGCTGGTTCGGCATCGTCTTCTCCTTTCGGTGGACGGGGGCAGCTCTCGCATGCGCTGTCATGGCCTTTCCGCTGATGGTGCGCTCCATCCGCCTTTCCATCGAAGCGGTGGATCGCAAGCTGGAAGAGGCGGCGGGAACATTGGGGGCCAATCCGCTCTGGGTGTTCTTCACCGTTACCCTGCCCCTGACCCTGCCCGGCATCATCGCCGGCATGATTCTCGCTTTCGCCAAGGCCATGGGCGAATTTGGCGCGACCATCACTTTCGTTTCAAACATTCCGGGCGAAACGCAGACATTGTCCGCCGCCATCTACACCTTCACGCAGGTCCCGGGCGGCGACGCCGGTGCGCTGCGGCTTACAATCGTTTCGGTTGCGATTTCCATGCTCGCTCTGCTCGTCTCGGAATTGCTGGCCCGCGTAATCGGCAAACGGATGAGCATGGAATGACGCTTTCGGTTTCCATCCGCCACCGTCTTGGCGCCTTCGAACTTGACGCGTCATTCATGTCCGAAGGCGGAGTGACCGCGCTTTTCGGGCGCTCGGGCTCCGGCAAAACCTCAATGATACGCATCATCGCCGGCCTGCTGCGGCCGGATGATGGACAGGTTTCACTTGATGGCAAAGTGCTGACCGACAGCGGAAAACGACTGTTTCTGCCGGCGCACAAACGCCATTTCGGTTATGTCTTTCAGGAAGCGCGGCTCTTCCCGCATCTCAGCGTCGCCCAAAACCTGAACTACGGCAGGTGGTTCACTGCGAATAAAACGACGGGCACGGATGGGGACCATATTGTCGACATGCTCGGCATTGGCCATCTTCTGCACCGACGCCCGAACAAACTTTCCGGCGGCGAAAAGCAACGTGTGGCTATCGGCCGCGCCCTGCTTTCTTCACCCAGATTGCTGCTGATGGACGAGCCGCTCGCCTCGCTGGACGAACAGCGGAAAGCGGAGATCATTCCCTATCTCGAACGGCTGCGGGACGAGACGAAAATCCCTGTTGTCTATGTCAGCCACTCGATCCACGAGGTCGCCCGTCTGGCCGATCGCATCGTTGTTATGAAGGACGGAACGGTGGAAACGCAGGGAAAAGCCGCCGAAGTGCTGGCAAGACCCGATTTCAGCACCCATCTCGAAAGGCGCGAGGCGGGCAGCATTCTTTCCGGGCGCATTGAAAGCTTCGACGAGCGGCATGGGCTTGCCGCCGTAAAGCTAAAAACCATGCTGCTTCACGTTCCGGCAAAAAGCGGAATATGCGGCAGCCCGGTGCGCGTGCTCATACCCGCACGCGATGTAATGCTTGCAACCGTAAAACCTGAAGGCTTGAGCGCGCTCAACATTCTCAACGGCCGTGTCGCAAACGTTTCCATGAGCGAAGACGCCATGGTCACGGTTCAGGTGGATTGCGGCGGTGACATCATCCAGTCGCGCATCACAGACCTCTCTCGCGAAAGGTTGCAGCTGGAACCCGGAAAACCGGTGCATGCAATCATAAAGTCAGCGGCTATCGATCCCTATTGAGAGCAGCGTCAGGATTGCGGTTGGCCTCCAGCCAGTCGATATCCTGATGTAGGGCTTCGTTCATCCGCATTTGCATGTCGCGATAACGCGCCAGCAATTCGGTGCCGAAGACGGTCAGCGCCGCCCCGCCGCCCTGTTTGCCCCCGCGCTGCGATTCGATAACCGGTTGTCGAAACATACGGTTCAGCGCATCCACCAACAGCCACGCGCGGCGATATGACATGTCCATCGCCCGCCCGGCGGCGGAAATCGAGCCGGTCTCGACAATCAGTTCCATCAATTCGATCTTGCCGTGGCCGAGGCGTTCTCCGGGCGGAAAATCAATGCGAAGGACAGGTTTCAGTGGCGGAAGAGTCTCACTCATCGGTTAAAGGCTCCGTCCATGAAGATCGCGATAGGCCGTTTGCGCTCCATCCACCGGCAAGGCCGTCGCCTCATAGACGCCACGCGCCACGGCCCGCGCCATGACAATGGTGGCAAGATGGCAAAGTTCGGCGAAATGAACGCCGCGCTCAAGCGGCTTCTCGCCCGTCGCGGCCGCGAACATGGTGTCACCGTCACTCGGCAAATGGGCGGGCAGAACGGCGCGGGCCAACCCGTCATGCGCCATGATGGAAAGGCGATGTGCCTGCGCTTTCGTAAGTGCGGCATCCGTCACCACCGTACCGATGGTCGTTGCCGTGAGATTGACCCCCTTGAGGCGCAAGGCGGTATTTTCAGGCTCAAACCGTTGCGGAAAACCGCTTCCGCCAAACTCATCCGCCACCTCAAACGGAGCCGACCAGAAATGGCGGCTCGCGCCGAGGGTTGCCGAGCCAAGCGCATTGACGGCGACAATAGCCGCCACTTTATATCCGCCGGAACTGACAGCACTTGCCGACCCCAGCCCTCCCTTGAAGGTCGCGGTCGTTGCTCCCGTCCCGGCACCGACCGTCCCGAGTTCGAAGGGCGCCGCACGCGCCGCCTTGAAAGCCGCATATCCCATGTCGCGATAGGGCGAATGCAAACCCCAGTCCTTGTCGCCGCCATTCAGAAGATCCATGAGGATCGCCTGCGGCACGATGGGTACGCGGGTGGAACCGACCTGAAGGCCGCGGCCGATCTCGCGCAGCCCGGCCTGAACGCCGCCTGCCGCATCAAGCCCAAAGGCCGAGCCGCCCGACAGCACGAAGGCATCCACGGTTTCAACCGTCATCGCCGGGTCGAGCAGGACCGTGTCACGCCCGCCAGGCGCACCGCCCAGAACAGAACCTGAGGCAATGGCGGGCTTTTCAAAAACAATCGCCGTAACACCGGAGCCAAGGGAAAGATCGGTAACACTGCCGACCGAAACGCCGTCTATGTCAGTCAGAAGATTGGTGAGTGCCGCCATGCCTTTTCCCTTTTCTCCCGGTATCCCGCCACCATCAGGCACTGTCAACGCAAAACGTGACACGCCTGAGGTCGGCGACGAGCCGCGATCAGGAAAAAACCGCAGTCCCGATCACGGGCGTCGAGGGAACGGCCATGTCCCGCGGCTCCAGCGGTCCGGAAATATATGCCTGATGGCCGGCTTCTATCGCCAGAGCAAAAGCTTCGGCCATGCCGGCCGGGTCCCGCGCCCCCGCCACCGCCGTGTTGAGCAGAACGGCATCGTATCCAAGCTCCATTACGGTGACTGCATGCGACGGGCGGCCGATACCGGCATCAACAATCAAAGGTATGTCGGGGAAACGCGCCCGCATGGATTTCAGCGCCACCAGATTGAGCGGTCCCATGGCGCTACCAATCGGTGCGCACCACGGCATCAAAACCTTGCAGCCCGCCTCCAGCAGCTTCTCGGCGACGACCAGATCGTCGGTCGTATAGGGAAAGACCTCAAAACCATCGTCGCAGAGGATTTTCGCGGCTTCCACAAGCGCAAAGACATCGGGCTGCAGCGTATCGTGATGGCCGATGACCTCCAGCTTGATCCAGTTGGTGCGAAACACCTCGCGCGCCATCTTTGCCGTCAGCACAGCTTCCTTGGCGGTGTGGCAGCCAGCCGTATTCGGCAGGACGTTTCGATCCAGTTCGCGGATCAGTTCGAAAAACTGCCCGCCTTTCCTGCCGCCCGCCATTTCCCGGCGCAGCGAAATCGTCAGAATATCCGTGTTGCTGGCCCGGACCGCATTCTCGAGCACGGCGGGGGATGGGTACCGCGCCGTACCAAGGAGAAGACGGGACGAGATTTCACGGCCATAAAGCATCAGCATGCCTCAGCCTCCCTGCATCGGTGAGAGAATTTCGACGCGGTCAAAATCCTTCAGTTGATAATCGGCGCGCTCTTCCGAATGCACCAGTTCGCCATTCACCGCCGTCGCCAGCCAATCGCCTTCGTATTCGAGGCTGGCAAGCAGGCCGGCCAGCGTCTCGGCGGCGAGATCAAGCTCGTCGCCATTGACAAGAAGTTTCATGATCCTGTTCCTTCTGAGAGAGTTTGGCGAATGATGTCAGCCGCGTGCCGCGCCATGGCCGGAGAAAGCAGAAAGCCGTGCCGGTGCGCGCCGTTGATGAAAATGGTCCGGCAGTCCTGCATGACCCTGGGGAGATTGTCGGGATAAGCAGGACGCACACCCGTGCCGGATTCGATGATCCGAGCTTCCGCAAAAGCCGGATGCACGGCATAGGCGGCATTCAGGAACTCCATCATCGAACGGACGGAAATGGCCCCGGCATCCTCCGTCTCGATCATCGTGGCGCCCACCATGAAGCGTCCAGACTCGCGCGGGACGATGTAAAGCGGAATGCGCGGATGCAACAGCCGGACGGGACGGGAGAGGGATAGCTCCGAGGTAGCGAGGTAGAGCATCTCTCCACGCACGCCGCGTAGGTTGGAAATTTCTCCCACTGCCGCAGCTCCGGTGCAGTCCACCACCCGGTCGAACAATCGTTCATCGACAGGGATGCCCATGTGGAACCGCACGCCCGTGTTAGAAAGCCGCTCATGCAGCGATTTCAGCGCGAGACGCGGATCGAGATGCCCCTCGCCCGGGAAATAGAGCCCGGAGCGGAAGCGACCCGCAAGATCGGGCTCCAGAGCGGCGATCTCGCCCTCATCCACCCAGCGATAACCGCTGGTTCGCGATGCGAAACGCGTAAGCTCTGACCTGTCGCGTGCTGGCGCGACGACCAGCGTGCCATTGCGAACCACAAGGCCGGGAGTTGCCTCGTCCCACCAGTCAAGCGCCACCTTGCCAAGCGTCAGGACCGCTTCCTCCGCATTTTCGCGCTCGCACCAGGGCGCTAGCATGCCGCCGGCATAAAACGACGCTCCACGAGAAGGCTCGCCACTGCGCTCCGACACCTCGACAACAACGCCCCTCCGCGCCAGTTCGAAGGCCGCCGTCAAACCGGCGACCCCCGTTCCCTTGACAAGGACATGCATTTTATTCGGCATTCGCAGGCGTCGGAAGCGGCATGTAAAGCTCACCGCCTTCCTTGAAGCGCGCGGCCATGGCCTCAAGCCCCTCCTTCTGCGCCTCGGCGCGGATATCGTGGGAAATCCGCATCGAGCAGAATTTCGGTCCGCACATGGAGCAGAAATGCGCAACCTTGTGCGCCTCCTTCGGCAGCGTCTCGTCATGGAAGGACCGAGCCGTATCGGGATCGAGCGACAGGTTAAACTGATCCTCCCAGCGGAACTCGAACCTTGCACGCGACAGCGCATCGTCCCGCACCTGCGCGGCCGGATGACCCTTGGCAAGATCGGCGGCGTGAGCGGCGATCTTGTAGGTAATGACACCCACCTTCACGTCATTACGATCCGGCAGACCGAGGTGTTCCTTCGGCGTAACATAGCAGAGCATTGCGGTCCCGAACCAGCCGATCATTGCAGCACCAATGCCGGAGGTGATGTGGTCGTAACCGGGCGCGATATCGGTGGTCAGCGGCCCAAGCGTATAGAAGGGCGCTTCGCCGCAGGTCTTCAACTGCTTGTCCATATTCTCCTTGATCTTGTGCATCGGCACATGACCGGGGCCTTCGATCATCACCTGGCAATCCTTCGCCCAGGCGATCTGCGTCAGCTCACCCAGCGTTTCCAGCTCCGCAAACTGCGCCGCATCATTGGCGTCAGCGATCGAGCCGGGGCGCAGGCCATCGCCCAGCGAGAAGGAGACGTCGTAAGCGCGGCAGATGTCGCAAATCTCATCGAAATGCTCATAGAGGAAACTTTCCTTGTGGTGATGCAGACACCACTTGGCCATGATCGAGCCGCCGCGTGAGACGATGCCGGTGACGCGGTTGACGGTGAGCGGGATGTAGTGCAGCCGCACGCCGGCATGGATGGTGAAGTAATCCACGCCCTGCTCCGCCTGCTCGATCAGCGTATCGCGGAACACTTCCCAATTGAGGTCTTCAGCAATGCCGTTCACCTTCTCCAGCGCCTGATAAAGCGGCACGGTACCGATCGGCACCGGCGAGTTACGGATGATCCATTCGCGGATATTGTGGATGTTGCGGCCGGTCGAAAGGTCCATGACCGTATCCGCACCCCAGCGGATGGCCCAGACCATCTTCTCAACCTCTTCCGCCATGGAGGAGGTGACGGCGGAATTGCCGATATTGGCGTTGATCTTGACGAGGAAATTGCGGCCGATGATCATCGGCTCAAGTTCAGGGTGGTTGATATTGGCTGGAATAATGGCGCGGCCCGACGCCACTTCCTGACGCACAAATTCCGCCGTGACATAATCAGGAATATGCGCGCCGAAACTCTCACCGTCACGCGCGAGCTTCTCCTTCGCTGCCTCGCGCCCGAGATTTTCGCGAATGGCGATGAATTCCATTTCCGGGGTGATGATACCTGCTCGCGCATAGGCAAGTTGCGTCACCGCCTTGCCCGCCGTCGCTTTCAGAGGCTGATGACGCACGCCAAATTCGGGCGTCAGGCGCTCACCGGTGGCGAAACCATTATCTTCCGGTTTGACGTGCCGTCCCTCGTAAGCCTCGACATCGCCGCGCGCGACGATCCAGTCATGACGCAGACGCGGCAGACCCTTTTCGATCAGGACCGGATGGTTGGGGTCGGTATAGGGACCTGAGGAATCATAAACCGTGACCGGCGGTTCGCCCGCCGTCGGGTGCACTGCGATCTCGCGCATCGGTACGCGGATATGCGGATGCAAAACGCCCGGCTTATGGATTTTCGTGGAGGCGGCATGCGGGCCGGTTGTAACGACAAGCGGTATAGTCTTGGCAGCGATATTCATCTTGAGGCTCCAAAGTTTAACAGTGGAGACCCAGTTCGAGCCGGAATGATGGAAAATACCTGTGTGCCGAAACGCGGCGCCATGCGCCCGCCCGACATCGGGTCTTTGCACCGTCCCTACGCCAGTATGAACTGGATCAGGTTCAACGGGTCACTGCGCATGAAAGCAGAATCTCAGCCCCTTGACGGGACACCCCTGGTGAATGGCCCCAGCAAAAAACACCCTCAGGCTTTTGTCAAGACCGGCGATCCATGCTTGGCAAAGGTGCGGGAATGGCGCATGCTGCCGTTAGTTGTAATTAACCTAACGGTTTAGGCGAATATTATCGTTTGCAACGTAACCATAAGCACAAACCATCCTGATGTGAAATTCATGGGAGATACGTCGGAATGAATGCGACTATACGTGAAATACTGGCAAAATTCGGCCAGCTTCCAACCCCCGTCGATACGATTGCAGATGAAGCCGATCTTTACGCGGCGGGCCTTTCTTCCTTTGCATCGGTGCAATTGATGCTCGGCATCGAAGAAGCATTCGATATCGAATTCCCGGACAATCTGCTGAACCGCAAGTCTTTCGCCAGCATCAAGGCCATTGAAGACACTGTTAAACTCATTCTCGATGGTAAAGAGGCAGCCTGATGAACGTCACCGTCGCGCCGCAGGATGAAACGCTGTCCGCGCGCGCGGGCCGTGTCGCGGCAATTGCCGCCAAATATGCGGACGAGGTGGATGTCACCGGCCGCTTTCCGCAGGAAGCCGTTGATGCATTGAGGCAGGAACGTCTGCTCGGCATACAGGTCCCCTCACTGCTGGGCGGCGAAGGTGCCTCCCTTCAGGAAATCGCCGATATCTGCGCCCGGCTTGGGCAGGCCTGTTCGGCAACGGCGATGATTTTCGCCATGCACCACATCAAACTGTCGAGCCTTGTGGAACATGGAGAGGCGAGCGCATGGCACGCGGACTTCATGCGCCGCGTCGCCGGCGAACAGCTTCTGCTCGGTTCCGCCACCACCGAAGGCGGCATCGGCGGCAATCTGCGTAACTCCATCTGCGCAATCGAAGTCGAAGGTGATAGCTGCCGGCTGGAGAAGGACGCCACGGTCATTTCTTATGGCAGCAACGCCGATGCGATCCTGATTACGTCGCGCGCCCACAAGGATGCCGCGCCCGCCGATCAGGTGATGACCGTCTTCCTGAAAAACCAGTATACGCTTGAGAAGACCCATGTCTGGGATACGCTCGGCATGCGTGGCACCTGTTCGGACGGCTTCCTGTTCCGCGGCGAAGCGCCGGCGGCGCAGATTTTCCCAAAGCCTTTCGCAGAAATCGCTGCACAATCCATGCTTGCAAGCTCGCATCTGCTGTGGAGCGCCGTCTGGTATGGTATCGCGTCGGATGCGGTGCTGCGCGCCCAATCTTTTGTCAGAGCTGCGGCCCGCAAGTCGCCCGGAACGGCTCCTCCCGGCGCGATCCGCCTTGCCGAGGTTTCCACCAAGCTGCAGGTGGTGAAATCCAACATCATAGCCGGTATCAAGGCCTACGAGGACACCAAGAGCGATCCGGAAAAATTGATGTCGATGGCCTTTGCGGTTGCCATGAACAATGTGAAAATCTGCTCTTCGGAAACCATTCTCGAGATCATCGACCACGCCATGCTGGTCTGCGGCATCATGGGCTACAAGAATGGCACGCCCTACAGCCTCGGCCGACACCTGCGCGACGCGCATTCCGCCCGCCTGATGATTTCCAACGACCGTATTCTCGGCAATTCCGCCAATCTCCTGCTGGTTCACAGGCAGGACACCAGCCTCTTGGGATAAGACCATGGACATGCAAACATCGTTCCTCGATCGACTGTTCGAAGAAGGCCTGCTGATTGAAACGGGTGTGGACGGTCTTTATGGACGCAGCGGCCAGTTCGAGGACGTGATTGCCGCCTTCGAGCGGCTGATCGACCGCACCGGTGGCGCCGATGGCGCTGAAGCGATCCGTTTCCCGCCCGGCATCAACCGCGCCTATTTCGAAAAAAGCGGTTACATGAAGAGCTTCCCGCAGCTCGCCGGCACGGTCCATTCCTTTTGCGGCTGCGAACTGGACCATGTCAGCCTGCTGAAGACCATGGATGAGGGCGGCGACTGGACCAAGGATCAGAAAGCAACCGATATCGTACTGACGCCAGCGGCCTGCTACCCGCTTTATCCAACGATCGCCAAGCGTGGCGCGCTGCCTGCCGGCGGCGGTCTCTATGACATCCAATCCTATTGCTTCCGCCACGAGCCCTCCAAGGATCCGGCCCGCCAGCAGCTTTTCCGCATGCGCGAATATGTCTGCATGGGCACCGAGGCCAACGTCACCGAATTCCGCCAGACCTGGATGGATCGCGGCGTTGAGATGATGAAAGCGGTCGGGCTCGATGTCACCATCGATATCGCCAACGATCCTTTCTTCGGCCGCGCGGGCAAGATGCTCGCCAACAACCAGCGCGACCAGAACCTGAAATTCGAACTGTTGATCCCGGTCACGTCAACGACCAGCCCGACAGCCTGCATGAGCTTTAACTACCATCAGGACGCCTTCGGCCAGAAATGGGGTCTGAACCTCGATAATGGCGATGTCGCCCACACCGCCTGCGTCGGTTTCGGCCTTGAACGCATCGCGCTGGCGCTGTTTTCGCATCATGGTCTCGATGTGAAGAAATGGCCTGCGAAAGTCGTGGAAACACTCTGGGGCTGATTATCCATGCAGCAGATTTTTCCCGGTCTCGATCCCAAAAACTATGTGCAGCATCCGCTTCATTCTTCCGAAAGAATGTGGCCGGAAACCAATTGCTATATTGATTTATGGATCGAGGTGCTGGCTTCGAAAGGCTTATCCCCGGAAGCCATGTTCGGTTTCACCCTGACGCAGGACTTCGAAGGCGACCAATTCACCTTCTTCAAGGTGCCGCTGGAAGACCTCGAAGCCCTTTATGGCGTTCGCGCCACCGAGCTTGCGATCTTCGATAAGGTGGAAAACCACATCGAGGCGCAGCTGGAACGCGGCCGCATCTGTCTGATCGAGATGGACAGTTTCTATATGCCCGATACCCATGGGGTGGGCTACCGCAAGGAACACGGCAAGACCACGATCGCCATCAACCGGCTCGATCTCGAAAAGCGGGAACTCGACTATTTCCACAATGCCGGCTTCTTCCATCTCTCCGGCGAGGACTTTGACGGGCTTTTCCAGCATCATCTGGCTGAAACCGACCCGCCTTTCCTGCCCTATACGGAATTTGCGAAATTCGCGGACGGCAATCCTTCGTCGGCGCATGTTCGCAAGACCGCCGAACGGCTCCTGAAGTTTCATTTTTCCCGGCGGCCATCCTCCAACCCGGTCCGGGCCTTTGCCAAGGTGTTTCCGGCACAGGTGGAAAAGGTCGCAGACCGGCCCTTCGGGTTTTTCCACAAATACGCGTTCAATACGCTACGCCAGCTCGGTGCCAATTTCGAACTGGCGGCAAGCCACTTCGAATGGTTGGACGCGGATAGTTTTTCTGGGGCAAAGAACCACGCGCTAAAAATCTCCGAGGTTGCCAAGACCGTGCAGTTCCAGCTTGCGCGCGCCGTCACCCGCCGCAAATTCGATGCGCTGGCCACCGTTCTCGATCCGGCCGCGGATGCATGGGATGGTCTGATGCAAAGCCTTGGCAAAAAACTATCTGATGCCAGCGAGGCCGCGTGAGGACCTATCTTCCGGGTGAAAGCGAGGAATTGCTGAGCGAAGGCTGGACGCTGGCGCTGACGCCCGCCGATGCCTATGAAACGCCCTCCGATATTCCCGCCTCGCTCGAAAGCCCCCATGTCTCCGTTCCCGGAACCGTGGCGCAGGCTTTGGAAGCCGCTGAAAAGTTCGACCGCCTCGCTCCGACGCCCCTCAATGACAGGGACGCCTGGTACAGGCTGACGATGATTTCCGATGTCCGGGAGCGTGCCACCCTGCGCTTCGACGGTCTTTCCACCATCGCGGAGATCTTCTTCAACGGTGAGCTGATCGCGGCAAGCCAAAGCATGTTTGAAAGACTGGAAGTGCCTGTGGAACTGACGGGTGCGGATGAACTCGCGATCTGCTTCAGAGCGCTGGCACCCCGACTTGAAAAAACCGGTCCCCGCGCTCGCTGGCGGCCGCAAATGATGAATACGCAGGGGCTGCGGCTGATCCGCACCACTGCACTGGGTTATATGCCTGGATGGTGCCCGGAAATACACGCCGCCGGCCCATGGCGACCCATCAGCCTGATACGGCAGAACGGAATTCTCTGCACGCTGCAATCTTCGCTGGACGGGGCCGGAACGGGAAGGGTCAGCATCGCGCTGCAAGGCAACCGCCCGATAAAGTCGGCAAAGCTTGGCTGCGCCGGTCACAGCGCCGATCTTTCTCTAGACGAAGGCGGCACACTTTCCGGCGAACTGCGCATAACTGATGTGGAACAATGGTGGCCACACACGCATGGCAGGCCAACTCTGCATGACGTTGTTCTTGAGCTGGACGGCACGCAACATCGCCTTGCACGCACGGGCTTCCGACAGGTCGAGATCGATCACGGCGACGACGGTAAAGGTTTCGGCCTTAGGGTGAACGGTCAACCGGTGTTCTGCCGTGGCGCGGTCTGGACGACGGCCGACATCGTGCGCCTGCCGGGAACGAGGCCGGACTACGAGCCGTGGCTTCGAAAAGCAGCGGAAGCAGGCATGAACATGATCCGCATCGGCGGCACCATGACCTATGAAACCCCGGAATTCTTCGCACTTTGCGACGAACTCGGCATCATGGTCTGGCAGGACGCCATGCTCGCCAATTTCGATTATCCGGCAAGGGACGAGAGTCTGCGCCAGCACATCGTCACGGAAATCTCGCAGTTCCTTGAAGCCACCGCGCTTTCTCCATCGCTCGCCATTTTTTGCGGTGGCAGTGAAATGTACCAGCAGGGCGCGATGCTCGGCCTTCCGGAACAGATATGGAAGGGAACGCTGACCGAAGAGGTTCTGCCGGAACTTCTTGCCGACAAGCGGCCTGACGCGGCCTATGTCGCCAATTCCCCCTCCGGCGGCGCATTGCCCTTTTTTCCGAACACCGGGGTCGGCCATTATTACGGCGTCGGCGCCTATTGCCGTCCGCTGGAAGATGCGCGTCGCGCCGGTCTGCGCTTTGCCGCCGAGTGCCTGGCCTTCGCCAATGTTCCCGAACAGGAAACGCTGGACAGGTATCTACCCGGCGTGGCCGTGCACGATCCACGGTGGAAAGCGCATGCACCGCGCGATCGCGGCGCCTCCTGGGATTTCGAGGATGTTCGCGATCACTATCTGAAGCTGCTTTACGATGTCGAACCGGACGTTCTGCGGCGAGAAGACGGCGGTCTTTATCTCGACATGTCCCGGGCCGCGACGGCCGAAGTCATGGAGGCGACTTTCGCCGAATGGCGGCGCAGCGGTTCATCCTGCCAGGGCGCTCTTGTCTGGACCCTGCAGGACCTCCTTCCCGGTGCAGGCTGGGGTATCATCGATGCCACCGGCAGGCCGAAATCCGTCTGGCATGCGCTGAAAAGGGCGTTTCGCCCCGTCCAGGTCAATCTGCTCGACGAGGGCACGAACGGATTGGACATTCAGCTGATCAACGAGACCGGCGACACCTTCGAGGGTATGCTCGAACTCACCTGCCTGCGCGACGGCGCCCAGCCCGTCGTTCATGCCAAGCGGTCGATCACGCTGTCATCGCGACAGAGCCAGACGATTGCCGCGACTGATCTGTTCGGGGCGTTTTTCGATACGACCTACACTTACCGTTTCGGCCCGCCGTCCCATGATGTCACGGTGGCCCGGCTTCGCGACGTTGCGACCGGACAAGTCATTGCTGATGCATTCCATTTTCCGCTCGGCCGGAAAAAGGCGCTGCAGGCGGCAAACCTCCAGGTCGCCATCAGCCGAAACAACGATATCTGGTCGCTTGAGATCGGCACTGACCGTCTGGCGCAGTCTGTCCATGTTGCCGCAGAAGGTTACCGTGCTTCGGAAAACTGGTTCCACCTTGCCCCCGGCGAGAGCAGAAAGATCGGCCTTGTGCCGGAGACCGCAGGATCTCAGACGCCTCCTTCCGGTGAGGTGGTGTCATTGGGGTCCAGGCGGCGATTTTCCTTTTAGGGCCACGCTCTTCACAGTCTCCATATAGGTTCTCTTCGCCTCAGGCGTGGAGAGGTTGTGGTCGGCATCGGGGATGATGGTCAGCGACACATTTCGATAGGCGGACAGCCCCTGCCCGTCGGCGTCGAAATAATAGCGGAAATGCTCCAGACCATCATCATTGTCGCTGTAAAGCAGATTGACGGCAGTCCCTTTTGCTTTCAGCAGATCGAAAGCGCGGTATACGGCCCGTCCTTCCTCGCTGCCACGGCGGAACAGCCTCGCGGTTTTTGTCGAAAGCTTCTTCATCGTCGCCTTGACGATATTCAATCCGGCACTGACAACATCCACATCGCCGCTGATGAGACGCTTGAACGTGGCGCCCTGACGAAAGCGCTGACTGTATTCCCCAAAGGAACGGGGCCGCTTGTGCAACGCCTCATCGACCGAACGGCCTTTCCGCCAGTGGAAGACAACCGGGTTCACGGCAACCACCGCTTCAATCCTGTCATCGACGAGCGCGCCGTTGAAGGCGAGGTATGCGCCGCTACATCGGCCCGCCGCGATGAACGGACCATTGCTGCCCCGTTCTAGGAAATCGAGCGCGGCGGACACATCGTCATTCTGCGCGGCATCGTAAAGAACCTGATCCGGCATGCCTTTGACCGGCGGACTATCGGCAATGTTGGCCGCATCGAAACGGAGGGAAGCGACACCCTCCCGGGCAAGCGCCCGGGCGATCTGCACCGAAAGCCTGCCCCAGCCCGCGTGCCGGTCATAGGCCGCCCCGAGCAGCAAAACCGAGGAGACCGCACGCCGGTCGTCCGGTGTGCAGGAAACGCCAAAAAGTCGCCCGCCCTCACCAAACTGCACCGGCTGTTCGAAAAAACCCTGACCGCGCTGCGCCGCGTTGATGACGAAATCAGCCGGGCAGGCCGCGGAGCCTGAGGCCTGTGTCTGAGAAGAGACCCAGCCCACCAGCCGGCTCACCACATTTTCCGATATTTTCGACAGCGTGGGACTGGAAACGAGATCGTCATAGCCCGAAAATTCGGCCTCCTCCACCTCACCGCCGATTGCGGTTAGGTGTGTGGCGAAATCACCGTCCGTGACGCGGCCCGGCCTCGACAAAACGAGAATGCGGCGAGCCGGAGCGGCATCGAGATTCGAAAGATTGATCTTCTTGACGGTATCGGCCACACCGGCTGGCATCGCCATGCCGGCGATTGCACCTGCCTGTGGCATGCGTTGGCTGGCACGCAGGCCAAGTCCATCGTCGATCATCGAAGACCACATCGCCAGTTCGCGCAGATAGGCACGTCCTGAGACGACGGGTGCCAGAAACGCCATGGAACTGGCGGCTCCGGCAAGCGCCTCGGCAGCGATCGGGCAACCGAGGCCCTGGGCGATGACGACCACGCCCGAGCATCCGGAAAGGCGCCTGAGATAGTTCAGCGCCGCCCGCGTATCGGAAAGCCAGTCCGCCACGCGGCTCGCATCTTCCGGATCAAGTGCATCTCCGGTGCCAAGATAGTCAAACCGCAGGCTGGCGACCCCGCAAGCCGCAAGCCGTTCGGCCAGAACCCTTTGGAACTTGCGGCTGCAAAGCTCCTCCATGCCCCACGGGCTGACAAAAAGAACGGCGTGTTCCTGCCGCAAGTCCTGGCGTGCCGGATGAAAAATACCCGCAAGCCCTTCAAAGGAAACCGGACGGGCGATCGTGCCGTCCGCCGCGGTGCCGGAAAGCAATAATGCATCGAGGGAAGAATTGCTGCTTGTATGCTCTGAAATATCTATTGCCATAGACCTTGCCACCATTGCGCCAGCGTCGGGCTCAACCATTACGGGATCACTATACCGAAGTGTCTTAATGCCTGTTCTACAATAAAAACAATAACATTAGAGAATCCTAAAAATACCATGTCGTCTGGATCGACGAAAACGCATGCGATGCAGACAGAATGGCTTCGCGTGGCGACAGGTCGCGTTTGAGCCGCTATTTTTCTCGAAACCGCTTGAATATGCTGATAAATAGCGAGTCACATACCTATTTGCAGGAGGAGGTTGCGCCACCCGGCCGCCGGATCATCTAGACACCGCGCAAACCAACACGCCGGGCCCGCCCCGACAGGTCATAGAAGTTTTATATGGAACAAAGCCTTACGCGTTACATCTGGTCGCATACCAAGCGGCAGCAGCTTTTCATCCTGCTGATCGTCGCCCTGTCCATGATCCCTTATTTCCTCGCCTTCGACCTGCCCAAGCAGATCGTCAACGGCCCCATTCAGGGAGACGGCTTCGAAGGAGCGAATGCAACCCAGCTCTTCATGCATCTCACGGTCGATATCCCCTATTGGGGCACCGTGACCCTGTTCCCGGGGCTTGAGCTCAACCGCATGTCGATGCTGATGGCGCTCAGCCTGACGTTCCTTGCGCTTGTTATCATCAATGGGCTCTTCAAATATTACATCAATACCTACAAGGGCCGGCTTGGCGAACGGCTTCTGCGGCGTATTCGCTTCGAACTTATCGACAAGATCCTGAGGTTTCCGCCCAGCCATTTCAAACGGGTGAAGGGTGCAGAAATCTCCAGCATGGTGAAGGACGAGGTAGAGCCGCTCGGCGGTTTTACCGGCGACGCCTTCGTGCAGCCGGCCCTTCTCGGCGGCCAGGCGCTCTCCGCCCTCTTCTTCATTCTCGTGCAGAACTTCTGGCTCGGCCTGATCGCGGCCTTCATGGCGGCAATTCAGGTCGGCATCATTCCCAAGATGCGCCGCCGCCTCATCGAACTCGGCCGTCAGCGGCAGCTGAGTGCACGCCAGCTCGCCGGACGTATCGGTGAAATGGTCGACGGCATCGGCACGATTCATGCCTATGACACGTCCAATTACGAGCGTGCGGATGCTTCGCATCGCCTCGGCGACATCTTCAAGATTCGCTACGATCTCTACCAGTGGAAGTTTCTGGTCAAATTCATCAACAACTTCCTTGCCCAGCTGACCCCCTTCTTCTTTTATGCGCTGGGCGGATATCTGACCCTGAAGGGCAGCCTCGATGTGGGGCAGCTGGTCGCCGTCATCAACGCCTATAAGGAACTGCCAGGGCCGCTGAAGGAGCTGATCGACTGGGATCAGGCCCGGCAGGATGTGCAGGTAAAGTACGAGCAGGTCTTCGAACAGTTCGATGCGCCGAACATGATCGACGAGAAGGTGCAGAAACTTTCTCCCGGTGCCGTCGCAGCCATCAGCGCACCGCTCGTCGTCGCCAATCTGACGCTCGAAGACGATAGCGGCAGCCGGCTTCTGGAACAGGCATCCCTCAAGATCGAGCCGGGTGAGGTTATCGCCATCGTCGGTGGTGCCGGAGGCGAGGCACTGGCGGATGCGATAGGCCGCACGCTCTGGCCGAGCTCAGGCAAGATCAGCATCAACGACGTCGACATTCTGGAATTGCCGGAATCGCTGACGGGACGGCGCATCTCCTACGTGTCCTCGGACAGCTATTTCTTCCATGCCAGCCTGAAGGACAACCTGCTATACGGTCTCAAACACGCGCCGCTTGCAGAGAAAAACTATGAGGGCGCGGCGCTGGACCATCGCAAATGGGAAATCCGTGAAGCGAAGATGGCCGGCAATCCGCTGATCGACATCAACAGCGAATGGATCGATTATGCTTCGAGTCCGTCAGGCGACGGCAAACCGGAAAATCTCATACAGGCCATTCTAGCTGTTCTCGACAGTGTGGAACTGTCGCAGGATATTCTGGAATTCGCCCTGCGATCGTCGATCGACCCGTTGACAGACCTGCATCTCGCCGCCCGGATCGTTGAATTGCGACATGTCCTGCGCGCCGAGCTGGAAAAGGAAAATCTGAGCGGCCTGATCGCGCCTTTCGAGCTGGAGAGCTACAATAGCGAGGCGACGGTCGGCGAAAACCTGCTTTTCGGCACCATGCGGGACTCGTCCCAGTCAATCAGGACGGTCATCGAAAGCGACTATTTCCGCTCTTTGATGCGCGAGACCGGCCTGGTCAAAACCCTGTTCGAAATGGGCTACACGATCGCCGAGAACATCGTGGAAATCTTCGCCGATCTGCCGGGGGATCACCCCTTCTTCCAGCAGCTCACCTTCATGACGCCTGACGATATTCCGGTCTATCAGCAGATGCTGCAACGCCTTCAGGGCCGGAATTTCGACGAGGCCAATGAAAGCGAAAAACGCGCGATGCTGCGGCTGAGCTTCTTCTATATCGAGCCCCGCCAGCGTTTCGGCCTGCTGACGCCGGAAATCATGAACCGCATCGTCGAGGTCCGGCACATGTTCCATGAGAAGCTGCCCGACAGTCTGAAAAACGTGATCGAAATCTACGATCCGACCAAATACATGAGCGCCACCAGTCTTCTGGATAATATCCTCTTTGGCAAGGTAAGCCACCGCTACACCGATGCTTCAAGGCGCATCACCCGCATCGTTGCTGACGTCATGCGCAAGCAGGGCGTTTACGAACGGGTGCTGGCGGTGGGTCTGGATTTCAATCTGGGTGCAGGCGGCAAGCGGCTAGGCCCGCTACAGCGCCAGAAGCTTAATCTGGCAAGGGCGCTGATCCGGAAATCCGACATTTACGTCTTCAACCGCCCGCTTCCGGGCCTCGACCCGAGACAGCAGGAAGAAATTGTTGAACGGGTCATCACACTCCTGAAACAGAACAACAATAACCCCTCGATCATATGGGTTCTGTCGAATGCGCACCTCTCGCGCATGTTCGAGAGGGTCATCGTTGTTCATCAGGGGCTGATCACCGCTGACGGAAGTTACGAGACTCTGGTCGAGGAAAACGGTACATTCAAGGAGATGGTCGCGACATAATTCCAAGAATGTGACCGAGGTGGAACAATAACAGGGTAAGGCAATGCTGTTCAAAGACGAAATTCAGATGCTGAAAAGGGTACCGTTTTTTTCCGAAATGGAACCCTCCAAGTTGAAACTGCTCGCATTCGCATCGGACCGCGTTTCCTATCACGCCGGCGACGTGCTGTTCCGGCAGGGTGACGTCGGCGACGCGGCCTATGTGCTGTTGACCGGAAAGGTGGATGTTCTTGTCGATTCTCCCTCTGGCACTTTGAAAGTGGCGGAAATGACGGGCAACGCCATCGTCGGGGAAATCGCAATTCTCTGCGACAGCGTCAGAACCGCCACCGTGCGCGCCTCCACCAATGTGGAAGCTCTTCGGATCGGCAAGGAACAATTCTTCAAGCTGATGTCCGATTTCCCCGATATCACTATCAAGGTCATGCGCGTTCTGGCCGAACGTCTCACCCAGACGACGGCTGAACTCAGCAAGGCCAGGACAAACGCCAGAACATAAGCGGCAATTCTATGCTACCCCAGCGGTCGATATTGGAAAAATAAATGTCGTACTATTGCAATATAAATGAAATGCTGACTGAATAAGGGGTAAAGGCATCCGCCCGAAAAGGGCAGGAAATAAGATCTATAGAGACAACGGGCTTCATGGGAGGAAAGCGTGCAAGATTCCGTTGTCATTGGGGTGTGTCATGGCGTTCAATTCCGACACTGCGGGTCGGGAAAGTAACAGAAATTTTCGGGTGAAGATCTGGGGGGCGCGGGGAACGCTTCCTGTTTCAGGTGAAAACTTCCGAAAATACGGTGGGAATACCATCTGCATCGAGGTTCGATGCGGCGACCATGTCCTTTTGTTCGATGCGGGGTCGGGACTTCATCCCGCAGGTATGGCGCTTCGGGCGGAGGGGGTTACCGACGTCGATCTTTTCTTCTCTCATTGCCACTACGACCACATTGTCGGTTTTCCCTATTTCAAGCCATTCTATAATAGCTGCAATGACGTCTCGATTTGGTCGGGTCATCTCGCGGGCGCCATGACGACACGGGAAATGCTCAAGGACTTCATGAGCCCGCCCTGGTTTCCCGTGCCGCTGGAAATTTGCTGCGCAAAAATCGACACGCGGGATTTCATGCCCGGTGATACCCTAGACGTCCATCCGGGCCTCTCGATCCGAACCGGCATGCTGAACCATCCTGGCAACGCCGTCGGATACCGGCTGGACTGGGAGGGAAAGTCCCTCGCCATCATCACCGATACCGAACACGAGCCCGGCGGCATCGACGAAACTGTGCTTGATCTCATCCGGGATACCGATCTTTTCCTTTATGACGCCATGTTTACCGATGACGAGATGGGCCTTTATCGCGGCTATGGCCATTCGTCCTGGCAGCAGGCGATCCGCCTCGCCCAGTTGGCCGATGCGAAAAATGTCGGTTTCATCCATCATGCCCCGAGCCGCAGCGACGAAGAGCTGGACATGATCGAAAAACAGGCGAAAGCCCTGTTCAGCGGCGCATTCGCAGCCATGGACGGTCAGGTCATCGAAATCTGATAGCCGCCGTCATGGTGTTTTTGACTTCGCGTGACTATTTGACCGGAAATCTGAAGAGGCCTCACCAGTCATTGGTGGCTTCGGGTACTTAAACACGCATAATTGACCATCGCCGCTCGTTTGCTCCACGATATTGCCACGAGATGTCATGCACTAAAGACGCGACGATCGACCGACTGATGATTCTGGGCCGAACGACCTCACGATGGGATTTGCATGATCCGTTTCTTTTCGGAAACCAGTTTGAGACGCGCCCGGATTTTATCCGGCCTGATTATATTTGCCTTTGTCTTTTCGCATCTTTTCAATCATTCCCTTGCGCTCATTTCCATCGACACCGCCGAACGGGCACGAAAATGGTTCAGCCTCATCTGGCTCAACCCTGTTAGCAGCCTGCTTTTCTACGGCTCGGTCCTGGTGCATGTCAGCCTGGTCCTGCGCTCGCTTTACCAGCGTCGAACGTTGCGCATGCCGCTTCGTGAAGCGCTTCAGGTCATCTTCGGCCTGTCGATCCCCTTCCTCATTCTGAGCCATGCCGTGAATATCCGCGTGTCGCACATGCTCTACGGCATCGACATCGGTTATTATACCGTCGTCCGCCGGCTCTGGATCAACAATCCCATGGGAGGCGCGTGGCAAAGTCTCGCCCTCATCGTCATCTGGATACACGGATGTATCGGCCTCTATTTCTGGCTGCGTTATCGCGACTGGTACCCGAAAATCGCCGGCATCTTCATGACCATAGCTGTGATGCTGCCGCTTCTGGCGCTGCTGGGCTTCAGCGATGCCGGCCGTTGGCTCGAGGAAGTCGACCGCAAATATGCGCTTCCTCCGGGACTGGGCGACACGATCATTCAGAGAGACGAACTTCCGCTGCAGCGGGAGATGGAAACACGGATCCGGTTTATCACCGGGACGACAGAGGCGATTTTTGCCGGCGCGGTGATGCTGGTCTTCGCGATGCGCGGTGTAAGAAGCTGGCGACAGCGGTTGACGGCCATCGAAATCCGCTACGAACATGGTGCGCAGGCGCGCGTGCCGGCGGGCCTCAGCATTCTGGAAGCCAGCCGTCTGGCGGGCATCCCGCATTATTCCGTATGCGGCGGTAAAGGACGATGTTCGACCTGCCGGGTGAGAGTCATGGAAAGCAAGGGGCCGCTCCCTCCGCCCGGAGACATCGAGCAAACCACATTAAGACGCATCCATGCCGATTCGGATGTGCGGCTCGGCTGCCAGCTGCGTCCCACCCATGATCTCGGCGTTGCCCTTCTGGTTTCACCGCCCCAGCACAGTGACCTGCCGGCGGACGCCCAGCCGGCCCGGCCGGGCCGGGAAGAGGAGATCGCCATTCTCTTCTGCGATCTGCGCAATTTCACGACCTTGTCGGAAGCGAAGCTGCCCTACGATGTCGTCTTTCTCCTGAACCGCTATTTCACCATCGTCGGCCAGGCCGTCGAACAGGCAGGGGGCCATCTCGACAAATTTATCGGTGACGGCGCCATGGCGCTTTTCGGACTAGGCGACGACAGCCAGCACGCCTGTCGCAATGCCATGAAGGCGGCAGCAATCATATTGCGCGATATTGCGATCCTGAACGAAGGGCTGGAGAAACAATTCGCCGTGCGTCTTGAGGTGGTGGTTGGCATTCACGCAGGTCCGAGCATCGTCGGGGTCATGGGATATGGGGCTGCCAAAACGCTGACGGCCATTGGCGATACCGTCAACGTGGCAAGCAGGCTTGAATCCAAAGCCAAGGAATTTGGCGCCGCAATCGTGGTCTCCGAACCGGCCATCATACAGGCGGGACAGGATATTGCCGATCTCAGAAGCGAACAGGTCGCCATTCGCGGTCGAAACTCACAAATGAAGGTGTTTCTACTCTCGGAGGAAGAGAGCGAACGCTATTTGTGACAGGACCCGGAAGTTTGGGGTCGGACCGATCTTTTATATCTTGCGATAGAGAAAATAACGGTCCGTCGGCACGCTCTCCGGAACCGGCAACGGTTTCAGCAGGGGATGATCGAGAGGCAGACCGCTGACAGCGACGCCGCCTTTCGCCAGCATGCCGGCGGCGAGATCGGGCAACCATGTCAATGTGATCGCATCTTTTTCCGGATAGCCCGTGCCGATATCGGCATGCACCATTGCCGCTTCCGCACCGACGAATGCGGGAGCGGTCTGCGATATCTCGCCGATCACCAGGTCTTCGTCTGCCGGAACGGACGAGGCATGGGCGCCCATGGCCCTGTCAAACGCAACGATCCTGCGCCCCGGAAACAGTTCCCGCAGATGATTGAAAGTTCGCCCGTTTCCAAGGCCGATTTCCATGAGCGCACCCTCATGCGGCATATCAAGATTGGCGGCGACATGATTGAGAATGTCACGCTGCGCGGTCAACCGGCGAATGAAACTGTCCAGTCTGCTCATGATCCGTCCGTTATCAGGCCTTGATGATGTGTCTTGCGGAAATGCCCCGGCGCGCGAAGGCGTTTCGCGTGTCGATGATCAGCGGAGCCCATTCGGCAAGGGCGGCATAGTCCACATTGTCATGGTCGGTCGCAACCAGAACAGCATCGAAAACGCTGATGGACTGCCTGTCCCAGGAGACGGACTTCATGCCCATCAGGTGGCTGTATTCCCGTGTCTTCGGGATTTCGGCCACATGCGGATCAAAATAGGCCGCTTCGCCACCGCGCTCCTGAACAAGCTCGATGAGCTTCAATGAAGGGCTTTCACGAATATCGGGCACATTTTTCTTGTAGGCGAGACCGACGACCAGCACCTTCGAGCGGCTGAGCGCCTTGCCGGAATGGATGTCGAGCGCTTCCGCAACCCGCCCCACAACGTGGCGCGGCATGCCGGTGTTGATTTCACCTGCAAGCTCGATGAACCGCGTTGGCAATTCATATTCGCGAGATTTCCAGGTGAGATAGAAAGGGTCGATCGGTATGCAGTGACCGCCAAGACCGGGGCCGGGATAAAATGGCATGAAACCGAACGGCTTGGTTTTTGCCGCATCGATGACTTCCCATATATCGATACCCATAGCCTCGTAGACGACCTTAAGTTCGTTGACGAGCGCGATATTGACAGCGCGGAAGACATTTTCGGTGATCTTCACGGCCTCCGCCGTCGCGTTGGTCGAGACCGGAACGATTTTCTTGACCACCGATCCGTAAAAAGCCGCCATCAGCTGCCCAGCAGCCTCGCCGTCACCCGCAACGACCTTCGGAATGGTCGACGTTTCAAAGTCCCGGTTGCCGGGATCTTCCCGCTCGGGGGAAAAGCCGATGAAGAAATCGATACCTGAGACGAGACCGGTGCTCTCCAGAATGGTTTTCACAATCCCATCGGTAGTGCCGGGATAGGTGGTGGATTCCAGCACCACAAGCTGCCCCTTGCGCAGATGCGCGGCAATGTCGTGACAGGTCTTCTCGACATAGGAAAGGTCTGGCTCGCGATACTTCGTCAACGGCGTCGGTACGCAGATGGCGATCACGTCACACTCGGCCAATCTGTAGAAGTCGCATGTGGCAACAAAGCCGTCATTTTGCCTGGCTCCTGCGAGCACGGCATCCGAAACCGCCTCGATATAGCTCTGACCCGCATCTATCGCAGTAATTTTACCGGGGTCGATGTCGAAACCGACAACCTTGAAACCAGCTCTGGCGATTGTCATCGCAAGCGGCAGGCCCACATAGCCGAGGCCGATCACGCCCGCTTTGGCGCTCTTGTTCTCGATGCTGGAAAGCAGGGCTTGGGAAATGTCTGGAGAAGTCAAAGCGTGTCACGCTCCGCGCATGTGCAAAAGATGTCTTTCAGTTGGGCAAGAATGGCGAGGCTGTCAAGGCTCCGCGTCTTCAAATTCCGGTTGACGCCAGAGGCACGACCAACGCAAAACCATCCGCATGAAGATCGCCTTTTATTCGCCGCTCAAAGCACCCAACCACCCCGTTCCTTCCGGCGACCGGTTGATGGCCCGCCTGTTGATGCAGGCGATGGCAATGGGTAGCCATGAGGTTTTTGTCGCGTCCGAGCTGCGAAGCTTCCTGAGACAGCCGGATGATCCCGAGCGGTCGTCCCTTGCCGACCGGGCCGAACGTGAAGTAGAGACTATTGCGGAGCGCTGGCGGTTGCACGGCGCACCGGACCTGTGGTTTTGTTATCACCCGTACTACAAGGCTCCAGACCTGCTCGGACCGGAACTCACCAGCCGTTTCAATATATCCTACGTCACCGCCGAAGCATCCTATTCGCCAAAGCGCAACGCCATGGGCTGGCAGGCAGTGCAGGACGGGTTGTTGTCGTCGTTGAACGAAGCCGCAGTCAATATCTGCTTCACCGAACGGGATCGCGAAGGGCTCGTACAGGCCTCTCCTGGGCTTCAATGGGCGATGCTTCCGCCTTTCATCGACCCCGCGCCCTTTCTCAAGGTTGTTCCCCAGCCGAAACGGACACGGCTCATCACCGTCGCTATGATGAGGGCGGGCGACAAACTCGAGAGCTATCGCGCCCTGTCGAACGCTCTCGCCCTGCTACCACAAGACCTAGACTGGACACTTGAGATCGTTGGCGACGGTCCGGAACGCGAGGCGGTGCAAGCCATGTTCAGCGGCTTCCCTGAAAATCGCCTCGTCTGGCACGGGCAAAAAGCCGCAGACGAGATCGCAGCGCTTCTCTCGAAAGCTGCCTTTTATGTCTGGCCGGGTCACGGCGAGGCCTACGGCCTTGCCTATCTGGAAGCACAGGCAGCCGGCCTGCCCGTGATCGCCGAAAAAGTGGCGGGCGTTCCCGAAGTCGTAAAATCTGGCGCCACCGGATTACTGACACCTGAAAATGATAGTGCCGCTTATGCAGATGCGATCAAGGCCCTGCTTTACGACGACAGGCGGCGACAGGAACTGGCAAAAGCAGCCCGCCGGTTCGTCATGCATGAACGGTCTCTGGAAAATGCCGCAACGAAGCTGAACGATATTTTGATGCAAGCAAAGGCACGAAGGTCATGAGTCTCGAAAAACTCGTCGCAGCACTGGACGAATGCGGGCGTCGCGGCATTTCGGCCGATCTGTGGCTCAGGGACGACGATGCAGTGGACCCGACGGGGGCACTCGATACCCTGCTCGATCTTTGCGAAAGTTTCTCGGTTCCGGTCACCCTCGCGGTCATTCCCGAAACGACGACCCGCAGGCTCGCGCAGCATCTGGATGCCTCGGACATTGCCCAGGTGGCGGTTCACGGCTGGTCGCATACCAATTATGCCGGCGATGGACAAAAGAAACAGGAGCTTGGCCTCCACCGGGAACTTCCCCTCGTTCTCGACGAGCTGCAGTCCGGGCTGGAAAAACTCTACGATCTGCATGGACCACGTGTCGTGCCGATGCTGGTGCCCCCGTGGAACCGCATCGACGCCCATATAGTGAGGGAACTGACTGGGCTTGGATATCGGGCCCTCTCCGTTTTCGGTCCGGAGAAGGACACAGCGCCGCCATGTCTGAATACGCACGTGGACGTGATCGATTGGCATGGCACCCGCGGCGGCCGTGGCCACGATGTCCTGTTTGCCGAGACGGCGGCCCGCATCCTGCGCGCTGCCGAGGAAGGCGGCACAATCGGCATCCTTACCCATCATCTCGTGCACGATGACGCCGTCTGGCATTTCCTCCGGCGGCTTTTCGAGGTGACCGCACGGCACCGCGCAGCACGCTGGTGCTCCTCTAAAGACCTCGTCGAAGCAATCTCACCATGATTTCCAGGCGATCAGCAGCCCGCCGGCATCCTTGGCCAGATCCCGCCTGATCTCATCAACTGTATCAAACGGCGTTCGGTCCGGAACGGATGCCGCGACAAACGCTGCCGGTGCAAGGCTGATGCTTCCCTGCCGGGCAATGACGGTGAAAATCAACGGCCCGGTGGACCACCACGCCGGCGCGCGCGGCATTTCTTCGAGAATGTCGGGAAAGGCGGCCAGCATCTTGCGAAAGACCGGATGCGCAGCTGGAGCGGCAATGAAGGAATTAGCGAGAAGCATACTTCCCTGTCCGGTATTCCGCGGCGTTTTTTCATCAAACGCCGTGAGACCCGCAAGGGGAAGGAATGAATCGAAACTCGCGTCGTCGCGCGCCGGATACCAGTCGCAGTCGAGATAGATGCCGCCGAACCGCTCGAGCAGGATGTAGCGGGCGACGTCAACAGCACCCGGATAGTCGCCCTCGCTCAGCATCCTGTTAAAGACGCTATTCGCAAAAACCCCTTCCCGCTCAAGATCGGCTTCCCGCCAAAGGCGATAATCGTAGCCGTGCTTCAGCGCATGGGCAGCCCAGGCCTCGACCGACATGGGCGGCGATTTCTCGCCAATCCATATCTGATGAATGAGCCTCGGCACATCCTCCCGGCTTTTGAGGTTTATTGTGCGGCGTTCTTCCACGGAAAATCGCGCATATTTTTCCAGCACCTGCGGGGGTGGCACCAGCGTATACTGATAACCGATCTTCGCGACCATATCGCCTTCGGCCTTGGCAAGACGCAGCCGTGCGGCATGCAGCCGGCGCGGCAGGCCGAGCACCGTCTGCTCTCCCATCAGATGCCCGTCCTTTGCTGCAACCAGCGATAAGAGAAGCGCGTTCGCCTCAGCATATTGGCCGTTATTCTGCAACTGACGCGCATCGTTCAGCTTGGCGTCGTAATATTTCTTGTCGGACATGGATCCTCGTTCGAAAGCTCCCGTCAGCATATTACGAAACAAGCGCGGTGGGGCAAGTCGCAGCATTTCGGAAGCCGGCTTCAAATTTGCTAAAGAATTCGATGTTTCAGAAGGATAGACAGACAACAAACCCTGCGATAACGTTGTTTTAAGCCCTCCCGAGCAATTGTCACAAGGCAACGATAAAGAGGCGGCAAGGAACCCTTTGGCATGAGCGCAGGCGCAGATTTGCTCCGTATCGAAAATCTGCAGGTCTCGTTTTCTCTCATGGGTGGAACGATCGATGCAGTCAGGGGGGCGAGCCTCCGCATTCTTCCGGGCAAAGTAACCGCATTGGTCGGTGAATCCGGCTCCGGAAAATCCGTCATTGGCCAGACGATCATGGGCATCCATCCCAAGACCGCTCGTGTGAATGGCCGCGTACTGTTCACCGATCCGGAAAACACTGCGGGCGGTCCCGTCGATCTTTTGCAATTGCCCAAAGACGGCCGCGAAATACGCGCCATCCGTGGCAACCGCATCGGGCTGATCTTTCAGGAGCCCATGACCTCGTTTTCGCCGCTGCACACCATCGGCAACCAGATTGACGAGGCGCTCAGAATCCACAGCATCCTTTCGCCGGCGGAACGTGCGGAAAAAATGTATGAGACACTCGATCTCGTCGGGTTTTCGAACCCGAAGAAGGTCGTGAACATGTATCCTTTCGAGCTTTCAGGCGGCATGCGCCAGCGCGCCATGATCGCCATGGCGCTGATCTGTCGTCCCGCGCTTCTGATCGCCGACGAACCCACGACAGCGCTTGATGTGACCATTCAGGCGCAAATCCTCAAGCTGCTGCGTGACCTGCAGAGCAGGCTGAATATGAGTATGCTGCTCATCACCCATGACCTCGGCGTGGTGGCGAACATTGCAGATGAGGTTGCCGTGATCTATCAGGGCGAGATCATGGAAGCCGGCACGGTCGATGATATCTTCAAATCGCCAGCCCATCCCTATCTCAAGGGTTTGATGGCAGCCGTTCCGCATTTCGACATGAAGCCGGGCGAGAGGCTGAAGGCGCTACGCGAAATCAACGTCGACCATGAAAGCCTGGTGGGCAAGAAAACCGCGACGGTCAACAAAACCCCTGGTCCGCTTTTGACCGTGGACAATATCAGCAAGACGTTCACGACGCGCAAATCGAGCTGGTTCCGCAAAGGTGACGCCAGCGCAACCAAAGCGGTAAACAGCGTCAGCTTTGAGATCCGTCGTGGAGAATGTCTGGGGCTGGTCGGCGAAAGCGGCAGCGGCAAGACAACCGTCAGCAAAATCCTCATGCGCGCCGTTCGTCCGGATCAGGGTTCCGTCACCTTCCACCGTCCGCAGGGCGATATCGATGTCCTCAACGCCCGGGACGATGACCTGAAAGAGCTCCGGTCGAAGATACAGATGGTCTTTCAGGACCCGATATCGTCGCTATCGCCGCGCATGACCGTGGGAAACATCCTGAGCGAGCCGCTGGAAATCCACGGTCGGGGTGATGCGAAATATCGCTCCGAAAAAGTGCGCAACCTCGTCAGGGCCATCGGGCTTGGGGAAAGCGCGCTGAACCGTTATCCGCACAGTTTTTCGGGCGGTCAAAGACAACGTATCGGCATTGCAAGAGCCCTCGCACTTGGCCCGGAACTGCTGATCTGCGACGAACCCGTCTCCGCTCTCGATGTTTCCGTGCAGGCGCAAATTCTCAATCTGCTGAAAGATTTGCAGCAGGATCTCGGGCTTACCTACCTCTTCATCTCGCATAATCTTGCGGTGGTGGATTATATGGCCGATCGCGTGGCGGTCATGTGCGAGGGCCGCATCGTGGAGCTGGCGCCACGGGAAATCCTGATGCGCGCTCCGGTGCATCCCTATACGAAATCCCTGCTGGCCGCCGTGCCTTTCCCCGATCTCGACCGTCCGCTCGATTTCCGCACCATCGGCAAGATCAGTGCGACGGGCAAATTCGACTGGGGCAAACAGTTCCGCGACGAGGGGGATGGCGAGATGGTATCGGCCGATCTTGGGGAGGGCCATTTCGTACTTGCGAACGGCAATGCCGACATGCGGGAGCTTCGCCCTTGATCACGCGTCGCACCGCTCTCGCTCTCTTGGCCTCCGTCTTTGTGCCGGCTTATGCGCGGGCCTCCTATACCGACCCCACCTATTTCAAGGAAAAGCGCGAAAAGGGCGAATTGCCCGACATCGCCGAGCGCCTGCCGAAAAACCCGCGCGTCATCGACATGAAGGCACTTGGCCGAGAGCCAGGGAAACATGGTGGATCGGTACGTATGCTCATTGGCGGCCAGCGCGACATTCGCCTGATGCCGATCAGCAGCTATGCCCGCCTTGTCGGTTACGACGAAAAATTCGAACTTCATCCGGATATTCTGGAAAGCTACGACGTACAGGAAGAACGCATCTTCACCTTCAGGCTGCGCGAAGGCCATAAGTGGTCCGATGGCAGTGATTTCACGTCAGAGGATTTCCGCTATTTCTGGGAAGATGTTGCCCTCAATAAGGAAATCCACAAGGGCGGTGCGCCGATCGAGCTTCTGGTCAATGGCAAACCGCCCCAGATCGAGGTCGTTGACCGGCTAACCGTGCGATACACCTGGGACGGCCCCAATCCGGATTTTCTGGCGAAACTGGCGGCCGCCTCGCCGGCGCGGCTGTTCTTGCCTGCCGCCTATATGAAACAGTTCCACATCAAATATCAGACGGCGGAAAAGCTCGCCAAGCTGATCAAGAAAAACAAGACAGACGACTGGAGCGGGCTGCATATCAAGATGTCGCGGCAGGTGCGCCCCGAAAATCCGGATCTGCCGACGCTCGATGCCTGGCGTAACACAACCGCGCCGCCGGCCGAACAGTTCGTGTTCGAACGCAACCCCTATTATCACCGCGTCGATGAAAACGGCCTGCAACTGCCCTATCTCGACCGCTTCCTGCTCAACGTCACCTCGTCGGATATCATCTCGGCCAAGACGGCGTCGGGCGATAGCGACCTGCAATATTTCGGCCTCGATTTCGCTGATTACACTTTCCTGAAGGATGCTGAAAAGCGCTTCCCCCTGAAAGTTAACCTCTACAAGCGCTCCCAGGGCTCGCGCATCGCGCTGCTGCCAAATCTCAATTGCGCCGACCCGGTCTGGCGCAGCGCTTTCCAGGATGTGCGTGTGCGCCGCGCGCTCTCGCTCGCGATCAACCGGCACGAAATCAACATGGTCTGTTTTTACGGGCTGGCGAAGGAAAGCGCAGATACCGTACTGCCAGAAAGCCCGCTTTACCGGCAGGAATTTGCGGACGCCTGGAGCGCTTTCGACCGCGCAACGGCCAACAGGCTGCTCGATGAAGCGGGTCTCGACAAGCGCGACAATGCCGGCGTTCGGCTCCTGCCTGATGGTCGACCCGCCTATATCATTGTCGAGACGACAGGCGAAAGCACGCTCGAAACAGACGTGATGGAGCTGGTGACGGATCACTGGCGACATATCGGCATTGCCGTTTCTGTCCGCCCCACCCAGCGCGATGTTTTCCGCAAGCGCGCCATGGGCGGAGAAGTACTGATGTCGGTGTGGATGGGTATGGACAATGGCGTGCCAACGGCCGACATGCTGCCTTCCGGCCTTGCCCCCACCGGTGACGACCAGTTGCAATGGCCGGTCTGGGGGATTCACTATCTATCCGGCGGCCGCGAAGGCAAAGAGCCCGATCTGCCGGAAGCGGCCCATTTGCTTGATCTTCTGAAAAAATGGCGTCGAAGCGTCACCGAGGAAGAACGTCAGGCAATCTGGCTGGAAATGCTTGGCGTCTATACGCAGCAGGTATTTTCCATCGGCATCGTCAACGGCGCGCTGCAGCCCGTCGTCCATGTCAAGCGCATGCGGAACGTGCCGGAAAAGGCGCTTTTCGGTTATGAACCCACTTCCTATCTCGGCGTCTACATGCCGGATAGCTTCTGGTACGACGGAGACGCCTGATATGCTGCGGTATATTCTGAAGCGCGTCCTCGTCATGATCCCGACGCTCATCCTGATCTCGATGCTGGTTTTCACCATCATCGAACTGCCCCCGGGCGATTATTTCGAAAGCTATGTCGCTGAGCTGCGCGCCATGGGCGAAACGGCAAATCTTGCCGAAATCGAGGAACTGCGCGTCCGCTACGGCTTCGATCAGCCCGCCCCGATCCGCTATTTCCGCTGGGCGACCGGCATGCTTGTCGGCGATTTCGGTTATTCCTTCGAATATCAGCTACCCGTGAGCGACGTGGTGGGAGATCGCCTGTGGCTGACGGTTCTGGTTTCCTTCGTTACCATCATTGTCACCTGGCTGCTGGCTTTTCCGATCGGCATCTATTCCGCCACGCATAAATACAGCTGGGGCGATTACGGGCTCACCTTCCTCGGCCTGCTCGGCATCGCCATCCCCAACTTCATGCTGGCATTGATTCTGATGTACTTCGCCAACATATGGTTCGGCATCTCCATAGGCCATCTGATGGACCGGGAATATCTGAACCAGGCGATGAGCTGGGCGAAGTTCAAGTCGATCCTTGAGCATATCTGGATTCCCGTTCTCATCATCGGAACGGCGGGCACGGCCGGCATGATCCGCCGCCTGCGAGCCAACCTTCTGGATGAATTACAGAAGCAATATGTGGTCACCGCCCGCGCCAAGGGCCTGCACCCTTTCAGGGTATTGACCAAATATCCGCTGCGCATGGCCCTGAATTTTTTCATCTCGGATATCGGCTCGATCCTGCCTGCCATCATATCGGGCGCGGAAATTACTGCCGTCGTCCTGTCGCTCGAGACCACCGGCCCCATGCTCATCCGGGCGTTGCAAAGCCAGGACATGTATCTGGCGGGTTCGTTCCTGATGTTCCTTGCGTTCCTGACGGTGATCGGCGTTCTGGTGTCGGACATCGCCCTTGCCATACTCGATCCGAGAATCCGCTTCGGAGGTGGTAACGTCAAATGACTTCATCCATTCCGAATCCCGGCGAAGCCCTGCCGCACTATGTCTCGACCGCGCCCTTCGACCCGTCGCTGATCGAACCCAACACGTCTGGCATGGCGGCCTTCAGCAAAGCCTCGCAGTTGAAGCTCATGTGGTGGCAGTTCCGCCAGCACAAGATCGCGGTATGGTCCGGCGCCTTTCTGGTGGTGCTTTACCTTTCGATTCTGATCTGCGAGTTCCTCGCCCCCTATAATCTCCACACCCGCAATATCGAACACATATACGCCCCGCCCCAGGCCATCCACCTCTTCAATGACGGGAAATTTGTCGGCCCCTTCGTGTATGGCCGTGAAATGACGCTCGACATGGAAAATCTGAGGCGTGTCTACCGGGACGTGCCGACCGATATCCAGCCGCTGCGTTTCTTCTGCAAGGGTGACACCTATCGTTTCTGGGGCATGTTCGAGGGCAGAACCCATCTCGTTTGCCCGGCAGAAGGCGGTGAACTGTTCCTTCTCGGCACCGACCGCCTCGGGCGTGACGTGCTGTCCCGTATCATCTACGGCGCGCGCATTTCACTGACCATCGGCCTCCTCGGCGTCGCCATGAGCTTCGTTCTCGGCATTGTGATCGGTGGCCTGGCGGGATATCGCGGCGGCACGTTTGACCTGATTGTCCAGCGCATCATCGAGGTCCTGCAATCCATTCCCAGCATTCCGCTATGGCTGGCGCTCGCGGCCATCATGCCGGTGACCTGGAGTCCGATCCTCGTTTATCTCGGCATCACCATCATTCTCGGCATGCTGGACTGGACCGGGCTGGCGCGCGCCGTGCGTTCAAAGCTACTGGCGTTGCGCGAGGAAGACTATGTTTTGGCTGCGCAATTGATGGGAGCAGGCACACCGCGTATCATTGGCCGACATCTTATTCCGGGCTTCATGTCCCATCTTATCGCCTCGGCCACCCTGACGATACCGGGCATGATCCTTGGCGAAACAGCGCTCAGCTTCCTGGGCCTCGGCCTGCGCCCCCCGATCACAAGTTGGGGAATTCTGCTCACGGAGGCGCGCAGCGTCAGCGTCATTGCGCTATATCCCTGGCTTCTCATCCCGACGATCCCTGTCGTTCTCGTCATTCTGGCCTTTAATTTCTTCGGTGACGGACTACGTGATGCTGCGGACCCCTTCAGATAAAATGGAATACACCTTGATAAACTGCCCTTCCGAAGCCGCCTTCATCGTGAAAGGCAAAAAGAGGTGTGGCCCATGAGCTCCCGTTTGAACGACGCGCGCATTCTCATGTACAGCCACGATTCCTTCGGTCTCGGCCATCTGCGGCGGTGTCGCACCATCGCGCATGCCCTGGTGGAGGATTATCGCGGTCTCAACGTCCTCATCATTTCAGGGGCTACCATTGCCGGTGCCTTCGATTATCGCGCCCGCGTCGATTTCGTGAAAATTCCGAGCGTCATCAAGCTGCGCAACGGCGAATACACCTCGATGGACAGACATATCGATCTTCAGGAAACGCTGAAGATGCGCCGGTCCATCATCTACCATACCGCCGAAAGCTTTCAGCCTGACATCTTCATCGTCGACAAGGAGCCCATGGGCCTTCGCGGCGAGGTGGAGGAAACACTCGCTTATCTCAAGGGACAGGGCACCAAGCTCGTCATCGGCCTGCGTGATGTCATGGATGCGCCGCAGCTGCTCGAGGCGGAGTGGAAGCGCAACAACGTCATGACCAAGATCGGCCAGTTCTATGACCATGTCTGGGTCTATGGCCCGCCGGATTTCCACGATCCGCTGACGGGGCTCGACGTTCCGCAGACGGTGCGCGACAAGATGGATTTCGTGGGCTTTCTTCAGAGATCGAAGACACAGGCGGAGACCGCGGCGCATCGGCCGGAAGGCGATTATCTTCTCATCACCACAGGCGGCGGTGGCGACGGCAGTGAATTGATCGATGACGTCATCAACGCCTACCGACATGACCCGGAGCTGACGCACAAGGCGCTGGTCGTGCTCGGCCCTTATATGCCGGCGGATCAGCGCCAGCGCTTCATGAGCAGCGTGGCCGATATACCGCACATCGAAATCATCGAATTCGACAATCGCATGGAAGATCTCGTCGCTGGCGCACAGGCCGTAGTCTCCATGGGCGGCTATAACACCGTCTGCGAAATATTGTCCTTCGACAAACCCGCACTCGTCGTGCCCCGCACGGTGCCGCGGGAGGAGCAGCTTATCCGCGCCAGCCGCGCATCGGAGCTGGGTCTTTTCGACATGCTCCTGCCGGAAGATGCCGAGAACCCCGCCAAGATGGCGGCCGCCCTCAAAGCCCTGCCGCACCGCGCGCCGCCATCCGTCAATTCGTGCGGGCTGAAGCTCGACGGGTTGGAAAACATATCACGCAGGATTGCCGAATGGCTGCCGCCCGAGGGCGACAAGACGCCGATCACGCTCAGCGCGTAACCCGGCCTCGGCAACCAACGTTCAGAAGAGACGCGCGCAACGTGACTGATGCAAAAAAAATCGTGGTGCTCCTCAAGGGCTATCCGCGCCTGTCCGAGACTTTTATCGCCCAGGAATTGCTGGGGCTTGAAAAGGCCGGGCTGAAGCTCGAACTCATGTCCATGCGCCGGCCAACGGACAAGAAACGCCATCCCGTTCATGATGAGATCAGCGCGCCCGTCACCTACCTGCCGGAGTATCTGCATGAGGAACCTCTGCGTGTGCTGAAAGCCCTGTGGGGATGTCGCAAAAAGCCGGGCTTCACCAAGGCGCTTCGCCAGTTTCTCAGCGACCTGCCCCATGATCTCAGCCGCAACCGCTTTCGCCGTTTCGGTCAGGCGGCCGTGCTGGCCAATGAATGGCCGGAGGATGCCGGGTGGCTGCATGTGCATTTCATTCATACGCCCGCCTCAGTCGCGGCCTATACCCATCTCATCACGGGCACGCCCTGGACGATTTCGGCCCACGCCAAGGACATCTGGACCTCCAGCGACCGTGACCTTGCCGCCAAGCTGCAAAGCGCCCGCTGGGCCGTGACCTGCACTGCCGGCGGCTTTCGGCATCTGCAGACCCTTTCCGGGGTGAGGCAGAACGTGCATCTGAGTTATCATGGCCTCGATCTCACGCGTTTCCCGCATTTCGACACGCCGCGGCCGGCGAGAGATGGTTCAGATGCCGAGGATCCGGTCAGGATTTTGAGTGTCGGCCGTGCGGTCAAGAAAAAGGGAATCGATATTCTGTTGCGCGCGCTCGCCTCGCTGCCACGCAATATCCATTGGCGCTTTACCCATATCGGCGGCGGGGACGAATTGGCTGCGCTGAAAAAACTCGCGGACGAACTTGGCGTCTCCGATAGGGTCGTCTGGACGGGAGCCATGGACCAGAAGCAGGTGCTGGAGAATTACCGGCAAGCGGACCTCTTTGCCCTTGCCTGCCGCATCACCAGCGATGGCGACCGCGACGGTCTTCCCAATGTGCTGGTCGAGGCTGCAAGCCAGGCGATGACCTGCATCTCCACCAACATATCGGGCATTCCGGAGTTCTTCGTCAGTGGTGAAAACGGCCTGCTCACAGAGCCGGAAAATCCCGCGGCCTTCGCAGATGCCCTGCGCTTGGCTATTACCGATCCGCAATTGCGCCTGCGTCTTGGCAACGCCGCCGAAAACCGCGTGCGCACCGCCTTCGATCATCGCACCAGCATTGCCGAACTGAAGACGCTCTTCGAGACCGAATGGGAAAAGACACCATGACCGAGATGGAAAAGCGGCCCTGTGTTTTCTTTTATGTCCAGCATCTTCTTGGCATCGGCCATATAGCCCGCGCCAGCCGCATCGCCAATGCCCTTCAGGCGGATGGCTTCAACGTGGTTCTGGTGACGGGCGGAACGCCTGTCCCGGGATTTCCGGGTGAAGGCATCCGTCATGTCGAATTGCCGCCGATTGCCGTCAGCGATGGCAGTTTTGCCGGCCTGGTCGACAGTGCCGGCAAACCGGTCGATGACGACTTCAAGAGGCTCAGGACCGATATGCTGATCGGTGCCTATCATGGCGCCAAACCCGATATCGTCATCATTGAGGCTTTTCCCTTCGGCCGCAGGCAGGTGCGGTTCGAACTGCTTCCGCTTCTCGATGAGATCGAGGATAGCGAACCGCGCCCGCTCGTCATGGCGTCACTGCGAGATATTTTGCAGGAAAAAACCAAGCCGGGCCGGGATGAAGAAACCGTCTCGCTCGTAAAGAAACATTTCGACGCCGTGCTCGTGCACGGCGACCCGGATTTCACCCGGCTGGAAGATACCTTTCCCCTCGCCAGCGAGATACGTCAGCGTATTGTCTATACCGGCCTAGTGGCCCCGCTTCCACCGCCGGAACCGGTCGAGAAATTCGATATTGTGGTCTCCGCCGGCGGCGGCGCTGTCGGTGCGGCCCTTGTCCGGGCCGCCCTTGAGGCCGCGCCGCTGCTGGACAGTATCAAGAGCTGGTGTCTCGTCACCGGTCCCAATATGCCACAGGCGGATTTCGATGCGATATTGGCTGCGGCACCGGAAAATATCTCCGTTTTCCGCTTCCGCAAGGATTTCGCGAGCTTGCTCGCCGGCGCGCGCCTTTCGGTATCACAGGCCGGCTACAACACCGTCTGCGATATTCTTCAGGCAAAACGCCGTTCGCTCCTCATCCCTTTCGCGGCCGGCGGTGAAACCGAACAGAGCGCCCGTGCGGAGCGGCTGGCCGGGCTTGGGCTTGCCCATGTGCTGGAAGAGAAAGAT
Source organism: Rhizobium sp. ZX09 (assembly GCF_017357485.1). NCBI lineage: Bacteria > Pseudomonadati > Pseudomonadota > Alphaproteobacteria > Hyphomicrobiales > Rhizobiaceae > Rhizobium > Rhizobium sp. ZX09. Next base: position 2,412,559 of record NZ_CP031363.1, read on the forward strand.
ATTTCGCCAGCCTCCATGGCCGAAGCGATCAAGGCGGCACTCGTCCTGCCGCCACCCGGTACGGTCCACCTCAATCTCGATGGCGCCGCCGGGACGGCTAGGACGCTGCATCGGCTTTATGATGAGCGGTAAGGATCGCCTTTAGTTCACGCACCGCTGCCTCATCCGTGACTTTGCGCCCCGCCCCGGTGAAACCGAGCTTCGCCAGGCGGCTTTCCGGATCATAATGAGGAACGGCGGAACAGGATGCGTGGATTTCGGTGATTGGAAGCCGGTCAAGCAGCGTCTGCACGCTTTGCGGACGCACGCCGGCACCCGGCATGATCGCGATCCGCCCGGCAGCGACCTCCGACAAGCGGGCCAGAGTCTCCACCCCTTCCAGCGCTGAACGTGCGCCGCCGGAAGTGAGAATTCTGGAAAAGCCCAGCGCAACGGCGGCCTCGAGGGCTTCATCCATGGCGGGAACGACATCGAAAGCCCGGTGAAGCGTCACATCCAGACCGTTGGCATGACGACGCAGCTCTTCGAGCAGCGGGAGATCGAGGGAGCCGTCCTCGCGCGATGCACCGAGCACCACGCCGGAAAGGCCCGCGGCGCGCGCCGCATCTATATCGCGTTTCATCACATCCGCTTCATCACGCGTGAAAACGAAATCGCCGGCGCGTGGCCTGATCATCACGCTGACGGGCAACCCATAAGCCGCAGCGCGGTGCATAAAGCCGACAGACGGGGTGACCCCGCCGCCGGACAGTGCCGCGCAAAGTTCGATACGGTCCGCCCCGCCTCTCACTGCGGCTTCCAAGCCGGCCACATCGTCCACGCAAATCTCGAGAATCATCATAGCCTCTTTCATTCGATGGCGGTTACCTGCGGCGACCGATCCCATCAAGGGCGTAGAGCATATAAACCCCGCCAATCCCGACGATCGCCCCGAGGATCGACGTTCCCGAATAATTGGAGACGAGCGTGCCAAGGGCAAAAATCAGGGCGCCCAGACCCGCTCCAAGAAAAATATTGACGGCGATCAGCGAACTGCCGAGGCCCGGCCGGTCCGCGATCAGTTCCTGCAGGTAGGTGATGGGTATGCTGATGATCGCGGCCGCCCCCAGTGCGCTGATGACGGTCTGGGCATAGATATGCCACGGCGCCGATGCGAGCCCCTGCAGGATCAGGTAAACAGCGTAAAGCAGTGCGCCCGCGGCAAGCGTCAGGGTCTGGGGCACCTTCTTTTCTATCCAGCCCCACAGCAAGATGAAAACGATTTCCAGCGCGGCGACGATACCGGCGACGATGCCGATATCGGCCACCGTACCCTTGGCTTGGCCGGTAATGATGAGGGAGCGCACGGAATCGTTCAAATGCAGCATCGAGCAGATCAATGCGATGGCGACGATCCGAAGCAGCACCCGACGCGATCCGATTTCACCAAGCGAGGCGCGCAGGCCAAAACGCGCTTCGGTATTGGCCGAGGCGGGCGTGGCGGCGCGCGGCAGGCAGAAGGCCACCAGCAGAAAACAGACGAGCGCGCAGATGCCCGAGAACAAAAACGCGGTCAGCATGTTTCCGGAATTCACCAGAAATACCCCCACGAGCCCCGGCACCAGCACCCAGGAAAGGGAGATCGTCGCCCGCATGATGGAATTCACCGCGATCATCTCGCCCGTCGAAAGATTGCGGGCGTCGGCGCGCACATGCGCAAAGATCAGCGAATTCATCGCGCCGAAAATTGGCAAAAGCACGAGTTTGGAGGCCACAAAGGCAGTGGCATTACCGGCGAGATACACCAGCAGGTAGCCGCTGACACCGAAAAGCGCGATATAGAGCATTGGCTTGCGATATTCACCCAGCCTGTCAGCGACGATGCCCATAAGTACGCTGGCGCTGACATTGATGACGGCGGCAAACAGCATCAGCAGCGAATAGACGGTGTTGCTGAGCCCGATTTCGCGAATGCCGATCACCGCCTGATAGGGCGCGGTCGCCGCATTCGAAAATCCGAAGAATAGGATGGCGAGCGCCCCGATGCGGATCGACGGATTGTTGATGACGATGGAAAGAGCCGACGGCATGGATGTTCGCCTGAGATGATCCGGCAAAGCCGGATCGCTGGATTGAAGCTACCGGACCGCTGTCATCGCCAGCGGACCGAAAGGGCAGGATTCGGGATATAATCGAAGTGCGGCTTCCAGGGATAAAAATCGCCCTCCCGACGGCGATTGGGAAGATTTTCAATATCCTGATTGATTACCCCCTCCGTCAACGCCATGAGGTTGGGATTGGCGATTGGCGCAAGCTCCGGCGACAGATAACCGGATTTCACGACCAGAAGCCGCACGTCCTTCGGATCGAAGCCAAGACGGGTAAAATCCGAAATCATGTGATAGGGCCGGCGACGGGCGGCCAGAATGACCGTGATTCCGCCGATGACGATCACAGCCTGTCGTTGATCCGCCGCACCGGGATCGTCCAGTGTCACAACCTCGGCTTCAACGGTGACGGACGGGCTCTTCGGATCAAGACTTCCGCCGATCTTCAGGGAAAGGATCGCGCCTTCGCCCGCCGCAAAACAGGCTTCGACCGCAGGCCTGTCGGTAATGCCGCCCAGCAATGCCCCCTGCCAGTCACGCGCAAGCAGCGCCGCCAGAACATCGGCGCGATCGCCCACCCCGCCGCCAGTGGGGTTATCGCCCGAGTCCGCCAGAATGATCGGCCGGGTGGTCGTCGTTTCCGCAATATCCAGAATTTTCGCGAGCGGCTCCGTCACAGGACCGAAATGAAAATCCTGCCGGGCGTCCCAGTAGGATTGCGCGATCTCGGCCGCAATTGCCTGTGCGGCCGCTTTATCCGTTCCCGTCACCACGGCGCAAGCGGTCGCTCTCGGTTCATCCGCCCAGACGTAGCCGATCATGAAATTCGCATCCCAGATGCCAGGGCGGGCGTCATGATCAGGAAGGAAAGCATAAAGGCTCCTGGCCGGCTCGTCTTCTGTGGAAGTCTTCTCGCCTGGCAGCAGGACGGGGATTTTCGCCCATGCGATGCCGGGTCTTGTCCCTGTCTCCAGGGCCCTGATCAACATCGTCCAGGCGCGCACCATCGTCTCCCGCACATCGATATGCGGCGCAGTTCGATAGCCGGCAAATATGTCGAGTTGATCGATGATCGTCTGGCTGACATTGCCGTGCAGGTCGTAGCTCGCGGAGATGACGACATCCGGTCCGACCACGGTGCGGGCGCTTGAAATCCAGTCGCCCTCCGCATCGTCCATGCCTTCAACATTCATTGCGCCATGCATGGCGAGATAAAGTCCGTCCAAGGGCAATGAGGCTTTCAGACGCTCGAGGAATTCCCGCTTGAAAGCGTCGTAGGCCGGGCGCGACACCGGACCGCCCGGCACCGCCCGGGCGTGCAGAAGCGGCAGCACCTCCGCTCCGCCTTCGGCGAGAAAGTTGAAATATTCGGCCTCCAGCAACTCCGCGCCGCGAAAGACGCGAAAATCCTCCTGTCCCATCAACACCGGCGAGTAGGTGCTGCACTCGGTATGGATTCCACCAACGGCAATACGCATGTCACCTTCCCCTTAATACACTGGACTAAAGGGAACGATGGCCGCAAAACGCAACCAATCCTTCTGCGCCTTCGGTGTCCAGGCCGCCTCGGCAATGGCCGGTAGCCGCGGGAAGACCAGATGGTTGAAATAGGCGCGGTTGAGGAAATGTTCTGACCAGATGCAGGCCTGAACGCCCTTCATCCTCTCCTTCAACTCCTCTGGAAAATCACCGATCGCCTCATAAGAGTAGGTGTGGGAAGGCGGAACGGTGCCGGCCCAGCTGGCACCCGGCTCCTGCCAGGCTTCGTCTTGAACCATGTCGAGATAATAGGCCTGCCCCGGGGTCATCACCACATCGTAACCCTGCCTTGCGAGTTCAAGGCCGACCTCCGGCTTCTGCCACGCCATCAGCAATGTTCCCGCGGGGTCGACGCCGCCGCCGTGCGAAACCTCGTCCCAGCCGGCCAGCTGACGGCCGCGCTCGTGCAACATGGCCTGAATGCGTTTCATGAAATGGGACTGGATACCGAAAGTACCATCCAGTCCCTCCTTTTCCATCAGCGCCTTGGCGAGTGGCGAGGCGAGCCAGGATCCGTCCGCAACCTCATCGCCGCCGATGTGGATGAGCCGAGACGGGAACAGCTCCACCATCTCGTCGAAAACCTTGCCGAGGAATTCGTAAGTGAGTTCGATGGCGGGATTGAGCGCGTTGTTAGGATATCCCTGCACGGAGCGATAGCTGTCAGGGGCTTCCTGCCCGTCCGTCAGTTCCGGATAGGCGACGAGGGCAGCCGTACTATGGCCGGGAATATCGACTTCCGGCACGATTTCCACATTCAGCGCCGCCGCATGGGCAACGACCATGCGCACATCGTCCTGGGTATAATAACCGGAGACCGGTTCCGCGCCGTTGCCAAGCTGCGGCAGAAGCGGCGCATCCGGGCCGCGTGTGGCGCCGACCGTGGTCAATAACGGATAAGCCTTGATTTCAAGACGCCACGCCTCGTCATCCGTCAGATGCCAGTGGAAGCGGTTCATGCGCAGCCATGCAAGAATATCGATGAGCCGCACGACATCCTGCGTCGGATAAAATTGCCGCGAGACATCCAGGTGGCAGCCCCGCCAGCTATAACGCGGCGCATCGCTGATAGTGCCGGACGCGGGAAAACGGAACCTCGGATCGAGACGTGCGCCATGCAGCAATTGCGCCAGAACCGTCAGGCCATACTGCAGCCCGGCAGCGGCCGAGTATTCCACGACAACAAAGTCAGAGGAAAAGGAAAGGCGATAACCTTCCGCCTCCAGTCCGCTATGCTGTTTGAAGTGCAGGGCCTTTCCCTCATGGACAGGGGCGAGGCTGAAGGGTGCGTGCCCGACGGCAAATAGCCTGCGGAACAGCGAAAGCACGGTCTCCACCGCAAGTACTTCCTCGGCCTTGGCACCTTCCGCCGGGAAAAGCGCGACGGGAAAGCCGTCGCCGGGTTCGGCATCGATTTCGGCAGGCCAGGGCTGGATGGCAAAAGGCAGAACAAGCTTGCCTTCCGGAAGCAGCACCGGCGCCGGCTCGCTGTGACGCCCGTCCAACATCAGGTCCCCAACATCAACGGCGCGATGCGTGCCGTCGGCAAGGCTGATATAGGCGGATTTTGCACCATCCGTGCGATGCCGGGCGGGCCTCAGCAACCCATCGACGGTGAAGCGCCAGGATTTGCCGGGTTCCAGCACGAAACCGGCAGGCGGCGCGAATTCATGGAAATTGGCGTTACGGCGCAGATAAACCGCATTGCCGCAAACCGGCTTGTCTACCGTCCGCGTCAACGACGTGTAAACGATGCGGAAATCCCTCAGCGGCTCTCGGGAAAGATTGATCAGCGTGAAGGTGAAGCCCCCGGATGCGGATTCCGCCAGTGGATGCCATGAATTTTCCAGACGATAGTTTGCGAGCGCCATGATGCTCCCCTTTTATTGCGCATTTGACCCTATGAGAGGGCTCGGTCAGTAGTGTTCGGATTGCGAGAAAGTGCGGGCCAGCGGCGCCTGCCCCGCCGTGAGACCGCAATCGACCGGCAGGCACACGCCGCTGATGGCCGCCGCCTGCGGTCCCGCCAGAAAGGCGACCGCGTTCGCCACGTCTTCGGGTTTCACGATGCGCTGCAGCGGATACCAGCGCTTCGCCTCCTCGAAGACCTGGGGATTGGCAGCGGCCCGCACTTCCCACGCCTGAGTGCGCACGGTGCCCGGCGCGACAGCGTTGGAACGGATACCGAATTTCCCGTATTCGACGGCGATGAGTTTCGTCAGGTGGATCAATCCGGCCTTCGCCGCGCTATAGGCTGGATGGCCAAAAACCGACATGCCGTTGACCGACGTAATATTGACGACGGAACCCTGTGTCCGCTTCAGCGAGTCTTCAAAAGCCCGAAAGCAGAGAAACGGTGCTTCGAGATTAAGGGCATTGTCTTGCCGCCATATTTCGGCGGTCGTGTCGTGCAGACTGACAGCCCTCGCGGCACCGGCATTGTTGACGAGTGTCGCCACATCGCCCAGCTCCGCGACGTCAGCCGCCAGCCTCGAAAGATCTGCAGGATCGGTGACATCGCAGGTTTTTGCAACGAACCCGGATCCGGAAAGCAGAGAAAGCGCGCTGGAAAGGGCTTCAGCATCGATATCAACCAGCACCACCTTCGCATGGCTTTCAGAAAGCGCCGCGGCAATCGCCCGCCCGATATCACCTGCCGCGCCGGTCACGATGGCGAGCTGGTCTTTCCTGTCCTTCATCTCCTGCAACTCCCTTGAAGTTTCATGACCCTGTTGCGGGTCTCGGGCCGAGCAGCCCACGTTTTCATCATCCCACCTTCAGTCGCCGAGCAATTGCTTGTCATCCGAATCGCGATGCTCCACGAGCTGCTGCTTGATGTGACGCAACGTCACCATCGATCTTTGCCGGTGGTGATAAGCAGCAAGCGTCGCCAGAACATCGACGGCGGCCAGATAGGCGTAGCGCGATGAAGTCGGGCGGAAGATATTGTTTCCCTCGGGCACGTTGACACCCACCACCATATCCGCGGCCGCGGCAAGCGGCGTGTCGCTCTGGGTAAGCGCGATGGTGGTAACCCCCATGTCGCGAGCCAGCCTGAAACACTTCACCAGCTCCATGTTGCGGCCGGAAAAGGAGGAGCCGATAATCACGTCCTCCTTTCGGGCCGCGGCGGTCATCATCAGCTGCATGCTGTGATCGGCGCTGGTGGAGACACGCAAACCCAGGCGAAAAAGCCGGTTCTGGATTTCCGAAGCGATCATTGAGGAATTGCCGCCCGCGCCGAAGGCATAGATCATGCCGCTATTGGCGATCTTGATCGCCGCTTCATCGGCAAGGGCAGGATCGAGCGTCCTGTGCAACAGGAAAAGTGCTTCCTGAGCCTTGGCAAGCACCTCTTCCGCAACGTCCGAGGGGCCGGTGCTGGACGGTTCGGAGGTGAGGTACCGGATACCGACATAAGCCGTCTTGGCGAGACTGACCTTGAAATCCGAAAAGCTCTGGCAGCCCAGCCGGCGGCAGAACCGCGTCACCGTCGGCGGAGACACTTCGGCGCGGGCGGCAAGTTCAATGATCGACGCATTGACGGCGAATTCGAAATCCGAAACCAGAATATCGGCAATCCGCCGCTCCGATTGCGAGAATTGTCCCCTGTCTTCCTGTATTCTTGCGAAAATATCCATGCTCACCGGTCTCCGTTCCGCCAAAACTTAAGGCTTGGCCCCGTTTCCGATGCACCCTAATCCAGGCCGCCCGTCAACCGAATAAAGCCGGGAACCGCCGTTGTTCCGTCCTCCCGAAGACACGCCTGACATCCTCAATATGAAAACAGTTTTCTGTGTTGATTGGAAGATGAGCATATGCCAACAATAATCACCAGAGAAATTTCTAATTCCTGAAAATAATTTCAACAACGGACCAGAATCATGCGCGATCCCTTCCAGAACCCCTTCGCCGAAACCGACAGCGCCCGCCATTCCATATGGGACATGCTGGTAACGCGAGACATCGACGCTTTCCTTGCAGCCGACTGGTCCAGGGTAGCGGATGATTTCGTTGAAGACGGCTTCCTCGGCATCAATGCCAGTCGGGATGCAAATCCTGACAACTGGCGCCTGTCTTTCCCCTCCCTTGCCGCCTATCGCGACGAATGGCTGCGGCAGGCGAAGGATTTCCAAACCCAGCAATTTGCTGAAGACCCACGCCATGCGATCTTCACCACCACCACGCTTGAGGAAATCGAAGTGGAAGGCGAAACCGCGCTGGTTCGCAAGAAATTCGACGGCGGAATTCGCAGGGCCGATGGCGGTTTCGACGTCATGAAGTGGCAGACGCTTTATTACTGCCGGCTGCATGAAGGACGCTGGAAGATCAGCGGCTTTACCGGCTACATGCCCAACCCCATGCCGTGATCCAACGGAGATGCTGGAGTTCAGTGAACGCCGGGCCAAAAGCCCGGCGTTATTTTTTCGCCCGGTGACGGGCAAAAATCGCCGGACACCGATCGCATCAGGAAAAGCCGGGCGCGTTAGGACAGAGTGCATGGCCCGACTCCCAGCCGTTATTGTATCAGCTTGAGGACGGAAAGATCGACGCGCCGCTCGAGAGCAATGCCGCTTTCGTCGAACAGGTGACAATCCGATGCCTTGATGCCGGTGACGATGGGCTCGTCCACCACAACGGGTGCGGAGCCGGAAAGCAGCGCGCAATAATTTTCACCTGTCGGCGCGACGCCATAGGCGATCGTGTTCACACCGAGCCGCTCGATGACACTGGGAGCCACCTTGATGTTGAGGTCCGCCGGCTCGAGGCCGGTATGTTCGGGGCGAATGCCAAGCGTTAGCTGCGCGCCTTCCAGAGCAGCGCGAGGTTCCACCGGCACGGTGATCGTCTGGCCCTCATAAGCCACCGTTACACCCTCGGGACCGACGGATTTGCAGGTGACCTTCAGGAAGTTCATTTTCGGATTACCGATGAACCCCGCGACGAACAGGTTCGCCGGCTTGTGATAAAGTTCGAGCGGCGCGCCCACTTGGGCGATTTCGCCGGCATTCAGCACAACGATGCGGTCCGCCATGGTCATGGCCTCCACCTGATCGTGTGTGACATAGATCATCGTTGCCTTGAGCGTCTTGTGAAGATTAGTGAGCTCGATGCGCATATCGGCGCGAAGGGCGGCATCAAGATTGGAAAGCGGTTCGTCGAACAGGAATATCTTCGGTTCACGAACGATGGCGCGGCCGATGGCAACGCGCTGGCGCTGTCCGCCGGACAACATGCCGGGGCGCTGCTGCAGGCGCTGGTCGAGCTGAAGAATCTTCGCAACGCTCTCCACCTTGTCCTTGATCTTGCCCTCTTCCATCTTTTCGACGCGCAAAGGAAAAGCGATGTTTTCGAAAACAGTCATATGCGGATAGAGCGCATAGGACTGGAAGACCATGGCGATACCACGCTTGACCGGCGGCAGTTCATTGACCTTCACGCCGTTGATGACGACGTCGCCGCCGGAAATATCCTCAAGGCCGGCGATCATGCGCAGCAAAGTGGATTTGCCGCATCCCGAGGGGCCGACAAAAACGACGAACTCGCCATCCCTGATGTCGAGCTGAACGCCCTTGATGACTTCGAAATGTCCATAGTTCTTGCGGACGTTGTTGAGATAAAGCTGACCCAAGACTTGCCTCTCCCGTCAGCGGCCGAAATCTGGCCGCATTCAGAGACGTTCCGGACAATGATGCGGAAACCGCGTCAGACCGGAACCGTTGAAAAACACGAGAAAGAGCAGCCACAGGGGGCGGCGACCAATCTCACGGCGAAACGGACCGGTTGCGGGCATTACGCCCGCAACCGTCGCAATCGGATTATTTATATTGCTCGAGAGCGCCAGAAGCCTTCTTTGCCGCATCTTCCGGCGTTGCCTTGCCGGTAACGACAGACTGAACCATCTCGATCATCACGTCCTGGAAACCCTTGTAGTCCGTGAAGAGCGGCTCCGGCCCACCATAGGCGATACCGTCGATCAGCGGCTTCCAGAAGGGATCCTTCGCAACGAATTCGTCTACCTTGGCAGACGGACGCAGCGGGGTGAGGCCCGCGCCGCCCTGCAGCTCATATTCGCCCTGGGGGCCGGGCGACGTGATGAACTTCGCAAATTCCGTCGCCTTTTCTTCAACCCCGGTTCCCTTGAAGATCGCCAGGCTGTCGGTGATGAGCAGCGTGCCGGGACCCTTGGCTTCCGGGCCGAGCGGCAGGGTCGCGATACCCCAGTTGATCTTGGTTTCCTGCAGACGTGTTGCGGCGCCCGAGCCGGCCTGGATCATGCCGACCTTACCATCGAGGAAGATGGCGCGGATTTCATTCTGCTCATAGGCCGTTGGGCCTTCCACGGAATAGGGCGTGATGTCCTTGTAGGCCTTCAGCGCCGCGACAACCTGCGGGCTGTCGACCGTGATCTTGTCGCCGTCGATCACCTTGCCGTTGTTGGTATAAACCCAATGCATGAACTGGTGCATGGTATTGTCGAAGGTCTTGGCGGGGAGGCCGTAACCGGCAATACCCGTCTTTTCCTTGATCTGCTTGGCGAAAGCTATTTCTTCAGCCCATGTCTTCGGCGGCACTTCGGGATCGAGACCAGCCTGCTTGAACAGGTCCTTGTTCCAGTAGAGCGCCTTGGTCGAGAATGCGACGGGAACGCCCCACTGCGTGTCCTCGAACGTCACCGTGTCGACGATGTTGGGGTAATAGCTCTTCTTTTCGTCTTCGGTCATCGGCACCGGAACGATCAGATCGTTCTGCGCGAACTGCTTCAGCGTGCGCGAACCGACATAGGCCATGGCGACGGGCGTGCCGGCGGCGGCAAGCGTTGTCGCCTTGTCCTGGCACTGCGCCCAGCCGACGACCTCGGGCACAACCTTCCAGCCCTCGTTCTTGCCTTCCCATTCCTTGATGTATTTTTCGTGGATCGGGTCCATCTTGTCGCCGCAATAGATCCAGCTGATCTCCTTGTCGGCCGCGTGCGCCGTCACCGTGGTAAGGGCAGTGGAACCGGCAAATGCGAAAGCGCAGAGCGCCAATCCGTAATGTTTCAGTGCCATAGGTAGTCTCCCGTTTTGGTGGTCGTTCCGGTTGTTGTTTATTTCACCGCGCCGGCGGTCAGCCCGCTGACGAGATATCGTTGCATGAAGAAGATCACGACCATGGCCGGCGCAATGCCGACGAAGCTGGCCGCCATCAACTCATTCCAGATGACTTCCTGACGACCGAAATAGGCGAAGAGGCCGATGGGCAGCGGCATATATTCGGTCTTGGAATTGAAAGTGAGCGCGAAGATGAACTGCTGCGCATAAGCGCCGATGAAGGTTGTGATGGAGACCACGGCGATACCCGGCATCGCAAGCGGCAGGATCACCCGACGGAAGGTGTAAAAGTAGCTTGCGCCATCCACATAGGCCGCCTCTTCCAGTTCCCGCGGGATACGCAGCATATAGGTGCGCAAAAGCCAGATCGCGGTCGGGATCAGGAAAGCGGCTCCGGGAATGATCATCGCCAGATAAGTATTCAGCACACCCATATTGCGCATCAGCCGGTAAAGCGGGATCAGGAGCACGGCGCCGGAGAACATGTTGATCGCCAGAAATGCACCGAGCAATTGCCCGCGGCCGCGAAACTGGAACCGGGCGAAGGCATATGACGCCGGAACCACCAGAAGCAGAACGATGATCGTGGAGATCGTCGAAATGAAGAACGAGTTGAAGACGTAGCGGGCAAAGCCCGGAACGCTGACCCACATGGTACGGTAGGCCTCGAAGGAACCGTTTGTCGGCCAGAACTTGTAAGGCGAGGAAAACAGCAGGCTGAGCGGTTTCAGCGAAACCAGGAATCCTTCGACGAAGGGCGCCAGCACGAAGGTCAGGAACACGGCGATACCGCAATAAATCCCGACAATTTCATACCACCTGTAGCGGTTGATCATCGCATTCTTGTCGGTCATCGGCTGGCCTCCTGCGAGATGCGGCTGGTAATGCGGAAGTAGAAATAGGTGAAGATCGACAGGAAGATGCAGATCAGCACGGCGCGCGCGGCACCTTCACCATATTTGTAAGAGCCGATCGCCGTCTTGTACGTGTCGATGATCATGGTCGTGGTCTGGCCGGTCGGTCCGCCCTGCGTCAGGATCCAGATGATATCGAAGGAATTAAAGGTCGAAATCAACGAGATCATCGACATGGTAATCATCGCGGGCAGCATCAGCGGCAGCGTGATGCGGCGGAAGCGGTAGAGGCGGCTTGCCCCGTCTGTCCATGCGGCCTCGTAGAGATCCTGCGGAATGGCCTGGATGGCCGCCAGCAGATAGAGCGTCACCATCGGCACGCCGATCCAGACGTCAGTGACGATCGTTGCCCAGAATGCCGTTCTGCCATAGGCGAGGAATGCGACCGGACCATCCACCAGACCGAGGTTCTGCAGCACGCCGGAAATCATGCCGAACTGGCCGTTATACATCCAGCCCCACATGAAGATGCCGATAGCCATCGGCACGATCCACGGCGGCATTGTCAGGATGCGAAACAGCGCCCGGCCGGGAACGGCGGAGTTCAGCAGCACTGCACCAAAGGTGCCGATGATCATCTTTATCGAGACGGAAAAGAACGTCCAGATAAAGGTCCGCGTGATGACATCGGCAAAAGTAGCGTTGAAGATCTTCTCGTAATTGATGAAGCCGACCCAATTTGTCGTTTTCCTGAGCGACGCATCGGTAAAGGACAGGATGAAGGTATCGACAAGCGGATAAGCAACGATAACCGTGATGTATAAAAGCGCCGGCAAAAGAAGGAGCCAGGCAAAGACGACAGCGCTGCGTTTCGCTTCCATCGCGCCGCCCCTCAAGCCGTTTTCACGGCGGGGGATTTCGGCTGCCCATGCAGGGCCAGATCATATGCCTCCCAAACCGGCTTCAGATCGACCACCTTGCGGCCATGACGCGCTTCATCCATCGCAAGCGCCAGAATACCGGCCTCAATTGCGTCGAGTGCGGAAACCGGAAGCGGCGCGCCCTCTACGACATGGGCGATGACGTCCTCCGCCATCTGCTCGTCCGCACCATAATGCTGCGAGAGCGTGGTTGCCGCCGAATAGGTCTTGGCCAGGGTCTTTTCATTGGTGCGGGCATTGTGCACGTTGAGAAAACCGCGCACGAAATCGCCCTCCGCCATGCCCTTGGCGCCGATGACGCAGAAACGGCGGAAATCATCGGGAACGTTGAGATTGGTATGGAAAGCGAGCGAAGCGCCATTTTCATATTCGACGATCGCCGTCTGGTAATCGATGATATCGCCGTCACTGTCGAAAACCTTGTCGGATCCCATCCAGCCGCTCGGCTTGCGATGGTAAACCTCCATGTCGTTGATGCCATCATTCTGCGGCGCATTGGCCGGCGTGAAGCTTTTGCGCCCGCCAAAGCTCGATACGAAACGGGGTCGCGCGCCGACAACACCATTGTAGAGATCGAGATCGTGGCAGCATTTTTCGAGCATGAAGGAGCCGGAATAGTGCTCATAACGCCGCCAGTCGCGCATGAAGAATGCGCCGTGATAGGGCGGAATATGCTCGGAAGCCTCGATGGAAACGACATCGCCAAGCTTACCTTCAGCCTGTGCGGCGCGCAGATCGCGGTAAAGCGGCGAATATCGCAGAACGAGACCCACCAGCAACCGCTCGTGACCATGCTTGTTGAGGAGCCGGGCAAGTTCGAGGCTTTCCTCGATGCTGACGACGATCGGCTTTTCGGAGAAGATGGTGCAACCCGCCTCAAGACCGATGCGGATATGGTCGAGATGCATGTGGTTCGGCGAACCGATCATCAGGAGATCGAATTTTTCATTGGCGATCAAGGCCTCGGGGCTGTCGTAAGCCTTGCCGGCCGAGATCCCCTTTTCCTTGAGACCCGGCAAGCCCGCCGGCGCCGGATCGACATAACCGACGATCTCGAAATCCTTGTCGATCTCATGAAAAACGTAGCCCAGATAACCGAGACGGAATCCGAGTCCGATAATTCCCACCTTCATGAACTTTGTTCCCTGCTCATTCGTAAATAATTTTCGCAGATTCAGCCAATTCTCCGCTGGCTATTCAGTTATCTGCGATAATTTCCAACCATGATGAAATTAGTTTTCAAAACGGTCAAGCAAAATTCGATTTACTCTGGCAAGTCGCGGATATGAAACCGATTCTTCCAGGCCAGCAGGACGCGCAACAGCTATTCACCGGCAACCGATGCCAAAACAATACCAAAAAAATGCCAATCGTCTAGAGCAATTACAATGCTCAGAAAATTTTTTTGGTTAATGCGGAAATTTCGATCATAAGGCCTTAAATTGAGGCATTAGAACGAAAAAAGCTCCGATTAATAATACAAGTTCGCCAATGGTTCTATTTTGGTATTGCTGATCGCGACTTGTGTGGTATAGCCAGAAGCAGCCATATCGTATTGTAACAGAGGTTATGGATGAACGGGGCAGCGCTTAATCTGGAGGATCTGCAATCGGGTGGCGGCCCGCTTTACCTAAAGCTGCGCCAGACGATTGAAGACGCCATCAATGGTGGCCGCCTGAAACATGGTGATGCCTTGCCGCCAGAGCGCGACATTGCGGAAAGTGCCTGCGTCAGCCGCGTCACGGTGCGCAAGGCGGTGGATGACCTCGTGCGCGACGGCCTCCTCGTCCGGCGGCACGGTTCCGGTACCTTTGTCGTCAAGCCGATCACCCGCATGCAACAGCCTCTGACCAAGCTCACTTCGTTTACGGAGGACATGCGCCGGCGTGGCATGACGGCGAGCACCCGCTGGCTGGACAGAGGCCTCTTTCACCCCACCGGCGACGAAATGATGGCGCTTGGCCTTTCACAATCGGCCATGGTGGCGCGGCTCACCCGTCTGCGCCTTGCCAATGACCAGCCGATCGCGCTCGAAGTCACGAGCCTGCCAGGCGATATTCTGCCCGACCCGCAACAGGTCGAAAATTCGCTCTATCTTGTGCTTGAGAAAAGTGGCATTCGCCCGGTGCGCGCCATCCAGCGCATCTCTGCCCGTAACCTTACCGATGAAGAAACCCTGCTGCTTGGCGTTCCGCCGGGCTCGGCAGCGCTTTCCGTTCAACGAATGGCCTATCTGGAAAGCGGGCGCCTCATGGAAATATCCCGTGCGCTGTACCGCAGCGACGCCTATGACCTCGTCGCCGAACTGACGATGGGCCCCGAGTGACCACCAGTGATCAAGGACAGAAACAATGACAACCCTGATGCGCCAGGAAATCGATGAGATTCCCGATGCAGTCGCCCGCCTGCTCGACAATGCCAATTCGGACTTCCAGGAAGCCGGCGCCAAGCTGAAGGCCCGTGATCCGGCCGTTATCGTCACCATCGCCCGTGGATCTTCCGATCACGCCGCCCATTTCCTGAAATATGCCATCGAACTGCAGACCGGGCTTCCGGTCGCCTCGCTCGGCCCGTCGCTCGCCTCGATCTACCAGACGAAGCTGCGGCTGGAACGGGCGGCGGCCATTGCCGTTTCGCAATCGGGCAAGAGCCCGGATATCGTCGCCTTGGCGCAAAGTGCGCGCGATGGCGGCGCGCTCACTTTCTCGCTCGTCAACACCCTGCCATCTGCGCTTGGCGATGCCGCCGATCACGCGATCGATATACAGGCTGGCCCGGAAAAAGCCGTGGCTGCCACCAAATCCTTCGTCAACTCCATCGTTGCCGGTCTCGCGATCCTTGCCGAATGGACGGAAGACAACCTGCTTGCCAAGGCGATCAGCGCCCTGCCGCAGAATTTCGCCCGGGCCGTCGCCCTTGACTGGAGCCACATCGGTGAGGCGGTCAAGGGTGAGGAATCGCTTTATATGCTTGGCCGTGGTCCTGCCCTCGCCATCGCCGCGGAAGCCGCGCTGAAATGCAAGGAAACCTGCGAACTGCACGCGGAAGCCTATTCGTCGGCGGAAGTCATGCATGGCCCGGTTTCGCTGGTCGCGCCGAGATTTCCGGTCATCGCCTTTGCCGCCCGTGACCGCGCCGAGACCTCCGTGACGGAAATTGCCGCAAATCTCTCCCGCAAGGGCGCCAATGTTTTCGTTACATCCTCAAAAGGCAGCCCCGCCAAGTCCCTGCCCTTCGTGGAAACCAACCATCCGCTGACCGATGCATTGTTGTTGATCGCGCCGTTTTACGGCTTCATCGAGCAATTGTCGCGCCTGCGCGGCTTCAACCCGGATGCGCCGGTGGCGTTGAAGAAGGTGACGGAAACTCAATGAGCGGCATCAAGGCATTTGTCGGCGCCCGCATTTTCGATGGTGCCGCATGGCACGACGACAGGGTGCTCGTGACCGTGGATGGCCGTGTCGGCGACATCAGTGGCCGCATGTCCGCACCGGCAGAAGCCGAGATCATCGACGCGCCAGGATTGCTGATCACGCCTGGCTTCATTGACCTTCAGGTCAACGGCGGCGGTGGGGTGATGTTCAATAACCAGCCGGATGCGAAAGGAATAGCCCGGATCTGCTCCGCCCATGCGAAATTCGGCACCACGGCGCTGATGGTCACGCTCATCACCGACCGGCCGGATATCACATTGCGAGCCGCCGAAGCGGGCATTGACGCCCAAAGAGAAAGGGTGCCCGGTTTTCTCGGACTGCATTTCGAGGGTCCGCATCTTTCGGTTACCCGCAAGGGCACACATGATCCGGCACTGATCCGCAAAATGGAAGCGCCTGATCTGGCGGTGCTGACCGGATGCAAGGCAAAACTCCCCTTCGTGATGACGACCGTTGCCCCAGAGAATGTAACCTTGGAACAGGTCAGGGCGCTGGCAGAAGCCGGCATCGTCGTCAGTCTCGGCCACACGGACACAGGACTCGACATGGCGACTGCCTATGCCGAAGCAGGTGCTTCGATGGTCACACATCTTTTCAATGCCATGAGCCCGCTCGGTCATCGCGAGCCGGGGCTCGTGGGGGCGGCACTTTCAAACGGCAAGCTCGATTGTGGATTGATCGCCGACGGTTTCCATGTCGATCCGGCCGCGATGGGCATTGCGCTGCGCGCAAAGAATGGCCCGGCCCACATCTTCCTCGTCACGGATGCCATGTCGACTATCGGCACCGACGATGATGGTTTTGAACTGAATGGCAGGCGTGTCTATCGCAACGGCGGCCGGCTGACGCTTGAAGACGGTACGCTGGCGGGGGCGGATATCGATATGCTCTCCTGCATTCGCTTCATGCACGAAAAGCTGGACACGCCGCTGGAAGAGGCCTTGAGAATGGCGTCCGCCTATCCTGCCGAGGCAATCGGCGCTTCTGGCAAAGGCAGACTTCTGCCTGGTTTCGATGCGGATTTTGTCATGCTTACACCTGACCTTCAGATGCATTCGACATGGATCGGCGGAGATAAGATCCACGATGCAGCACGCTCCGGAGGCTGAATCATGATCGTTTGTTTCGATATAGGCGGGACCACCATCAAGGGCGCGATTGCCTATGCTCCTGACGATATTCGTCCCGTGCCGCGCATCCCGACGCCAAAGACCAGCTTTGAAGACTTTGCCGCTGGCCTGAAATCCGTCATCGACAATAGTGGCGGCACACCCGCCTGCGTGTCGCTGTCGATTGCCGGCGTCATCGATGCCGACACCGGCAGGGCCACTGTCGCCAATATTCCAAGTATTCATGGCCGCGCGCTGAAGGACGAACTGGAACAGGCGCTGGGCCTTCCTGTCATCGTCTCCAACGATGCCGACTGTTTCGTGATGGCCGAATCGGAGATCGGTTCGGGGCGGGGCCATCGCGTGGTTTTTGGCGTCATCCTCGGAACCGGTGTCGGCGGAGGTCTGGTGATCGACGGCCGGCTCATCAACAGCGAGGGTGGCTTCGCCGGCGAATGGGGCCACGGACCCGTGGCTGCAACGCGGGCCGGCAACCCGCCGGTCGAGTTGCCTCGGTTCGAATGCGGCTGTGGCCTCACGGGTTGTGTCGATGCCATTGGCAGCGCCCGCGGCATGGAAAAGCTTCATATGCATCTCCACCGGCAGGACATGACCAGCGAGGAAATCATCGCAGCCTGGCTGGGCGGCAACCCGGACGCCGCAAGAACCATCGATATCCTTGTCGATATTCTCGCTTCGCCGCTGGCGATGGTGATAAACGTCACCGGGGCAACCATCGTGCCGGTCGGCGGCGGCCTGTCAAACTCCAGGGAACTGCTTGCCACACTGGATGAAGCGGTCAGAGCTCGAATTCTCCGTCGCTTCGCCCGGCCGCTTGTCGTACCTGCCATCTGCAGGATTGAACCGGGACTGATCGGCTCGGCCGTTCTCGGGCTTAAACATGCACGGGTGATCGAAGAGGCCTGACCGGACGCTTGCACGCCACCGAAGGATCAACGGGTCAACTTCTCCCGTCGGAAACCGAGGCCGATCAAACGGCCGGCGAGATGGGCGAGAAGCGGAACGCGGGCAATGATGCGCACGAAAGCGGGGGGTCCTTTCGCCTTGCGGCTATCGCCCTGATCCTTCTTCCGGCTGCTGCGCATCATCAATTGCAGCTTTTGTGTCGCCTTTGTCGGAAATGAGCGCCGCGCTTCGATGGCCATCAATTCCCGCTCGCCTGGCTTTTCGCCCCGCGCAAGAACGGGAATGAGAATATTTGCGGCGGCAACGGCATCCTGAATAGCAAGATTGACACCGACGCCGCCAATGGGCGACATGGCGTGAGCCGCGTCACCGATGCAGATGAGGCCAGGCTTCCACCACCGCTTCAGCCGGTCGATCCTGACCGCCAGCAGATGCACATCCTCAAAGGTCTGAAGTTCGAGAAGCCGTTCCTGCGGCAGCGGGCACACTTTCGCCACCGCATCGCGGAACGCTGCGATACCCTGAACCTTCATCTCGGCGAAGGTTCCGCGGCGGACAACAAAACCGCACTGCCAATAATCGCCGCGATCTATCAGGACGAAACCCTGCTGGGGGCCGGCATGCCCCATGGTTTCCGCCGGATCGCCCGGCTGCCTGGATAGTTTCATCCAGAGAACCTCCGTCGGCTGCCCGAAGCTTTCCACCAACAGACCTGCTTTGTCCCGCACGATTGAATTGCGGCCATCCGCCCCGATCACGAGCTCGGCATCGATCTCCAGCGGCCCGTCGGGCGTATCCGCCACGAGACCCGCAACAACGCCATCGCGCTCGCGCAGACCCGAGACACCTGCATTCATAAGCAGCGTGAAATTCTCATATTGCCCTGCCTTGCCGGCAAGAAAGCTTAGGAAATCCCATTGCGGCATGAAGGCGATGAAACGGTTTCTCGCAGGCAGTCGGGAAAAATCGGCGATGGTGACCGTCTGACCCGCAATCTCGGCATGAAGTTTCTGCGCTCTCGTATGCGGCAGCGCCAGAAACTCCCGAATGAAGCCTAGCTGCTCGACAATATCAAGAGTGGAAGGATGAATGGTATCGCCCCGAAAATCACGCAGGAAATCGCCATGCTTTTCAACGATGGTGACATCGATACCTGCTCTCGCAAGAAGGAGCCCGAGCATAAGCCCGGCAGGGCCAGCGCCGGCAATAGCAACCCTTGTGATGATCCGCTTCCGCTCTGGCATTTCGGCGTCAAGGCCCCCGGCAACCATACGATCCCCCACCACCATCAAGTCTTTTGCGCAGGTAAGGCCACGTTTTTCGGTTGCGGCCACCCCTGTGCGTCGAACCGGAACAACATGTCGGACCTGGCGAAGATAAAGGCGAAGGCCATGGCCGTCCACATGCCGAGCAGCAGCCCGGCCGCCACATCGCTCGGATAATGCGCGCCGACAATGACACGTGAGACGCCAATCACAAGGGCAAGCAGAAGAAACGCCCAGCGAAAGCGCGGCATAAGCATGGCAAAGACACCGAAAAACGCCCCGGCAGCCGTGGAATGGCCGGAGGGAAAGCTTTCATAAAGATTGTCTCCGGTGAAGGGTGTGAGGCTATACGCCCCCATTTCCAGAAGGAGCTCCGGTCGCGCCCGGCCGATCAGGAACTTTAGCGTATGAACGAGAATGCTCGCGGTCCCGATTGTCAGAAAGAAATAGGAGAGAAGCCGCCACGCTGTCCGCAACCGGCCATGATAGGTCTGCGCGCTGAGAACCCGCGCCGCGACATAGGCGAGAATGGCCAGCGCGCCGGTGGAATAAAGCATCCAGCGGAAAGTTCCGAAATCGGTAATCGCACGATTAAAGGATACCACTGCACCGGGCAACGCCTGCGCGCTTTCCGAGAGGCGCGGATCAAAAGGGATAAAGGCCGCAACCAGCACAAGGCTCGCCGCAAAAATCCATCCGCTGGAAACGAGAAAACGCCGCATCAATATCCTCTCATCGTTTTTCTTGCATATGGCTTTGCCATCCGCAAAAACAATAGGCTGGCTTTGTCCTTGTTATGGCTTGTTTTCGCGGGTAGAGGCTAAAGCATATAGCCCGAAAACGTGCAGTACCTTCGGGAGAACGGCACGCCCGAAGAATTGCGACCAGCAACGGACCGACGGACTGAAAATGACGAATGCCAGTGAAATGCCCCGCAAGCTGACGATCTTGGGTTCGACGGGTTCGATCGGCTCCAATACGCTGGATGTGGTCCGTCAACTGGGCGGCAGGGGCCAATTCGAGATCGTGGCTTTGACCGGCGCCGGGAATATCGCCCTTCTGGCGGAGCAGGCGCGACAATTCGGCGCGGAGCTTGCCGTTACCGCCGAGGACGACAAATACGAAGACCTCAAGTCCGCTCTCGCAGGAACGGGCATAAAGACCGCGGCAGGCAAATCCGGTCTTGAAGAGGCTGCTTCGATGGATGCCGGCTGGGTGATGGCGGCCATTGCCGGAACCCCCGGTCTGGCCCCCACGGTGACTGCGGCCAGGCGTGGCGCAGATATCGCCCTCGCCAACAAGGAGTGCCTCGTTTCGGCGGGCGATGTTTTTATACGCACGGTCAAGCAGGGTGGCGGCAGGCTGATCCCGGTCGACAGCGAGCACAGCGCAATCTTCCAGTGCCTCACGGGCGATCACAGAGAGGCTGTGGAACGCATCATCCTGACGGCTTCCGGCGGCCCGTTCCGCACATGGTCGCGCGAAGAAATGGCCAATGTCACGGCGGACGTCGCCCGCGCCCATCCCAACTGGTCAATGGGGTTGAAGGTTTCCATCGGCAGCGCCTCCATGTTCAACAAGGGACTGGAGATGATCGAGGCGAAATATCTCTTCGATCTCAGGCCCGATCAGGTTGAGGTAATAGTCCATCCGCAGTCGATCGTGCATTCGATGGTTGGCTACAGCGACGGCTCTTATATCGCGCAGCTCGGATCTCCCGATATGCGCACCGCCATTTCTTACGCCCTTACCTATCCTGAGCGCGGACAGCTGAACGTCGAACGGCTGGATTTCGCAAAACTGGCGAGGCTCGATTTCGAGGCGCCGGATGAGGCACGGTTCCCGGCACTTCGGCTGGCGCGAACCGCGCTGGAGCGCGGTGGCTTACAGGGTGCCGCCCTGAACGCCGCCGAGGAGACCGCCTTTCACGCCTTCGTCGACGGGGCCATCGGTTTCCTCGATATGGCGGAAATCGTGGAAACGGTCATGGACCGGATGGATGACGGCCGCAGCGCTGGCACGATCGAAGATGTATTCGCGGCAGATAAGGAAGCTCGCCGCCATGCCGGCGAACTCATCTCCACCAAAGAAAAGGCCGCGTAAACGCGGCCCGATTTCCCTGTCCGAAGAGTTTCCTTACGCCACCGCACGCGCCAGCGCACAATGCGACCAGAGTTGATGCAGCGCGCCGACCAGATGCTCGATGTCCGCGTCGCTATGCAGTGGGGTCGGGGTGATGCGCAGACGCTCGGTCTTACGCGGCACGGTCGGATAATTGATCGGCTGCACATAGACGCCGTGACTGTCGAGCAGGATATCAGATATCCATTTGCACTTGGCAGCATCGCCCACCATGACCGGCACGATGTGGCTTGGATTGTCCATATGCGGAATGCCGCGCGCATCGAGAAGTCCACGCAGCTTCCGCACGCGGTCCTGATGCCGGGCCCGCTCGAAAGGGCTTGCCTTCAGATGCTGGATCGAAGCAATCGCTCCGGCGGCGAGCGACGGCGGCAATGCCGTGGTGAAGATGAAGCCGGAAGCGAAGGAGCGGATGAAATCGCAGACCGCGGTGGAGCCAGTAATGTAACCGCCCATGACGCCGAAGGCCTTGCCGAGCGTTCCCTCGATGATCGTCAGGCGATCCATCAGGCCTTCGCGCTCGGCAATGCCGCCGCCGCGCGGGCCGTACATGCCCACAGCGTGGACTTCATCGAGATAGGTCATGGCGCCATAACGATCGGCAAGATCGCAGATTTCCCTGATCGGCGCGATATCGCCGTCCATGGAATAAACGGATTCGAAAGCGATGAGCTTCGGCGCGTTCGGATCAGCGGCCTGGAGCTTGGCCTCGAGGTCCTCGAGATCATTGTGCTTCCAGATCACCCGCTCACAACGGCCATAACGGATGCCCTCGATCATTGAGGCATGGTTGAGCGCGTCCGAAAAGATGATCAGGCCAGGTATCTTCTGGCCGAGCGTGCCGAGGGTAGCCCAGTTGGACACATAGCCTGAGGTGAAGATCAGCGCCGATTCCTTGCCATGGAGGTCAGCAAGTTCGCGCTCGAGCAGGACGTGATAGTGGTTGGTGCCAGAAATATTCCGGGTGCCTCCCGCACCCGCGCCACAGTGATCAATGGCGGCTTTCATGGCTTCGACAACCTTCGGGTTCTGGCCCATGCCGAGATAGTCGTTGGAACACCAGACAGTAACGTCCTTGCGTTCACCATTGGCGTTATACCGGGTCGCGCGGGGGAAATTGCCCTGCTGGCGTTCGATATCCGCAAAAACGCGATAGCGTCCCTCAGAATGCAGGCTTTGCAGTTCCGTCGTGAAAAATGCCTCGAAGTCCATGCCATGCTCCAGAATTGACCAGCTCGTTCTCTGCCTCGTTGCCGGGACCGTCAACCCTTCCGGGCTATTTTAGCCGCCACTGCGTCAATTCGCCGTTGTTTTGAACCATTCCAATAAACCGTTTATAGCCGCTCATGAAAAGCGCAAAATTGATTCACATCAAAAAAGCGGATTTTTGGAACCTTTTTTGCGCCGCGCCGTTGTTTGGGGCACAATCGATTTACGCTCGGAGGAATGCCTTAAGTGGAGGCTTCCCTAAACGACATCGAATTGTTAGTTATCTGTGGCGGTCGGAGGTAGCAGTCGCCGCAGATAAATATGGGACGCCTACCGAGCCAAAGAGCTCATTGTAACGTTGGAGAGAGTTTCATGAAAAAGGCAATCATATTTGCGCTGGTCGGCCTGTCGCTCGCAAGCTGCACGCAGACTGAAAAGGGTGCTTCGATTGGTGCCGTTTCCGGCGCCGTTATCGGTGGCGCGGTCACTGGCAACGTTCGTGGCGCAGCTGTTGGCGCAGCGATCGGTGGCGTCGGTGGTGCTTTGATTGGCAACGCTTCCGAGCCGGGCTATTGCTATTACCGCGACCAGTACGGCCAGCGTTACACGGCACGTTGCCGCTAATCGCTTCGCGAAATACCGTTGCACAGAAGCCCCGGTCATCCGGGGCTTTTTGCGTTATGGGCTGCAAAACAGATGCCGAGGGTCCTCAAAGCCGTTTATTTATGATTAAATTGCAATGTTAACGGAGAGGAAACGGGTTAGGGCGACAATAAAGGCTCAACCATAAAGCAGCTTATGCGAAGAACACGAACTAACCCGAAGACAGGTATTGCGTATCGGAAAGCTGGCACCGCGCTTGCGGTTGCTGTGACGTTCGCCCTGTATCCGGCTTTTACGCGTGATGCCTTCGCCTTCAAACTGTTCGGCATGCGCCTGTGGGGTTCGGAAGAACCGGAGGTCGAGGTTATCAACCCCGTCAAATATGCCGTCACGCTCAACGCTCCCGACGCTGACAAATCCCTGACGGACAGCCTCGAAAACAGTTCCCTTCTTTTGGCCGACAAGGACAAGCCTGCCTCAGGCGATCTCGGACTCCTGATAAAGGCAAGGGACGACAGGGACAGACTGATTGCAGCGCTTTATGAAAACGCCCGCTATGGCGGTATTGTCAATGTCACCGTGGCCGGGAGGAATGTCGACGACCTGCCGCCCAACCCGGTTTTCGACCATAGCGCGCCCGTTCCCGTGGTCATAACCGTTACGCCCGGTCCCAAATTCACACTCGGCAATATCCGTCTCGAAGGCGACGTCACAGGCCGCAATCTCGAGGAATACGGCCTGACGACGGGCGGCGATGCGGGCTCCCTGGCGATCATCCGCGCCGGCAACAAGCTGATCGATGATCTGAAGGCCGAAGGCCGCCCGCTTGCCAAGCTGACGAAACGCGAGGCCGTTGCAAACCACGCGACAAACACTGTCGACATCACCATAGCGGCCGAAGGCGGCCCCGTCGCCCCACTCGGCACGGTCACCGTCACCGGTGAAAAAACCGTCGATGGGGATTTCATCCGCCGCTATTCGCGCCTCAATGGCGGCGAGCCCTATTCGCCGGAAAAACTGCGCAAGGCCGCCGATCGCCTGCGCCAGCTCGGTGTTTTTTCCAGCCTGACGATCAAGGAGGCAGGAACGCTCGCCCGCGACGGCACCATTCCGTTGACCATCGAAGTGTCCGAAGGCAAGCACCGCTATTTCGGCGTCGGCGCACAATATTCCACCACCGAAGGCATTGGTCTTCAGGGCTACTGGGGCCACAGAAACCTGTTCGGCCAGGCCGAATCGCTGCGCATCGAGGGCTCGGTCTCGCGCATTGCAGAGGCATCGAGCGTGGAAGGCATGGACTATTCGGCGGGCATTACCTTTACGAAGCCCGGAATGTTCAATCCCCGCACGACATTCAAGACCAGCCTGATTGCCAAGACCGAGCATCCGGACACCTACGAAGCCAAGACGCTGACTGGGACTGCCGGTTTCAGTTATGAACTAAACGATACCGACACGGCTGCCGCGGGCCTGGAGGTGCAGTGGGCCGATACAGACGACGCCTTCGGAAAGAACGAATATCTTACCACGTCCATTCCGCTGGAATTCGTTCGCGATACCCGCGACGACAAGCTCAACCCGACCGAAGGCTTTCGTGCATCGGTGGCCGCCAAGCCCAGCTATGAGGCCCTGAACGGCACCTTCTTCTCCTCTTTCGAAGGTTCGATTACCGGGTACAAGGGGCTGGGCGCCGAAGACAGGCTGATCATGGCCGGAAAACTGTCGGGCGGCGTGCTCGTCGGCGGAAGCGACCTGCAGGACATCCCCACCACCCGCCGCTTTTATGCCGGGGGCGGCGGGTCGGTGCGCGGCTATAGCTATCAGGAAATATCGCCTTATAATGCGGCAGGCGACGCGACCGGCGGTCGCTCCTATGTCGTTGGCTCCATTGAAGCCCGCATCAAGGTCACCGACACGATCGGTATCGTACCTTTTATCGATGCGGGTGTGGTCTCGGAAGACGTGACCCCGGACTTTTCCGACATTCGGGCTGGCGCCGGCATCGGGCTGCGTTACGCGACACCCTTCGGGCCTCTGCGTCTGGATGTCGCCACGCCGCTAGACAAATACGATGGCGGCAACAGTTTCGGCATTTATGCTGGCATCGGTCAGTCTTTTTAAACGCCGCAGTCGAACACCCTTGCAACAGAGTGTAGATTACCCTTTATGAAAACGTTGATTCGATTGCTGAAATGGCTGGGCTACGCTGCCTTGTGCGGCGTGGTACTTCTGTTGCTTGCAGCCTTTTTCGTCGGTTTTACGCCGATGGGCGCGAGAATAGCCGCAAAGCAGATTTCATCGCTTGTATCGACACCCGATCAGATAATCGAGATTTCTCCGCCCAGCGGGCTTTTGACGGGGCATCTGAGGCTCGACAACGTCACTCTTTCGGATCGGCAGGGCCCTTATGCCCGCGTGAACCAGATCGCCGTCGACTGGTCACCCTTCTCGCTTCTTGCCGGCACCTTCCATGCGGACCGGGTATCGGCGGGATCGATCGATGTCCAGCGCCAACCGGTTCCGGTGAAGGAAACGACGAGCAAAAGCTCCGGCAGTTCCTCTCTGCCGATTGAAATAGCGATCGACAATTTCAGCTTTCCCGATATTCGTCTCGGCCAGCCCCTTCTCGGCCGCCCCTTTGAACTGACGGCCGAAGGCAACCTCAAGGCCGCCAGCGACGATATCAGACTGTCGCTCACGGCCCACCGGCTGAATGCCCCGGATGCGGTCGTTAACGCCGACATCGCATTTCTTCCCAACGAAAATGTCCTGAAGCTGAAAGCGGAGATGCGGGAGCCTGAGGGCGGACTTCTTGCCACGCTGCTGTCTCTGCCCGGCACACCTGCGGTCGCCATCGACCTTAACGGCGAAGGACCGCTTTCAAACTGGACCGGCAGCATGCGCGGCAACGTCGCTGGTAACCCTGTTGTCAGCGTCACCGGCCGGCACCTCCTCGCGGAGGATGGCACCCGCCGCATCGAAGTTTCGGGTGGCGGCCAGCCCGATCTGCTTCTGCCGCCCGCCTTCCGGCAGCTTTTTGCCGGTGAGACGAAGCTCGACGCAAACGCCACCCTTTCCCCACAGGGGCGCATCGAAATCGGCAGCAGTACACTGGAAACCGGCACCCTGCTGCTGACGGCCTCCGGCACCATTGATCCGAACGGCCAGAACGACCTTGCCGCCAACCTCATCGGCACAGCCGGGCCCGTCGATTTTCGCTGGCCGCTGAGCGATGGGGAGGTGCAGGCCCTCATCAACGGCCTCGATCTTTCGTTAAAGGGTGGGGCAGACGCCGCACATCTTGACACGACCGTTTCCCTGCGCAGCCTCTCTTTGCCGCAAGGCAGGCTGGACGACGTCAAACTGACGGCGCAAAGCGCTGATCTCAATATCGCCGACCGGAGCGGCACAATCGCCACCGCTCTCTCCGTAGCGCAATCGTCCTTTGTCAGCCCGGATATTGATCGGCTGGTGCGTGCGCCGCTCACCATCAATGCACCGCTCCGCCTGAGCCCATCCGCCATCGGCTTTGACAGCGCGACGCTTGAAAGCGCCAGCGTTGGCGGAACACTGAACGGCAGTTTTGACCTTACCGGCAACCGCCTCACCTCAAGCGTGCAGCTCTTCGCACTGCCCGCTACCCTTCCACCGGCTTTCGCGGAAAAGTTCGACACCACCATCGCCCTCCAGGGTGATGTCGACGTGACCATCGGTGGACGCACCAGCGTTGAAAACCTCGTCGTCAAGTCGGGAACGATCGAGGCGACAGGCAATGCCGGTCTCGAAAACGATGCATTGAGCGCCAGCCTGACGGGTAAATTTCTCGCTCTTGAAAAGTTGACGCCACAGGCAAAGGGCGTCGCCGATTTTGCGATCGAGGCCACCGGCGCGCTGGCAGCGCCGGATTTCAACGTGACACTGACTTCCGAGAGCGCAATCCTTGCCGGACGTAAGCTTGAATCGTTGCAAGTCAATGCGACAGGCAAGGCCGATCCCGCCGCTCCTCAGGCGAAACTTACGGCCAGCGGCAGCCTTGACCGACAGAAGATTGATGCCAATGCCGAATTGGTGCAAACCGAAAACGGCACTGCGATTCCCGAGCTGCGCGTAGCGGTAGGCCGGAATATCTTGAACGGACAACTGCAATTCTCGCAGCAGTTTTTGCCATCCGGCAATCTTTCCTTCAACTTTCCCGACCTTGCGCTACTCGCCGCTCTCGCTGCGCAGCAGGCGGATGGCGATATTGCCGGCGACATCGCCCTTAGCAACGCCAATGGCCGGATCGCCGCGACGATCAAAGCCAATGGCAGCAGCATCCGTCAGGGCACGACAATGATCTCCGGGTTGGCGGCCGATATTTCAATAGCCGACCTTCAGGCAATCGCCATCAACGGCAAGGTCAACGCCGATACCGTCAATGCCGGCGCGGCTGCGATATCTGACCTGAAAGCCACAATCGGTCATTCCGGCACAACGACGCAGTTCGACGTCAACGCGCGTTACGACAACGCACCGCTGGTGGTGAATGGCAGCGCCGAGACGGGCGGATCGCCCATGACGGTAAGACTCGACGCCTTTTCCGCCGCGCCCAAGGGCATTGCCGTGCGCCTTGAAAAGCCCACCACCATTGCCATCCAGAACGGTACGGCCCGGATCTCCGATTTGACCATCATCACGGGCGAAGGACGTGTCGAGGTCAACGGCACCGCCGGGTCGACGCTTGATATCAATGCCGATATCCGTTCGCTGCCCGCAAGTCTCGCAAATGCCTTTGCCAGCGGACTGGATGCGGCGGGCAGCATCTCCGGCACGGTGAAGGCCAAGGGTGCGGCATCGAACCCTGCGGTCGACTATAATCTCAACTGGGTAAATGCCGAGGTCGCGCAGACGCGCGCGGCGGGTCTCGCCGCCCTCGGCATCAAGGCGAACGGTCAATTTTCCGGTGGCACCCTGCAGATCGACACGAATGTCTCCGGTCAGGGCGGCATGGCGCTTTCAGGCGGCGGCTCGCTCGGTATCGCCGGCAATCGTCCGCTTTCGATGGCGTTTTCCGGCAGACTGCCTTTCTCAGCCGTCGCGGCACAAACAGCAGCGCAGGGCCTTGATGTGAATGGCACCGCCGCCATCGACGTGAAGATTTCCGGCAGCGCTTCCGCACCTGTCATTAGCGGCAGCATCACCACTGATGGCACGCGCCTGACCGACGTGCGCCGAAACCTCACCATCAACGATCTGGGCGCCACCATCACCTTCGACCGTGATCGTGCCGTCATCTCCCGATTGACCGGCAGGCTGGCAGGCGGTGGAACGATCTCGGGAACCGGCAGCGTCGGCATAACCGGTGGTTCGGGTTTTCCTGCCGATATATCGATTACGCTTAATCGCGCCGGTTACAACGACGGCACGCTGGTAACGACAGTGGTGAGCGGCACGCTGACGCTGAAAGGCCCGTTGCTGAATTCCCCCGTGCTGGGCGGCAACCTGACGCTGGACAGAAGCGCCATCACCATTCCGGAGAAGCTGCCGGCCTCGCTGACGGAGATCGACGTCAAGCACAAGAACGCGCCACCCAAGGTGCGCGCGCAGGCCAAGGCGCTTGGAGCCGATCAGGGCGGAAGCGGCAGCTCGTCCACCATCAATCTCGATCTGCAGGTCAATGCACCGAGCGGTATATTCGTGCGCGGTCGGGGTATCGATGCAGAACTGACCGGCAATCTGACGATCCGTGGCACCGCAGCGGTTCCGGTCATTTCAGGCGGCTTCGAAATGCGTCGGGGCAGGCTTGAAATCCTCACTCGCCGCCTTGATTTCACGACAGGAAATATCAGTTTCGGTGGCGGCCTAGTTCCGGTCCTCGACATGAAGGCGGACTCAACGGTTGGTTCAACGACCATCACCGTATCTGTTTCCGGTACTGCCAACGATCCGACCTTTGCGTTCTCCTCGGCTCCCGCTCTGCCACAGGATGAGGTGATGGCACAGCTGATCTTCGGCCAGTCCATGTCAAAACTATCCGCGCTGCAGATCGCGCGGTTGGCGGATGCCGCCGCTCAACTGGCCGGCGGGCGTTCCACATCGCTGTTCGACAAGCTCAGAAGCAATCTCGGCGTCGATGATCTTGATATTTCGACCGACTCCGAAGGACAGGCCCGTGTTTCCGCGGGTAAATACCTGAACGAAAGAACCTATCTGGAGCTGCAGCAAAGCGGCGAATCCGGCGCAAAAGCCATCATCAATCTCGACGTAGGACGCGGTGTGAAGCTGCGCGGGGAAGCGGGCGGAGATGGCGAAGGCGCAGCAGGCATATTTTACGAGAAAGAGTATTGAGATGGTTCGCATTTAGGTTTGCGAAACCATCTCATGCTAGGAATCTTCCATTGAAGACGGAAATATTGTTTCCGGCTGTTCAGGCACCAGGCAGAACGCCAAATTCGCATTGCAAGTGTCGGTGCACTTGCGCCGGCCTCCACAGCGAGCATTGGGAAGAATTCTGATGGCAATGATTAACTCTACCAATTTTGGCGGTGAGACGCTCGAAATCATCGCATTCCGCCTGCATGATCAGGAATTCTGCGTGAAGACGACGACCATTCGCGAAATCCGCGGCTGGGCGCCTTCGACGCCCATTCCCCACGCACCGAAAGACGTCATCGGCGTCATGAACCTGCGCGGCTCTGTTATCCCGATCATCGATCTGGCTCACAAACTCGGCATGAAAAGCACCGTTGCCAATGAGCGCAGCGCAATCGTAGTGGCCGAAGTGCATAACATGGTCATCGGCATGCTGGTGGATCGCGTTTCAGACATTCTGACGATCCCGGCAAACCAGGTCCAGCCGGTTCCCGAAATTTCAGCCTCCTTCGACAAGTCCTATTCCGAAGGGATCATCGCCAACGAACATGGCATGATCTGCTTCCTGAACCTTGCGAAAATGTTCAAGGGCACTGAAGCGGAAGATCTCGCGGCCTGACAAGGTCTGCGCAGGCCTCGCTGAAGAATGATAAGGACCAATCCAGACCGCCGGAGCACCTGCCGGCGGTTTTGTTTTTTCTTTCACGCATTTTATTAAATAAGAACATTTTAATATTATGGATATCTAATATTAACGCCATAGATCAGTACCGCGCCGGCAAGCCTATTACGCGGGCCGATACCTGACCCAGGGCCAACATAGAGAAGTGCCTGCATTGCTGCCTTCGGCGGCAAAACCTGTTCGGTGTTCAACGTGATATGGCGTGGACCGCATCTTCTTTGCGGCTTGCCGCGCCGTGGGCTGACTTTGGGGGACTTGTAATGCTGGGGTTAGGAAAAAGCGCAGACAGTAGAAATATGCTCGATGCGATATCAAGATCGCAGGCGGTCATCGAATTCGATCTCAAAGGTAATATCCTCACCGCAAATAAGAATTTCTGCGCGGCACTGGGTTATGACCTCACAGAGATCGTCGGTAAGCACCACCGCATATTCTGCGACAGCGAGCTTGCCGCGTCTCGCGCCTATCAGGAATTCTGGGACTCTCTCGCCCGTGGCGAGTTTCAGGCCAGGGAATTTCGCCGTATCCGCAAGGACGGCTCGGTGATCTGGATCGAGGCCTCCTACAACCCGGTTTTCCGTTCGGGCAAGCCCTATAAAGTGGTCAAGATCGCAACAGATATCACCGCAAAAAAGATCGCGGCCGCGGAAGATGCGGGCAAACTGGAGGCGCTCTCCCGCTCGCAAGCCACCATTGAGTTCTTTCCTGACGGTACGATCATCACCGCCAATCCAAACTTCTGCGCTGCGGTGAACTATGACCTCAAGGAAATCGAGGGCAGGCACCACCGCATGTTCTGTGATCCTGCCTATGCCGCCTCGTCCGCCTATGCAAATTTCTGGCAACGACTGGCATCAGGCGAATTCATTTCGGACGAGTTTGTCCGCTACGGGAAGAACGGCAAGGAAATATGGATCCAGGCCGCCTATAATCCGGTTGTCGATGAAACCGGTAAAGTGGTGAAGGTGGTGAAATTTGCCACCGACGTCACACCGCGCATGAGCGCCATTCGCATGCTTGCAGATGCCCTGCGGGCGCTGGCCGAAGGCGACCTTGTACAACGCATCGACAATAGCTTCGTGCCCAGCATGGAAAAACTGCGGGCAGATTTCAACGAGGTCGTCGCCAAGCTGCAGGCCACGATGCAGACGATCGCGCATAATGCCTCGACAATCGCATCCGGATCCGGCGAAATCCGCATCGCCGCCGATCAGCTCTCGCAACGCACCGAACAGCAAGCCGCCTCGCTGGAGGAGACCGCTGCGGCGCTGGAGGAGATCACCACCACCGTAACCGATGCAAGCCACCGCGCAGGTGAGGCCGGTAAACTGGTGCTGCGGACAAGAGAACATGCCGAGCATTCCGGCGACATCGTTCAGCAGGCAATTTCCGCCATGGATGCGATTTCGAGGTCCTCGGGCGAAATCACCAATATCATTGGCGTTATAGACGACATCGCTTTCCAGACCAATCTCTTGGCCCTCAATGCGGGCGTTGAAGCAGCGCGCGCCGGGGAAGCGGGCAAGGGGTTCGCCGTCGTCGCACAGGAGGTCCGGGAACTCGCACAGCGATCCGCCGTTGCCGCCAAGGAGATCAAATCCCTCATCAACACCTCTCGCGAGCAGGTCTCCAACGGCGTGGATCTGGTGGGCAGAACCGGCGACGCCCTGCGGGACATCCAGTCGCAGATGGGCGAGATCGACACGAACGTCTCGGCCATCGTTGAAGCATCCCGCGAACAGGCGAACGGTCTCAGGGAGATCAATCAGGCCGTCAACGTCATGGATCAGGCCACCCAGAAAAACGCCGCGATGGTAGAAGAAACCACCGCCGCCAGCCACGGGCTCGCTACAGAAACGGAAAATCTGCATGAATTGCTGCGGCAGTTCAGAATCGCGCACGACGCGTCACCCGCACGCCCCGTCGACAAGCCAGCCGTCCTCACCAGGCTGCCGGTGCCGCAACCGCGATATGCTGCTTTACCAAGGTCTCATGGAAACGCAGCAGCCGAATGGGCGGAGTTCTAAGGGTCTCTTTGAAGTCTGAGGCCGTCGGGAACGGCGGCCTCTACGTCATAAAATGATACGATCCGCCCTGGTGAAGATCTCAAAATCTTCACCCCGCACGAGTGCGACAAGGGTGATACCCGAGCTTTCAGCGGTTTCGATGGCGAGCGCGGTGGGTGCGGAAATCGCCGCCAGAATGGGACTGCCAAGGATGGCGGTCTTTTGGACCATTTCTACCGACAGGCGGCTGGTCACAACCACAATGCCCCCATTCGGCGGTAGGCCTGCATTGACAACTGCACCTGCAAGCTTGTCGAGCGCATTATGGCGACCGACGTCTTCACGAACAGCAAGCAGCCCCTTTTGAGGATTGTAGAAACCCGCGCCGTGAACCGCTCTCGTTTGGCGATTAAGGCTTTGCGCTTCATTCAGTGCTTTCATCGCAGCAACAATATCATCCCCGTAGACGGAGAGTTCAGAGCCGCTCAGGACCGGGACCACTCGGACCGCCTGTTCTATCGATTCGATGCCACAAAGACCGCAGCCGACAGGGCCTGCCATATGCCGCCGTCTCGCCCTGAGCGCATCCGCATTGGCATCCTGCAAATCCACCTGAACGTCGAAGCCCTGCCCCGCCTCGATCACCTCGATTGACCGGATTTCCGCCCGTGTGGATATGATGCCTTCCGTCAGACTAAATCCGACCGCAAAATCGACAAGATCTGCGGGGCTGGCCATCATCACGGCATGGGTGCTGCCACCATAGGAAAAAGCAACCGGCACTTCCTCGGGCACCGCTCTATCGCCCTCGATCAGGGTCCCTGACCGCAACGCGGTTCTCGTGACCCCTCTGTAGCTCGCTTTTGCCGACACGCCGATCACTCCTCCATGACCAAATCTGCTTCGTGTTGCGCACCCGAGCAGCATTTCTTCGGGATATCACATCTAAACGAAAGCTCTGAAAATCGGAATCGGTTTCCGAGGCTGCCCGGTTGAAACGCAATCGTTGAAGCGCGCCTTTGCTAGACTCATGTTCCGTAGGCGATAATTGATGCAACCCGGTCAACGTGATTTTGAAGCTTATGTGGGCAGGCTGAGGACGACGAAGGCAATCGTACCCGCTGACCCGTTAAGCAGCAGGTCAAAACAAAAAAAGCGACCGAGACGGCCGCTTTCTGGTTCGGATTTTTTGTGGGCAGTCATTCTTTCGAACCCGCCCGGTGCTTTCAAGCAGCGACGAGAACCTCATGCAGGTTCGTCAGTTCGTAAAGGTGCTTTTCAAGCTTGGTCAGATGCTCGTGGTGATGATTGCCTTCTTCGATTTCGGCCTTGGCCGCATCGATGCGACGCTGCAACGTGTCGGGAGACATGTCATCGGCCGAAACAGCGGATTCGGCAAGAAGCGTGCAGCCCGTCGGGAGAATATCGGCGAAGCCACCGAAGACGACATATTTATGCGTTTCACCAGAAGCGAACTTCACCGTGACCAAACCCGGCTTGATCGTGGTCATCGTCGGCGCATGGTTGGCCAGAACGGTCATTTCACCCAGCGTGGCCGGGATGACGACTTCCGTAACCGTTTCGGAAACGAGCAGACGCTCCGGGGAAACGAGATCGAATTTGAAACTGTCAGCCATGGCTATTCACTTCTTTTCAATTACGCGGGCGTCACGGACTTGTCTGTTACAACGCCGACAAAGCCTTATCGGTTTCGCCACCATTGTCGGCAAGGCGCGCGGCTGAACCACGCGCCCGCCAATTCATGATCAGGCAGCTTCGGCAGCCAGCTTCTTGGCCTTTTCAATGGCTTCTTCCATCGAACCGACCATGTAGAAGGCAGCTTCCGGCAGGCTGTCATATTCACCATTGACCAGGCCCTTGAAGCCCTTGATCGTGTCTTCGAGCGCAACGAGCTTGCCCGGCGAACCGGTGAAGACTTCGGCAACGAAGAACGGCTGCGACAGGAAGCGCTCGATCTTGCGGGCGCGGGCAACCGTCAGCTTGTCTTCTTCCGACAGTTCGTCCATGCCGAGGATGGCGATGATGTCCTGAAGAGCCTTGTAGCGCTGCAGGGTCGACTGAACCTTACGAGCCACTTCATAGTGTTCTTCGCCGACGATCATCGGGTCGAGCATGCGCGAGGTGGAGTCGAGCGGGTCAACGGCCGGGTAGATGCCCTTTTCAGCGATCGAGCGCGACAGAACTGTCGTGGCGTCCAGGTGGGCGAACGAGGTAGCAGGAGCCGGGTCGGTCAAGTCGTCGGCGGGGACGTAAATGGCCTGAACCGAGGTGATCGAACCCTTGGTCGTGGTGGTGATGCGTTCCTGCATCTGGCCCATGTCGGTTGCCAGCGTCGGCTGATAACCCACAGCCGAAGGAATACGGCCGAGCAGAGCCGACACTTCCGAACCAGCCTGCGTGAAGCGGAAGATGTTGTCCACGAAGAACAGAACGTCCTGGCCTTCGTCACGGAAGTTTTCAGCGATCGTCAGACCGGTCAGAGCGACGCGGGCGCGGGCGCCCGGCGGTTCGTTCATCTGGCCGTAAACCAGCGCAGCCTTGGAGCCTTCGCCACCACCGAGCTTGTTGACGTTCGATTCGATCATTTCGTGGTAGAGGTCGTTACCTTCACGGGTACGCTCACCAACGCCGGCGAATACCGAGTAACCGCCGTGTGCCTTGGCAACGTTGTTGATGAGTTCCATGATGAGAACGGTCTTGCCAACTCCGGCGCCGCCGAACAGGCCGATCTTACCACCCTTGGCGTAAGGAGCCAGAAGGTCGACGACCTTGATGCCGGTGACGAGGATCTGTGCTTCGGTCGACTGTTCGACGTAAGCAGGAGCGTCCTGATGGATGGCGCGCTTGGAAGCGGTCACGATCGGACCAGCTTCGTCAACCGGCTCGCCGATGACGTTCATGATACGGCCGAGCGTTTCCGGACCAACCGGAACGGAGATCGGAGCGCCGGTGTTCGAAACGCTCTGACCGCGAACGAGACCTTCGGTCGAGTCCATGGCGATCGTGCGAACGACGTTTTCACCGAGGTGCTGCGCGACTTCCAGAACCAGGCGGTTGCCGTTGTTCTCGGTTTCGAGCGCGTTCAGGATCGGAGGCAGTTCGCCTTCGAACGCCACGTCGACAACAGCGCCGATAACCTGGGTAACCTTGCCCGCGCCGTTCACCGCTGCGGTTTTCTTGGGGGTAGCTGCCTTAGCCATTATCCTTACCCTCTTTCCTTACCTCAGAGCGCTTCCGCGCCCGAAATGATTTCAATGAGTTCCTTGGTGATCTGAGCCTGACGCTGACGGTTGTAGGACAGCGTCAGCTTGTTGATCATCTCACCGGCATTGCGCGTTGCGTTATCCATCGCGCTCATCTTGGCGCCCATTTCACCGGCAACGTTTTCGAGCAGAGCCCGGAAAACCTGAACCGAAATGTTGCGCGGAATAAGGTCTTCCAGAATAGAAGCCGCATCCGGCTCATATTCATAGACAGCGTTCTGCGTTGCTGCATCCTCTTCCACAACAGGCGTTGCGGCCGGAATGAGCTGCAGGCCGGTCGGGATCTGGCTGATGACGGACTTGAATTCCGAATAGATCAGCGTGCAGACATCGAACTCACCGGCGTTGAAGAGCGAGATCACCTTCTTCGCGATCTGGTCGGCATTTTCGAAACCAACCTTCTTCACGTCGCGCAGCTCGATGCGCTCGATGATGTTGGCTGCAAATTCGCGACGCAGGGCGTCGTAACCCTTCTTGCCGACCGTGATGATCTTGACCGTCTTGCCTTCCGAAATCAGCTTGCGGGCGTGATCGCGGGCAAAACGGGCGATTTGCGAGTTGAAACCGCCGCAAAGACCACGCTCAGCCGTGCAGACGACGAGCAGATGCACGTCGTTCTTGCCGGTGCCGGTCATCAGCGCCGGAGCAACGTCCGCCTCGACCGCATTCGCGATGTTGGCAAGAACGGCGCTCATGCGCTGAGAATAAGGCCGGGCGGCCTCCGCAGCTTCCTGGGCGCGCCGAAGCTTCGCCGCGGCGACCATTTTCATCGCCTTGGTAATCTTCTGCGTCGCCTTTACGGAGGCAATGCGGTTTTTCAGATCCTTTAGTGAAGGCATCCGTTATCCGTCCGAGTAAAAGAGCCCTGATTTAAGAGAAAGACTTGGCGAAACTATCAAGAGCGCCCTTGAGCTTGCCCTTGGTATCGTCGCTGATAGCCTTTTCCGTGCGGATGGTGTCGAGGATCGCCTTGCCTTCCGACCGGAGGTAGGAGAGCAGACCCTGCTCGAACTTGCCGACCTGTGCGACCGGAACCTTGTCGAGGTAACCGTTGACGCCGGCGAAGATCACCGCAACCTGTTCTTCCGTCTTGAGCGGCGAGAACTGCGGCTGCTTCAGAAGTTCGGTCAGGCGTGCACCGCGGTTCAGCAGGCGCTGCGTCGAGGCATCGAGGTCCGAACCGAACTGGGCGAAGGCGGCCATTTCGCGATACTGGGCGAGTTCACCCTTGATCGAGCCGGCAACCTGCTTCATCGCCTTGATCTGGGCGGCAGAGCCAACGCGCGAAACCGACAGACCGACGTTAACAGCCGGACGGATACCCTGATAGAACAGGTCGGTTTCAAGGAAGATCTGGCCGTCGGTGATCGAGATCACGTTGGTCGGAATAAAGGCCGAAACGTCGTTACCCTGGGTTTCGATGACAGGCAGAGCTGTCAGCGAGCCGGCGCCCATTTCGTCGGAGAGCTTTGCAGCGCGCTCGAGAAGACGGGAGTGGAGGTAGAAAACGTCGCCCGGATAAGCTTCGCGGCCCGGAGGACGGCGCAGCAGAAGCGACATCTGACGGTAAGCAACGGCCTGCTTGGAAAGATCGTCGTAACCGATGAGGGCGTGCTTGCCGTTGTCGCGGAAGTATTCGCCCATGGCGCAACCGGCAAACGGTGCCAGGTACTGCATCGGAGCCGGATCGGAAGCGGTCGCAGCAACGATGATCGAGTACTGTAGCGCGCCGCGCTCTTCCAGAACCTTCACGAACTGGGCAACGGTCGAACGCTTCTGACCGATAGCGACGTAGACGCAATAAAGCTTGTCGCCGTCAGGACCATTGTCGTGAATGGCCTTCTGGTTCAGGATCGTGTCGAGAATGATTGCGGTTTTGCCGGTCTGGCGGTCGCCGATGACAAGCTCGCGCTGGCCGCGACCAACCGGGATGAGCGCATCGATGGCCTTGAGGCCGGTCGACATCGGCTCGTGAACCGACTTGCGCGGAATGATGCCGGGAGCCTTGACGTCAACGCGCGAACGCTTGGCGGCGTTGATCGGGCCCTTGCCGTCGATCGGGTTGCCGAGCGCGTCAACGACGCGGCCCAGCAGTTCCGGACCAACGGGAACGTCAACGATAGCGCCAGTCCGCTTTACGGTGTCGCCTTCCTTGATGTCACGGTCGGAACCGAAGATAACCACACCGACATTGTCGGCTTCGAGGTTGAGCGCCATGCCGCGGATGCCGCCCGGAAACTCGACCATTTCACCAGCCTGAACATTGTCGAGACCGTAAACGCGAGCAATACCGTCACCGACGGAAAGCACCTGGCCGACTTCCGAGACTTCCGCCTCGTTGCCGAAATTTTTGATTTGATCTTTCAGAATTGCGGAAATTTCCGCGGCGCGGATATCCATCAGCCAACCTCTTTCAGTGCAAGCTTAAGGGTGGAAAGTTTGGTGCGAAGAGACGTATCGATCTGGCGGGAGCCGACCTTGACGATCAGACCACCGAGGATCGAGGGATCGACGGTAACGGAAACCGCCACATCCTTGCCGGTAACGCTCTTCAGCGCCGCCTTCAGTTCAGTTTCCTGCGCCTCGTCGAGCGCATGTGCCGAGGTGACCTCGGCGGTAATTTCGCCGCGATGGGCGGCAGCAATGGTGCGGTAGGCGCGGATCATGCCGGGAACGGCGAAGAGACGGCGGTTATTCGCAACAACCTTGAGGAAATTCAGCGCAAGACCGGTGATGCCGGCCTTTTCGCAAATAGCGGTGATTGCCTTGAACTGGTCCTCGGCGGAGAACACCGGACTCGCAACCAGACGCTTCAAATCGTCACTTTCGTCGAGAAGTGCGCCAAACTTGTCCAGTTCGGCCTGAACCGCTTCGACCGTACCCGCTTCCAAAGCAAGCTCGAAAAGCGACGACGCATACCTTTCCGCTACACCGGATGTTCCCTGGGAGGTCTCTGCCACGGGCACTTTTTCCCTGCTAATCGTCCAAGACCATCAGCGATGGGGCTCCACCGCATCAAATTCTTGAAATCGTTTCAATTTCCCCGAAAAAGACCGGAATTCCCCCCTGCCTTTTCCCAATTTCGCGGTCCGTCTAGCATAGGATGCCGGGACTCGCAACACGCGTAATAGCGGAAAGCGCCGTTTGGGCAAGGGGGAATGCGTTAAATTTTCCGATTTCGCTCAGGATGCGGTGCCTGTGCGGCACAAAAGGCAAAAACCCGGCTTCACACCAGCCCGAACACGTAGCTCAACGAGAATGCGGCGAGCAGAAAGTGCACAACCAGAAGTAAGAGATTCCGCATGGTTGCGCCACCATCCGAGAGGATGGAGAGTATCCCGCCGAAGACGCTGAGGCCGAATGCCGCACCGAAGGCGAGATAGACCATGGGCTGGGCGAGAAGCAGGGCGGCGGCGCCGAGGCCCAGATAAAAGCCGGCAAGCGACGAGCGCACCAGCGCATAGCCATCCCGACGTTCGCCGGCGGGCAGCAGACCGAAAGCGCGAAGCGTCAAGCCGGGTGCGAACATGAAAAACAGCCCGATGATGGCTGATACCACCGCCGCGCCGAAGGCCAATTGTTCGCCGAACTCGGTCGGAAAATAAAACTCCATATCGTTCCCCAAATCATTCTGTTTCCCGCTGGCGTTATGACACGGTCATGACAGCAGGAAAAAGCCCTTCTTTGCTAAAGTTCAAAGGAAACTTTGCGGATCGATATCCAGCTGAACATGCACGCTGCCGCGCTCTTTAGGGCCATTTGCCAGAAGCGTTCGCAGGAACGATTGCATGTCGGAGTTGCGTCGCCCGTGCACCAGCAACCGGAAGCGATGGCGGCCGCGGATGAGCGCGAGCGGCGCTTCCGCCGGGCCAAGCAGCATGATGCCGGTTACCTGCGGGGCCGCAGCCCGCAATCCACGCGCATGTGTCTCCGCCTCTGCGCGCGTATCGGCTGATACGATGATCGAGGCAAGCCGTCCGAAGGGCGGCAGGACAGCCTTTTCGCGCTCCACGATCTCCCTCTCGTAAAAGGCCGAGGCGTCACCGGAGACGATCGCCTGCATAACCGGATGCTGCGGCTGATAGGTCTGGAGCAGGCCATGACTCTTGCGCCCCGTCCGTCCGGCGCGACCCGTCACCTGCGAAAGCAGCTGGAAGGTTCGCTCCGCCGCACGCGGGTCGCCATTGGCAAGGCCGAGATCGGCATCGACGATGCCAACGAGCGTCATCAGCGGGAAGTTATGCCCCTTGGCGACGAGCTGCGTGCCGATGACGATATCCGCCTCGCCTTTGACGATCGCCTCCAGCTCCAACCGCAACCGCTTGACGCCCATGAGATCGGAAGAGAGCACGATGGTGCGGGCATCGGGGAAATGTTTCTCCACCTCTTCGGCAATGCGCTCGACACCCGGCCCGCAGGCCACGAGATGATCGAAGGTGCCGCATTCCGGGCAATGGTCGGGCGTCAGCTCATTATGGCCGCACTGATGGCACTGCAACTGATTGCGGAAACGATGCTCCACCAGCCAGCTGGAACATTGTGGGCACTGAAAACGATGGCCGCAGACGCGGCAGAGCGTCAGCGGCGCATAACCGCGTCGATTGAGGAACAGCAGCGCCTGCTCGCCCTTCTCGATCGTCTTGCCGATTCCGCGCAGCAGAACGGGTGACAGAAACCCTCCCCTTTCCGGCGGATGGCGGCGCATATCGACAAGATGCAGATCGGGCATTGCCGCATCGCCGAAACGCGTATGCAGGTGAATGGTGTTGTAACGCCCCGAACTGCCGTTGACTTGGCTTTCCACCGAAGGCGTGGCCGAAACCAGCACGACGGGGAATTCGGCGATACGCGCCCTCACCACCGCCATGTCGCGGGCATTATAGAAGACACGATCTTCCTGCTTGTAAGCGGGGTCGTGCTCTTCATCGACAATAATAAGACCAAGATTGTCGAACGGCAGGAAAAGCGCCGAACGTGCCCCAGCCACCACCTTCACCTCGCCGGTCACTGCCTGCCGCCAGACCTTTTCGCGCATACGCGGCGACAGGTCCGAATGCCATTCGGCCGGTTTCGCGCCGAAACGATCCTGGAAACGCTCCAGAAACGCCGCCGTCAACGCGATTTCGGGCAGCAGGATGAGGACCTGCTTGCCTTGCCTGAGCGTCTCGGCCACGGCCTCGAAATAGACCTCGGTCTTGCCGGAGCCGGTCACGCCATCGATGAGCGAGACGTGAAAACCGCCCTTGCGCACATCCTCGAGAATCTCCGATGCCGCCTGTCTCTGCGGGCCTTCCAGACGCGGCTCGACATAATCGGGGTCAGGCTCGGGCACCACTGGCGGCGCGGGCAGGAATATCGTCTCGAACACGCCCTGTTTGACAAGCCCGTCGATGACACTGGTCGAAACGCCTGCAGCATGGGCAAGTCCGCTCTTCGTCCAGCCGTGCCCTTCGGCCGCCAGCTCCATCACCCGTTCGCGGGCGGGGGTCAGGCGCTCCGGCCTACCTTCGGTCAGCCGCAGCCCCTCGATCATCGGTTCGGGATCGAAAGCGGCGGGCGCACGCAACGCCATGCGTGCCACGAGGCCGGGCGGAGAAAGCGTATAGGCGGCGACCCAGTCCACGAAGCGGCGCATTTCCGTCTTCATGGGCGGGCACTCGAAACTCTTGGTAATGGGCCGCAACTTCTTCGGATCGACAGCTTTCTCTCCGGTTTCGTCCCACACCACGCCGAACACCTGCCGGGGGCCGAGCGGCACCTGAACGACGGAACCAGTTTCCACCACCATATCTTCAGGCACGGCGTAGCTATAGGGCCCGGGCGCCGGCATGGGCACAAGAACGGGCACCGTGCGCGTGGGCGACGGCGGGTCGAACAGAGCCCCAAACAGATCGGACGAATCTTTTGCCATGATGTGGCGACCATGCCCCGGCGACAGGAAAAAGGAAACCGCCCGGATGTAGTGGGCGCACCACGCAAAGTCCACCTCTTAACCAAATGCTGACCATAACCGCATAGTTTCGAATTGTGGAATGGAGCGCCGCGTGACCGAAATCCTGACATTTGCCGAACCCGACCTGCTCGCCGAGCGCCAAGCCTGGCTGACGGCGCTTGCAGGCGAGCGCCGCCTCTCCGACAACACCGTCGAGGCCTATGAGCGCGATACGCGTCAGTTCCTGACGTTCCTGACCGGCTACATCGGCAAACCAGCCTCCATAATCGATATTGCCGATCTGCGCCCCGTTGATCTTCGCGCCTTTCTGGCCAATAGACGCAAGGAGGGCGCCGGCGCGCGGTCGCTTGGGCGGCATCTGGCGGGCCTGCGCTCGCTACTGCACCACCTGCAGAAAAAGGGACTCGTCAATGCGGCCGGCGCCACCGCAATGCGCTCGCCAAAACAGCCAAAATCCCTACCGAAGCCGCTGACCGACCGTCAGGCGCTGAAGATCACCACGGCCGAGGCACAGTTGAACGATGAACCCTGGATTGCCGCCCGCAACGCTGCGGTTCTGTCGCTGCTTTATGGCTGTGGCCTGCGCATTTCCGAGGCACTGGGTCTTACCCCGGCCGATTTCCCACCCGGCGCGCGCAGCCTGCGCATCACCGGCAAGGGCAACAAGACGCGGATCGTGCCGCTGCTGGCGGTGGTGACGGAAGCGGTCGATACATACAAAAAGCTCTGCCCCTATGCCCTGTCGGCGGACGAACCGATGTTCCTCGGGGCACGCGGCGGCAAGCTTCAGCCTGCCATCATCCAGCGTGAAATGCAGAAGCTGCGCGGCGCTTTCGGCCTGCCGGAAAACGCCACCCCGCATGCGTTGCGCCATTCCTTCGCCACCCATCTTCTGGCCGGCGGTGGGGATCTGCGCACCATTCAGGAACTGCTCGGCCATGCCAGCCTCTCCACCACACAGGTCTATACCGGGGTGGATACGGCAAGATT
The DNA here is from genome assembly GCF_017357485.1 of Rhizobium sp. ZX09. Taxonomy (NCBI): domain Bacteria; kingdom Pseudomonadati; phylum Pseudomonadota; class Alphaproteobacteria; order Hyphomicrobiales; family Rhizobiaceae; genus Rhizobium; species Rhizobium sp. ZX09. The sequence goes on from NZ_CP031363.1 coordinate 2,455,029, forward strand.
GCTTGAAATCTACGACAACGCGCACCCTCGCGCATGAAGCAGAAAAATGGTTAACCATAGGCATTAACCAGACGTCCAAACCGCCGTTCTATAAGCGAACAAGAACCGGATTGGACCGATGCACAGCCTGATAAAGCCTCAAAATCTCACCGCCACCCTGATGGGCAAGACCGGCGACGCGCTGCTCTGGCTGCTGGCCGCCCTGCATGTCACCGCCGTTGCCATCCTGCTCATGACCTTGCTGTCACTCAGTGAAGCGGAAGCCGCCGAGCAGACGATCACCTGCGCGGGCAGCGACATTCTCGTTGACATGCGCAAGACCGATCCTGAAGCCTTCGCCAAGATCGAACAGGAAGCGGCCGCGATCCCGAACGGCAAGGGCAATTTCTGGCGTATCGAAAAGGCAGATACGGCCCCATCCTATCTTCTCGGCACCATGCATGTGACCGATCCGCGCGTTCTGGAGATGCCGGCCGCCGCCAGCCCCGCCTTTGAGAAGGCAGCGACTGTCATCGTGGAATCGGACGAGATCCTTGATGACAAGAAAATAGCGGCATCCCTGCTGGGCAAGCCCGAACTCACCATGTTTCTGGACGGCAAATCGATCACCGACATCCTGCCGCCCGACAATGTCGCGCGCCTCGAAAAGGGCCTGAAGGAGCGCGGCATTCCACTCAATGCCGTGTCGCGCATGAAGCCCTGGATGCTCTCGAGCTTCGTTGCCCTTCCCGCCTGCGAGTTTGCCCGCAAGGCAACGGGCCTTTCCTTTCTCGACAAGAAGCTTGCCGAAGATGCGGTTGCGAACGGAAAGCGCCTCGTCGGGCTGGAGACAATGGTCGAACAACTGACCGCCATGTCCGAACTGCCGATGGAATTTCATCTGCAGGCGCTTATCGAAACGCTTGAGCTTGGCGACCGCATGGATGACGTGACGACGACCATGACCGATCTTTACGTCGCGGGCGACATCGGCATGACCATGCCGATGCTGAAAAGTCTGGATCCCAAGAAGGCCACCGACAACGATAAGGGCTACGCCGCTTTCGAACAGCGCATCATCACCGATCGCAACCATGTGATGGCGGACCGCTCCACCAATGAGCTTGCCAAGGGTAATGTCTTCATGGCCGTCGGCGCGCTGCACCTGCCGGGCGAAGGAGGCCTCGTGGAACTGCTGCGCGCGAAAGGCTTCACGCTGACGCGGGTTGAGTGACCGGGACAGTTCCTGTTTCGACGGGCCGGACAGAGGCGCAGAACGGTCGCATCGTCGCAGGCACGATACGGCGGTGAAACGGACCAACGAGAAGAAGATAAAACCGCCCGAACAGGTTCTTGCGCCGGACAATGGTGGTGACGCTCGCCAGCTGGCGGTCTGCCGCATCTTCGAAATCGATGACGATGCGAAAATCGAGGTGGTGGTCATCAAAGCCGAGGACTGTTCGCTCTGGCGTGGCTGTGATGACCGGGAACCCGCCCGCCGAACTGCCCGCCGCCAGCTCGACCGTTTTCAAACCGACCATCGAAACGATACCGTTTCGAAGCGACATCAGGCCGCTGATCCACGCCGGAGGATGCTCCAGAAAAAGCCTGCTCACATCGAGCGATGACGTTACCGGCGTTGTCAATTCACCCTGAAAGCAATCGTACCAATCGGCACCCGGCAATATATCTTCAATATTTGGCATCTTTGATCCCCAGCCGCTCCTTTGCAGCAAGGGAAACATGCCATTTTTTACGCAGCAGGGGGAACGTGACAAACCGCCGCTCAGCCGTGTGTCATGCGTCGGAGGAGATTGGTGCGCCAATAGAACTGATGAACAAGGACAGCCGCGACATGGCCCGCGATCAAAACCCACATCAGCACCTTGAACGGGCCGGAGTGCAGCTCCCCTGCCGCGCTCACCCCAAAGTAATAGGCGGCGATGCCGGAGAGTGGCAGGATGAAGAACAGCGCGTAAAGCGTAAAATGCGCCACCTTGGCGGCAATCTGCGCGACACGCGGCTCCTCAGACGGATGTGGCGGAACGCCCTGGATCAGCCGCAGACAGAGGCGCAGTACCGCAAGAAACAGCACGGCGAAGCCGACATAGGCATGGATATTGGCAGAAGAAATCTGATCTGGCGTCAGTGTTTCACCCCGCCGCATCAGCCGGTAGGCATGGGCCATGGCATCGGGAAACAAGAGGTTGAAGAAAATCAGAAGCGCCATTGTCCAATGGATGACACGCTGCGGAATGGAGAAGGAAACTTGAGTGGAATGCGCCATTTTATTGCCTTTTATCAAAAGGTTAGACAGGCTTTAGCGCGAGTATGAGAAACCCCGGCCTGCATGGCAAGCCGGGGTTCAGCAGATGACGGAAATTTAATATTCGAGCGTCGGGCTCAAACGCCGATCACATGTGGATCGGCTTGAAGAACGTTGCCAGCGCCGCTTCCTTCACGGCTTCCGACATGGTCGGGTGCGCATGGCAGGTGCGGCCGAGATCTTCCGAGGAACCGCCAAATTCCATCAGTACGGTGATCTCGTGGATCATTTCGCCAGCGCCGAAGCCGACAATGTGACCACCGAGAACCCGGTCGGTTTCCTTGTCGGCAAGGATCTTCACGAAACCATCCGTCACCTGCATGGCGCGGGCGCGGCCATTGGCGGTGAAGGGGAACTTGCCAACCTTGTAAGCGACGCCGGCGGCCTTGAGTTCCTCTTCGGTCTTGCCGACGGAAGCCACTTCCGGCTGCGTGTAAACGACTGCCGGAATGACGTCGTAATTCACGTGACCGCGCTGGCCGGCAAGGATTTCCGCAAGCGCAACACCCTCGTCTTCCGCCTTGTGCGCCAGCATCGGGCCCTTCACCACGTCGCCGATCGCATAGATGCCGTCGACATTGGTCTTGTAGTGGCCGTCGATTTCAACGCGGCCACGGCTGTCGAGCACGACACCAGCTTCGGCAAGGCCGAGACCTTCGGTGTAGGGCTTGCGGCCGGTGGAGATCAGCACGACGTTTGCTTCCACCGTTTCGGCAGCGCCGCCCTTGACCGGCTCGAACACGACCTTGGCGCCGGCAGCGGTTTTTTCAACAGCCGTTACCTTTGCGCCGAGCTTGAAATCGAGGCCCTGCTTGGCGAGCAGACGCTGCGCCTGCTTGGAAACTTCGGCATCCATGCCGCCGAGAATGTTGTCGAGATATTCGACGACGGTAACCTTGGCGCCGAGACGCGACCAGACCGAACCGAGTTCAAGGCCGATGACGCCGCCGCCGACAACGATCAGCTTTTCCGGAACCTTGGAGAGAGCGATTGCGCCGGTGGAGGACACGATGACGCTTTCATCGATATCAACCTGAACACCCGGAATGCCGGCAACGTCAGAACCCGTGGCGATGACGATATTCTTTGCTTCGATTTCCTGTGTCTCGCCCTTGTCGTTGGTGACGGAAACCTTGCCGGCCGACACAACCTTGCCGGTGCCCTGGAAAGCATCGATCTTGTTCTTCTTGAACAGGAAGGAAACGCCATCGACATTGGCCTTCACCACGCCGTCCTTGTGCGCCATCATTTTTTCAAGGTTCAGCTTGGGCGCTGGAACTTCGATGCCGAGCGAGTCGACACCATGGGCAACATGCGCGAAGGTTTCGGACGCGTGCAGCAGCGCCTTGGAGGGAATGCAGCCGACATTGAGGCAGGTGCCGCCATAGGTTGCGCGCTTTTCGATGACAGCGACCTTGAGGCCCAGCTGCGCCGCCTTGACCGCGCAAACATAACCGCCGGGGCCGGTGCCGATTACAACTACATCATATGCCATGTTCTGGTTCCTGCTTTATAGGGGCAAGATATCGGATCATTGCCCAGCTTCCATTTGACCTGAAACTCAGGCCGTTTTTTCCGTTGCGAGTTTTATACCGAGGGCGATGAAGACCACCCCACTGGTGCGGTCGATCCATTGGCTGGCGCGCTGAAACGCGGCACGCATCCGCGGCGTCGTCATGAACAGGCTGACGCCAACGAACCAAAGGATGAGGCAGCTTGCCATGACGAGACCGTATCCGAATTTGACGGCCACCGGCGTGTGGGCGTGAACCACCGTCGAAAAGATCGACAGAAAGAAAAACACCGGCTTGGGGTTGAGCGCATTGGCCGCAAAACCGAGCGTAAACGCCTTCAGCGCCGTCTGACTGCTTTTCGCCTGAACGTCTTCACCTTCGGCAGCGGGCAATTCGGTCTTGCCAGCGCGCAGCGCCTTGATGCCGATATAAATCAGATAGGCAACACCCAGCCATTTGACGATGTTGAAGAGATAGATCGACTGGGAAATTATCAGGCCAAGGCCGAGGATCGTATAGGTGACATGGAACATCAGCGATGTCCCGACGCCGAAGCTGGTGATAATGGCCTGCTTGCGCCCATGCACCATCGCCTGACGCATAACCATGGCGAGATCGGCGCCAGGCGACACGATCGCGAAGGAGAAAATCGCCATCAGGGATGCAAGTTCGATGAGATATTGATGCATCGTAAAGCAGCCTTCAGAACATCAGCACGACAAACATGAGCGCCAGGCCGAGCATCGACCCCAGCCAAACGAAAGACCGTATATAGGGGATGCCCGCCAGATAGAGCGGAATATAGATCACCCGGCAGATCAGCCAGATCCAGGCGCCAGTGAGCGCCAGACCGGCAGGATCACCCGCCATGATGACCCCGAAAGCGAGCGCCAGAAAAGCCGGATATGTTTCCCGGAAATTCGCAGACGCGCGTGAGGCACGGCCGGAAAGCCTGCCCTCCGGCTCTCGGCTGCCATCCCTCGGGCCGGCATTCCATTCAAGCCCGAATTCCGTGGTCGCCGTCATCCCCTGCAACATGACGTGCACGACGAGGAGAAGAACGCTCAGACCGACAAGCGGCAAAAAAGGCGAAGCGGCTAGAAATGTCGGCTGCACGTCTGCTCTCCCTGTTAGTCTTTCAGCGGGGCTTCACTTGAAGCCCCGCTAAAACGAAAAGCAAGAGCGATTAGAGATCAAGAACCAGACGTTCCGGATCCTCGAGGCTTTCCTTGACGCGAACGAGGAAGGTCACGGCTTCCTTGCCGTCAACGATACGGTGATCGTAGGAGAGCGCCAGATACATCATCGGGCGAATGACGACCTGCCCGCCGATGGCGACCGGACGCTCCTGGATTTTGTGCATGCCTAGAATACCCGACTGCGGTGCATTGAGGATTGGCGAAGACATCAGCGAGCCGTAAACGCCACCATTGGTGATGGTGAAGGTGCCGCCCTGCATGTCGGCCATGCCGAGCGAACCATCGCGCGCCGCCTTCGCAAGACGGCCGAGTTCCTTTTCGACGCCGGCGATGGAAAGCTGGTCGGCATCGCGGATGACCGGAACGACAAGACCCTTGTCCGTGCCGACAGCCATGCCGACGTGACAATAATTCTTGTAGATGATGTCCGTGCCGTCGATTTCGGCGTTGACGGCAGGCAGTTCCTTCAGCGCGTGGGTCACGGCCTTGGTGAAGAAGCCCATGAAGCCGAGCTTGACGCCATGCTTTTTCTCGAACACGTCCTTGTAACGGTTACGCAGGTCCATAACCGCGCTCATGTCCACTTCGTTGTAAGTGGTGAGCATGGCGGCGGTGTTCTGCGCGTCCTTGAGGCGCTTGGCGATGGTCTGACGCAGGCGCGTCATCTTCACACGCTCTTCGCGAACCTGATCCTGTTCGGCGGAAACCGGACGCGGTGCAGCAGCAGGAGCCGGAGCGGCCGGAGCCGAAACGCCCTTGGCGACAGCAGCGAGCACATCGCCCTTCAGCACCTGGCCACGCTTGCCGGAACCGTCGACCTGATCGGCAGACAGGTTGTTTTCAGCAAGCAGCTTGCCAGCGGCAGGTGCCGGCGGCATGGCGCTTGCGGCAGAAGCAGCGGGAGCCGGAGCGGCGGCCGCGGCAGCAGCAGGCTTTGCCGGTTCGGCAGCCGGTGCGGAGGTCGCAGCGCCGGCAGCACCTTCGGCGATCTGGCCGAGAAGCGCGTCGAGCCCAACGGTCTCGCCGTTCTGCGCAACGATTTCAGTCAGAACGCCAGAGGCAGGCGCCGGGACTTCGACGGTAACCTTGTCGGTTTCCAGTTCAACGAGAGGTTCGTCGGCCTTGACGGTGTCGCCGACCTTCTTGAACCAGGTGCCGACGGTCGCTTCGCTGACGGATTCGCCGAGGGTTGGTACGCGGATTTCAGTGGCCATGATCTAGTTCCGTTATTCAGGTGTCTTTTTTGCGGGGCGATGCGGGAGAGTTCTCACTCTCCCAGCGCGTCTTCCAGGAACGCAGCAAGCTGCGCCAGATGCTTGGACATCAGGCCGGTCGCCGGAGAGGCGGCAGCCGGACGGCCCGTGTAACGGACCTTCTGGTACTTGGCGTCGATATGCGCCAGGACCCATTCCAGGTAAGGGTCGATAAACGACCACGCACCCATGTTCTTCGGCTCTTCCTGGCACCAGACCATCTCCGCATTGCGGAAGCGCGACAGCTCGTTGATGAGCGCCTTGGCCGGGAACGGATAGAGCTGTTCGATACGCAGCAGATAGATATCGTCGATGCCGCGCTTCTCACGTTCTTCCAGCAGATCATAATAGACCTTGCCCGTGCACATGACGACACGGCGGATTTTCGAATCCTTCTGCAGCTTGATCGGGCCGTCCTTGATGACTTCAGCATCGTCCCACAGGAGACGGTGGAAGGAGGACTCGCCTGCAAGCTCGGCCAGCGAAGAGGTGGCGCGCTTGTGACGCAGCAGCGACTTCGGCGTCATCAGGATCAGCGGCTTGCGGAAGTCGCGCTTCACCTGGCGGCGCAGGATGTGGAAATAGTTTGCCGGCGTCGTGCAGTTGGCAACCTGCATGTTGTCTTCCGCGCACATCTGCAGCCAGCGCTCCAGACGGGCGGACGAATGTTCCGGACCCTGGCCTTCGTAACCATGCGGCAGAAGGCAGACCAGACCGGACATGCGCAGCCACTTGCGTTCACCCGACGAGATGAACTGGTCGAACACCACCTGTGCGCCGTTGGCGAAGTCGCCGAACTGGGCTTCCCAGAGCGTCAGCGCATTCGGACGGGCGAGCGAGTAGCCATATTCGAAACCAAGGACGGCTTCTTCCGAAAGCATCGAGTTGATGACTTCGTAACGGGCCTGCGTCGGCGCGAGGTTCGCGAGCGGGATGTAACGCTCTTCGGTTTCCTGATCGTAGAGAACCGAATGGCGCTGCGAGAAGGTGCCGCGTTCGCAATCCTGACCGGAGAGGCGGATCTTGTGGCCTTCGACGGCGAGCGAACCGAAAGCAAGCGCTTCCGCCATCGCCCAATCGATGCCTTCGCCGGTCTCGACCATTTGCGAGCGGTTTTCCATGAAACGCTGGATCGTGCGGTGGGCGTTGAAACCCTCCGGAATGGTCGACAGTTTCTTGCCGATTTCCTTCAGCTGCTTCATCGGCACGCCGGTCTTGCCGCGACGCTGCTCATCCGCATTGTCGGCGGCACGCAGGCCGGACCACTGACCGTCCAGCCAGTCGGCCTTGTTCGGCTTGTAGGACTGCCCCGCCTCGAATTCCTGCTCGAGATGGGCGCGCCAGTCGGCCTTCATCTTTTCGAATTCGCCTTCGCTGAGCAGGCCTTCGGCGATCAGACGGTCGGCATAGATGCGCGCGACGGTCTTGTGGCCGCGGATGACCTTGTACATCTTCGGCTGCGTGAACGCCGGCTCGTCGCCTTCGTTGTGGCCGAAGCGGCGGTAGCAGAACATGTCCACGACGACGGGCTTGTGGAACTTCATGCGGTATTCGGTGGCAACCTTGGCCGCATAGGTCACAGCTTCCGGATCGTCACCGTTGACGTGGAAGATCGGCGCTTCGATCATCTTGGCGACGTCGGACGGATAGGGCGACGAACGGGAGAAGGCCGGGTTCGTCGTAAAGCCGATCTGGTTGTTGATGATGAAGTGCATGGTACCGGCAACGCGGTGACCGCGCAGGCCGGAGAGGCCGAGAATTTCAGCAACCACGCCCTGGCCCGCAAAAGCGGCATCGCCGTGCAGAAGCAGCGGCAGAACCTTGGCGCGCTCGGAAAGCGGAATGACATCGCCTTCCCACACCTTGGCCAGCTGGTCCTGCTTGGCACGGGCCTTGCCCATGACGACAGGGTTGACGATTTCAAGATGCGACGGGTTGGCCGTCAGCGACAGGTGAACCTTGTTGCCGTCGAACTCGCGGTCCGAGGAGGCACCGAGGTGATACTTCACGTCACCCGAACCTTCGACGTCGTCTGGCTTGAACGAACCACCCTTGAACTCGTGGAATACGGCGCGGTGCGGCTTGCCCATGACGTTGGTCAGAACGTTCAGGCGGCCGCGGTGGGCCATGCCGAGAACGACTTCTTCGAGACCTTCCTGGCCGCCGCGCTTGATGATCTGCTCGAGCGCCGGGATCAGCGATTCACCGCCATCGAGGCCGAAACGCTTGGTGCCCTTGAAACGCACGTCGAGGAACTGCTCATAACCTTCGGCTTCGACCAGCTTTGACAGAATGGCCTTCTTGCCTTCGGCCGTGAAGGCAACGCCCTTGTCCGGACCTTCGATGCGCTCCTGAATCCAGGCCTTCTCTTCCGGGCTGGACATGTGCATGAATTCGACGCCGATAGTGGAGCAATAGGTGCGCTCCAGAATATCGATCATCTCGCGCACGGTCGCATATTCGAGGCCGAGCACGTTATCGATGAAAATCTTGCGGTCGTAATCGCTTTCTTCAAAACCGTAGGACTTCGGCGAAAGCTCGTTATAGTCCTCGACGGCCATGGCAATACCGAGCGGATCGAGCTTGGCATGCAGGTGGCCGCGCATGCGGTAGGCGCGGATCATCATGATGGCGCGAACGCTGTCACGGGTCGCCTGCAGCACTTCGGCTTCGCTGACCGGCTTGCCGGTATCGGCGCTCTTGGCCTCAGCCTTTGCCTGAACCTTCTTTTCGATGGCCTTTTCGACCGTGGCCCAGTTGCCATCAAGTGCGGAAACCAGGTCGCCATTTGCCGGGATCGGCCAGTTGGCACGCTTCCAGGAGGCGCCCTTGGCCGCCTTCTTCACATCTTCCGGATTGTCGGACAGTGCCTTGAAGAAGCTCTGCCACTCCGGCGACACGGAAGAGGGGTCCTCTTCGTACCGGGCATAGAGCTGCTCGATATAGGCTGCATTCGCGCCGTCCAGAAACGACGTGATCTGAAACTGCTCGTTCGCTTCTTGCCTTGCCATTGTGTTCTTGCGGACTTGTCCGTCCGCCTCCTCGATGCCGTTAGGGCCGTTCGACCGGCCTGCCGCTTTGATTATTGCTGTCTGCCGCCGAGGCGGTATGCCGTCTGTCTGTCTTCGTACGGCATCGGGCAGCGCGAGCTTGAAGCCGCGCCGCCCGTTACCGGTTTCATGTGGTCTCAGCCCTTGAGGACTTCAACCAGCGTCTTGCCGAGGCGCGCCGGGGAAGGCGATACCTTGATGCCCGCTGCTTCCATGGCAGCGATCTTGGATTCCGCATCGCCCTTGCCGCCGGAAACGACAGCACCGGCGTGGCCCATGGTGCGGCCCTTCGGAGCCGTACGGCCTGCGATAAAGCCGGCCATCGGCTTCTTGCGGCCCTTCTTGGCTTCGTCGATCAGGAACTGCGCCGCATCTTCTTCAGCCGAACCGCCAATTTCGCCGATCATGATGATCGACTGCGTGGCGTCGTCAGCGAGGAACATTTCCAAGACGTCGATGAACTCGGTGCCCTTGACCGGGTCGCCGCCGATGCCGACAGCCGTCGTCTGGCCGAGGCCTTCGTTGGACGTCTGGAACACGGCTTCATAGGTCAGCGTGCCGGAGCGCGATACGATACCGACCGAACCCTTGCGGAAAATGGAGCCCGGCATGATGCCGATCTTGCATTCTTCCGGCGTCAGGATGCCGGGGCAGTTCGGGCCGAGCAGGCGGGACTTCGAACGGTCGAGGCGAGCCTTGACGCGGACCATGTCCATGACCGGGATGCCTTCGGTGATGCAGGTGATGAACGGAATTTCCGCATCGATGGCTTCGATGATCGCGTCTGCTGCACCTGCCGGCGGAACATAGATCACGGATGCATCTGCACCGGTCTTTTCCTTGGCTTCGGCAACCGTTGCGAAGATCGGCAGGGTTTCGCCCTTGGAACCGGTCCAGGTTTCGCCACCCTTCTTCGGATGAATGCCGCCGACCATCTGCGTGCCGTAATAGGCAAGCGCCTGTTCGGTGTGGAAGGTACCGGTCTTGCCGGTCAGACCCTGAACGAGGATCTTGGTGTCTTTATTAACGAGAATAGACATTATTTCCGGTCCCTCAATTAGCCGTTGATCGCCGCGACGATCTTCTTGGCTGCGTCGTCCAGATCGTCAGCAGCCGTAATCGCAAGGCCCGATTCATTCAGAAGCTTCTTGCCAAGTTCGACGTTGGTGCCTTCGAGGCGAACAACGAGCGGAACCTGCAGACCGACTTCCTTCACCGCGGCGATAACGCCCTCGGCGATAACGTCGCACTTCATGATGCCGCCGAAGATGTTGACGAGGATGCCCTCGACCTTCGGGTCGGCAGTGATGATCTTGAAAGCTGCCGCAACCTTCTCCTTGCCGGCGCCGCCGCCGACGTCGCAGAAGTTTGCCGGCTCCTTGCCGTAAAGCTTGATGATGTCCATGGTGGCCATCGCAAGACCTGCGCCGTTGACCATGCAGCCGATGTTGCCGTCGAGGGCGACGTAAGCGAGGTCCCACTTGGAGGCTTCGATTTCCTTGGCGTCTTCTTCGGTCTCGTCGCGCAGCGCCTTGACGTCGTCATGGCGGAACATGGCGTTGCCATCGAAGGAAACTTTGGCGTCGAGAACGCGCAGATGGCCATTTTCCATGACGATCAGCGGGTTGATCTCGAGGAGAGCCATGTCCTTCTCGCTGAAGGCCTTGTAAAGGATCGGGAAGAGCGACTTGGCATCTTCGGCTGCAACGCCGTCAAGCTCAAGCGCCTTGGAGATCGCAGCAACGTCGGCATCGGAAACGCCCTTTTCGGGGTTGATGGCGATGGTGTGGATCTTTTCAGGCGTGTCGTGGGCGACGGCTTCGATGTCCATGCCGCCTTCCGTGGAAACCACGAAAGCAACCTGGCCGACCGAACGGTCAACCAGCAGCGAGCAATAGAGTTCGCGAGCGATATCAGCGCCGTCTTCGATGTAGAGGCGGTTAACCTGCTTGCCGGCATCGCCCGTCTGGGCCGTTACCAGCGTGTTGCCGAGCATGTCCTTCGCGTGGGAAACGACTTCTTCGATGGACTTCGCCAGACGAACGCCGCCCTTGGCATCCGGGCCGAGCTCCTTAAACTTGCCCTTGCCGCGGCCGCCAGCATGGATCTGGCTCTTGACGACGTAGAGCGGGCCGGGAAGCTGCTTTGCAGCAGCTTCGGCTTCTTCGACCTTGAGAATGGCAACGCCTTCAGCAACCGGCGCGCCGTAGCCCTTCAGAAGAGCCTTGGCCTGATATTCGTGAATATTCATGGAATAATCCCTGTTTGGAACCGCTTGAAGTTGTTACTTCAGCGACGGAGCGATGTTGATGCAGGCTTCGCAGAGACCAGCGACAGCGCCGACGGACTTCTGGAAGGCAGCTTCTTCTTCCTTGTTGAGTTCGATCTCGATGATGCGCTCGATACCGCCTGCACCGATGATGGTGGGAACGCCGACATACATGTCGTCTACGCCATACTGGCCCGAAAGGTGGGCAGCGGCGGGCAGAACGCGCTTCTTGTCCTTGAGGTAGGATTCGGCCATCTCGATTGCCGAGGCAGCCGGGGCGTAATAGGCCGAGCCGGTCTTCAAGAGACCAACGATTTCGGCGCCGCCGTCACGGGTGCGCTGGATGATCTCTTCGAGACGCTCGGCGGTCAGCCAGCCCATCTTCACGAGATCGGTCAGCGGAACGCCGGCAACGGTGGAGTAACGGGCGAGCGGCACCATGGTGTCGCCGTGGCCGCCGAGAACGAAGGCGGTGACGTCTTCAACCGAAACGTTGAACTCTTCGGCGAGGAAGAGGCGGAAACGCGCGCTGTCGAGAACGCCGGCCATGCCGACGACCTTGTTCTTCGGCAGGCCGGAGAACTTCTGCAGCGCCCAGACCATGGCGTCGAGCGGATTGGTGATGCAGATGACGAAAGCGTTCGGCGCGTATTTTTTGATGCCGGCGCCGACCTGTTCCATGACCTTGAGGTTGATGCCGAGAAGATCGTCGCGGCTCATGCCGGGCTTGCGGGCAACACCAGCGGTGACGATGCAGACGTCAGCGCCTTCGATGGCAGCGTAATCGGATGCGCCGGTGAGCTTTGCATTGAAGCCTTCAACCGGGCCGGACTGGGCAATATCCAGGCCTTTGCCCTGCGGGATGCCGTCAGCAATATCGAAGAGGACGATATCGCCCAGTTCCTTCAGGCTGGCCAGATGCGCCAGCGTGCCGCCGATCATGCCAGAACCAATAAGTGCAATCTTTTTGCGAGCCATCGAATGCTTCCTCTTGAGCTTCAATTCAATTTCACCGCGCCAAACCGGCAGCCAAACTGTCGCACTCCGATTAGACCCATTGGCCAAAATAGGCAACAGATTCTTTTCTGCTGAGTATTTTCAATCGTTTAGATCAATATTTTCTTACGTAAACGTAAGAAAACGCGTCACGAAAGTGTCAAACTTTCTGCCGTTTTTCTTGATGAAGCGCCAGATAATCGGCGCTACGCATTTCAAACAGACGCGAGGCGGTGCGATCGAACTCGAAACCTTCCGTTCCCTTGCGTTTGCCGAGCAGATCTTCCGGCATCGCTGCCGCCGACGCGAACAGCCTGACGCTGTGATCATAAAGCGCGTCGATGAGGATGATGAAACGCTTGGTTTCGTTCCGTTTGTCCGCGTTCAAAAATGGAATGTGGTCGATGAAGACCGTGTCGAAACGATTGGCGATGGCAAGGAAGTCGGAAGCCCCGAGCGGCTTCTCGCAAAGGTCGGAAAAGGAAAAACGCGCCACACGGCCGCTGGCGCGCGGCACCAGGATGGAACGCCCCTTCATGGGTATCTCGGTTGGTGCAACAAGGTGCCCGCCGGTCATGTGCCGCCACGCCATATCCATCGCCTGATCGGCCGCGCCATCAAGCGGCGTCACATAGACCGGCAGGCTTTCCAGCTTCTCCATCCGATAATCGGTGGGGCTGTCCAGCGTCACCACCTCCACATGCTTCTTCAGCAGCTCGACAAAGGGCAGGAACAGTCCGCGATTGAGACCATCCTTGTAGAGATTGTCCGGAAAGACATTGGAGGTCGTCACCAATGTGCAGCCATTGGCGAAGAGCTCGCTGAATAGCCGCGCGAGGATCATCGCATCAGCAATATCCGTCACGGTGAATTCATCGAAACACAGGAGTTCGGCCTCCGCCAGAAGCTGGGCGGCGACAGGCGGAATCGGATCGGCCTGTTTGGTCTCGCCATTCTTCAGCTTCTGCCGGTGCGCATGCACACGATTATGCACATCCGCCATGAATTCATGAAAATGGCAACGCCGCTTGGAAGAAACGGGCGCCATTTCGTAAAACATGTCCATCAGCATCGTCTTGCCGCGGCCGACGCTGCCATAGACATAAAGCCCTTTCACCGTCGTTGCTGGACCGGCCTTGCGTGCGAACATCCAGCCGAGCGCGCTCTTCTTCTTGGCAGGCTTGCGGGCCTTCAGATCGGCGAGAATTCTGTCGAGATGGGCCGCCACACCAAGCTGGGCGGCATCGGCCTGCAAGGTGCCAGCTGCCGTCAATGCGTTGAGCTGTTCAACGACACTATGATTGTAATCAGGCAATGGCTTCATGAAAAGACGCCCCGGTCGCGGATGCAGCACGGAACCCGCGACGAATGGAATGGCTTAGAGCAGAATGAACGTTCCGGCTGCACCGGAACGACTCATCGGCTGAGGCTGAGCGGCTGCCCGCTATTGGTCGTGCCGTCGAAGCGTGCGTCTGCGCTCTTGTAGACGCGGCCGATAGTGTCACCCGAGCGATTCTTGAAGACGACCATCTTGCCGGATACTTCCCAGGACCCCATCGCCGTCAGCTCGCCGGAGCAACCACGCGTGCCGCCACGCGATCCGCTGCCCAGATTGGTGAGCGTCAGGAACATATCGCAATTGGCCCCGCCATTAGAAACGCGCCAGTTGCCGACCATGGATTCCTTGGTCACATCGAGAGCTGTTGCCGGTGGAGCAGCGGATGCAACATTGGTGCCGCCGGGTGTCGCCGAAGCAGGCGCCGACGGGAACTGGCTGCCGTTGGCACCACCGGGCGGCGGCAGGGCGCCAGACTGAACGGACGGCACCGGCTGCGCCTGCAGGGGCGGCGTATAACCGGGATTGTTGCTGGCGTTATTGTTGTAATCGTAGGAGGTACGTTGGCAACCGGCAAGGCTCATCACAACCGCAAGGCCCGTCACCACATATCTGAATTGCATATCAAGCTCCCGATTCTCTCGCTTCCGGAAAGACGATGATCAAACAAGAAGGCTGAATTATTACCAAAGCCTTATCTTGCGCAAGCGATGGCCGGGATAATTACCATTTCGGTCAATTTTTACCGAATTTTCCCACGCCGGGTTGAAAAAAGGGCCACGGTCGAGACCGCGGCCCGATAAATCTCTGTGGTCGGCGATTCGTCCTCAGACGCGGCGCTCAACCATCATCTTCTTGATTTCCGCAATCGCCTTGGCCGGGTTCAAGCCCTTCGGGCAAGCCTGCGCGCAGTTCATGATCGTATGGCAGCGATAGAGACGGAACGGGTCCTCGAGATTGTCGAGACGCTCGCCGGTCGCCTCATCGCGGCTGTCGATCAGCCAGCGATAGGCCTGCAACAGAACGGCCGGACCCAGATAACGGTCGCCATTCCACCAGTAGCTGGGACAGGACGTGGAGCAGCAGGCGCAGAGAATGCACTCATAAAGACCGTCCAGCTTCAGGCGATCCTCATGGCTCTGCTTCCATTCCTTGGCGGGTGTGGGCGAAACCGTCTTCAGCCAGGGCTCGATCGAGCGGTGCTGGGCGTAGAAGTTCGACAGGTCAGGAACAAGGTCCTTCACGACAGGCATATGCGGCAGCGGATAAACCTTCACCGTGCCGTTGATCTCGTCCATGCCCTTGGTGCAGGCGAGCGTATTGGTGCCGTCGATGTTCATCGCGCAGGAACCGCAGATGCCTTCGCGGCAGGAGCGGCGTAGCGTCAGCGTCGGGTCGATGTTGTTCTTGATGTAAAGAAGCGCATCGAGAACCATCGGTCCGCAATCATCGACATCAATATAGAAAGTGTCGATGCGCGGGTTCTGGCCGTCATCCGGGTTCCAGCGATAGACGCGGTATTCGCGCACATTCTTGGCACCATCCGGCTTCGGCCAGACTTTGCCTTCGTTGATCTGGGAATTCTTGGGGAGAGCAAGTTCAACCATATCCAGTTCCTCAAATCAGTAGACACGCGCCTTCGGCTCGATCTTTTTCGGATCGATGCCGTCGGCGATCAGGTCGGTGTGAACCGGGCGATAGTCGAGCTTCACGTCGCCTTCGGGGCTGACCCAGGCAAGCGTATGCTTGCGCCAGTTCACGTCGTCGCGACCACCGAACGGACCGTCGACGAAATCCTCGCGGGCATGCGAACCGCGGCTTTCCTTGCGCGCTTCCGCACCGTAGACAGTGGTGATGGCATTGGCCATGAGGTTATGCAACTCGAGCGTTTCGACCAGATCGGAATTCCAGACCATCGAACGGTCGGTGACCTTGACGTCGGGCAGTTCCTTCCAGATCGCCGAGAGACGGCGGCAGCCGCTTTCGAGCGATTCCTGCGTGCGGAACACGGCCGCATCGTCCTGCATGGCGCGCTGCATCTTGTCGCGCAGCACCGCCGTCGGCGTCGAGCCGTTGGCATAACGCAGGCTGTCAAAGCGTTCCATGATCCTGTCGCAGGCAGCCGTATCGAGAGCGGGAATCGCCTCGTCACGATTGATGACCTGAGCGGCGCGGATGGCGGCGGCACGACCGAAGACCACAAGGTCGATCAGCGAGTTGGAGCCAAGACGGTTGGCGCCGTGAACCGAGGCGCAACCGGCTTCGCCGACCGCCATCAGGCCGGGCGCGATGCGTTCCGGGTTGTTGGCATCGGCATTCAGCACTTCACCCCAATAGTTGGTCGGAATGCCGCCCATGTTGTAGTGAACCGTCGGCAGGACCGGGATCGGCTCGCGGGTCACGTCAACGCCGGCGAAGATCTTCGCGCTTTCGGAAATACCCGGAAGACGCTCATGCAGGATCGCAGGATCGAGATGATCGAGATGCAGGAAGATGTGGTCCTTGTTCTTGCCGACGCCGCGGCCTTCACGGATTTCCATCGTCATGCAGCGGGAGACAACGTCACGCGAGGCAAGGTCCTTTGCCGAAGGTGCATAACGCTCCATGAAGCGTTCGCCTTCGGAGTTGACGAGATAGCCGCCTTCGCCGCGCGCGCCTTCGGTGATGAGGCAGCCCGCGCCATAAATACCGGTCGGGTGGAACTGCACGAATTCCATGTCCTGAAGCGGCAGGCCCGCACGGGCGATCATGCCGCCGCCGTCGCCGGTGCAGGTGTGGGCAGACGTCGCCGAGAAATAGGCGCGGCCGTAACCGCCGGTCGCCAGAACGACCATCTTGGCGGCGAAGCGGTGGATCGTGCCGTCATCGAGGTTCCAGGCAACGACGCCAGTGCAGCGGCCATCCGGCGCCATGATGAGGTCGAGCGCGAAATATTCGATGAAGAATTCCGCATTGTTGCGCAGCGACTGGCCATAAAGCGTGTGCAGAATGGCGTGACCGGTACGGTCGGCGGCGGCACAGGTGCGCTGCACCGGTGGGCCTTCGCCGTAATTCTGCATGTGGCCGCCGAAGGGGCGCTGGTAGATCTTGCCTTCTTCGTTACGCGAGAAAGGCACGCCGTAATGCTCCAGCTCATAGACCGCCTTCGGCGCTTCCATGGCGAGATATTGCATCGCGTCGACATCGCCCAGCCAGTCGGAGCCCTTTACGGTGTCGTAAAGGTGCCACTGCCAACAGTCGGGCGTCATATTGGTGAGAGATGCGGCGATGCCGCCCTGCGCTGCGACGGTGTGGGAGCGCGTCGGGAAAACCTTGGTGATGCAGGCGGTCTTGAAACCCTGTTCGGCCATGCCGAGTGTAGCGCGCAGACCGGCGCCGCCGGCACCCACCACGATCACGTCATAGGAGTGATCGACATAGGTGTAGGCCTTGCCATTCTGGGAAGGTGAACTGATCGAAGCCATGACGAACTTATCCTACGAATGCGATTTTCAGGATGGCGAAGACAGACAGGCCACCGATGAGGATCGCGAAAAATGTATTCAGCATCAGAAGAACGAGCTTCGGAACTTCGGCGTGAATGTAGTCTTCGATGATGACCTGCATGCCGAGCTTCATGTGGATGAGACCGGAGACCAGCACCAGAGCCATGATGACAGCGACGAGCGGGTTGGAAAGCGCAGCGACGACTTCCGGATAGGGCGCGCCGGCATATTTGATCAGGAAGACAACAAAAAAGGTCAGCAACGGAATGTTCGAAACGGCCGTCAGGCGCTGGCGCCAGAAATGGTCGGTGCCTTCCTTGGCGGAGCCGAGACCGCGAACCTTCCCGAGAGGTGTACGCATATCCATGTAAGTATCTCCTCAGCGCACGATCAGGACGATGACCCAGATCAGCGCGGTCAGACAGATAGACGCCACGAAGGAGGCCTTTGCCAGCTTGGTGGTGAAGTGCTTCTCGAAGCCGTGCCCGAGGTCCCACATCAGGTGGCGCAGGCCGCCGATCATGTGGTGAACCAGCGCCCAGGTGTAGCCGACGAGAACGATCTTGCCGATGATGGTGCCCATCGCCCAGCTGACCCAGTCATAATAAGCTGGACCGGATGCCAGCGCGATAAGCCACCAGGCGACCAGGAGCGTACCGAAATAGAGCGCGCCACCGGTTACGCGGTGGATGATGGAGGCCACCATCGTCGGAATCGGCTTGTAAATTTGAAGATGCGGCGACAGAGGCCGGTTATTTGTCACATTCGCCATCAGAACCTCGCGGCGTTTTCCCGTGCGTCCACAAGACAGGACGCCCCCAAGCAACAGCACATGACGAAAGAATGTGCATTGCACCAACCGCGACGTTTAATCACATGGGCGCATCACCACAAGCACATTTCATGGCGGATTCCAATTTAATCGATTGGTTCGCGAATTTTTTTTGGAATTTTTTTGCATGAAAATAAAAAATCGAGCGTTTCCAAGATTTACGCCCTCAAAATATTTACCTTTACGTAATTCCGAAAAGGTGTAATTTACGATTGGTTAACTCAAAAAACCGGAGCATGAAGCTCATGTTACAGTACCGAATCGTTGCCTTGGTCATGATCGTTTCAGGCGGGATTTCAACTTACGCGCTGCCCTCTTTGGCGGGCGATTTTCATAGTCGGAATTCCTATCGTCACAGTCAATCGCAAGTCAGCTTTTCAACCGACGGCCTGCCGTCCACGCTGCCTGGGGGCACCTATGTCGGAAGCATTTCCGCGCTAAGAGTTCGAGGGAACGGCAATTATTTCGCGACCGGCAGCGGAATATCGCCGCAGATTGCCACGACCGGACCCCGTTTATTGCCGGCGCCCAGAGCAAAAATCATTACCGTGAATACCGATAATGAGCATGATGCCTGCGTTTACCAGCACGGTGTCTGCATTATTCGCCCCTGATCAGAGGAAACGCCAGACGGTGGTCTTCTTCACTTCGCTGTCTTCCAGTGCACGGCTGACGGTAACCTGATAGGTCGCAAGGGCCTCAAGACGCTGTTTCGGCAGGTACGCCCTGCCTGGATCGCCAACGAGAACGCTGACGCCCCGGTCAGTCAGGTTTATAAACCATGGCACGAGGAGATCCGCAAAGGCCCGGTCGTAAAAGACATCTCCTGCCAGCAGGACATCAGCCTCAATGGCGCGGCCGATCAGATCGACATGGGTAAAGCCGATATCAACCCCATTCAGGCCTGCATTCATGCGAACAGCCGTTTCCGTCCACGGATCTATATCGGCGGCAAGCACGGTCGCAGCGCCGGCCTTTGCAGCAGCTATGGCAACCAACCCGGAGCCGCTGGCAAAATCCACCACACGCTTGCCGCTTACGCTTTCCGTGTGATCGAGCACATAACGGGCAAGACCCTGCCCGCCGGCCCAGGCAAAAGCCCAGAAAGGCGGCGGCAAGCCAATCTGCTCCAGTTCCTCTTCCGTCTTCAGCCAGAGCTCATGCGCTTCGGTCGCGAGATGAAGGGAGAGTTCCGGCACATGAGGCGGATGCATGATGCCGGTATTGTCGAGGATGAAGCGTTCGGGATCGGTCCTCACCGACGCTTCAATCCGGGGATTTCGGAGGATTTGCGAGCCCGCCCATGCGGCAGACCTCAAGATACTCCTCTTCCGTCACCGGCTGCACGGAAAGCCGCATGGAGGTGACAAGCGACATATTCGCCAGCTTCGGATTGGCCTTAACATCCTTTAGCGAAACCGGCTGCGGCATATCGCAGACGGCGCGAATGTCGACACAATCCCACTTCAGATCACCTTCGGCGGTCGAGTCCGGATGCGACAACGCACAGACTTCGACGATGCCGACAACATCCAGTCCCTCATTGGAGTGGTAAAAGAAGCCCTTGTCGCCAATCTTCATGGCGCGCATGTTGTTGCGCGCCTGATAATTGCGCACGCCGGTCCACTCTTCGCCAGCCTCCCCCTTGGCCTTCTGCATCTCCCACGACCATTTGAACGGCTCGGACTTATAAAGCCAATAATTCGCCATGCCCGCTCAAGCTCCCGGATTGTTGAAGACCCAGTTATAGGGCTTCACGTCCACGCTTTCGAACAGGCCAGCCTTTGCATAGGGATCGGCTTCGGCAAGAGCCTTGGCCGCATCGATATCGGCGGCTTCCACGATGACGAGGCTGCCATTCGGCTTGCCTTCGGCATCGAGAAAAGGCCCGGCGATCTTCAGCGTGCCCTCGGAATTGAGCCTGTTCAGATGCTCCAGATGCGCCGGGCGCGTTTCCATGCGCACGTTCAGGTGGCCGGGCTTGTCCTTGCAGATAAAAGCGAACAGCATTTTCGTCTCCTTATGCCTTATTCGGTTGTGATGGGCCGTGTCATCAATTGTTGCATGGCGCTCGCCACATCCAGATTTCCGTCGATGATAGCGGCCACCGCTTCGGTAACCGGCATGTCCACGGTGTGACTTTCTCCCAGCCGGGCGGCGACGGCAGCCGCAAAGGCACCCTCTACCAGCCCGCCGGACATGTCCTTGCCGTTACCGCGGCCAAGCGCGATGCCGAAACGCAGGTTGCGCGACTGGTGGCTGGTGGCGGTCAGCACCAGATCGCCAAGACCGGAGAGGCCGCGTACCGTATCGGCCTTGCCGCCCATGGCAACGATGAGACGCGACATTTCGGCAAGCCCGCGCGATATCAGCGCCGCCCGGGCGGAATCACCAAGGCCCGCGCCTTCAACGATGCCGGCGGCAATGGCGAGGATATTTTTCAGTGCGCCGCCAAGCTGCACGCCGATGCGGTCTGTCGAGGCATAAAGCCGGAAGGTCTTGCCGGAAATCGTGGTCGCAAGCCGCTCGGCTATTGTTGCATCTTCCGCCGCAATCGCCATGGCCGTCGGTAGACCTCGCGCAATATCGGCCGCGAAGCCCGGACCGGAGAGAACCGCGATCGGATGACGGGGCAATTCCGCTTCCAGAAGTTCCGTGAGCAGCCGACCGGAACTCCGGTCGATACCCTTCGCGCAGGTAACGACGATCGAGTCATTAGCCAGATAAGGACCATAATGACGAGCCGCATCGGCATGAGCCTGCGAAGGCATCGCAAAGAGGACGATGCCGGCACTGGTCAGAACATCCGGCTCGGCGGAAAATTCAAGCACATCCGGCAGTTCGACGCCAGGCAGCGCCGCCTCATGTACGCGGTCGCTCCTGAGGTCGGCCATCAGGGATGGATCGCGGCCGAGCAGGATCACGTCGTGCCGGTTTTCCAGCGCGATGACGACGGCAAGCGCAGTTCCGAAGGCGCCAGCGCCGATGACGACGATTTTCTCCCGCTGCATCAGGCCTTGGCTCCCCTTTTACCGAAACCGATCAATGTCTCCGCACTGCCGTCGAGCGGCCAGCGCGAGCGCGGCGGGATTTCCAGCGGATCGGCTTCTCGGCCGTCGGCCATTCGCTCCAGCCCGGCCCATGCGATCATGGCCGCATTATCGGTGCAGAGCCGGTGCGGCGGCGCAACGAAACGAAAGCCATGGGTATCGCAAAGCGACTGCAGCGTCTGGCGGATTTCCTGATTGGCCGCAACGCCGCCTGCGACGACGAGCGCAGGCTGGGTTTCCATATGCGGAAACTCCTGCTTGAAACGGGCAAGACCACGGCCAATCCGGTCCTTGAGTGTGCGTGAGACCGCTTTCTGGAACGATGCGCAGATATCGGCAATGTCCTGCTCGGACAGCGGCGCGATCGCGGTCGCCGCCTGCCTTACCGCCGTTTTCAGGCCGGAAAAGGAAAAATCGAGCCTGGTCTCGCCGACCATCGGACGAGGAAGCGGAAAGCGGTCGGGATCGCCCTTTGCCGCCGCCTTCTCAACCGCAGGCCCCCCGGGATAGGGCAGGCCGAGAAGTTTCGCGGTCTTGTCGAAGGCCTCGCCGAGCGCATCATCGATGGTGGTGCCCCAGCGCTCATAATCGCCAACGCCACGCACCAGCACCAGCTGAGTATGGCCACCGGACACGAGCAGCATCAGATAGGGAAAAGATAGACCATCGGTGAGGCGCGCCGTCAGTGCATGTCCTTCCAGATGGTTGATCGCATAAAGCGGCTTGCCTGCTGCTTTTGCGATGGCCTTGCCCGTCATCAAGCCCACCAGCAGGCCGCCGATCAGCCCGGGGCCGGAGGTAGCAGCAACGGCATCGACGTCGGCAAGGGCCACGCCCGCCTGCTCCAGCGCTTCTTCCACGAGCGTATCCAGCGCCTCGACATGGGCCCGTGCGGCAATTTCCGGCACCACACCGCCATAGGCGCTGTGTTCCTCGAGCTGCGACAAAACGACGTCGGAGACGATCTCGCCGCGCCCATCCGCATGCCGAACCACAATGGATGCAGCGGTTTCGTCACAGCTTGTCTCTATGCCGAGGATACGAAGAAAGGGGGTCATCACATCTGTTCGTTCATTGCGATCATGCGCGGAGTTGGTCTAAGACAACTCCGGTAACAATGGATAGACGCGGATGCAAACAAAACCTTTCCGAATCGGCACGCGCGGCAGCCCGCTGGCGCTCGCGCAGGCTTATGAGACGCGCAACCGGCTGATGGCGGCGCATGGTCTGCCGGAAGACATGTTCGAAATTGTCGTGCTATCCACCAAGGGCGACCGGATAACCGATCGCGCCTTGTCCGAAATCGGCGGCAAGGGCCTGTTTACCGAAGAACTGGAAAGCCAGCTCCTGTCAGGCGAACTCGATATGGCCGTGCATTCCTCAAAGGACATGCCGACCGTTTTGCCGCAAGGCCTTTATCTGTCCGCCTTCCTGCCGCGTGAAGACATACGCGACGCCTTCATCGGCCGCACCGCGCCGAAGCTGCTCGAACTGCCGCATGGCGCCGTGGTCGGCTCCGCATCCCTGCGTCGCCAGGCGCTGATCCGTCGCCTGCGGCCGGATCTGAGCGTGATCATTTTTCGCGGTCAGGTCGATACAAGGCTGCGTAAGCTGGAGGAAGGCCAGGCGGACGCGACACTTCTTGCCCTTGCCGGCCTGAAGCGGCTCGGAAAGGACAATGTTCCCACGGAAATTCTTGACCCGAAGGAGTTCCCTCCCGCTCCAGCCCAAGGCGCAATCGGCGTGGAAAGCCGCATCGACGATACGCGCATGGACGAACTGCTCGCGCCTATAAACGACAGGCCCACTCATGATTCAGTGAGCTGTGAGCGCGCCTTTCTGGCGGCGCTTGACGGCTCCTGTCGCACGCCGATTGCCGGTTATGCCACCTGTGACGGCGAGGAACTGCATTTTTACGGCCTCATCCTCACCCCCGATGGCCAGACGAGCCATGGCATCGAAATCTCCGGCAACCGCAGGGATGCGGCGAGACTGGGCCAACAGGCCGGCGAAGAGGTACGCGCCAAGGCAGGCAGCAGTTTCTTCGAAGGCTGGGGCTGAGCCAATGCGGATCGTCGTCACCCGGCCGCAGCGTTCGGGCGAAAGTACGGCCGCAAAACTCGAAGCGCTCGGCCACACGCCGGTGCTACTGCCGCTGTTCTATCCCGTCCATCATCACGAGCGCGCCATCTCGGCGCTGTCGCACCCAATGGCGGCCATCGCCGTGACCAGCGCAGAGGCTTTGCGGGCACTGGAGACATCACGACACCGGCTGGTTCCCAATCTATCAAAACCGCTGTTCGCCGTCGGAAGGGCAACGGCTGAAGCGGCGGAAAAAACCGGTTTCAAACACATTCTCACCGCTTCCGGCGACGCCGTAAGTCTGAACGCGCTGGTGACTGAACGCGCGGCCCTGTTTTCCGAGAAAGAACCCCTGCTTTATCTCGCCGGCCGACCCCGTGGCGCCGTCTTCGAGGAAGGCCTTGCCGCCGCCGGCATTGCCTTCAAAACGGTCGACTGTTACGAGATGCTGCCCTGCAACGTTCCTGAAACTGTGCTCGAAACGGCCCTGGTGAAAAACGCGGCGGATGTGGTCCTGCTTTATTCATCGGAAGCGGCGCGGGCATTTTTCCATCATGTATCGACAGAAAAATACGAAAAGGCGTTGGCGAGAACACAATTCATCTGCATCAGCCGCAACGTGTTTTCTCTCGTTCCGGAAATCTTCCGCGTAAACGCGGTTGCCGCCAAAGAGCCGAGCGAGGCTGCAATGTTTGAACTTCTGCACCGCAACTCTGGAACCTAATTCGAGCTCGCCTCTTTCCTTTGCCGCCGTCACTGACTAGGTTTAAGAGTACTGCAG
Source organism: Rhizobium sp. ZX09 (assembly GCF_017357485.1). Taxonomy (NCBI): domain Bacteria; kingdom Pseudomonadati; phylum Pseudomonadota; class Alphaproteobacteria; order Hyphomicrobiales; family Rhizobiaceae; genus Rhizobium; species Rhizobium sp. ZX09. Next base: position 2,479,181 of record NZ_CP031363.1, read on the forward strand.
GCAGAAATGAGGTTGTCATGGTATCGGGAAAGCCGCCACGCCACTCCAAGTCCAAAGCCGAACCGGTCACGATCGACCTGGACGCCAAAGACGTGAAAGCAGTTTCCGCCGACGTGGATGCCGCCGAGACCGACAAAAAGCCCGGTGACAAAACCCCGGAGACCGCAGCGGATTCCGCAGTTTCGGATATCAGATCGGAAGCAACCGCAACAAGCAATGCCGCACCGATATGGGATCAGCCAAAGAGACCCCCTCTCGAGCCCGAGCCCAATGTCGGGAAAGCGGACGCCGTGGCGGCGACACCGAAGGCGGAGAACCTGGATAACGGACAGAAAACGCCTGTCTCGCCCTCCTCCGCTCCGCCTCAAGCCGATACTAAATCTTCGACAGGCACCGCCCACACGAGCGCTGCCTCGGCTGCAACAGCAAAGCCCGCCTCCGGATCCACAGCCTTCACCAGCGCATCCGGCGGCGCCACCACGGCAAAGCCTTCGACCGCGACCTCGTCCTCAGGACCGGCAAAGCCCTCCATACCGCAGCGGGTCGAAAGCAAACAGGCGGCGACCTCGGGCCTGATCGCGGCAGGTATCGTCGGCGGCCTTGTGGCGCTCGCCGCCGCCGGCAGCATGCAATATGCAGGCATGCCCTCCTTTAATGCAGGCAAGGCGGGAAGCGAGGAAATCGCTGCCCTTAAAACCGATCTGGACAGCTTGCGCCAGCAGCTTGCCAATGCGCCAGCCTCCGACACCTCGGCGCTGGAACAGCGCATCGCAACCCTTGAAGGCGTGAAGGGGGAGGCCTCGCAGGTCGATGGGCTGTCAGAGAAAATCACCGCCCTCGAAGCGGCTCTCCAGTCGGAACGGTCTGCGCAGACTTCGGCGACAGCGGAACTGACACGCCGTCTCGCTGATGCTGAAGCCAAGATCAACGAGCCGCGCGACGATATCGAAGTTGCCCGCGCTATAGCATCGGCCGCGCTGAAGGCCGCGATCGATCGCGGTGGACCGTTCCTGACGGAACTCGATACCCTGTCCAAGGTAACGCCCGACGATCCGGCCATCGCATCGCTGCAATCCTTCGCCGCAACCGGCGTACCATCACGCTCGGAGCTGATGCAGAAGTTCCCCGATGTCGCCAATGCGATGCTCTCAGCCATAAACCAGCCTGACCCCAATCAGGGCATCATGGAACGCCTGACCGAAAGCGCCTTTTCGCTGGTGAAGGTGCGACCCGTCGGAAACATCGAAGGCGAAACCCCCGAAGCCAGGATCGCACGCATGGAAAACAAGCTGCGCAATGGCGATCTTCAGGGCGCGGCACTTGAGTGGAACGGTCTTCCGGATGCCGCCAAGACGGCATCCGCCGATTACAAGAAATCTCTGGATGCGCGCGTCGAGGTCGAAAATCTGGTGGGCGGCACGTTGAACCGCGCCATCACCAGCACCGGCAGGCAGGGGTAAGGGCATGACCAGAATTCTGACTTTCGCCGTTATCGTTCTGGCCCTCGGTTTCGGTTTCTCCTGGCTGGCTGACAGGCCGGGCGTCCTTTCCATCGTCTGGCAAGGTCAGCTGATCGAAATGAGCCTGATGGTCGCAGCCTCCATCATCGCGGCGCTCATCGCTGCTGCCATGTTGCTCTGGTGGATCGTCAACGCCGTATGGACTTCGCCTAATGCCGCCCGTCGTTATTTCCGCGCGCGCAAGCGCGACCGCGGTTATCAGGCGCTCTCCACTGGCCTCATCGCCGCTGGCGCTGGCAATGCCATTCTTGCACGGAAGATGACGGCCCGCACGCAGGGACTACTGAGTGCCGATCAGGAGCCGCTGATTCACCTGCTCGATGCACAGGCCGATCTCATCGAAGGCAAATATGATGAGGCGCGCCGTAAGTTCGAGGCCATGGCGCGTGATCCCGAAACGCGTGAACTCGGCCTTCGCGGCCTCTATATCGAGGCACGTCGTCAGGGCGCTTACGAAGCCGCCCAGCAATATGCCGAGGACGCCGCGGAAAAAGCACCCTATCTGCCATGGGCGGCACAGGCGACGCTGGAAAACCGATGCCGCAACGGACAGTGGGACGATGCCATCCGTCTGCTTGATCAGCAGAAGGCGGCCAGCGTCATCGAACGCGGCGAGGCGGAGCGGCTGAAAGCCGTGCTTCTCACTGCCAAGGCCGGCGAGAAACTGGAAAGTGACCCGGTAGGTGCGCGCGAGGACGCGAAGCACGCTCTCAAGCTTGCAAAAGGCCTCGTCCCGGCAGCGCTTATCGCGGCAAAGTCCTACCTGCGCGAAGACAATCTGCGCAAGGCCGCCGCGATTCTTGAACCCGTCTGGAAAAACGATCCGCATCCGCAGATCGCCGAACTTTACGTACGCGCCCGCAGCGGCGATACCGCCATCGACCGTCTGAAGCGGGCAGAGCGGCTTGAAAGTCTGAAGCCCAACAACATCGAATCCCTGTTTGCAGTGGCGCAGGCGGCGCTCGACGCCAAGGAATTCGCCAAGGCCCGGGCGAAGGCCGAGGCCGCCGCCCGGATCGAGCCGCGCGAAAGCATCTTCCTCTTGATGGCCGATATCGAGGAGGCCGAAACCGGGGATCAGGGCCGTGTGCGCTACTGGATGGCGCAGGCACTGCGCGCGCCGCGTGATCCGGCATGGGTCGCCGACGGTATCGTCTCTGAAAAATGGCTGCCGGTCTCGCCTGTCACGGGTCGTCTCGATGCCTTCGAATGGAAAGCGCCTTTCGGGCAGCTGGAAGGCCCTGTTGAAGATCTGACAATCGAAAACGCGATTGCCGCAGCACCCGCAAGGACCGAACCGACGGTAAAGACGGTCGTCGTGGAAACCGCGCCCGAGACCCGTGCGGAGCCAAAGCGGGCTTCGGCTGAGCCCATAGAGGTAAAACCGAGTGTTTCGGCTCCGACGGAGAAAAAGCCCGTCACGATCGAAGCGCCGGTGGAAACCGAAGCGGCGAATGAAAAGGCCGAAGCAGTGCCCTTTTTCGGCGGTGCGCCAGATGATCCGGGTGTGAAGAAATCCGGCGCGGAAGCCGAACCCAAGACACGGCTCAAACTCTTCTGACGAGCAGGCTATCGATGTTCCAGCAAATACAGTCGTTTATTCAGAACCTCGTCGGCCCGCAGGCAGGTGATTTCAGTCCCGATGATCTGAGGGTGGCGGTAGCCGCCCTCTGTTTCCAGGTCATGGAAGCCGATGGCACCATCTCGAAAAGCGAGCGTGATCGTCTTCGCGAAATTCTGCATGAATATTATCATCTCGACGGCGGCAAGCTTGATGCCCTTCTCGCCGCCGGTCAGGAGGCCGGCAAGGAAGCAGTCGATTATTACCGCTTTACCACCGATATCCGTCGCCACCTGGATGAAGATCAGCGCGTGGAGCTTATTGGCATATTATGGGATATTGTTTACGCTGACGGCGAACGAAGCGAGATGGAAGACCATGTGATCTGGCGTGTCGCGGATCTGCTGGGTGTTTCCGTGCGCGACAGGGTCCTGCAACGTCAGCAGGCCGCCACGAGGTCCGGACCCGCTGAAGAAAGCGAAAACGAAGACGATGCTGTTTGACCCCTCCAGGCAACAGAAACAACAACCTTCGCTGCTCATCGTCCTGCATCAGGAACGCTCCACGCCCGGTCGCGTCGGCCAGATGCTGGTGGAAAAAGGGTATCGTCTGGATGTAAGGCGTCCCGCGCTCGGCGATGACCTGCCGCAGACGCTGGAAAAACACGCCGGAGCCATCATTTTCGGCGGCCCGATGAGCGCCAATGATCCGCATGATTATGTCAAAGCCGAAATCGACTGGCTGAAAGTGCCGCTGAAGGAAAACAAGCCTTTTCTCGGCATCTGTCTCGGTGCGCAGATGTTGTCCAAACATTTGGGCGGCAGGGTGGAAGCCGACAGGGACGGCAAGGTGGAGATTGGCTGGTATCCGCTCCATGCCACCGAACATGGGCGGCTTCTGATGCCGCACTGGCCGAAGATGGTCTATCACTTCCATCGCGAAGGCTTTGAGCTGCCGCGTGGAGCCGAACTTCTGGCATCGGGCGAAACCTACCCCAATCAGGCCTATCGATATGGAAAAAATGCCTGGGGCCTGCAGTTTCACGCCGAGCTGACCCGTGCCATGATGCATAGCTGGGTGGTGCGCGGCGCGCAGCGTTTCGGCATGCCCAATGCCCAGGTGGGCAGCCAGCATCTGGAAGGCCGCATGCTGTTCGATACGCCGCTCAGGGCATGGCTCAGCAATTTTCTGGATCTGGTTTTTGAGGGCAAGGCGCAGCGCTAGAGCATTTCCGGTAAAGATGCGCTGCGGCTTTACGTCCGGATAATCCGTGAAAACAAAAAGTTAGATCGTTTTTGCGCTTCGAAGAAAAGCCAAGACGATCTGAGACCCATCGCTGTCAGTGCGGCGCGTCGAGATTGTCGATCTTGCGCAGCTTGGAAAAGCCGAGCGCCCAGATGACCGCCACGGCGAGCGTGCCAGCCCCGCCGATGACAACGGCTGGAACGGCACCCACAACGTGAGCCATGGTGCCGGCACGAAACTCACCCAGTTCGTTCGATGCGCCGACGAAGACCATGTTCACCGCGTTCACACGCCCGCGTACCTCATCCGGTGTCCAAAGCGCGATCAACGTTTCTCGCACATAAACCGATACCATGTCCGATGCGCCCATGACTACCAACGCGGCGATGGACAGCCACGCGGTTTGCGAAAGTCCGAAGACCACGGTTGAAACGCCGAAAAGGCCAACGCCAGCGAACATCAGCAGGCCGGCATGGTGACGAATGGGCTTGAATGCCAGAATAACGGCGACGGTGATGGCGCCGATACCGGGCGCCGCGCGCAGAAGCCCGAGGCCCCACGGGCCGAGCGTCAGCACTTCCTTGGCAAAGATCGGCATCAATGCAACCGCGCCACCCAGCAACACCGCGAAGAGATCGAGCGATATTGCACCGAGGACGATCTTTTCCTGCGAGATGAATTTAAACCCGGCGAGCATGGTTTCGAGGCTGATCGCCTTTGCCGGGCCGCGTTGTTCCGGCTTGCGGATAGCCACCGCAAGTCCTGCGGAGACGATAAAAAGCACGAGCGCCACACTGTAGGCAACGGAGGCGCCGAGACCATAAAGCAGGCCGCCGGCAACGGGACCGAGAATGGAGGCCATCTGCCAGGAAGAAGAATTCCAGGCGATGGCGTTCGGCAAATCCTCCACCGGCACGAGATTGGGCGCCAGCGACTGGACCGCCGGTCCCATGAAAGCGCGCTCTATGCCGAAGACGACAAGAATGGCAAAGACCGGCCAAGGGGAAAAGCTGTGCGTGAGTGTCAGCGCCAGAAGAGCGACGGCACAGAGCGCCGCAACCATCAGGCATATGGCCATAATACGCCGGCGATTGTGCCGGTCGGCAACCGTTCCCGTAACAAGGATCAAAAGAAGTGACGGCAGAAACTGGAAAAGACCGATCAGGCCGAGATAAAAGGCATTGCCGGTCACTTCATACATTTGCCACCCAACCGAAACACTGACGATCTGTATGGCAAAGGCCGAAAAAAACCGGGCGCTGAAGAAACGTCGATAGGATGAATGCCGGAATGCACCGAAACGGTTTTCGGCAGAAGGAAGAGACATCGGCTGGGTGCTCGCGAAGAAAATGTGTGATGGCAATAAAGCGATATGACAGGAATCACCAGCCCTCACCATCGCGATCGCGCAAAGTGTGAGCGGTTTTTGCGTGAAATCCTGCCGCCCGGTTATGAGTTAGACCACGATCACAGCAGGTGGATCTAACCGGTGATGATTACGATTCGGCGCAACACTTGCCGGTTCAGCGACGAATGTCTAAATGTCTTGCAACCAAGATACGGAGATATTGATGCTTGCCCTGTTTCAGACCATCGATCTGGCCTTGAACCTCTATACCTGGGTGCTGATTGGCAGCGCCATTTTTTCATGGCTTTACGCCTTCAACGTCATCAATTCCCGCAACCAGTTCGTGAACGCCATCGGCAGCTTTCTGTTCAATGTCACGGAACCGGTTCTGCGCCCCATCCGTCGCGTTCTGCCCAATCTCGGTGGCATCGACATTTCGCCGATCATCGTGCTCCTGATCATCTTCTTCATCCGCTCCTTCATGTGGAACACGCTGTACCCGATGTTCGCGTGAACGGCTGCTGGCAAAAACACGGTGATCATATCCGGCTCTCCGTTCGCCTCACGCCGAATGGCGGGCGGGACGCGATTGATGGCGTGGAGCTTGATGCGGACGGAAACGCGCAGCTAAAGGCCCGGGTCAGCGCCGTGCCGGAAGGCGGTAAGGCGAACAAGGCCCTGGCTGTTTTGCTGGCAAAGAAACTTGGCGTACCCAAAACCGCCATCAGCTTCGTTTCGGGCGAAACAGCGCGCAAAAAAATCCTCCGGATCGACACCGACCCGGAGGATTTTGAAGACCGATTGAAAAAGCTTTAGACCAGATCAGCCCTGCGCCTTGTAGCGCTCGATGGCTTCGACGATCAGCTTCTTGGCAACGTCAACATCCTGCCAGCCGCCCATCTTCACCCACTTGCCGGGCTCCAGATCCTTGTAGTGCTCGAAGAAGTGCTCGATCTGCTTCAGCGTGATTTCCGGAAGATCGGTGTAATTATTGACCTTGTCGTAACGACGGGTCAGTTTCGGAACCGGAACCGCCAGAATCTTCTCGTCCTTGCCGCCATCATCTTCCATGATCATTACGCCGATGGGACGAACATTGATGACGCAGCCCGGTACCAGCGGGCGGGTGTTGCAGATGAGAACGTCGATCGGATCGCCATCGTCGGACAGGGTGTGCGGTACGAAACCATAGTTACCCGGATAGGTCATCGGCGTGTAGAGGAAGCGATCAACGATCAGCGCACCGGCATCCTTGTCCATCTCGTACTTGATCGGGTGTCCACCGACCGGCACTTCAACGATAACATTAACGTCTTCCGGCGGATTTTTGCCTACGGAAATTGCATCGATACGCATTCGCTTCCCTCATTCGACGGGTTGGATTTGGTTTTCGATACTGGGAAAGTCTGCGCATTGCAACACGGCTGTGGGCATATAAGGCATAATGGATAAATTGGGTGCCAGCGATGCGGTCACGACCGGACGCTAAACGACAATCCCGGAATTTGCGCCGTCAGTTCCAGACGAAACCGACCTTGCGAAGTGATTTGCCACCGAAATCTTCCATTCCTTCGGCAATGTCGCGCCCACCATGCGAGCGGAAAAAGCGATTGGCTACATCGCTGTCCTCAAGGCACCAGACGACAATACCGTTGCAGCCAAGCGAGGTCAGCAACCGTCGCGCTTCCGTGAAAAGCAGTGATCCGAGGCCGATGCCCTGATATTCCGGACGGAGATAGAGTTCGTAAATTTCGCCGTCATGCGGCAGTCCGCGCGCCCGGCTGAGGCCCAGCGTCGCGTAGCCGGCAACAACGCCCGCCACTTCAACCACCAGCATGGTTGCTGAACCCTTGGTTGCCTTTTTCCACCAGATTTCGCCACGGCGCTCGAGCATCTGCGTCAACGGCCGATGCGGGATAAGCCCGGCATAGGCCTGTTGCCACGACAGACGGTGCGCCTCGGATATGGCGCGCGCATCATGCGGTTCAGCACGGCGAACATCGATGGATAACGTTTTCATAACGCGATTCTGGCCCCGGCCACGGAAACTTACCAGTCATAAAGGTTAACGCCGGCAAGCTTACCCACAGCCTATTCATGTGGACGACCAGAAAAAATTAACGCATCCTTAACCTTTGGCAAAGCGCCTTTCGACTCATGCACACATAAAAAAGAATGCATAAAAAACCCGGCGCAAGGCCGGGTTTTCGAAACAGGGATCGAACCGATCAGCTGGCAGCAAGCTTTGCCTTTTCGAAACGCTTGCGGTCATTCGGATCGAGATAGAGCTTGCGAAGACGGATAGACTTCGGCGTGACTTCAACGAGTTCGTCATCCTGAATCCAGGAAAGTGCGCGCTCCAGCGTGAACTTGATCGGGGGGTGAGCTTCACGGCTTCATCCTTGCCGGCGGCGCGGATGTTGGTGAGCTTCTTGCCCTTCAGCACGTTCACGTCGAGGTCGTTGTCACGGCTGTGAATGCCGATGATCATGCCTGCATAAACCTTCTCACCGGCATCGATGATCATCGGGCCGCGATCTTCGAGGTTGAACAGAGCATAGGCAACAGCTTCGCCCGACTCGTTCGACAGCAGAACGCCGTTGACGCGACCGCCGATCTCGCCCTTGTAAGGCTGGTAGTCGTGGAACAGGCGGTTCATGACGGCCGTACCGCGCGTGTCGGTCAGGAGTTCCGACTGGTAACCGATCAGACCACGGGTCGGCGCGAAGAACACCAGACGGACGCGGTTGCCGCCGGAGGGGCGAAGCTCGACCATTTCGGCCTTGCGCTCGGACATCTTCTGCACGACGACGCCGGAATGCTCCTCATCCACGTCGATGACAACTTCTTCGACCGGCTCCATCAGCTGGCCGTTCTCATCCTTGTGCATGACGACGCGCGGACGCGAAACGGCAAGCTCAAAACCTTCGCGGCGCATGTTTTCGATCAGAACCGCCAGCTGCAATTCGCCACGGCCAGATACGAAGAAGGAATCCTTGTCGGCGGATTCTTCGATCTTCAGCGCAACGTTACCTTCAGCTTCCTTGAACAGACGGTCGCGGATGACGCGGCTCGTCACCTTGTCGCCTTCGGTGCCGGCGAGCGGCGAATCGTTGACGATGAAGGACATGGTAACGGTTGGCGGATCGATCGGCTGCGCCTGCATCGGCTCCATGACGGCAGGGTCACAGAAGGTGTCGGCGACGGTGCCCTTGGAGAGACCTGCGATGGCGACGATGTCGCCTGCATGGGCTTCTTCGATCGAGGTGCGCTCGATGCCACGGAAAGCAAGAATCTTGGAGATGCGGCCGTTTTCAATCAGCTTGCCATCCTGGCCGAGAACCTTGACCGCCTGGTTCGGCTTGATCGAACCGGAAGCGATACGGCCGGTGATGATGCGGCCGAGGAAGTTGTTGGCTTCGAGGATCGTGCCGATCATGCGGAACGGACCTTCTTCGACCTTGGGCTCCGGCACGTGCTTGACGACGAGATCGAGAAGCGGCGCAAGACCTTCATCAGTCGGGCCTTCCGGATTGACGTTCATCCAGCCGGAACGGCCCGAGCCGTAGAGGATCGGGAAGTCGAGCTGCTCGTCGGTTGCATCCAGAGCCGCGAAAAGGTCGAAGACTTCGTTGACGACTTCCTCATGGCGGGCATCCGGACGGTCGATCTTGTTGATGGCGACGATCGGGCGAAGGCCGACCTTCAGCGCCTTGCCAACCACGAACTTCGTCTGCGGCATCGGGCCTTCGGCAGCGTCAACGAGAACGATGGCGCCGTCCACCATCGACAGGATACGCTCGACTTCACCGCCGAAGTCGGCGTGGCCGGGGGTGTCGACAATGTTGATGCGGGTATCTTTCCACTCGATCGAGGTCGCCTTGGCGAGAATGGTGATGCCGCGCTCTTTTTCGATGTCGTTGGAATCCATCACGCGTTCCATCACGCGCTGGTTTTCACGGAACGAACCGGATTGCTTCAGAAGCTCGTCAACAAGCGTCGTTTTTCCATGGTCAACGTGCGCGATGATCGCGATGTTGCGAAGTGCCATTGTTCAAAATCTCTGAGGTTGGGCGCTATATTGATGAGAAACGCCAATTTAGTTTGGCGCGCTCATAACCTTTTTTTTGCAAATGCGAAAGGGGGCTCATGTCATAAGCCCCCTGCGCTCAGCTTCTAGCTCAGAAATATGACAGTCTCTTATAGGAGACCGCGCTTCGAAAGCATCGCGTCCGGGCTCGGCATCTTGCCGCGGAAGGCGAGATAGGCTTCCTCGGGATCCACGGAACCACCGACGGAGTAGATGTTGTCCTTCAGCCGCCGCGCCATATCGCTATCGAAGGCATTGCCGGTTTCCTCGAAGGCGGAAAAGGCATCGGCATCCAGCACTTCCGACCACATGTAAGAATAATATCCAGCGGAATAACCGTCGCCGGAGAAAACGTGCTGAAAATGCGGTGTCGCATGGCGCATGACGATGGATTCAGGCATGTTGAGCGTTGAAAGAACCTCACCCTGCACGGCCATCGGGTCGTCGACGCTGTCGCGCGTGTGGAACGCCATGTCGACAATCGCCGAAGAGGTAAACTCCACCGTGCTGAAGCCGGCATTGAAGGTCTGTGCGGCCAGAACCTTGTCCAGCAGCGCCTTCGGCATTGCCGCACCGGTTTCATAATGCAGGGCGTATTTTTCCAGGATTTCCGGCACAGTCAGCCAGTGCTCGTAAAGCTGCGAGGGCAATTCGACGAAATCGCGCGATACGCCCGTTCCCGACACCGAGGGGTAGGTGACATCGGACAACATGCCATGCAGCGCGTGGCCGAATTCGTGGAAGAGTGTACGCGCATCGTCAAGCGAAAGAAGCGCGGGCTTACCTTCGGCCGGTTTGGCGAAGTTGCAGACATTATAAATAATCGGGATTTCTCCAACCGTACCATTTTTCAGCGGCAACTTGTGCTGCGATTGGAACGAACTCATCCAAGCGCCTGATCGCTTGGAGGGCCGCGCGAAATAATCGCCGAGGAACATGGCCTTCAGATCGCCCTGGTCGTCGCGGATCTCGAAAACCCGGACGTCCGGGTGATAGGCGGCTACACCCCTGACCTCGACGGCACGAATTCCAAACAGCCGCCCGGCCACATCGAAGCAGGCTTCAATGATCTTTTCCAGCTGCAGATAAGGTTTCAGTTCCGCCTCGGAGAAATTGAATTTCTGAGCGCGGAGCTTTTCGGCGTAATGTCGCCAGTCCCATGGCAGAACGTCGTGGTTTTTGCCCTCCGCGGCGATGATGGCGGCAAGCTCAGCCTCCTCCTCACCCGCGCGGCGAACGGCCTTTTCCCAGACCTGCCCCAGAAGGCCGTTCACAGCATCGGGCGTCTTTGCCATCGTGTCGTCAAGCTTGTAGGCGGCGAAATTCACATAACCGAGAAGCTTCGCCTTCTCTTCGCGCAGTTCAAGCGTGCGGCGGACGATCTCGCGGTTGTCGGTCTCGCCGCCGTTTTCACCGCGCGCCACCCATGCCTTGAAGGCCTGTTCGCGCAGGTCTCGACGTTCGGAAAAGGTCAGGAAGGGCTCGATGATGGAACGGGAAAGGGTGACGGCGAACTTGCCATCCTCGCCATGCTCCCGGGCCGCACCCGCCATTGCGTCGCGCAGAAAACCGGGAATGCCGGCAAGTTCCTCTTCCGTGGAAAGCAAGAGCTTCCAGTTCTTTTCATCCGCCAGTACATTCTGCCCGAACTTTGCACCGAGACCGGCCAGCTCCTCATTGATCGCCGCCAGCCGCTCCTGCCGGTCTTTCGGCAATTTCGCGCCGGAGCGCACGAAACCCTTCCAGTGCCGTTCGAGAACACGGTTTTCCTCACCCGTCAGCCCAAGTGTCTCGCGTTTTTCCCACAAGGTATCGATGCGCTTGAACAGAGCCTCGTTCATGCCGATCTTAGAATAGTGCCGCGACATTTTCGGAGCAATCTCCCGCTCCAGCGCCTGGATCACGCCATTGGTGTTCGCTCCTGCCCTGTTCCAGAACAGCGCCGAAATGCGTGAAAGATCGTCACCCGCGACCTCAAGCGCAGTTACAGTGTTTGCAAATGTCGGCGCCTCGACATTGGCTGCGATCGCATCGATCTCCTGCTCATGGGAACCAAGTGCGGCGTCAAAGGCCGGAGCGAAATCCTCATCCCTGACTGCATCGAATTTTGGCAGACCATTGTGACCGTTCCAGTGAACGAGTGCGGGATAAAGCGCGGTCTCAGATGGCATTTCATGTTCCTCGTACAATTCCGGTTTAGCCATATGGGCACGCCGCCGCCGCCAATTCAATATCGGAATTTGGTGTGGAATACGCACTCGCCCTCATTGCCAAGTATTGACCGATATGACGACATCATGGTCTGCTTCTTTAAATAATATCCCATGACGGAGATATGTATTATGGAGATTTATTCTTTAAGGGTCTAATAATTTCCTTTTCAGGGACAATTCCCGAAACGCAAGATCCGTGGGCATTGCCGATTTCGGCAAGGCCGGAAAATCCGATGCAGCCTCAGGCTTTGAAGAGACGGTAAGAGGGATAGATTTTACCCGCATCAGCCCGCGCGACCTGCGCGAAATCGCCCGAGATTATTACCATGCGGGAAAAATCAGCCAGGACACCCTTTTTGAACTTTCGTCCGAACTTCCGGCACAAACCCTTAGTGCCAGCGGTGAGGTCATCGACATAGCTGATGTGACCGAGGACACGGAATTCGACTTCCTGACCTATTTTTCCGACCGAGCTGAAATTGCCCGTTCCATCGGCACCGCAGACGAGGTTGAAAAAATGCAGGACGTTCTGTCTTTTTTTGCTTTGGCGTGACGGCCCCTGAACCGCGTTGCGGGGCACACCGCAATGGAAGTGACATATAGTTTACTCGATTTTCGGTAATATGATTTGTGTACCATTGATTATCGCCCGGATTTTAGTAAGGCTGACTTACGAAAAGGCGAAGCATGGGCACGAAACGCGAAAAAGATTCATTGGCATTTCTGCTGAACAGCGGTGCACGCCTGCTGAACAGTGCTTTTGAGCGCCGTATATCCGAGGCCGGACTGGGCCTGACCCCCGGCGAGGCGCGCGCACTGCTGACGGTCGCTGTCGTTGACGGCAGCAAACAGTCGGACATCGCCGCTCGCCTCGGAATAGAACCCATGACGATCTGCGCCTATCTTGATAAGTTGCAGTCCCTCGATCTCATCGAGCGGCAGCAGGACCCGCAGGACAGACGCTCCAAGCGTATTGTGCTGACCAAATCCTCAGCCGACATGCTGGAAGCCGTGCGGCAGGAAATAGATGAACTCGTCCGCCACGCCACCCAGGGCCTGAATGACGAGGAGGTGGCGCTGTTCCGCCACTTTCTGCAAACCCTTCGTGACAATCTGCAGCCGGAACAACCGGGGCAGAACGGCTGATCACCATGTCGCCAAAACCGATCATGTCCACGAAACGCACGGCGATGCTTGGTGCGTTTTTGACGGCGCTTGCGCCCATATCCATGGCGATTTACACACCCGCCATGCCGGAACTGACGCGGGTTTTTGCCACTGACCAGTCCGCCGTCAAGCTCAGCCTGTCCCTCTATTTTGCCGGGTTCGCGCTGGCGCAACTGCTCGCCGGGCCGGCATCGGATGCCTTCGGTCGGCGAAAGGCAAGCATCGTCTTCCTCCTGATCTTTCTGGGCGGCGGCCTGGTGGCCATTTCCGCGCCGACGATCGAAGTGCTGCTTTTCGCCCGGCTGGTTCAGGGCATCGGTGCTTCGGTCGGTATGACGGTGGCGCGTGCCGTGGTGCGCGACCAGTTTACCGGCGCCGAAGCCTCCAGCATCATGAATCTCATTGGTATCATGCTGGCGGTCGGTCCTGCCCTCGGACCGACGATCGGTGGACTTTCACTCGCGGCTTTCGGCTGGAAATCCGTGTTTTTTCTGATGGTCGGCCTCGGAGCCATCGCCATTTTATCCGTCGTGATTTTTTTGCGGGAAACAACGGTTCCGGACAGGAGCCTGATCCGGCCCAGGCGGCTCCTGTCGGCCTATGGCACGCTGCTCAGCGCGCCACGTTTCCTTCTGGCTGCACTGGTGCTTGGTGGTTCCATCGGCGCGCTTTATGCGCAGGCCACCATGCTGACTTTCATCCTTATCAACGAGGTCGGCATGACACCCACCGCCTTCGGCATCGGCATGCTGATGCAGACAGGCGCCTACTTCTTCGGCTCGATTGCGCTGCGTTACATCGCGCCCCGACTGGGTGACCGGCGCTCGGTCGTGATCGGCCTCTGTTTTTCCGGAACCGGCGGCCTCCTTATTTTATTGTCAGTTTTCCTGATGCCGCCATCGTTCCTTTCGATCATGGGGCCCGTTGCAGTCGCAACTGTCGGCATCGCCCTGCTGACCCCTTCGATGGTGACAGCAGCGCTTGCTCCCTTCCCGCATATCGCCGGTTCGGCATCGGCCATGATGGGATTTATCCAGATGGGATCGGGCTTCGCCGGCGGTGCTGCAGCCTCCCTCATCGGTTCACCTTTGACCGGCTTCGGCGTCATCATTCCCATGATGGAATTCACGGCCGTTGCCAGCTACATCGGCTTCCGCATTGTCTCCAGAAGAGCGACATGAAAAACCCGCCGGTGTCACCACCAGCGGGTTTCGTTATTTTTTCAAGAACAGAATTACTTGCTGAGATTGCGCTTTGCCAACGTGCGAAGACGCAGCGCATTGAGCTTGATGAAGCCTGCCGCATCCTTCTGGTCATAAGCGCCGTGGTCGTCCTCAAAGGTCACCAGCGCGTCGGAGTAGAGCGACTTGGCACTCTCGCGGCCGGTTACCATGACGTTGCCCTTATAGAGCTTCAGCGTCACTTCGCCTTCCACATGCTCCTGGCTCTTGTCGATCAGGGCCTGCAGCATTTCGCGCTCGGGCGAGAACCAGAAGCCGTAATAGATCAACTCGGCGTAGCGCGGCATCAGCTCGTCCTTCAGATGCGCAGCACCCCGGTCGAGCGTGATGGACTCGATGGCGCGATGCGCGGCAAGAAGGATGGTACCGCCGGGCGTTTCGTAAACGCCGCGCGACTTCATGCCGACGAAGCGATTCTCGACCAGATCGAGACGGCCGATGCCGTTTTCGCGGCCATAATTGTTGAGCGTGGCAAGAAGCGTCGCAGGCGACATCTCGACACCATTGATCGAGCAGGCATCACCCTTTCGGAAACCAACCTTGATGACGGTTGCCTTGTCGGGAGCGGCTTCCGGGGAGATCGTGCGCATATGCACATATTCAGGAGCTTCCACCGCCGGGTCTTCCAGAACCTTGCCCTCGGAAGAGGAGTGCAGCAGGTTGGCGTCGACGGAGAACGGCGCTTCGCCCTTCTTGTCCTTGGCAACCGGAATCTGGTGCTGTTCGGCAAAGTTCAGGAGGTCGGTACGGCTCTTGAACGTCCAGTCGCGCCACGGGGCGATGATCTTGATGTCAGGGTTCAGTGCATAGGCCGAAAGCTCGAAACGGACCTGGTCGTTGCCTTTGCCGGTCGCACCATGGGCGATGGCGTCGGCGCCGGTCTTCCTGGCGATTTCGATCAGGTGCTTGGAAATCAGCGGCCGGGCAATGGAGGTGCCGAGCAGATAGACGCCTTCGTAGACGGCGTTGGCGCGGAACATCGGAAACACGAAATCGCGCACGAACTCTTCACGGACGTCCTCGATGAAAATTTCCTTGATGCCCAGCATCTCGGCCTTCTTGCGTGCCGGCTCAAGCTCTTCGCCCTGGCCGAGATCGGCGGTGAAGGTAACGACCTCAGCGCCGAGTTCCGTCTGAAGCCATTTCAGAATGATCGAGGTGTCGAGGCCGCCGGAATAGGCGAGAACGACTTTCTTTACGTCTTTCGGGAGTGCCATAGTGATGTCCATCTGCATGATGACGGCATCGGGACACCGCCATTTCCTTGGGATTTCGGCACTTTTACAGTGCAACCCGAAATGTGTGAAGCGCTTTTCCGTGAGATAAGCGACAAAACAATTGATGGACACGCGTGACGCACGTGACGACAGCTACACCGAGGGGAACGAAGCCTTTGTCACATGCATTTAGAAAATTCGCGCTTTATGATGAAGCGGCGCGATCGACTTGAAAACCGTGAATGAAGCCACTCAGGTTCAAGCAACGTTGCAAACCGCTGGAAACAGCAGAAACGACGCGAAGGAGAAACCTATGACGACCATCCACCCCGCATTCAAGGAAGATAATGTCGCCGTCATAACAGGTGCGGCCTCTGGCATCGGACTCGCCGCCGCCCGCAAATTCGCCGGTTTCGGCATGAGTGTCGTGCTCGTCGATCTCGATGGCGAGAAACTTGCCGCCGCGCATGCGGACGTTCTGGCACTTGCCCGGGACGGCGAGGCGCAAATCGTTGCGATCCCGACCGACGTCTCGAAACTCGATGAGCTGGAGGCGCTGGAACGCGCCGTAATTCAGCGTTTCGGGCGCGTTCACGTCCTCATGAACAATGCCGGCATCCAGCCTGGCAGCGCCATTTTCGGTCCCCAGGCCAACTGGGAAAAGATTATCAGCGTCAATCTGATGGGCGTTGTGAATGGCAGCCGTGTCTTCGGTCAGGGCATGATCGCCCATGGTGAGCCGGCACTCATCATCAACACCGGCTCGAAACAGGGCATCACCACGCCTCCCGGCGATCCCGCCTACAATGTCTCGAAATCAGGCGTCAAAACCTTCACGGAAGCGCTTCAACACGAGTTGCGCAATGTTCCAAATGGTAGAGTTTCCGCCCATCTCCTCATCCCCGGCTTCGTCTTCACGGGCCTTACAGCCCACGGCAGAACGGAAAAACCGGAAGGCGCCTGGACCGGCGAACAGACCATCGAGTTCATGCTCGAAAGCATCGGCCGGGGCGATTTCTACATTCTCTGCCCGGATGGCGAGGTTGACCGCCCGACGGACGAGAAACGCATTCTCTGGGCGGCCTATGATATCGTCCAGAACCGCCCGCCGCTCTCACGCTGGCACACGGAATATTCCGCCGCCTTCACCAGCTTTCTCAAGAACTGACGCCAAGGGGCCGCCGCGATCTGAAAATTGCGGTGCCCCGCCCTGCTTAATCCACCACTGCGCTAGGGCCGCCACTCAAAAACATTGGCAGAAATCCGCAATCACGTTAAACAACGGCCCTCTCCAGCTTTACGGGTGCCGCGATGGATTTCGTTCCAAGCCTGCCAACACTGATCGCCTTCACCATCGCCATCCTTCTCCTGGCGGTAACACCGGGTCCGGACATGACGCTCTGGATCAGCCGCTCCCTGCGCGAAGGCCGGGCGGCGGGCTTCATGACCCTGGTAGGAACCAATATCGGCATCACCGTGCACACGATGCTGGTCGCCTTCGGTGTCGCCGCCCTCATCGTGGCCTCGCCGACGGCTTTCATGATCCTGAAGACCGGCGGAGCCGCTTATCTTGTCTGGCTCGCCATTCAGGCGATCCGCAAGGGCTCGGATTTCGTGATGGTCAAAGGCACCGGCGAAAAAGCGCAGGCCTCCCTCAAATCCGCCCTGCTGAACGGCATCTGGGTCAACCTGCTGAACCCGAAGATCATCATCTTTTTCATGACCTTCCTGCCGCAATTCGTCAGCGCATCCGATCCGCATGTGACCGGCAAGCTGATTTTCCTCGGCATCTGGTCAATCATCGTCGCACTGCCGATCGGCATCGGCATCGTGATCGCCGCAGATGTTCTCTCCGCCTGGCTGCAACGCAACCGGAAGATTCTGCGCGGACTGGATTATACGATCGCCGGCGTCTTTTCGCTTTTCGCCGTGAAGATTTTCTTCACGCAGGCGCGCTGACGGCAAACAAAAGGCGCCTTACGGCGCCTTTTTTAGAATCAACCAATCAGCAACTCATCGTCATCGAGCTTCTGGCCGCGTATCTTGCGGAACATGTCGATCAGATCCTCCACCTCAAGATCCTTGCGGCTGTCGCCGGAAACGTCGAGCACGATCTCACCAGCATGCAGCATGATCGTGCGCGTGCCATAGTCCAGCGCCTGACGCATGGAATGGGTGACCATCAGCGTCGTCAGCTTGCGCTCCGATACCACCTTGCGGGTCAATTCCATCACGAATTCCGCCATGCCGGGATCGAGCGCTGCCGTATGTTCGTCCAATAGAAGCACGTCCGAGCCTGCTAGTGTCGCCATGACGAGCGAGACCGCCTGCCTCTGGCCGCCCGACAGAAGGTCCATGCGGTCCTTCAGACGATTTTCCAGACCGAGATTGAGCGAAGCGATACGCTCCTTGAAAAAATCCCGCCGGCCACGTCCGAGCGCGGGCAAAAGACCGCGACGTTCACCACGTGATGCCGCCAGCGCGAGGTTTTCCTCGATGGTAAGCGCGCCGCAGCTGCCCGCCAGCGGGTCCTGAAACACGCGTGCCACCCGCCCCGCCCGGCTGGCGGTCGGCTTGCGGGTAACATCGGCGCCACCGATCATCACCCTGCCTGCCGTGGGCAGCACATCGCCGGCCAGAACACCGAGAAGTGTGGATTTGCCCGCACCATTGGAACCGATGACCGTGACGAAGGAGCCATCCTCAATGGTGAGGTCTATCTTGGACAGCGCCTGCTTCTGCAGCGGCGTGCCGCGCCCGAAGACGACCTGGATGTCGGAAAGCGAAATCACGATGTTGCTCCCCCACGGCGCAGTCGGGGCAGGATCAATGCGATGGCCACCAGTACCGCCGTTACGAAATTGAGATCGGACGCCTTGAGACCCAACACATCACTTGACAGAGCAAGCTGGATGGCGAGACGATAGGCGATGGAGCCGAAGACACAGCCGATCAGCGCGATCAGGATGCCGCGCGCGCCAAACAGGGTTTCACCGATGATGACGGCCGCAAGCCCGACAACAATGGTGCCGACACCGGAAGTCACATCCGCAAAACCATTGGTCTGGGCAAACAGCGCACCACCAAGAGCCACAAGCGCATTTGAAAGCGCCATGCCAAGATAGATCTGGCTACCGGTCTTCACGCCCTGCGCCCGCGCCATCCGCGCATTGGCACCCGTCGCGCGCATGGCAAGACCCGCATCGCTTTCAAGGAAACGCCAGACGAGAATGACAGCAATCAGCACCAAAGCGCCGACGAAGAGCGGCCGCACCAGATATTCAGAAAGGCCGAGGCCGTAAAACGGCGATATCATCGTGTCCTGATTGAGCAGCGCGACATTCGGCTTTCCCATCACGCGCAGGTTGACCGAAAACAGTGCGATCATCGTCAGGATCGAGGCAAGCAGGTTCAGAATCTTGAAACGCACATTGAGTGTGGCGGTCACGATGCCGGCAGCCGCACCGGCCACCATCGCAATCGCCGTCGCGACCCAGGCATTCAGACCGGCGATGATCAGCACGGCTGCCACGGCAGCGCCAAGCGGAAACGAACCGTCCACGGTCAGGTCAGGAAAATCAAGCACCCGGAAAGCGAGGTAAACGCCGATCGCCACGAAAGCGAAGACCAGTCCCAGCTCCACGGCACCCCAGAAGGCGATTTGGCTCACGGTAATGTCCTTGTTATTGCCGCCATCGGGCGGATACGGGCACCGTCTCGTGCCACGTAAAACGGGCGGCGAGTTTGCCGCCGCCCGTTATTCAGTCAGGTTTCGGTTCAGTCGATGACCTTGGTAGCGCGCTTCGTAACGCTTTCGGGGAAGGTGACGCCTGCTTTTTCAGCGGCCTTCTTGTTGATCACGAGATCGGTGCCAACCGCAACGGTTGCCGGAATATCGCCCGGCTTTTCACCCTTGAGGATGCGGACAACGACGGCACCGGTCTGCTTGCCAACATCGAAATAGTTGAAGCCGAGGGCAGCAACCGCACCGCGAGCAACGGAATCCGTATCGGCGGCATAAAGCGGGATCTTGGCTTCAGACGCAACACCGGCAGCAGCCTCGAAAGCCGAAACGATGGTGTTGTCAGTCGGAACGTAGATCACGTCGGCCTTGCCGACCAGCGCACGGGTCGCACCCTGCACCTCAGCCGACTTGGTGGCGACGGATTCAACGACCTTGAGACCCGCCTTCTCGGCCTCGGTCTTCAAGAGAGCGAGTGTCGAAACGGAGTTTGCCTCGGCCGAATTGTAGATGAAGCCGATGGACTTGGCGTTCGGCGAGATTTCCTTGATGAGCGCCAGATGTTCGCCGACCGGCAACATGTCGGAAAGGCCGGTGACGTTACGGCCCGGCTTCTGCATATCCTTGACGAGCTGTGCGCCGACCGGATCGGAAACCGCCGTGAAGACAACCGGAATGTCGCGCGTGGCGGCAACGACGGCCTGGGCAGACGGCGTGGAAATCGGCACGATGACAGCAGGTGCCTCGCCAACGAACTGGCGCGCGATCTGTGCTGCGGTGCCGGGATTGCCCTGCGCGGATTCGTAAAGGAACTTGAGGTTCTCACCTTCCTTGTAGCCCGCTTCGGCAAGGGCAGCCTTCACGCCATCGCGGGCGGCATCGAGTGCCGGATGTTCGACGATGGCGGTCACGGCAACGGTGACGGTTTCAGCCTTCGCCGGCAGAACGATGGCGCTCGCAGCGGCGAGAGCCAGAATGAATGCGCGCATGGATATCCTCCTGTTGGTTCCCTGTTTTCGTCTTCTTAGGAACAAGACAGGCCGAAATCAATCGGAGAACCGCCGGAAACCCAGCTTTATGAGGCAAAACCGGCTTATTCAGTCGTCTGCGCCGTGGTTGGCGATCATCATCGCCTCGAAAGCCAGCCTTTCGGTCTTGCGCATGCGCTCGGATTCCGACTTCAGCTGGCCACAGGCCGCTAGGATATCGCGGCCGCGCGGCGTGCGGATCGGCGAGGCATAACCTGCCTGATTGATGAAATCGGCGAACTTCTCGATCTGCGCCCAGTCCGAGCACTGGTAATTCGTGCCCGGCCACGGGTTGAACGGAATGAGGTTGATCTTGGCTGGAACCCCCTTCAGAAGCTGCACCAGCATCTTGGCGTCTTCCAGGCTGTCATTGACGTCCTTGAGCATCACATATTCGAAGGTGATGCGCCGGGCGTTGGAGAGGCCCGGATATCTGCGGCAGGCTTCGATCAGTTCCTTCAGAGGATATTTCTTGTTGATGGGCACCAGCATGTCGCGCAACTCATCACGCACCGCATGCAGCGAAATCGCCAGCATGACGCCGATCTCATCGCCGGTGCGGAAGATTTCCGGCACCACACCCGAGGTGGAGAGTGTAACGCGGCGCTTGGAAAGCGACAGGCCATCGCCATCGGTGGCGATCAGAAGCGCGGTCTTAACATGCTCGAAATTGTAGAGCGGCTCGCCCATGCCCATCATCACGATGTTGGAGACCTTGCGGCCTTCGCTCGGCACATAAGCGCCAACCGGCGTCGAACCATCGGGGAAATCACCGAGCCGATCACGCGCCAGCAACAGCTGCGAGAGGATTTCCTCGGCCGTCAGGTTGCGCACCAGACGCTGCGTGCCGGTGTGACAGAAAGAACAGGTCAGCGAACAGCCCACCTGGCTCGAAATGCACAGCGTGCCGCGCCCTTCTTCCGGAATATAAACCGTTTCGATCTCGACGGGACGACCAGCGCCCCGCGGCGGAAAACGCATCAGCCATTTGCGGGTGCCGTCATTGGAGATCTGCTCCTCGACGATTTCAGGTCGGGCGATGGTGAAGGCCGCCTTCAGCTTCTCGCGAAGCTCCTTGGCGACATTGGTCATATTGTCGAAATCGGAGACGCCGCGCACATAAAGCCAGTTCCACAACTGGCTGACGCGCATCTTCACCTGCTTTTGCGGCACACCGATTTCCGCGAGCGCCTCACCCATCTCCTCACGGGTCATGCCGATCAGCGACGGCTTGCCGGACATGAGATCGCTATTGGCGATCAGCGGGGTTTTGACTGCCAGACCGGCAGGAGCTTGCATTACGGACATCACGTTATCCCATCGTTCCATGCGTCGCACGACCGGCCTGTCGGGAAGGCGGAAAATCGTCTGCATGTCGAGAAAATCAAAGGCGGAGCACTTTTCGCGCATCCGCCTGTCAATATTGCCGCGCCTTTAGCATCAAACTGGCAAAAACGCAAATGGCCGGTCGAGGACCGGCCATTGTCAAACGCGATGAAGGGTCAGCGTTACTTGCAGCTCTCGATCTGCTTGAGAGCAGCCGAAATACCCGACAGCGAATAGGAATAGGAGGTCGCGGTGCCACGGCCGGAAACTGCCTTGACGGTCATGGACTTGCCGCCCTTCATGGCAGCCACGAGAGCCGGTTCTTCCGCAGCGTTTTCAACCCAGGCGGCCTTGTCCTTGGTGAACATGACGAAATTCTTGTTGTCGATCGTCACATTGACCTTCGAACCCTGCTTCAGCGGATAACCTACCATGGCCTGCGGCTCGTAGGAGATGTTCTGGCCCGGGCGCTGGGAGACGATGAAGAATATATCGCCGTGGTCGACGCTCGCCGGTTCCTTGGCGGTGGGAATGGAAAGAACGTAGCAGACGGTGCTGTTGCCCGATTTGTACGAATAGGCACCCCAAGCATTGAACTGCTGGATGCGCGTGGGCGACTGTGCAGATGCTACGCCGACGCTGGTCAGCAAAATGGCCGCTGCGGTTGCTACACTTCTTACAAACATAGAATTTCCTGCCGGGTTATTGTCTTCCATTGGCCCGAAGCATCGGCGAGCCCAGAGTCTGGATCGGCCACGTTCAGGTGCGGATCGTCTTTTCTCATTGTGGTCGGGAAGCGGTTACCAAACCGTCAACAACATGCATAAAATGCCGGAAACGTCTTGCAGTGTTACAGATTGGCGACTCCCGACGCCCTGAAGAGAAGGGCATGCAACACCCTTCCTCCGTGTGTATGACACATAAATTCAGGCAAGAATTTGTCGCCCGTCGGGCGCGCCCGAACGGGCAGATCACAGAGGCGTTACCCGGCTTCCTGCTGCCGCTTCAACATGGCGTCCGCCGCGTCGTAATGTTCCATCTTGATATTGGCGCGGATCATCGCGAGCGCTGCGGTAATGACGGCTATGTCATCAGTAAAACCGACGACGGCCAGCATGTCCGGCA
The DNA here is from genome assembly GCF_017357485.1 of Rhizobium sp. ZX09. Taxonomy (NCBI): domain Bacteria; kingdom Pseudomonadati; phylum Pseudomonadota; class Alphaproteobacteria; order Hyphomicrobiales; family Rhizobiaceae; genus Rhizobium; species Rhizobium sp. ZX09. The sequence goes on from NZ_CP031363.1 coordinate 2,502,004, forward strand.
CGGCATCAAAAGGCATAATGAAATAAGCCAGCGCAGCGAGGATGATACCCTTGGCTCGCAGCGGCGTGTCGCGATCGATCGCGCAATAATAGGCCGCGGCCGCATCGCGGGCAAACGGCACTTTCGACATGACACGTTTCAGCTTCGGCCAGAACCTGGTCCGAACAACCTCTTCGCGCTCACGCTGCCTGTCGGTTTCACCCGGTAGAAGAATTTCACCGATTTTCACATCATCCATGATCGACGGTCCTCCGGTCACGGCTATTATATGGGATTTAAGGTGGAGCGTTCAATTGCCTCGGCCGGCAGCGGCCTTCTGCATGGCCTCGGCCAGAAGAAAATCGCGCTCCGTCACACCCTGTGAATCATGGGTCGTGAGGCATACCTTGACCCGCGAATAGACGTTGGACCATTCGGGATGATGATTGAGCCGCTCTGCGACGAGTGCGGATTCAGCCATGAAACCGAAGGCTTCCGCAAAGCTGGAAAACTTGAAGGAACGGACGATCGCCGCCCCGTCTTCGCGCAGGGACCAACCCTCCAGTTTCTGCAGGGCCTGCCGGATGGCATCGGGCTCGAGTCTGGGATATTTCATGAATTTGCCTCCGCTTTAAACCCATTAACGCTTCAACGACCGGATCGACGCATATTCCATGAAACATACAGCTATTCTCTTCGTTTGCATGGGCAATATCTGCCGCTCACCGTTGGCCGAAGGGATTTTGAGGAACCTTGCCGACAGCGCAGCGCTTCATCAGCTTACCGTCGATTCCGCCGGCACCGGCGGATGGCACAGGGGTGACGCGCCCGATCCGCGATCCATCGCCATGGCGCGCCGGCACGGTATCGATATTTCACTTCAACGGGCGAGACAGGTCGCTGCGGCGGATTTCGAGACCTTCGATCTGGTATTCGCCATGGACGAAAACAATCTGGCGAACCTGCTGCGATTGAGCTCCGAAAGGCACCGCCACAAAATCCATCTTTTCATGGAATATGCCGCCGGGCATCGCGAGAACGTCCCCGATCCCTACTACGGGGCCGAGGACGGATTCCTCACAGTTTACAACATGCTTTTAGCGGGATGCAGATCGCTGCTCGAAAAGATCGAGCTGGACCGCGCCTCGTGAAGCGGAAACACCTCTTCGACGATATAGGGCCCGCCACCCACCGATTCCTTCGACGACATCAGCACAAAGCGCCCGACCGTAAAGGGTGAGGTGCGGAAGTTGCCGCGTCCGGAAAGATACTGCACCACATCGTCCACGCGGGAGGAGCGCAACCGCGCCAGCGTGACGTGGGGCATGAACTTGCGCGGATCGGGCGGGAGACCGATCCTTTGGCAGATTCTCTCGATTTCCGCCTGCAGCGCCTGCATTTCGGGCGAGGGAGAAACGCCAGCCCAGATGGAATGCGGCTTCTTGGAGCCGAAGGAGCCCATTCCGGTGAGGTTGAGCTGGAATTCCGGCCGGTCTATCCGGTCCAGCCTGTCAACGACCTCATCGGCGGTACGACCGTCGATGTCACCGATAAAACGCAGGGTTATGTGATAATTCTCCACATCGATCCACCGGGCTCCCGGCAGACCACCGCGCAACAATGAGAGGCTCATCGCCGCATTGCGCGGAATTTCGAGGGCGGTAAACAGTCTCGGCATGGCGAGCTCCCCGAATCTCTTGGCAGAACAAGCACAGCGAATCACGCAATGCAGACGGGCGCAAGTGCTTATTTTTTTTGCGCACCGATTGTCTTGATGAAGCTTTCAACAGCCGGCAAAGATTTTTCGACCATCACTGCCACCCCCTTGGTATTGGGGTGCATCTTGTCGTCCAGCTTCAGCGCATCATCCGTCACCACGCCATCCAGAAAGAAGGGATAAAACGGCAGGTTGTATTTTTCCGCAAGCTTCGGGAATATCGGATTGAAGCGCTTTGCATAATCATCACCCATATTTGGCGGCGCCATAATACCGACCAGCAACACGGCTATGTTGCGCTTCTGAAAACCGGAAATGATGGCGTCGAGGTTCTTTTCGGTCTGTTCCGGCGGAATTCCCCGCAGGGCGTCGTTGGCGCCCAGTTCCAGAATGACGCCGTCAGTGCCATCGGGAACAGACCATTCCGCCCGCGCCAGACCGCCTGAGGAAGTGTCACCGGACACACCTGCGTTGGCGATGGCGACATTGATACCCCTGGCCTTTAATGCAGCTTCAAGCTGTGCGGTATAGCTGTCAGTCGGGGGAAGCTGATAACCGGCCATCAGGCTGTCGCCGAGGCCAACCAGCTGCAATGTCCGCTCCTGGGCGAAGCCAGCAGTGGCGGAAAGGGCGGTGGCGAAAATGACGATGAAGTGAAACAGGGCAGCTTTAAATCTCATCACGGCTTTCCTAACTTGGTTCCCATTGCCTGAAATACTGACCGCATCGACCGCCAGACCGTTTTCATCACCCTATATAGGAACGAGAATTGTGACGAAAAGCATCATAGAGCTGAAGAAAGCCGACCTCACGCTCGGCAGTGCCGCCGCCTCCGTCCACGTTCTCAAGAACATCGATCTCTCAATCAGAGAGAGCGAGGCGGTTGGCATCGTCGGCCCCTCCGGATCGGGAAAGTCGACACTTCTGATGGTGCTTGCCGGGCTCGAGAGGCTCGACAGCGGCGAAATCATCATTGCGGATACGCCGCTGCACGAGCTCGGTGAGGACGCGCTCGCGGATTTCCGCGGCCGCAACATCGGCATCGTTTTTCAGTCCTTCCACCTCATCGCCAACATGACCGCACTGGAAAATGTCGCAGTGCCGCTGGAATTGGCAAACGTTCCGAACCCGTTCAAAATCGCCGAGCGTGAACTGGTCGCTGTCGGTCTCGGCGAGCGCCTCAATCATTATCCCGGCCAGCTCTCCGGCGGCGAGCAGCAGCGTGTGGCCATCGCCCGCGCACTCGCCCCGTCGCCAGCCGTATTGATAGCCGATGAACCGACCGGCAACCTCGATACCGACACGGGCAAACAGATCGCCGATCTTCTGTTTGCCAAACAGGCCGAGCGCGGCATGACGATGATCCTCGTTACCCATGATCCCTCGCTGGCGGCCCGATGCTCACGGCAGATCAAGGTCCGCTCCGGCGAAATCGAGGGCGACAGCGCCCGCTCACAGATGGCTCGGGCGGTATCCGCATGACCGGAATCTTTCTTCCGTCTTTTGCAAATGTCAGAAACGCCGCAAGGCTCGCGCGGCGCGAAATTCGCGGCGGCCTGCGGGGCTTTTACATCTTCCTCGCCTGCATCGCGCTTGGAACCGGCGCCATCGCCGCCGTCAATTCCGTCTCGCGCGCGGTCACCAGCGCCATCGCCACGGAGGGGCAGTCCATACTGGCAGGCGACGTGCGTTTTGAGCTGCGCAACAGGGAAGTGACGGCAGAAGAGCGCGCTTACCTTGATAGTCTCGGCACCGTCGCGGTTTCCACCGGTCTACGCTCCATGGCGCGCCTCGCCAATGGCTCAGAACAGACCCTGACGGAAGTAAAGGCCATTGACGGCTCCTACCCGCTCTATGGAACGTTCGTGGCCGAGCCGAACCGGCCGCTGAGCGAGCTTCTGGCCGGAAATGACGACACCTATGGCGCGATTGCCGCGCCGCTTCTGCTGGAACGGCTCGGAATCAAGGTCGGCGATGAGATCCTGCTCGGTAATGTGACGTTGAAACTGAACGGCACCGTGATCGATGAGCCGGATGCCCTATCTGACGGTTTCGGTTTTGCTCCTCGACTGATGGTCAGCCGCGACGCCCTTTTCGCCTCTGGTCTCGTCCAGACGGGCAGTCTCGTCGAACACGCCTACAAGATCAAGCTGAACGACCCTGCAGCACGGGCGGCAATGACCGATGCAGCCAACAAGGCGTTTCCCGATGCCGGCTGGTCGATCCGCACCAGCGACCGGGCTGCCCCGTCGCTCACCGAAAACGTCAACAGGTTCTCGCAGTTTCTGACGCTGGTTGGCCTCACTGCCCTGATCGTCGGCGGTGTCGGCGTCGCCAATGCCGTTCGCGCATTTCTGGATTCCAAGCGCACCACCATCGCCTCGCTGAAATGCCTGGGTGCGCCGGCCTCCGTGGTCACCATGACCTATCTCTTCCAGATCGCCTTCATAGCGGCCGTCGGCATTGTCATCGGGCTTATGGTCGGTGCCGTTGCGCCACTCATCGCCATGCGGTTTCTGGAGGGCGTGCTGCCAGTGCCGGAAGAACTTGCCTTTTATCCAGGCGCGCTCGGTCTCGCCGCCCTGTTCGGCCTCCTGACGACACTCGCCTTCGCCATCGTACCACTCGGTCAGGCACGCGAGGTGCCGGCTACGGCGCTCTTCCGCGAACAGGGTTTCGAGGAGGGAAGCTGGCCATCCTGGCCTTATCTGACCGCGACCGGTGTGCTTCTGGCGGCGCTTGCGGCCCTTGCTGTCTTCTCGGCGGAAGACCGTTTCATAGCCTCGGTCTTCCTCGCGGCCATTGCCTTTGCCTTTGTAGTGCTGCGGCTGGTCGCCTCCGGGGTAAAGGCCATCGCCAAGCGCAGTCCGCGCGTTCATTCGGCTGCGCTGAGACTGGCGATCGGCAATATTCACCGACCGGGCGCACTCACCCCCTCGGTGGTTCTTTCTCTCGGCCTCGGCCTGACCCTCCTCGTGACGCTGACGCTGATCGACGGCAACCTGCGCCGCGAACTAACGGACAGCCTGCCGGAGAAGGCGCCGAATTTCTTTTTCGTCGATATTCAGGGCAGCGAAGTGCAAGGCTTCCGCGATCTTCTCAAACAGGAGGCGCCGCATGGCACCCTGACGGAAGTGCCGATGCTGCGCGGCCGCATCCTCGCTCTCAACGGAGAAGACGTAACGAAAATGGACGTACCCTCGTCCGGGCGATGGGTGCTGCGTGGTGACCGCGGCATCACCTATTCCGAAAACATTCCTGAAAATGCCAAGCTGACGGAGGGCGCCTGGTGGGCACCGGATTATAGCGGCGAACCACTGGTCTCCTTCGCAGCGAAAGAGGCGGGTGATCTGGGCCTGAAGATTGGCGACAGCGTCACCGTCAACGTGCTTGGCCGCAGCATTACGGCGAAGATCGCCAATCTGCGCAATGTCGAATGGGAATCCCTGTCGATCAACTTCGTCATGGTGTTTTCGCCCAATACTTTCCGCGGCGCGCCCCATGCCTGGCTGGCAACACTTGCCGATCCTTCCGCAACTGCGGCCGACGAAGGCCGCATATTGCGTGCCGTCACCAATACTTATCCCACGATCACCAGCGTCCGCGTGAAGGATGCGCTCGACGTCGTCAACCGGCTTGTCGGCCAGCTCGCGACCGCGATCCGCGCCGCCGCAGCCGTTGCGCTCATTGCGTCCGTCCTGGTTCTCGCCGGCGCGCTTGCGGCCGGCAATCGCGCCCGTACGCATGACGCCGTCATCCTGAAAACGCTGGGCGGCACGCGAAGCCTGCTCATACGCGCCTTCTCCTATGAATACATGATCCTCGGTCTCGCCACCGCCGTCTTCGCGCTTTTCGCCGGCGGTGTCTCCGCATGGTTCGTGATCGCCCGCATCATGAAGCTACCCTCCAGCTTCCTGCCGGATGTGGCAATCGGAACCCTTGTCGTCGCCCTTGTGATGACTGTGGGCATCGGCCTCATCGGCACCTGGCGGATTCTCGGGCAGAAGGCAGCGCCTGTTCTCAGACAGGCCGGCGAATGATCATCGGTTGTGCGCCGCTTAACTTTAACGATTAATTCTTTGTAATGATCGCCAAAACGTGAGCGCTTTTCGCGCATACGGTGTCTTTTCGACGGTAAAAGGCCTTGTATCGAACGCGTTCTGCCATCATATTCTTGAGCAGGCTTGCTGAAGCTCCGCAGCGGCGCCCGGGAGGTATCCCGACACCGTAGCAATTACGGAGCTCAAAAGAGGAAACAATGGCTGACTTTAATAACTACCAGAACCGCATGGCGCAGACGCGTGCACAGTCTGGTGCGCTGATCGACGAAGGTCTTCGCGCCTATATGCTCAAGGTTTACAACCTTATGGCGCTGGCTCTGGTCATCACCGGCGTTGCCGCGTTCGGCACTTATACGCTCGCCGCTTCCAATCCGGCTGTCCAGCAGCTGCTTTTTGCGTCGCCGCTTCGTTGGGTCGTGATGCTCGCGCCGCTGGCACTGGTCTTCTTCCTTAGCTTCCGCATCCAGAACATGAGCGTTTCCGCTGCGCAGACGACCTTCTGGGTTTACGCCGCGCTGATGGGTGTTTCGCTCTCCTCGATCTTCCTGGTCTACACCGGCCAGAGCATCGTGCAGACCTTCTTCGTGACCGCGGCCTCGTTCGGTGCGCTCTCGCTTTACGGTTACACGACCAAGAAAGACCTGTCTGGCATGGGTTCGTTCTTGATCATGGGCCTGTTCGGTCTGATCATCGCTTCGATCGTCAACATCTTCCTTGCATCCTCCGCGCTGCAGTTCGCGATTTCCGCGATTGGCGTGCTGATCTTCGCTGGCCTGACCGCCTACGACACCCAGAAGATCAAGGAAATGTATTTCGATGCTGACGATGTTGCCGTCGCCGGCCGCAAGGCCATCATGGGTGCGCTGACGCTCTATCTCGACTTCATCAACCTCTTCACCTTCCTCCTGCAGTTCCTCGGGAACCGCGACGACTAAGGGATTGGGTCTTACGGAAAAAAGAAAGGCGACCTCAGGGTCGCCTTTTTTATTACCTCATTTCGCTCAATGCGCCTGATCGTCTGTCGCAGGAGACTGACGTACTGGAGCTCATTCGATAAGTTTCAAAACCTTGTCGAAAACCTTGAGGACTTGCGGCAGCTCGTGGCCGCGCTTCAGAATGCGGCCATCCACATTCACGACGCTGTAAGCTCCCTGCTTCGCCGCAAGCCTGGGGTTCTTTTCGATCCTGTAGAGCGGCATTTCTCCCGACCGTTTAAAGACGGAAAACACCGCTTTTTCCTTCAGATGATCGATGGCGTAATCCCGCCACTCCCCTTCTCCCACCATGCGGCCATAAATTCGCAAAATCGCATCCAGCTCGCGGCGGTGAAAGGTCACCGGCAATGGATCCTTGTTCTTCTTGTACTCACGGAGATCGATAACGGTGGAACTGTCGCGTGAAGCGGTTTGAGCCTGCTGCACATCCGGTTGATCGGTCATCCAGTACCTCCGATTCCACCCAAATCATCAGATCAATGTGAGCTTGGCGGCTCGAAATTGCAAGTGTTGTCGACTTACGGCGCTCACAGGAACCAGATCTGCAGGCAGAAAAACAATGCGACAACGAGCATCTGCCCCAACATCACCGACAAACCGTCCCGCGCAAAAGCAGGGTAAAAACGGTAACCATTTAGGCACCCATTTTACGGGCGCCTGCCGTATTTCGGTCAAACCATGGCCTGAATTGGGTGGAATAGTCGCATTGTCAATTGATGCCTAGGCACCAAGATGACCCGGTCCGGTGCATTGACCCTTTACCCCCAGCCCCCAGTGCCCGGACCGGATCTTCAATCGCCAGATCGGCGATTATGGCGTTTCGTTCCCCAATAAAATACTTGCACCGACAATTGCCGCGGGATCACCGCTTGCATTCGCCGTTTGCAACAGCACGGCGCAGCCGCCCTTTTTTACCTTGGCCACCACGCTCGCCGGCAGCTTTACCGTCATCGGCGAACCGTCCCACATGCCGACCGTCTGCACGTCATAAACGCTGTGCCAGTAGGACATTTTTTTTCCCTGATTTTCACCCTTCTGCACATCCACGGTCTGCTCCCGGGTAAAATATGCGACGACGACATCGGCCTTGCCGCTGCCGGCACCGATATCGATCTCCACCTCGTCACCCGCAAATTTCGACGAGACGGGCACGTTCAATCCCTTGCCCTCACGCTTGAACGAGTCGAGCCTGTCATAAATCCCGCGCACATCCGCGCCCTTGACGTGGTCACGGCCGTTCAGAATGGCCTGCGGCGTGTAGACCCCGTTGCGGCCGAGTGCACGCATGTAACCGTATTGCCGTTCGGTATTTTCCTTGGATGCGAGCGAATCCGTCCAGCCGAGATAGTTCCAATAATCGACATGGTAGGAGAGACCGACGACGTCGCCCTTCTGGATCATCTTGCGCAGGGCCTCATCCGCCGGGGGGCAGGATGCACATCCCTGCGATGTGAACAATTCGACGACGCCCTTCACCGCCTCCTGCGCCTGCGCGGAGGTGACGAGCAACGTGCCGAGAAGACATATCGACAGGGGGAATTTCAGCGGCATTACAAAAACCTTTGTCCGGAAGAGATCCAGACGAATTGATGCGATCAATCCCGCCGGGATGCAAACCGGAAAATAACGTCTAACGCCCTTCAATAGAAAGTCACGAAGGGGTGAGCGACAATCACAAAACAAGCGACTTGAAACGGAAAGACGCCGGGATTGCTCCCGGCGCCTTCGATTGTCGAAGCTTTACGCAGCCAGATCGCGCAGAACGGTCTGCAGAATACCGCCATTGTTCATGTAGATCACTTCATCAAGCGTATCGATACGGCAAAGAAGCGGAACTTCCTTCACCGTGCCGTCGCTGTAAGTGATCTTGGCGATCTTCTTTTCACGCGGCTTGATCTCGCCTTCGAGACCGTCGATCTCAACGATTTCATCGCCTTTGAGGTCGAGGCTCGCCCAGGACGTTCCCTCTTCAAAGACGAAGGGCACGACGCCCATGCCGACCAGGTTCGAACGGTGAATACGCTCAAAGGACTGCGCGATAACCGCCTTGACGCCGAGCAGGTTGGTACCCTTGGCCGCCCAGTCACGGGATGAGCCGTTGCCATATTCGACACCTGCAAAGATGACGAGCGGAACGCCCTCAGCCTTGTACTTCATGGCCGCGTCATAGATCGACATCTCTTCCTTGGACGGATAGTGGATGGTGTAACCACCTTCCTTGCCGTTCGGGCCGAGCATGTGGTTGCGGATGCGGATGTTGGCGAAGGTGCCGCGCATCATCACTTCGTGGTTGCCACGACGTGTGCCGTACTGGTTGAAGTCGGCAACGCCGACACCATGCTCGGTGAGATAAGCACCGGCAGGCGATGCCGCCTTGATCGAACCGGCCGGAGAAATATGGTCGGTGGTGATCTTGTCGCCGAAGAGACCGAGAACGCGCGCGCCCTTGATGTTCTTGAGACCCGAGCCCGTCTTGCCCATGCCCACGAAGTAGGGTGGGTTCTGGACATAGGTCGAGTTGTCGTCCCAGGCATAGGTCTGACCCGGCGGCACCTGAACGGCCTGCCAGTTGGCATCACCCTTGAAGACGTCGGCGTACTTCGTCTCGTAAAGCTCGCGCGTGACGTATTTCAGGATGAACTCCTGAATTTCCTTCGAGGTCGGCCAGATATCCTTGAGATAGACCGGGTTGCCATCCTTATCATTGCCGATCGGCTCCTTGGTCAGATCCTTCTGGACCGTACCGGCAAGAGCGTAAGCGACGACGAGGGGCGGAGAGGCCAGATAGTTCGCCTGCACGTCAGGCGAGATACGGCCTTCGAAGTTGCGGTTACCGGAGAGAACGCCGGCCGCAATCAGGCCCTTGTCGTTGATCGTCTTGGAGATCGGCGCCGGCAGCGGGCCGGAGTTGCCGATGCAGGTCGTGCAGCCGAAGCCAACGAGGTTGAAACCGATCGCATCGAGATCCTTTTGAAGGCCCGACTTGTCGAGATATTCGGCAACCACCTGTGATCCAGGTGCAAGCGACGTCTTCACCCATGGCTTGGAGGTCAGCCCCTTGGCGACAGCGTTACGGGCGAGAAGGCCGGCAGCGATGAGGACGGAGGGGTTGGACGTGTTGGTGCAGGAGGTGATGGCGGCAATTGCCACATCGCCGTGACCAAGATCGAAGTCCTCGCCTTCAACCGCGTAGCGGCTCGAAAGCTGGCCGGGCTTCTTGTAGTCGTTTTCGAGAGCCGTCGCGAAATTGGGCGCGATGGTTTCGAGCGGCAGACGGCCTTCCGGACGCTTCGGGCCGGCCATGGACGGTACGACGTCGCCGAGGTCGAGTTCGAGAGTGTCAGTAAAGACAAGATCGGAACCGTCGCCGGTGCGCCACATGTCCTGGGCCTTGGAGTAGGCTTCCACGAGCGCAATACGATCCTTTGCACGGCCGGACATCGTCAGGTAATTGATGGTTTCGCTGTCAACCGGGAAGAAGCCGCAGGTCGCGCCATATTCCGGGCCCATATTGCCGATGGTCGCCCGGTCGGCCAAAGACATCGAATCAAGGCCGGGGCCGAAGAATTCGACGAACTTGGAGACGACGCCCTTCTTGCGCAGCATCTGCACGACGGTCAGAACGAGGTCAGTCGCGGTGACGCCCTCCTTGACCTTGCCAGTCAGCTTGAAGCCGATGACCTCAGGCAGAAGCATGGAGACGGGCTGGCCGAGCATGGCCGCTTCAGCCTCGATACCGCCGACGCCCCAGCCGAGAACGCCGAGGCCGTTGATCATGGTCGTGTGGCTATCCGTGCCGACGCAGGTATCCGGATAAGCGATGGTCTCGCCGTCCTCTTCCTTGGTCCAGACGGTCTGGCCGAGATATTCCAGGTTGACCTGGTGACAGATGCCCGTGCCGGGGGGAACAACGCGGAAGTTCTTGAATGCCTGCTGGCCCCACTTGAGGAAGCGGTAACGCTCGCCATTGCGCTCATATTCAAGTTCGACGTTGCGGGCAAAAGCGTTCGGCGTACCGAATTCGTCAACGATAACGGAGTGGTCGATGACGAGATCGACAGGAACCAGCGGATTGATCTTTTCGGGATCTCCACCCCGCGCTTTGATACCATCACGCATCGCGGCAAGATCGACCACGGCAGGAACGCCGGTAAAGTCCTGCATGAGAACGCGGGCGGGGCGGTAGGCGATTTCGTTTTCGGTGAGGCCCTTGTTGTTGAGCCATTCGGAAACCGCCAGAATGTGTTCCTTGGTAACGGACTGGCCGTCCTCGAAACGCAGGAGGTTTTCGAGCAGGACCTTCATGGAATAGGGCAGCTTGGAAACGCCCTTCAGGCCATTGGCTTCAGCCTTGGGCAGGCTGAAATAGACATAGTCCTTACCATCGACGGTAAGAACGGAACGACATTTGAAACTGTCGAGTGATTTGGGCATGGATAAAAACCCCGCTTACACTGATAGCCAACACGTTCGTGCGGACACCTATGCACTCATGCACATCAGGATGCGGGTACGACCATTTCCGCTGTCCGCACGTGAAAATTGCTCCTCGCAATCGTCAAGTCCGGCGCAAGATGATGTTCACGCCGGCCGCTGGCGTGTTGACACCCATATAGATAATTTCAGACAAACGTGCCAGACCATTCCACGACGCTAATCGATTTTTTTATGATCGAACGGCAAATTTTAATCGGAACCGCAGCATGCATCTGACGGCGGAAAATCTTGGCGTGCGACGCGGCGAAGATTTCATATTCATGAATATTTCCTTCAAGTTAAGCGGCGGCGAGGCACTGGTGCTGACCGGCCGTAACGGCTCAGGAAAATCGACGCTGCTGCGCACGGTGGCCGGTCTGTTGCGACCCGAACAGGGCAGTGTAAAGATAGCCGGCGAAGGGGTTGATGATGAAATGCGGCCGTCAGAGGCTTGCCACTATCTCGGCCATCGCAATGCGATGAAGACGGAACTGACGGTTTCCGAGAACCTGCGCTTCTGGAAGGATTTCCTTGGAGACTTTCATGGCGCGGCGGGCGTAGCGATTGACGAGGCGGCAGAGAGTGTCGGCCTTGCTGGCATTACCCACCTGCCTTTCGGTTATCTGTCCGCCGGTCAACAGCGCCGCTTCGCGATGGCAAAGCTCCTTGTGGCATGGCGGCCGGTATGGATTCTCGATGAACCGACTGCGGCGCTCGACAGGGCGGCAGACGACATGTTTACCGATCTTGTGAAAAGTCACTTGGGAAAAGGCGGCATCATTCTTGCCGCGACCCACCAGCCCTTGGGCCTGGAGAAGGCGCAGGAGTTGCAGATGAACGGGTTCGCGGGCGTGGAGGCTTGGGCGTGATGGCGATGTGCGCGTGGCTTACCCCCCTCTGCCCTGCCGGGCATCTCCCCCTCAAGGGGGGAGATCGATCTGCGGCGAGATTTCGCCTACGTCAAAGTTTTCGGATAGAGCGGCGAAAGTGCCTCCTGCTGATCTCCCCCCTTGAGGGGGAGATGTCCGGCAGGACAGAGGGGGGTAAACTACACCCACCGAGGCCACGCCAATGACCGCCCTCTTCCTCCGCGATCTCAAACTCTCCATCCGCGCCGGCGGCGGCGCGCTGATCGGCGTCCTGTTCTTCATGACAGTGGTTGCCGTCATCCCTTTCGGCGTTGGACCCGATCTCAACCTGCTTGCTCGTATCGGCCCGGCCATTGTCTGGATCGGCGCACTTCTGTCCGCCCTTCTCGGCCTCGACCGGTTGTTCCAGGCCGAACGCGACGACGGCTCCCTCGATCTCATCCTGATGCAGGAAACGCCACTGGTGCTGACCGTCTTCGTCAAATGCCTGGCGCACTGGGTATCAACGGGCCTGCCCTTGGTGCTGGCATCACCCCTTCTCGGCCTGTTCATGAACATGGACGAGGTGGCAATCGGCGCGGTGATGCTCACCCTTCTCGTCGGCTCACCCGCCATCACCTTCATCGGCGCGGTGGGGGCGGCGGTCGCCGTTGCCCTGCCACGCGGCGGCCTTCTGGTCTCCATCCTCGTCCTGCCGCTCGCCATTCCGGTGCTGATCTTCGGTGTCAGCGCTTCCTACGCGGCAGTGCAGGACCCGGCCCCCTTCCTGCCGCCCCTTCTCATTTTGTGCGCGATCACGTTATTTTCAGCCGTGACCGGCCCTTTCTTTGCCGCTTTGGCGCTGCGCAATGTTATGGATTGATGAAACCGCGATGGATGACCCCCTGTTGACAGGGATCAATTGCGGGGCGGCCATTCTCGGGTTACACAAACGGCATGAACGAGCAGACCTTCACCATCACCAAGTTCAGCGATCTCGCCAATCCCACGCGCTTTCTGGCGCTGGCCGCACGCATCCTGCCATGGCTCGCCGGTTTGACAGCGCTGGTGCTGGCGGCCGGGCTCTACATGTCCTTCAGCTCAGAGGGAGATTACCAGCAGGGCTACACTGTGCGGATCATGTATGTGCACGTGCCTTCTGCATGGCTGGCGATGATGTGTTATTCCGTCATGGCGGTCTCCGCCATCGGCACCCTCGTCTGGCGTCACCCGCTGGCCGATGTCAGTCACAAGGCGGCAGCCCCCATCGGTGCAGCCTTCACGCTCATCGCACTTATCACCGGCTCACTCTGGGGCAAGCCTATGTGGGGAACCTGGTGGGTGTGGGATGCGCGGCTGACCTCCGTTTTCGTGCTTTTCCTGATGTATCTCGGGCTCATCGCACTCAATCGCGCCATGGACGATCCATCCAGAGCCGCCCGCGTCAGCGCGGTGCTGATCCTCGTCGGGTTCGTGAATATTCCGATCATCAAGTTTTCGGTCGAGTGGTGGAATACGTTGCATCAGCCGGCAAGCGTCATCCGGATGGGCGGTTCCGCCATCGACGCGGAGTTTCTCTGGCCGCTTCTGACCATGGCCATCGGTTTCACGTTGCTGTTCTTCACCCTGCATATCGCCGCCATGCGCAATGAAATCTGGCGCCGACGCGTGGCCGCGCAACGTCGGCTTGCCGCTCGCATGGCGAACCGGGAGAGTTGAGGGATGACACACGCCTTTTATATCGGCATGTCCTATGCGGCGACCGGCCTTGTCGTTCTCTGTCTCATCGCCTGGGTCGTCGTTGACGGCCAGGCACGCAAGCGGGAACTGAAGGAACTCGAAGCATCCGGCGTGCGCCGCAGGGCAAGAGCCGGTTCCGCTGGTGACGGCAAATGACGCAGACTAACCAGAATGACACATCAAAATCCAGGTCGTCTGGCCGCGCACGTTACGCGCTGGCGCTTCTTCCCTTGCTGCTGTTCGGCGGCTTTGCCCTCGTTGCCGGCAAGATGCTATATGATCAGGATGTCAACGGACTGGATGTCAGCGCCATACCGTCAGCGCTGATCGGTACCAGGGCGCCGACCCTGTCGCTGCCGCCGCTGGAAGGTTCGAACCTGCCGGCACTGACGGATGCCGCCATCAGGGGCAAGCTGACGCTGGTCAATGTCTTCGCTTCCTGGTGCATTCCCTGCCGGCAGGAACATCCGCTGTTGCAGGAACTGGCGAAAGACGACCGCATCACTGTCGTCGGCATCAATTACAAGGACAAGCCGGACAATGCCCTGCGCTTCCTCGGCGAGCTCGGCAACCCCTTTGCTGCCATAGGTATCGATCCCAGCGGCAAGGCGGCGATTGACTGGGGTGTGTATGGCATTCCCGAAAGTTACCTGGTCGGCGCTGATGGCACGATCCTTTACAAAAAGGTCGGCCCCTTCGATGCTCGCAGCGTCGAGCGCGACCTGCGACCGGCCATTGCGGCCGCAGCCGGGAAATAACCGCTCGTAAGGCATCACGCCTTGTTAACGACCCTCAGAGGCGGGCCTTCCGCCGGCAGACGCATGCCTTCCAGCACCACCTGATCGCGACCGCCGCGTTTTGCGGCATAAAGACTGTCATCAGCACGCTTGATGGCGTCGTGAATGGAATGATCGCCCCTCGCGACCGCCGAAACACCGAAGCTCGCCGTGATCTGACTGGTCACACCCCGGTTGCGCCAATCCAGTGACGACAGGCCTGTCCGCATGCCATTGGCAAGCTGGCTGGCCGCAGCAGCCGTCTGACCGGGCAGGAACACCACGAATTCCTCGCCGCCGAAACGCGCTACCAGCGCATCCTCGGGTGCATTTTTTGTGAGAAGATCGGAAAGGCCGATGAGGACGATATCTCCCGCCGCATGGCCGTAGACATCATTGATACGCTTGAAATGGTCTATGTCGCAGGCAATCACCGCGCCATCAGGCGTATCATTGCGAAAGTCGGGCACACGCCGGTCGAAGCCACGGCGGTTCAGCACGTCCGTCAGGGGGTCATGCTCCGCCGCGTGCTGATGCCGGTCCACGGTGACGGAAATCTGGCTCGCGAGCACCGAAAGCGCGAGCAAGAAGCCAAAAATACTCGCAGCAAGCTGCATGTAGAAAGCATAATCCGACTCGAAGAACTCGCTGAGCTCGATCATCGAGCCTCCCGGCGTCATCACCAGCAGCAAGCCGATGCGCACCAGCGTCTCCACCACCACGAGACAGGCAATTCCCACCATCAGCCTGTCGGCAAGCGCAGCCGGGCGCTTTCGCACGAGCCAGACCGGGATCGCGAGCAAAAGGGCGCAAACGAGATCGCCGATGACGAGTTCGCGTTTCAGATCGGGGGTGATGAAAACATGGAAAGAGACCAGCAACACCGCAACCACGACGATCGACAGGCGCGCCTTGGTATAGAGCGGCCGCCCGAAATGGGTGAGCAACGCGTGGCCATAGAGGAAGAAGGCGGAAAAGAACAACAGATTCGAAAGGATCGCCTGAACTTCAAAAGGCAGCCCGCCAAGCACCAGCGGTGTTGCAAAAGCAAAGGCCGCCGAAAGATATCCGATACCCCAGTAGCGGGCGGAAGCCTGCCCGGTCCTCTGCAGGAACAGAAACACCACGCCGAATGTCAGCATGATAAAGGGAAGAAGATAGGCGAAATTGTCTTGCAATGGGTTCTGCCGAAGGGAGAGACGAGCCTTTGAATCCGGATGTTACCGCAATGCCCTTAAGAAAGCCTGCATATATCGCGCGATTCCAAGGCCGTTCGGACTGCAATGTCGACGAACACCGTTCACATTTGCGGGAGCGCGTTCTGCCATTCCTTTATGGCTTCAACAGGCCAGACAAGCATGACGACGTTGAGCGTCAGATTATCGCGGATCAGCCAGCCAGTGAATATCTCGAAGAAGATGGCGACCACCACCGTTAGCCACACCGGCACTCGAGCAGCGAACAGGAAACCCAGCGCCATGAACACTGTGTCCATAGCAGAGTTCAAAATGCTGTCCCCCGTATACCCCAGCGCCATCGTCGCGGTTCGGTAGCGATCGATGATGATGGGCGAATTTTCAAGAATTTCCCACGCGGCCTCTACCAGCACCGCAAGGGAAAGCCGCATGGAAAGCGGCTTGTTGCGGAACAGCAGCCACGCAAACCAGTAGAACAGGAAGCCGTGGATGATATGTGACGGGGTGTACCAGTCGGCGATGTGCTGGGAGTTGCCCGGTGTATTCACACCAGGCTCGAACAGCTTAACATAACCGCATTCACAAATCGGAATGCGGCCCATGGCGTAGAGAATGATGATCTGCAGGAGAAGCAGCCCGGCGGCCACGCCGAACCATTTAAGCGAACGCGAACGGGAAGCCGGCATCTCCGCAACTGTCATTTTTCGTCCTTGCCAAGCGGCTCGACAGAATGGCGCATCACAAGCGGCATCTGCGCCATGGTGAAGATGATGGTGATCGGCATGGTGCCCCAGACCTTGAAGGCCACCCAGGCGTCTGTGGAGAACATGCGCCAGACAACCTCGTTCAGCACCGCCAGAAAGAGGAAAAAGATACCCCAGCGCAGCGTCAGCTTGCGCCAGCCCTCATCCGTAAGCTTGAAGGCGGAATTGAAGACGTAACCGAGCAGCGACTGCCCGAAGAACAGGCCGCCCAGCAGGATGACGCCAAACAGCGTGTTGACGATGGTCGGCTTCATCTTGATGAAAGTGTCGTTCTGCAACCACAACGTCAGAGCGCCGAACACGAAGACCACGATGCCTGAAATCAGTGGCATGATCGGCAGCTTGCGCGTCAGCACCCAGGAAACGGAGAGCGCAATCGCCGTCGCGATCATGAACAGGCCGGTGGCGATGAAGATCGGGCCACCGAACTCTGTTAGAACCGGAAAAGTGGTGGCAAGCCATTCGCCGCGGGAATTGGCGAAAAAGAAAACGACGAGCGGGCCAAGCTCAAGCACGAATTTCAGGAGCGGGCTGATTTCCGCCACCATCTTTTCGCTTTCCTTGGAATTGCTTTCAATATCCATACTCAAACTCCCGCAATGGCCTTGGCGAAATCTTCCGCCTCGAAGGGCTCCAGATCGTCAACACCTTCACCCACGCCGATGAAATAGACCGGCAGCTTGTGCTTTGCAGCGATGGCGACGAGGATACCGCCCCGCGCCGTGCCATCCAATTTTGTCATAATCAGGCCCGAAACGCCCGCAACATTGCGGAATATTTCCACCTGGTTCATGGCGTTCTGGCCCGTCGTTGCGTCCAGAGTCTGCAACACGGTGTGCGGCGCATCCGGATCGAGCTTGCCGAGCACGCGCACGATCTTTTCCAGTTCCGCCATCAGTTCCGTCTTGTTCTGCAAACGGCCCGCCGTATCGATGATGAGCACATCGCTTTTCTGCGCCCGCGCCTGCTCATAGGCATCGTAAGCCAGACCCGAGGCATCTGCCCCAAGCTTGGTGCCGATGAAGTCCGAGCCGGTGCGGTCGGCCCATATCTTCAACTGCTCAATCGCTGCCGCGCGGAAAGTATCGCCGGCCGCCAGCATCACCTTGAGGCCCGAGCCAGAAAGCTTGGCGGCGAGCTTGCCGATGGTCGTCGTCTTGCCCGTACCGTTGACGCCGACCACGAGAATGACATGCGGCTTGTGCGAGAGATCGAGTTCCAAAGGTCTGGCAACAGGCTTCAGCACCTTGGTGATTTCACCAGCCATAATGCGCGCCACATCTTTACCGCTCACATCCTTGCCGTAACGCTCCGAAGACAGGGCGCCGGTGATGCGCATGGCGGTCTCGACACCAAGATCGGACTGGATGAGAAGGTCTTCCAGCTCGTCGAGCGTATCTTCATCCAGCTTGCGTTTGGTGAAAAGCGCCGAAATCTGTGTGGTTAGCTGCGAAGACGTGCGGGCAAGCCCGTTTCGCAGGCGCTGGAACCACGTCAGTTTCACCTCAGCTACGGCAGGCGCAGGCTCCTGCCGTTCACTGGCGGACGAAAAACCCTTTGGCAGAGCTGGTGGAACCGCAATGGGTTCAGGCGCTGTCGCGGCTTCCGCCTCGTCAAGCAGCGCATCCATCGCATCGGCATCAAGCACGATGTCGGCAGCCTCCGGAATCGGCTCGACCTTCTCCTCGGCAGCGGCTTCCGCCTGCAGCAACGACAATGGCACCACGCCCATATCGCCAGAAAGCTCGGCACCGGGAAGAAGCGGCGCGTCCTCGTCTTCATTCTCGCCGGAGGAAGCTAGATCTTCCGCCTCGTCGGGGGCCGGGCCGCCGGCCGTCTCCATCTCCAGTTCGGAAACAGGGTCCTTGTCGACAGCATCATGCGCTTCGGCGTCGTTCAGCGCCGCTTCGAAAGAGGCGTTTTCATTGCCGCGCTCAAGCGCAGCATTCTCTTGTGGCCGCTCTTCCGTTTCGGCCTTGTCCTTGCCGAACGAAAAGACTTTTTTGATGAAGCCGAGGGCCATGGTTGTTCCCGTGTCTCTTTTCTTGCGCTGCCTCAGGCCGCATCTGCCGCCAGAAGCCTCATATTCAGATGTTTGCCGTTGTGGCCGGTAATCGCAACCCGCGCAAGGGTGCGCGGGGCAAGATCAGGTGCCGCCACCAGCGTGAAATTGTCCGTATGGGCAAAACCATTGTTTTCAACAAGAATGGTCTGCACCGAACCGACCAATCCTTGCAGATGCGCCATCCTGAGCACTTCACCCCGCACGCGAAGCCTCGCTGCCCGCTCCTTCACAAGCACGCGGTCCAGTTGCGGCATGCGTGCGGCCGGCGTGCCGGCACGTGGGCTGTAGGGAAAGACATGCAGGCTGGAAATGCCGCATTCTTCCGCCAGCGTTGCGGCATTCTCGAACATCTCCTCCGTCT
Source organism: Rhizobium sp. ZX09 (assembly GCF_017357485.1). Classification (NCBI taxonomy): domain Bacteria; kingdom Pseudomonadati; phylum Pseudomonadota; class Alphaproteobacteria; order Hyphomicrobiales; family Rhizobiaceae; genus Rhizobium; species Rhizobium sp. ZX09. Next base: position 2,520,982 of record NZ_CP031363.1, read on the forward strand.
CGGTCGGAAAACCGGCGATCATATCCGCGCCGAAGGCCACATCGGGCCTGAGCGCCCGCACCTCATGACAGAAGCGGATGGCATCGGCACGTGAATGACGGCGTTTCATGCGTTTCAGGATCATGTCGTCGCCATGCTGGAGGGACAGGTGCAGATGCGGCATAAAACGCGGCTCATCGGCAATAAGATCCATCAGATGGTGGTCGGCCTCGATACTGTCGATGGAAGAAAGGCGCAGGCGCAGGATGTCGGGCACCTGCTTCAGCAATGTCTTGGCAAGATAACCAAGAGAAGGCTCACCCGGCAGATCGGCGCCGTAACTGGTCGCATCCACGCCGGTCAGCACGATCTCGCAATAACCGCTCTCCGTCAGCCTGCGCGCCTGATCCACCACCGCACCCATCGGCACGGAGCGCGAATTGCCGCGCCCATAGGGAATGATGCAGAAGGTGCAGCGATGATCGCAGCCGTTCTGCACCTGAATGAAGGCGCGCACATGCCCGTCTATGTGCTTGACCATCTGCGGCGCAGTCGCCTTGATGCTCATGATATCGTTGACACGCAGTTTTTCTTCCGCCGAAACGCCAAAATCCGGCAGCGCGCGATAGGAGGCGCTTTTCAGCTTTTCCTCATTGCCCAGCACCGCATCCACCTCTGGCATGTCGGCAAAGGTCTGCTTCTCGGTCTGGGCGGCACAGCCCGTCACGATGATGCGCGCATGTGGGTTGTCGCGCCGGGCGCGGCGGATCGCCTGACGAGCCTGTCGCACCGCTTCCCCGGTCACCGCGCAGGTATTGACCAGCACGGCATTGTTAAGCCCGGCCTTTTCGGCCTCCGCCCGCATCACTTCCGATTCATAGGTGTTGAGACGACAGCCGAAGGTTATGACCTCGACCCCGCTCATACAGCCCCCCGCTCGACAGCATCCCGCGCCCACAAGCCGGTAATGGGATCGACGGAGCCCGACCATTCCCATTCGGCCGGGCCGGTCATGATGACGTGGTTATCTTCACGCCAGTCGATGGTCAGCGGCACGCGGATCGGGCTTGAGGCGACATCGATGCTGACCTTGCGGCCGGTGCGGCCGGTGCGGGCAGCGGAAACAGCTGAAGCACAGGCGGCCGAACCGCAGGCAAGCGTTAGCCCGGCGCCGCGCTCCCAGGTGCGGGTGCGAAGCGCGCTGTCTGAAATCACCTGCGCCAGCGTGATATTGGCCTTTTCCGGAAACACCGGATGGTTTTCGAGCAACGGGCCGAAGCGTTCGAGATCGAACTCCATCGGATCACGATCAACCCAGAATACGGCGTGCGGGTTGCCCATCGACATCACAGCGGGCGAATGCAGGATCGGCGCGTCGATCGGCCCGATCTGCAACTCGATGCGGCTGGTATGGTGGAATTCTTCCGAAAGCGGAATGTCGCTCCAGCGGAAACGCGGGAGCCCCATATCGACCGATATCATGCCGTCTTCATGCTCGACGGCATTCAGGATACCCGCTACTGTCTGGAAGGTGAAGCTGGTCTTGCCGGTTTCGGACGACAGGGCCTGCACCACGCAACGCGTGCCGTTGCCGCAGGCCTGCGCCTTGGTGCCATCGCAGTTGAGGATGTCAATATAGGCATCCGTTCCCGCGATACGCGGATCGTGGATGGCCATGATCTGGTCGAACTGGGTGGCAGGATCGGCATTGAGGGCAATTGCTGCCTCTGGCGTGACCATATCCTTTCGGCCGCGCATATCGACAACCAGGATCTTGTTGCCAAGCCCGTTCATCTTCGCAAATTCGACCGTGTTCGCCATCGCTTTAAACCTGAAAACCGCTTTTCATACGGGATTTTCCCGTGCTTTCGCCCTATATGGCGGAAACACCGGCAAATTACCAGACTGTTGCGTCGCAAACGGGGTGGCTGTCAGGCGGAAGGCACGTCGAAAACCTCTCCGGGGCGCATCGGCCGGAAACGGCTCTCCTCCACCCCGTGTTCGGTCAGCGCTGCCTTGAGGGCCACAAGCGGCGCATCCACCGCCTCATCGGTGAGCTGTACCGTACCCCAATGGTGGCCGCAGACATGCGCCGCACCGCAAAGCTTCATGCCTTCCACGGCTTCCGCCGGGTTCTGGTGTTGGCCCTTCATGAACCAGCGCGGCTCATAGGCGCCGAAGGGCAGGTTGGCGAGGCGGAACTCACCATGCTTCTTGCGCGCGGCGTGATAGTTGAGGCCCTCGTGAAAGCCGGTATCGCCAATATGGTAGATTTTCCCACCCGGCGTTTCGATGACGAACGCCGCCCAGAGTGCCATGCGCCGGTCGTTCAGACCACGCGCCGACCAATGATGGCACGGCTCGAAGTGAATTTTCACCGCACCGGCATCAATCAGATCCCCCCAGTCGCCGACCTCGATACGCGCCGCCTCGACACCCGTGCGAATGATGGCATCATTGCCGAGCGGCGTGATGAAAAGCGGCTTATGCGCTACATGCAGGCGCTTGAGCGTTTCCATATCCAGGTGGTCGTAGTGATTATGCGTTACCAGCACCAGATCGATGGGCGGCAGATCCTCGAAACGGATACCGGGCGGATTGACGCGCTTTGGCCCGGCGAAGCTGAACGGGCTCGTGCGCTCAGACCATACGGGATCGACCAGAATATTCAGGCCTGCTGTCTGGATAAGAAAGGAAGCATGGCCGATGAAGGTGACACGCATGTCTTTACCCTCGACCCGGCTGTCCGGTTTCGCAAACGGAAACGGGCTCGCATAGCTTTCCGGCCACTTGGCGCGTTCACCATTGAAGCGCCATTTCAGCAGACCCATGAAGTTGCTGGGTGGCGTACCACCGGGATTGAAAAAGCGTATCCCGTCGAAATGATCGGAAATGGGGCCGCTATAATAGGCGCTGGCGCTTGAACGACGGGCATAAAGGCCGCCGCCCGCCAGAGCGAGCAGGCCAACAGCGGAAAAACGGAAAAATTTTCGACGGTTCATGACAAATGTATAGGGAGCAGAATGGCGCCGTTCAAGCGCCGCCTCTGACGGCCGACGACTGATCACGCAAAGATGAAATGCAGGCATTGTCGGGCGGAAACCAACGCTGCCTTGACTTTTCCGGCACTTTCCTGTTTATCCCGCCCATCAGCTGGCAGTTTCACGACTCCAAGCCGCCGACCGGGACCCGAAAAGGTATAAAGAGATCCCGGAGGTCAACACCCGACAGCGCGATGCGCCCTCGGGTGCTTTTTGGCTTTGCGTCTTGTTTTTGCCAGCGAAAGCACCGACGTTTCGGAAACCCGGAACGAAGAAGGAAAAAACGATGTTTGAAAACCTCCAGGACCGCCTTGGTTCCATTCTGAATGGACTGACCGGCCGTGGCGCGCTGACGGAAGCCGATGTTGCCGCCGCCCTGCGCGAGGTTCGCCGTGCGCTGCTGGAAGCGGATGTGGCCTTGGAAGTCGTACGTTCCTTCACCGACAGAGTGCGTGAAAAGGCCGTCGGCGCGGCCGTTCTGAAATCCATCAAGCCCGGCCAGATGGTCGTCAAGATCGTCCATGACGAGCTTGTCGAAATGCTCGGCACCGAAGGCGTCTCGATCGACCTTCATGCGGCCGCCCCCGTCGTCATCATGATGGTAGGTCTGCAGGGCTCGGGTAAAACCACAACCACCGGCAAGATCGCCAAGCGCCTGACCGACCGCGACAAGAAGAAGGTGCTGATGGCATCTCTCGACACGCGTCGTCCGGCCGCACAGGAGCAGCTTCGCCAGCTCGGCGTCCAGACCGGCGTCGACACGCTGCCGATCATTGCCGGCCAGTCGCCGACGGATATTGCCGCACGTGCCGTGCAGGCCGCAAAGCTCGGCGGGCATGACGTCGTCATTCTCGATACCGCCGGCCGCACACACATCGACGAACCCTTGATGCTGGAAATGGCCGACATCAAGAAGAAGTCCAATCCGCATGAAATCCTGCTGGTGGCGGATTCGCTGACCGGTCAGGACGCCGTCAATCTGGCGCGCAATTTCGATGAACGTGTCGGCATCACCGGCCTTGTTCTCACCCGCATGGACGGTGACGGCCGCGGCGGTGCGGCCCTCTCCATGCGCGCCGTCACCGGCAAGCCGATCAAGCTGATCGGTATCGGCGAGCGCATGAACGAACTCGACGAGTTCCACCCGCGCCGTATCGCCGATCGTATTCTCGGCATGGGCGACATCGTGTCGCTGGTCGAAAAGGCCGCCGAAAACATCGATGCGGAAAAAGCCCGCGCCATGGCCGAGAAGATGGCCAAGGGCAAGTTCGACCTCAACGATCTGGCCGACCAGCTTGCCCAGATGAAAAAGATGGGCGGCATGGGCGGCATCATGGGGCTGATGCCCGGCATGGCCGGCATGAAGGACAAGATGGCTTCAGCCGGCATGAACGACAAGATGTTCGATCGCCAGATTGCCATCATCTCCTCCATGACCAAGGCGGAGCGCGCCAATCCGGATATTCTGAAACACAGCCGCAAGAAGCGCATCGCCGCCGGTTCCGGCACCGATGCCGCTGAAATCAACAAGCTTCTGAAGATGCATCGCGGCATGGCCGACATGATGAAAGCCATGGGCGGCAAGGGCAAAGGCGGCATCATGAAACAGATGATGGGCGGCCTTGCCGGCAAGATGGGTCTCGGTGGCATGATGGGCGGCGGCATGCCTGATTTGTCCAACATCGATCCGAAGCAGCTTGAAGCGCTGCAGAAGCAGGCGGAAGCCGCCGGCCTTGGCAAGCCGGGTGGAATGCCCGGACTTGGCGGTCTGCCGGGCGGATTGCCGGGCCTCGGAGGCACAAAGCTGCCGGGTCTTGGCGGCATGCCGGGCCTTCCCGGCTTTCCGAAAAAGAAGTGAGGGGGACGCCAATGAACAATACAGAGGTGAAAGCCCAGCTTTCCGAATACCGCCAGTCGATCGACAACATCGATGCCGCACTGGTTCACATTCTTGCCGAACGTTTCCGCTGTACCAAGGCGGTGGGCGTGCTGAAGGCAAAGTACAATTTGCCGCCGGCAGACCCGGCGCGCGAGGAATACCAGATCGAACGCCTTCGCCGCCTGGCAAAGGACGCCAATCTGGACCCGGATTTCGCCGAGAAGTTCCTGAACTTCATCATCAAGGAAGTCATCCGGCATCATGAAGCAATCGCCGCCGAACATGGCGGCACAGAAAAGACCGCCTGAAAGGCGGACAAGCCATCCTAAGGAGTAAATGACATGGCACTGAAAATTCGTCTCGCACGCGGTGGTTCCAAGAAGCGCCCGTATTACCAGATCGTTGTTGCTGACGCCCGCTCGCCCCGCGACGGCCGCTTCCTCGAGAAGGTCGGTTCCTGGAACCCGATGCTTGCCAAGGACAACCCGCAGCGCGTTGAGCTGAAGGCTGACCTCATCAAGGAATGGATCGCCAAGGGCGCACAGCCGACCGACCGCGTTCTGCGCTTCCTCGCCGAAGCCGGCCTTGCCGAGCGCGCCGCTCGCAGCAATCCGGAAAAGGCAAAGCCGGGCAAGCGCGCCCTGGAGCGCGTTGCTGAAAAGAAGCAGAAGGCTGAAGATGCAGCCGCTGCGGCTGCGGAAGCCTCTGCTGCAGAATAATCTGCACGGAAACTTTTGAAGAACGGGTGGCGTGGATTTCCACGCCGCCCGTTTTTTGTTTATTTTGGCGTCAACAGACCTTAAAGCTGACGCAACCCAATACCAGAAGACGGACGGCCCGATGGCAAAGCTGGAAAACCCGATACTCATGGCAAAAATCGGTGGCGCGCAGGGTCTGCGTGGCGAAGTCCGTGTCAGCACATATACCGATGACCCGCTGGCGCTCGGCGATTACGGCAATCTGGTCAGCGCCGATGGCCGCATTTTTGAAATTCTGGAAATTCGCGAGGGTAAGAACGTTGTCATTGTGCGCTTCAGGGGCGTCAACGACCGCAATGCAGCCGAAAACCTGAATGGGCTCGAACTCTTCATCGAACGCGACAATCTGCCCGACGACGAGCTTGATGACGACGAATTCTATTATGCCGATCTCGAAGGGCTGGAGGCAGTTGATGCCGAAGGCAAGAGTTATGGCGCCGTCAGTGCGGTCTATGATTTCGGCGCGGGTGATCTGCTGGAGCTGAAGGGTGCGGGCCGTCGCCCGGCCCTCATTCCCTTTTCAGAGGCGGCGGTGCTGGAGATCGACCTCGAAGCCGGACGCATTCTTATCGATCCGATGGCCGCCGGCCTGATCGATAATCCCGACGACAAGGACGAAACCGGCGTACCGCCGTTCGGCAAGAAGTAACCGATGACCTTCAAGGCTACCGTGCTGACGCTTTACCCGGAAATGTTTCCGGGACATCTCGGATATTCGCTGGCCGGCAAGGCGCTGGAGCGGGGACAATGGTCTCTGGACGCCGTGCAGATCCGCGAATTCGCCACCGACAGGCACAGAAGCGTCGATGACACGCCCGCAGGCGGCGGCGCCGGCATGGTGCTGAAACCCGATGTCCTGGCCGCGGCCATCGACCACGTTTCCGATGGTGACACGCGCCCGCGCCTGCTGATGAGCCCGCGCGGCAAGCCTTTGTCCCAGAACCGTGTGCGCGAACTTGCGGCGGGTGACGGCGCAATCATCGTCTGCGGCCGTTTTGAAGGCGTCGACCAGCGGGTGATCGAGGCGCGCGCACTGGAGGAGGTGTCGATCGGCGATTACATCCTCTCCGGCGGTGAGCCGGCGGCGCTGACGCTGCTGGACGCCGTCGTGCGCATCCTGCCGGGCGTCATGGGCAATGACCTTTCCGGCGTGCATGAAAGCTTCGAGGGCGGGCTGCTGGAACATCCTCATTATACCCGCCCGCAGGTCTGGGAAGGCCGCGATATCCCCGCCGTTCTCACCTCCGGCAATCACGCCGTCATCGACAAATGGCGTCATGAACAGGCGCTGAAGCTGACGAAGGAAAGGCGGCCCGACCTTCTTGAGAAGCCTCAGGTCGAGACGAAATAATAAGCCGTCAGCACCAGCCCGACCGCAATCACCAGCCAGCGAATGACCCACTGCGGCACCCGCCGCGCCGTGTGCACGCCCGCATAGCCGCCAAGCGCTGCCGCGGGAAACATGATGAGCGCCGCCCACCAGGAGACAACACCGCCGCTGACGAAGATCGTAATCGCGATGACCGCGATCACCACCGACAGCAGGTTCTTCAAAGCGTTCAGATGATGATAGCTTCCGCCCGAAGTTATTCCGAGGATGGCAAGCATCATGATGCCCATTCCAGCGCCGAAAAAGCCGCCATAGATGGAGGCAAGCCCCTGGAAGACGAGGCTCGGCAGATTGCCGGGAGAGCGCTCGGTGCTTGTCTTCGGCCTGAGCCACGGGCCGGCGGCAAAAACGGCGGTGGCGGCGAGAAGCAGCCATGGAACCAGCTGACGAAAGGAGGGGTTGTCGAGCGACAGAAGCAGGAGCGATCCACCCAGCCCACCGACGACGGAAACAGCCGACAGAAGGATCGCCTCGCGCCAATGGGCGCGTATCTCCGGCCCATAGGCGATGACGGACGTGACGTAGCCCGGAAACTGCACGATCGCCGACGTGGCGTTTGCGACAATCGGCGGCAGGCCGGCCAGCGTCATCGCACCGAAGGTCAGGAATGTGCCGCCGCCGGCAATCGCATTGACGACACCTGACAGAAAGCCGGTTGCAAACAGCATGAGAACGATGAATATGGACATGGCCCCTCCCAAGGTTTTCATGCCATATCCGGCCGAAAGCCGCTTCGCAACTGTCGGAGCGCGGTGAAGAATTGATAAAAATTGTCATGAAGGGATGACAAACGGTGCATCCTCGTGTATGTGCCCGCGTGGAATTGGGGTTTCCCCCTTTAACCGCAAGCAAAGAATGGCGAACCCGCTCCTGCCGCAAGGCATGGCCTGAAGGCATCGACCGACAGGCAACCGTTGAGCGCTCTGGCTGTTTCAGAAGAAATCAGAGGTTAACATGACCAATATCATTCAGCAGCTGGAAGCCGAACAGGCTGCCAAGATCGAAGCAAAGCGCACCCTGCCTGAGTTTTCTCCGGGCGACACGCTGCGCGTCAACGTGCGCGTTACCGAAGGTAACCGTACCCGCGTTCAGGCTTATGAAGGCGTTTGCATCGCCCGTTCCGGCGGCGGCCTTTCCGAAAGCTTCACCGTTCGCAAGATCTCCTACGGCGAAGGCGTCGAGCGCGTATTCCCGATCTACTCGCCGCTGGTCGAAGGCGTTGAAATCGTTCGCCGCGGTAAGGTTCGTCGTGCGAAGCTCTACTATCTGCGCGACCGTCGCGGCAAGGCTGCCCGTATCGTTGAAAACACCGGTACGCGCGCCCGTAAGCTGAACGAGTCCGAGCGCCAGGCAGCTGCCGAAGAAAAGGCACGTCTGGAAGCTGAAAAGGTAGCAGCAGCACAGGCTCTCGCCGCCGAAAAGGCAGCAGCCGAAGCTGCTGAAGCCAAGGCAGCAGAAGAAGCAGCAAAGGCTGCAGAAACCGCAGCGGAATAAGATTTCCAGTTTACTGGATTTACGGAAAAGGCGGTCTTGGGACCGCCTTTTTTGTTGCGCTCACATGTCTTGCTCTCGCTCCGGCAAGCGTGCAATTTGAGAAAAATCGCTCCGGAGCCTTTCATGATCGCCAGACGCCCGTTCCTCGCCGCCCTCGCCGTATTGGCCATGACGCCTGCACTCGCCGGCGCCGTCGATCTGCCGGATCTTGAGGGACGCACCGTCGTCGTGGTCACGGAAAATGCCTATCCGCCGCTGCAATTCATCGACCCGAAAAGCGGAAAAGCCATCGGATGGGAATATGATGCGATGGAAGAGATCGCCAGACGGCTGAATTTCAAGGTCGAATATCAGAACATTTCCTGGGACGCGATGATCCAGTCAGTTTCTGCGGGGCAATACGACATCGGCATGACCGGAATCAGCATCAAGGACGACCGCAGGGAAAAAGTGGATTTCTCCGTCCCTTATATGCGTTCGGAAATGTTCATGCTGGTGCGGGCAGATGAAAACCGCTTTACCGACGCGAAAAGTTTCGCCGCCTTCGATAAAGGTCTTGTTGGCGCACAGGCCGGCACCACGCCCTTCTACACGGCCGTTTACGATGTTCTGGATGGCAACGAGCAAAATCCGCGCCTTCGCCTGATGGAAACCTTCGGCGCCGGCGTTCAGGCGTTGAAAACAGGCGATGTCGACCTCGTGCTTACCGATGGTGTTGCCGGCAAGGGTTATGTCGATGCGTCAAACGGCACGCTCAAACTGATCGGTGGTCCGCTTGGCGGCGATGACTTCGGTTTCATCTTCAAAAAAGATTCCGATCTCGTTGCCCCTGTCAATGCCGCGATCGCGGCGCTGAAGGCGGACGGCACCTTCGCCGCACTCGATAAGAAGTGGTTCCTCGACTACAAGCTTGGCGAATGACGCTGCACGACGCCACAACAAAGCGGAACACGCAGAACAGCACGAGCGAGGATTTTCCCTGGTGGCTGCTCGCGATCCTCGTGATCGGCATTGCCCTTGCCGCGATGATCGCTGTCAATGGCATTTACACGCAGGTGTTCAGCACCGTGGCAAAAGGTGTCGGCATCACGGTTTCCGTCACGCTCACGGCCTTTATGCTGGCAACATTGCTCGGCCTTTGCATCGCCCTCGTCGGAATGGCCGATAATATCGTGGCACGGCAAGTGGCGCGGTTTTACATCGAAGTGGTTCGCGGCATACCGATCATCGTTCTGCTTTTCTACATCGCTTTTGTGGGAACGCCAGGCCTGGTGGCACTCTATAACGGGCTGACTGCTCCGCTTGTCTCACAGGGATGGGTGGAGCCTTTGCTTGTGCGGGACGTATCATTGATCTGGCGGGCGATCATCGCACTGACCATCGGTTATGCGGCTTTCATTGCAGAGATTTTCCGCGCCGGCATACAGGCCGTTCCGGACGGGCAGATCGAGGCAGCAAAGGCCCTCGGTTTCAGCCGCTATCAGCGCTTCAGGCTGATCACTCTGCCGCAGGCGACCCGGACGATCTTTCCGCCGCTGTCGAACGATTTCGTGTCGATGGTGAAGGACAGCTCACTTGTTTCGGTGCTCGGCGTCACCGACATCACCCAAATGGGAAAAGTCTATGCCGCCGGTTCTTTCCGGTTTTTCGAGACCTATTCGATCGTCGCCTATATCTACCTGATCCTGACCATAGGCCTGTCACTGATATTGCGGCGGATTGAAAAGGCGATGCGCTCGAAACAAGGATGAGGGAAAGGGGACAGCCGGAAGCAATCCGGCTATCCCTCTCTTTTGGTTCAGGCGGTTTGAGCCTGATTGCCCATCTTGCGGGTGGCGATGATGACTAGCACACCGGCAAGCGCGAGGCAGAAGGCAAGGAAGAACATCGGCGCAATGGTGCTGCCGGTCTGATCCTTGATCCAGGGCACGACGTTTTGCGCCACGAAGCCACCGAGATTGCCGACCGAATTGATGGCGGCGATACCCGCAGCAGCGCCCGCTCCCTTGAGGAAGCGGCCGGGCAGGCTCCAGAACACCGGCTGGCCTGCAAAGATACCTGCAGCGGCGATGCAGAGGAAAGCGAACTGCAACACCGGGTCGCTCAGCAATGCCGACATCAGCAGGCAAAACGCGCCGATAAAGGCAGGACCAACGATATAGGGCGTCTTGTTCTTTGCCTTATCGGCCGCCAGAGGCACGACGAACAAGGCAACGGCAACGATCACCCAGGGGATGATGTTGATGAAACCGTTCGCGGTGTTGGAAACGCCAAAGCTCTTCACGATGGTTGGAAGCCAGTAGCTGAGACCATAGGCGGCCAGCGGAAATCCAACATAGCAGAGCGACATGAACAGAACCCGCGGATTGATCAGGGCTTTGAAGCCATCTTCCGCATGCTCTTCCATGCCCTTGTTCTCTTCGGCAAGCCGGTTCTTCAGCCAGTCCTTCTCGTCCTGCGACAGAAACTTGGCCTTTTCGGGCGTATCATCCAGATAGAAGAAGGTGGCTATGCCAGCGATCACAGCCGGAATACCAGTGGCAAGGAATACCCATTCCCACCCGGCATAACCGAGGAAACCGTCTAGATCGAGCAACATGCCGCCGAGCGGCGCGCCGATGGCATTGGCGAGCGCGCTGAAGATCATGAACAGGCCGATCATGCGGCCGCGATAATCGCGCGGGAACCAGAGCGTCATCAGGAACAGCACACCCGGGAAGAAGCCCGCCTCGCAAAGCCCGAGCAGGAAGCGCAGGATGTAAAACATCGTGGCGTTCTGCGTATAGGCAAGCGCGATGGTGACGGCCCCCCAGGAAACCAGAATGCGGGCAAACCATTTGCTGGCGCCGAAGCGGTTGAGGAACAGGTTGCTCGGCACTTCGAAGATGAAGTAGCCGATGAAGAACAGCGACGCGCCAAGACCATAGGCGTATTCGCTGAGGCTCAACGCATCGACCATCTGCAGCTTGGCATAGCTGACATTCTGTCGGTCAATATAGGCGATGAGATAGAGAAGGCCAAGAAACGGCATGAGCCGCCAGGTGATCTTCGAGATAAGGGCCTTTTCGGATACCATATGCTTTCCTCCCTTCGATTTCTCGTCGAATGCAAATGATAAGGGAACCCATCTATATGTGCGCTGCAAAATAGGCAAGTTGCGTTGCATCATAACAACTGCAAAGCGTTGCTGGGCAGGCCGTCTCGCCGTGATGCAGTGCATAGTGTTGGCACGATCCTGTCCTTCAGCCTGTCTCCTGCGCATTCATGTTGCCGTAAAACCATCGATCTGCTATGAAAGTTGCCATGGGATCTAAATTCGGATGTCTCGCTCAGAATGTGTATGTGCTGCAGGACCACAAGCGTCTGCCGGCACGCTTCTTTGCGCGCGTTTCCGGGGCGCTCACCAGCCGACTTAGGCTCGCCTGACAGCACCGCTGTCCACCGCCTTACTGAACCCTATTATCCTTTTCCATGACAAGGCACAGAGCCATGAGCGCACCCCGCACTTTGTATGACAAGATCTGGGACGACCACGTCGTCAATCGCGACCCGGATGGAACCTGTCTTCTCTATATTGACCGTCACCTCGTTCATGAGGTGACGAGCCCGCAGGCCTTCGAAGGTCTGCGCATCGCCGGCCGTCCGGTGCATTCGCCGGCCCGCACGCTCGCTGTGGTCGATCATAACGTGCCGACCACCGCCGACCGGCTGGAAGGCATCAAGAACGAAGAAAGCCGCATTCAGGTGGAAGCGCTGGCGCAGAACGCCAGGGACTTCGGCGTTGAATATTATTCCGAACGCGACAAGCGCCAGGGCATCGTTCACATCGTCGGTCCCGAACAGGGTTTCACCCTGCCGGGTATGACGATCGTCTGCGGCGACAGCCACACCTCCACCCACGGCGCATTCGGCGCACTGGCGCATGGCATCGGCACCTCCGAAGTAGAGCATGTTCTGGCCACACAGACGCTGATCCAGAAGAAAGCCAAGAACATGCTGGTGCGTGTCGATGGCAAAATCCCCGAGGGCGTTACCGCCAAGGACATCATCCTTGCCATTATCGGCGAGATCGGCACCGCCGGCGGCACCGGCCATGTCATCGAATTTGCTGGTGAGGCGATCCGTTCGCTCTCCATGGAAGGTCGCATGACGGTCTGCAACATGACCATCGAGGGCGGCGCCCGCGCCGGCCTGATTGCGCCTGACGAAACGACCTTCGAATACATCAAGGACAAGCCGCGTGCGCCGAAGGGCGAAACGCTGGAACAGGCGATCGCCTACTGGAAGACTCTGAAATCCGACGAGGGCGCCCATTACGACAAGGTCGTCATCCTCGATGCGGCCAATCTTCCGCCTATCGTCTCCTGGGGCTCTTCTCCGGAAGATGTAACCTCTGTTCAAGGCATTGTTCCCAATCCCGACGACATCGAGGAAGAAAACAAGCGGGCCTCCAAGTGGCGCGCGCTTGACTACATGGGCCTCAAGCCCGGCACGCGCATTACCGATATCGCCATTGACCGCGTCTTCATCGGCTCCTGCACCAATGGCCGCATCGAGGATTTGCGCGCCGCGGCCAAGATCGTCGATGGCCGCAAGGTGGCTCCCAGCGTTTCGGCCATGATCGTGCCCGGATCCGGCCTTGTGAAGGAACAGGCGGAAAAGGAAGGACTGGACAGGATTTTCCTCGACGCCGGTTTCGAATGGCGCGAGCCCGGATGTTCCATGTGCCTCGCCATGAACGACGATCGCCTGAAGCCCGGCGAGCGCTGCGCCTCCACCTCGAACCGCAATTTCGAGGGCCGCCAAGGCTATAAGAGCCGCACCCACCTCGTCTCCCCCGCCATGGCGGCGGCGGCGGCGATTGCGGGTCATTTTGTTGACGTTCGTGAGTGGCAGTGATTGCCGGGTGAAGGCCTGAACATAAAACCCCGGGGTGATCCGGGGTTTTTGTTTATTCAGAGATGATCTTTACCCTTTGCCCGGGCTGAATCGTGGCCGTGGCGCCCATCGCGTTTATCATGCGGAACATGTCAAGCTTCCGCTCCGTTCCCATCATCCGCGCCGCCATCGTGGCCACGGTTTCACCCGGCTTCACCGTCACCACCCGCACTCTAAGCGGCTTCAGGGAGGCGATCTCCTGCGGCGTCATCTTGCGGAAACTGGTGCGCAAGGTATTGGCGATGGAATCGAGTTGCGTATTGCCCTTCGGCACCGCGGTCAGGAACCGGAATATCTGCTGGCCGACGCGGATGACCGTGACGTCGAAATCCCATTTATCCGCGCTTGCCCGGGCTGTCGCGGCCTCCAGTCCGTTGATCTGCGTTTCCTTTACCGTTTCAGGCAGCAGGCCGGCGACCCAGCCGCTCGTCAGGTAATTGGCAAGACTCGTCTGTTTCGGATCGGCGACGCCGTCGAAACGGATTGCGACCTCGCCCGGCCCTGTCGCCAGCACAGCCTCAACCTTGTTGTCGATCACGAAACCTTCCGGCACGTCGAAACGAATGCCGAGCGTTCCATGCAGGAATGTCTGGCCGCGGACATAACCTTCCTGCGGGCTATCGCCGTAAAGCAGCCCGTCTATACCGTCCAGAAACCAGTCTCGGCCACGATCTCCGACCTGGCCTTCCTGGCCGAAGGCACGGGCATGCCGGCGCGCAAGCTCGATGCGCTGTGGTGTATTGGGGTGACTCGAAAGGAAGTCGAGGCTCTGGTCGTTTTCCGGATCGGCCGAAGAGAACCGCGCATAGGCCGCCATGGAATCAAGAAAGCGCGGCGATGCGTAAGGATCGTAACCCGCCTCGCCAAGCATGCGTACCCCGATCACATCCGCCTGCAACTCCTGCTGGCGCGAAAAAGCTGCAAGCCGCAGCTTGCCACGGGCCAGCGCCTGCTTGCCGGCGAGATCGCTGGACAGGACCTCTGCAACCACGCGGCTCGCAATCACTTCCGCTTCTTCGCGGCGCTGACGTTCGATCCCGTGGTTGGCGGTGACGTGACCCATTTCGTGCGACAGCACGGCCGCCACTTCCGAGGCGTCATTGGCGAGCGCCAGAAGCCCGCGCGTCACGTAAAGATACCCGCCGGGCAAAGCGAAAGCGTTGATGGCGGGCGAATTGAGAATGGTGATGCGGTAGGATTGCTGCGGATTTTCGGAGACGGCCGTCAGCGCTCCGGCAATCCGGGCGACAAGCCGCTCCGTCTTGGCATCACGATATTCGCCGCCATAGCTTGCCACGATGCGTGGATGTTCGCGTGCGCCCATCTGCGCGCGCGGATCGTTCTTCTGAACCTCTTCCACCGTCTGCGGATTGTCCGAGGGACGCAATGTGGACTGGTAGGCCGGGCTGAAAAGAGATTGGCACGATGACAGCAACACGGCAGAAGCGGTCAGCGCGGACCACGCCGCAGCGAGCCGGCCGGAACGGCGAAGGCCTGAACCGGAGAAGAGCCTCCGCTGTGCAGTCATGCTATTTTTCATTCTCTATGCCTGCCCCTTAACGTTCCTGATCATCCGTTAATTGCAGACCAGAATAACAGATTCGCCCCAACGGGCGATGAATGCCGAGACGGTAAAATCGATCCATCAAATCCGGAATATTCCTGAAGAACGCAATAATTCTCATCTTTTCTCGGGCAACAACTTGAAACTGGCAAGTGCAAATTAGCGCCATTGAAGTCATCTAAAGCGATTGCCAGCGGCGCGCGTCGAAAATAAGGCGGTCACCCGTTCAGGAAACTGTCCACGGCCTTCACATTTTGTGTGGCAAAGAAATCCGCTGTCGCTCCGGCAAAAACGACACGGCCACGATCAAGAAAAACCACCCGCCGCGCTAATCTTTTTATGTCTTCCGGGTGATGGCTCACAATAATCACCGCATTATTTGTTTCTTGATGCAAGTCAAGCAACAGAGAACTCATGCCCGCCCGTAGCCCTGGATCAAGTGCGGCGAAAGGTTCATCGAGCAGCATGACGGGCTTCTTCCTGACCAATGCGCGCGCAAGCGCCGCCCTCTGCCTTTCTCCTCCGGAGAGCGTGCCCGGCAAACGCTTGTCGAAACCCGAAAGACCAACGCGCGCAAGCGCAACATTTATCCTTTGCCGGTCTTCCGCGTGTAATCTGAGCGTGGGGCTTATACCAAGCGCGACATTGGTAAAAACGTCGAGATGGGCAAAAAGATTATTGTCCTGAAAGATCGAAGAGACAGGCCTTTCGGAAGGGTCGAGCGTCGTCACGTCCCGTCCGCCGATCATCACGCGGCCGGAATCCGGCAACTCGAAACCGGCAACGAGGTTAAGCAGTGTCGATTTTCCCGAACCGGATGCACCGACGACAGCGGTGACCTGCCCCTGCGGAAACGCACAGTCGAGGTCGAAATCCTGCGTTCCAAGCCGCAGCCTGACCCTGTCAAGCTGCACTGCGAAATCGTCGCCCTTCATGTCATCGCCTCTGCCGCTTTTGCCTGCTCCGGTTGTGAATGTCGCGATATGCCGGTTGCAGCAAGCAACAGGCAGACCACACCGAGAAGAAAGGCGTAACCGGCGGCATCGTTGGTCCGGTAGCTGCCCATATTGCTATAGACGAGCCACGGCAAGGTGACAAAATTCTCTGAACCGAACAGGGCAACCGCGCCGAGATCGCCAAGCGACAGGGCCATCGCGAAGGAAAATGCCATGGCCAGCGGCCGCCACAGGACGGGCAGATCGGCGAACCGCAGCCGCGGCAGACCCTGAAGCCCGAGGCTGGCGGAAAGTCGGCCGGTGCGGAGAAAATGACTGGTGACGGCCGGCTCCAGCACCCGCATGGCAAGCGGCAGGGCCATCAGCATGTTGATGAGCGCCACGAGAACCGTGGCATAAACAGCGACGTCACCGAAAGGCCGCAAGAGAAGGAACCATCCGCTTCCGAGCACCACGGGCGGAACCAGCAGAACCAGAGACGATCCCGCGCCGAGAACGCTGGACAAGAGGTGAAGAGGCCGCGCGGCCCGCCGTTTCGCGCTGACCGCCTGACGTGCGCGGATGATCGCCATGCTGACGATGATCACGAAAATTGCCGAGAACGCGGCAATCCCAAGACTTGTCGCCGCCGCGCGCAGGAAGACCGGTGCTGTGATGAGGCGCGGCAGGTCTGCTTGGACGCCCGAGAACACAATGGCGACCAGCGGCAGTCCGATCAAAAGCACCGCGGAAACGATGATTAGACCGTCCCACAGGCGGGCCGCCGCCCGGCCCGCATCGAAACGGCGCACGGGCCGGCCAAGTGAGGCGATTTCCGCTTCCGGCGACGGCAGGCAGGCCAGAAGGCCGAGCAGGGCCGCGGTGAGGACGATCTGCAGAACCGAGAGCGCGATCGCCCGCTGCGGATCGAAATCGAACCGCAGCGCCTGGTATATAGCGACCTCCAGGGTGGTCGCCGCCGGCCCACCGCCCAAAAGGAGCACGAGCGTGAAACTGGTGGCGCAAAGCATGAAGATGAGGCCGGCGATACCCGGAACAAGCCGGGACACGGCCGGCCATTCGACAAAACGGAAAACCGAGATCGGCCCCATGCCGAGGCTCGCCGCCATGCGCCAATATTCGCCCGGAATACGCTCCAGCCCGGCCAGCAACAACCGGACGGAAAGCGGCAGATTGAAAAACACATGAGCAATGAGGATGCCGGAAAGACCGTAAATGCTGAAAGGTTCTTCCGCGCCGGCGAAAACAAGGAGCGTATTTAAGACACCCTGCCTCCCCCAGATGGTAATGATACCGAAGGCGCCGACGATAACCGGCAGCCCCATCGGCACTGCCATCAACCGGATGATCCAGATCCTTCCCTGAAACTCCCGCTGCCGGGAGAGTGCCAAGGCCACGGGAAGACCAAGAATGATGGAAAGAAGGGTGGAGAGCGTCGCCTGATAAACCGTGAAGCGCAGAATACGCAATGTATAAGGGTCCAAAATGCCGGAAGCGGATGCACCCGCATCAAAGGACAGAAGCGCAAACACGGCGAGCGCCATGAACAGGAAAACGGCGGCAAAAGCCGCCGTCCCGAAAATGATTGACCGCCGGTAATCGCGACGCAGCATCATGCGTGGACGCGCCTCTTCTTCAATTCATGCTCATGGCCGTCAGCCATTCGTCTATCCATGCCTTGCGGTTTTTCACGACCTCTTCCGGCTGCATCAGGAAAGTCTTCTGCGGCACGACGAGCCTGGAAAAGGCCTCCGGCAGGGGGGCGGAGGTTGCCGCAACCGGCATCATCCAGTTGTTTTCGGGAATGGTATCCTGAAAACCGGAGGTGAGGGTGAATGCGAGAAACTGCTTTGCAAGATCCTTGTGCGGCGCGTTTTTGAGAAGGCCTGAAACTTCGATCTGGATGTAATGTCCTTCGGAGAAAGCTGCGGCCTGATAACGATCGGACTTTTCGGCGACCATATGATAGGCGGGCGAAGTCGTGTAGGACAGCACCATCGGCACCTCCCCCTTGGTGAAGAGCCCGTAGGACTCCGACCAGCCCGGCGTAACGGTAAGGATCCGCTTCCTGAGCTTTGCCCAGGCTTCCGGCGCCTGGTCGCCATAAACCGATTTCACCCACAGAAGCAGCCCCAGTCCCGGCGTCGAGGTGCGCGGGTCCTGAATGGCTATCTTCTGGGCGGGGTCGCCGTCCACGAGTTCTTTGAGGCTCGTTGGTGGGCTTTTCAGCGTCTGGGTGTCATAGACGATAGCGAAATGGCCGTAATCATAAGGAACGAACACATCGTCCTCATAGCCGCCGGGTACCTTGGCCGCTGATGCATCGACGCCGCTGACATCGAAAAGGCCGGTCTGTTTCGCCTCCGCGACCAGATTTGTATCAAGTCCCACGACGACATCCGCCTTGGAGCCCGCACCTTCCAATTTCAGCCGGTTGAGAAGCGCCACGCCGTCCGCCACGCCGACAAAATTGACGGTGCAAGCGCACACCTTCTCGAAAGCTTCCTTTATTTTGGGACCGGGCCCCCATTCAGAAACGAAGCTCTCATAGGTATAGACCGTCAGTTCCGGTTTTTCCTGCGCAACGGCGAGGCCGGGCAGAAGCATGGAAACGGCGATGATGGAATTTACAAAAATACGACGGCGCACGAATATCTCCTCAAAACGAGGAGGGAAATAGCCGCCTGCATGAAAGCCGTCTAATCCCTCCGCCGGTATGAACCGGATCAGGTTCTTCGGGTTGGCAAGCCTCTCAGCCTTTTGCGCCCAAGCGCGAAAGACACCCCGTTAGATCAAGATAATGGTGTAGTCCCGCCGACCCATCTTGGCAAGATGGCTGCCATCAACCCTGCGCCGCCATGTGCACCAGTTCCCAGACGTGGCCGTCCGGATCCTGAAAACTACCTGCATACATGAATCCGTGATCCTGAACGGGTTTCCAGCGGCTGCCGCCTGACGCGAGCGCGGCCTCGATCATACGGTCGATTTCCTCCCGGCTTCCGGCGGAAAGACAGGTCAGTACCTCGGTACTCCGCTTGGCGTCGGCGATGTCGCCGTTGATGAAATCACGAAAACGCTCTTCCTGAAGCAGCATGACGAAGATGTTCTCCTCGACAATCATGCAGAGCGTGCGGTCATCGGAATATTCCGGATTGAAGGTGAAACCCAGTGTCGTGAAGAAGGCTCTCGATGTCTCGATATTCTTGACGGGCAGGTTGACGAAGATCATGCGCATGGTGTTGAACTCCTCCGAACCGGGACAGCAAACGGCATTTCCGCCGTCCTGTCAAAGGCGGATGGCGGTGTGGCCGGAAAGATCGGCTCAGCCTTCCAGTTCCTCGCGCAGCATCTCCAGCTCCAGCCACTCCTCTTCCATGGCCTCAAGCTTTTCGCGCAGCTTTTCCATTTCCTGCGCCAGCTTGTTGAAGGCCGCCTGATCCTTGGCGAAGAGTTCCGGGTCGGCCATGCGCTGCTCGCGTTTTGCAATCTCTTCCTGCGCCTTCTCCATCTCCTTGGGTAGATTTTCGAGGGCGAATTTCTGCTTGAACGAAAGCTTGGCCTTGGCCTTTCCCGCCTCCTGCGAAGACGGGGCTGAAGGTGCGGCTTTCGCCTTTTCCTGTCTCTCAGCTTTTCGCTTCTCTTCCGCAGCTCCCTTGCGCTGCGCCATCATATCCGAATAGCCACCGGCATATTCGATCCAGCGTCCGTCCGGTTGATCGGGATTGGCAGGCGCGATGGTGGAGGTGACCGTACGGTCAAGAAAATCACGGTCGTGGCTGACAAGGATGACCGTGCCGGAAAACCCGGCAACGATCTCCTGCAACAGATCCAGCGTTTCGATATCAAGATCGTTGGTCGGTTCGTCGAGAATCAGAAGATTGGTCGGCCGGGCGAGAATGCGCGCCAGAATGAGCCTTGCACGCTCGCCGCCGGAAAGGTTGCGGATGGGTGTGCGGGCCTGTTCCGGCTGGAACAGAAAGTCCTTCATATAGCCCGTGACATGCTTCACCTCGCCATTGACCAGAAGATTGTCGCCCCGGCCGTCGGTCAAATAATGTGCGAGCGTATCGTTGGGATTGAGCTCCTCGCGCTTCTGGTCAAGCGTTGCGATCTCGAGATTGGTGCCGAGCTTCACCCAGCCGCTGTCTGGTTCAAGCTGGCCGGTGAGCATCTTCAGCAACGTTGTCTTGCCCGCGCCATTCGGTCCGACGAGACCGATGCAATCGCCGCGATGCACCCGCAATGAGAACGGCGCAACAATCATGCGCTCACCGTAAGCCTTGGTGATAGCCTCCGCCTCGATGACCAGCTTGCCGGACTCCCGGCCTTCCGTGACGGTCGCCTGCACCGTCCCCTGCGGCCCCTTGTGCCCACGATATTCCGCCCGCATGGCCTGAAGCTCACCGACACGGCGCATGTTGCGCTTGCGCCTTGCAGTCACGCCATACCGCATCCAGTGTTCTTCGCGCTCGATGGCCTTGCCGAGCTTGTGTTGTTCAAGCTCTTCCTCTTCAAGCACCTTGTCACGCCATTCCTCGAAATGGGCAAAACCACGATTGAGACGGCGGGACTGGCCGCGATCGAGCCAGACGGTCGAGGTCGAAACCCGTTCGAGAAAACGACGGTCGTGCGAAATCAGCACCAGCGCGCTGCGCGTCTGCTGGAGTTCGCTTTCAAGCCATTCGATTGTCGGCAGATCCAGATGGTTGGTGGGTTCGTCCAGCATCAGAATATCAGGCTCCGGCGCCATGACACGGGCAAGCGCGGCGCGGCGCGCTTCACCACCGGAAAGGTTTGCCGGATTTTCCTGACCCGTAAGCCCGAGATGCTCGAGAAGATAAGTAACCCGATAGGCATCGTCGCCAGGCCCGAGCCCCGCCTCGGCATAGGCCTGAACGGTATCGTAACCGGCAAAATCCGGAGCCTGTTCCAGATAACGGATGGTTGCAGCGGGATGACGGAAAACCTCGCCCGACTGGGCCTCGACAAGGCCCGCTGCGATCTTCATCAGCGTGGACTTGCCGGAACCGTTGCGTCCAACAAGGCAGATGCGGTCGCCCGGCTCCACCTGGAGATTGGCGCCGTCCAGCAGCGGGGTAACGCCGAAGGTCAGCTTGATGTCATCGAGTTTCAAAATAGGGGGTGCCAAGGCGTCAGGCTCCGGTCAGATCATAAGGGCGGGCGAGCACGATGGCTTTTCCGCTTTTAAGCGAAAAATGCACAGGGCCGCCATTCGCGACATTGGAAATAGTGCGGGAGGAACCGAAAGCAAGCGCGAAATCCTCCAGCGGATAACGCACATTGCCGATATTCAGCCCCTCCAGGGCTGTGAAGCCGGCCACCGAGAAAAGCGAGCCTGCGGGTAGAGAGACATCAAGCGAGCCCGGGAGCAGCGGCCGGGCCTCTTCCTCGCCGGAGGTGAGCGAAACATCGAGACCACGTTCGGCAAGCGCGACGGCGTAAAGGAGGTGCTGGAGGGCATGGTCGCTTCGTGCACCCCCGAGCGCGCCGACAAGCACCAGCGTACCGGCGCCGCGGGCGAGCGCCTCCGAGACCGCGATCTCACCATCGGTCACCGCCTTTGCTGCCGGGTAAGGCTGCCGTGTCACACCGGGCCAGGCATCCAGCAACTCTTTGGTGGCGGAATCGAAATCCCCGACCCACAACTCCGGTGTGAGGCCAAGCGCCCGGGCGTGGCGCATGCCGCCATCAGCCGCGATCACGCAGCTACCCGCGACCGCGTCCCTGAGACGATCAGTAACCGTAACGTCGCCGCCGAGCAGAATGGTGAAGTGCGCTTTATCCATGCCCTGCCTTATCGCACCTCGGCCGAAAATGGAAAGCCGAAAGCCTCCGAAAACCGTCCATATTGATTTTCGTCGGCTTCGGGATTATGAAACGCCTTAGTGGTGATTTGCCGACCGGCTTGCAGCCACTTTAAAGAAGTCGCTAAAGGGTCGAGGAAAAAGGCAATTTCCTGGGACCGGTCGCGATTTCCGCTGCCGGTTTTTTTGTTTTCGCAACGTTCTTTACGTGATCCGGAAAAGAGAGTTCGACATGCCGATCAAGATTCCCGATACGCTTCCCGCCTTTGAGACCCTCGTTCACGAGGGCGTGCGGGTCATGACCGAAACGGCGGCCATCCGGCAGGATATCCGCCCGCTCCAGATCGGGCTTCTCAACCTCATGCCGAACAAGATCAAGACGGAAATCCAGATGGCGCGCCTCGTTGGCGCCTCGCCGCTTCAGGTTGAGTTGTCGCTCGTGCGCATCGGCGGTCATCGCGCCAAGAACACACCGGAAGAACATCTCCTCTCCTTCTACGAGACGTGGGAAGAGGTGCGTCACCGCAAGTTCGACGGTTTCATCATTACCGGTGCTCCCATTGAGCTGCTGGACTATGAGGACGTCACCTACTGGAATGAAATGCAAAAGATTTTCGAGTGGACGCGGACCAATGTCCATTCGACCCTCAACGTCTGCTGGGGCGCGATGGCCGCCATCTATCACTTCCACGGCGTGCCTAAATACGAGCTGAAGGAAAAGGCTTTCGGTGTTTACCGCCACCGCAATCTTTGCCCCTCGTCGATCTACCTCAATGGTTTTTCGGACGATTTCCAGGTTCCCGTGTCACGCTGGACGGAAGTGCGCCGCGCCGACATCGAAAAACATCCGGAACTCGAAATCCTCATGGAGTCGGAGGAAATGGGTGTATGTCTGGTACATGAGAAGGCAGGCAACCGTCTCTATATGTTCAATCATGTCGAATATGATTCTACATCGCTTTCGGAAGAGTATTTCCGCGATGTTCACGCCGGCGTGCCGATCAAGCTGCCGCATGATTATTTTCCGCATAACGACCCCGAACTCGCGCCCCTTAACCGCTGGCGCAGTCATGCCCATCTGTTTTTCGGAAACTGGATCAACGAGATATACCAGACGACACCATATGAACTCGAGGCCATCGGCCAGCTGGCGGCCTGAATTTGCGGGATTGCGAATTGCCGGGAAATGACGCAACGTCCGCCCGGCAATTCATGGCAACCGGGAGAATGATGTTATGAGCGACGGGGCAGCACGGGAGAATTTTGGTTTCACGGCAACGGGCGAAAAGGTCGAGCGTGTCACCATTTCGAAAGGTGGGCTTACAGCGAAGGTCATTACCTGGGGTGCCGTCATCCAGGATTTGCGCCTTGAGGGTCACCAGCCGCCGCTCGTTCTCGGCTTCGACAAATTCGAGGATTATAAATATTCCTCCTATTTCGGCGCCACACCCGGCCGTAACGCCAACCGCATCGGCAATGGCAGATTTTCGATCGACGGTCACGAATACCAGCTGGAGCTGAATGAAAAGGGCGTAACCCACCTGCACGGCGGCAGCGACGGCATGGGCAAACGCAACTGGATGCTGATGGAACACGGCGAAAGCCACGCGGTTCTGCAGATCATCGACCCCGATGGCCGTGCAGGTTATCCCGGCAACTGCACGGTCACAGCCACCTACACGATCCGTGACGGCGGCGTGCTGTCGGTGGTCTATGAAACGGTGACCGACAAGCCGACCATCGCCAATGTGTGCCAGCATTCCTATTTCAATCTCGATGGCGCCGACACCGCACTTGGGCATGAGATCAGCATCGCGGCTGACTTTTACCTGCCCACCAACGACAAGCAGATACCGACCGGCGAAATCCGCTCCGTCGAAGGCACCGTCTTCGACCTTCGCCACCCGACGCCGATGCGGCGCAGCGAAAATGGTGAGCAGGTTCTCTACGACCATAATTTCTGCCTTTCGCCCGAGCGCCGCGCCAAGCGCAAGGTCGCCCGCGCTTATTCTCCAGCCTCTGATATAGCTCTAGAGGTTCACACCACCGAACCCGGTGTGCAGTTTTATTCGGCTTTCAAACTGGACGTTCCCGTTCCGGGCCTCGATGGCCGTCACTACGGTCCCTTTGCCGGTTTCTGCCTGGAAACACAGATCTGGCCGGATGCCATCAATCACCCGGATTTTCCGCATGCCATACTACGGCCGGGCGAGACGCTGCGCCAGGAAACCGACTATATTTTCAAGAAGGGCTGAAGCGGCGCGCTGGTATCAATCCAGCACGCAGCCGACATAGCTACCCGAGGCGCGGGCGCGGCGCTCGATAAGGCCGGCGAGCCTCTGCAACCCGCGCCCCGGCTTGCTGGCCACACGATCAATGGGATTGGGAAGCGAAACGGCCAGAAGTGCGGCCTGTCGGGAACTGAGCTTGGCGGCCGGCACCTTGAAGTGGTGCTGGGCGGCAGCCTCGATGCCGTAAATACCCGGTCCCCATTCGGCGACGTTGAGATAAATCTCCATCATCCGCTTTTTTGACCATACGAAATCGGCGGCAATCGCCAGCGGCAATTCCAATCCCTTGCGCAGAAACGAACGACCGTTCCATAAAAACAGGTTTTTGGCCGTCTGCATCGGGATGGTGCTGGCGCCGCGCGTCGCGGCCCCGTCGAGCGCATTGCTGACCACGGACTGCATCTGGTTCCAGTCAACCCCGCCGTGAAAACAGAATTGCCCATCCTCGGACATCATCACCGATTGCACGAGGCGCGGCGAAATATCCTCTAGTGGCACCCAGCGCCTGTCATAGCCTTGCAGCGTCACCAGATCGGCAAGCATCAGCGTCGACACGGGCCGGATGAAGGGCAACGCATAGACCGGAATCAGCAGATAAGGCAGGATGAGCAATGCCAGCAAGGTCATGATGATGCGCTTGGCCAACGTGCGAAAATCCACCTTCGGACTGCTCCGGTCTTCCGCCAGCATGGCGTAATCTGCGTCGCTTTCAGGCGTACTGCTCACTATCCGTCCCCGCACCCCACGCCAATTGAAGCCTTTCATAGTCCATTGCCGTCTTCAAGGCGAGTCCGGCGCGACAGTTGAGTTGGGGAATCACGAAAAGGTTTGCCTGCATTCGCTCGGCGTGCCAAAGAGCGCGGCATGGACGCTCAGATGACGAATTTCGAAACACGGCTGCGTGAGAACGCCGCCAGGACCGAAGCCCTGCTTGGCCGCCTGCTTTCCGGCGAGACACGCGCGGACGAGATCGCGCGCCCGCAGAACCTGCTTGAGGCCATGCGCCACGGCGTGCTGAACGGCGGTAAACGCCTGCGCCCCTTCCTCGTCATCGAAAGCGCCGCGCTCCTCGGCGGAGATGGAGAAGCTGCGCTTTTTGCCGGTGCCGCGCTGGAATGCCTCCATTGCTATTCGCTGGTTCACGACGATCTGCCGGCTATGGATGACGACGACCTGCGTCGTGGCCAGCCAACGGTGCATCGCAAATTCGACGAGGCGACCGCCATCCTCGCTGGCGACAGCCTGCTGACGCTGGCCTTTGATATCATTGCATCGGAAGAAAATCCGCTCGCGGCCGGGCGCAAGGCCGCGCTCGTGCTTTCGCTTGCCCGCGCAGCGGGCATCGGCGGCATGGCCGGCGGGCAGGCGCTTGATCTCGCCGCGGAAAAGAACGCACCGGACGAAACCGGCATTATTACATTGCAGGCTATGAAAACCGGCGCACTGCTGCGCTTCGCCTGCGAGGCGGGCGCAATCATAGCCGGTAGCGATGATTGCGAAAGGCAGAGGCTACGCCTCTTTGGAGAAAAAATCGGCCTCGCCTTCCAGCTTGCAGACGATCTCCTGGATTTGACGGCCGACGCCGCCACCATGGGCAAGGCGACCGGTAAGGATGCCGCACGCGGCAAGGGAACGCTGGTGGCGCTGCGCGGCCAAGACTGGGCGCGTCGCAAACTTCAGGAACAGGTGGCAGAGGCCAGCGAACTCGTGGCTCCCTATGGCGAAAAGGCCGCGATTCTCATCGCGGCCGCCAGATTTATCGCAGAACGAAAAAGCTGAGTGGGTTTTCCCCCTCAGCCTCTCCAGTCGATCAGCCCTTGAGCGGCGAGATCAACACTTCCACACGGCGGTTTTGGGCGCGACCATCAGACGTTGCGTTCGAGGCGATGGGCTGCGAAGGCCCAAAGCCAAGTGTTGAAATGCGTCGTTGATCGACACCGCGTGCGCCGAGATAGTTGGCGACCGACGCGGCGCGGCGTTCCGAAAGCCCCTGATTGTGGGCGAGGCTACCGGTCGAGTCGGTATGGCCGTTGATGTCGATCAGCGTGCGGTTGAACTTGTTCAGCACGATCGCAACGGAATCGAGCGTCTGATAGAAGGGCGGAATGACCTGATCCTGATCCGTGGCAAAGGTGATATTCGACGGCATGTTGAGAACAATGCTGTCGCCACGGCGGGTCACCGAAACGCCGGTCCCCTGAAGCTGCGCGCGGAGTTCCGCTTCCTGGCCATCCATGTAATTGCCGATGGCGCCGCCAGCGAGCGCGCCGATGCCGGCACCGATCAGGGCGGCGTTACGGCGTCCGACCGGCGAACCGCCCACAGCCAGACCGCCGAGCGCACCGACAACAGCGCCGATACCCGCGCCGCCGGCCGTGTTCGACATCTTCTGCTCGCCCGTATAGGGATCGGTGGTGGTGCAGGCGGAAAGATAGGTGCCGCAAAGGGCGACGATCGCGATTTTTTTGATCATGTGTTTTGATGCTCCGAAAGGGTCAGGAGGTATGACAGTGGAATTGCGGCCTTTTCACGCTACTCGTTACTCCGCCGCGTCTTTCCGGCCAAAACGCTTTTCGATGTAATCGGTCACAAGCGCTTCGAAATCAGCGGCTATGTTGGGGCCACGCAGGGTGAGGGCTTTCTCTCCGTCGATGAAGACCGGCGCCGCCGGGCTTTCGCCCGTTCCGGGCAGCGAAATGCCGATATCCGCGTGCTTGCTTTCACCGGGACCATTTACGATGCAACCCATGACGGCGACATTTAATGCCTCGACGCCGGGATATTTTTCACGCCAGACCGGCATATTCTTGCGGATATCGTTCTGGATGTTCTGGGCCAGTTCCTGAAATACCGTCGACGTGGTACGCCCGCAGCCGGGACATGCCGCAACCACCGGAATGAACTGACGGAAACCCATGACCTGCAGCAATTCCTGCGCCACCTGCACCTCGCGGGTGCGGTCGCCATTCGGCTCAGGCGTCAGCGAAACGCGGATCGTATCGCCAATACCATGCTGCAACACATAACCCATGGCGGCGGACGAGGCGACGATACCTTTTGAACCCATGCCGGCTTCCGTGAGACCGAGATGGAGGGCGTGGTCGGAGCGTTCAGACAACATCGAATAGACGGCAATCAGGTCCTGCACCTGGCTGACCTTGGCCGAGAGGATGATACGGTTGCGCGGCAGGCCGATCTCTTCGGCAAGCTCGGCGGAAATCAGCGCCGACTGAACAATGGCCTCCCGCGTGACCTGACGGGCGGAAAGCGGAAAGCCCTCTTCCTTGTTCCTGTCCATCAGCGTAGTCAGCAATTCCTGATCCAGAGATCCCCAGTTGACACCGATGCGAACGGGCTTGTCGTAACGGATCGCCGTTTCGACGATCTCGCCGAACTGCTTGTCCTTCTTGTCCTTGAAACCGACATTGCCCGGATTGATGCGGTACTTCGCCAGCGCTTCGGCGCAGGCCGGATGGTCGGCCAGAAGCTTGTGGCCGATATAATGAAAATCACCGACCAGCGGCACATCCATCCCAAGACGCAGCAGCCGTTCACGAATTTTCGGCACGGCGGCCGCACTCTCATCACGGTCAACGGTGATACGGACGATTTCCGAACCTGCCCGGAACAGCGCCGCCACTTGGCTGACGGTGGCGTCGATATCAGCCGTATCGGTATTGGTCATCGACTGCACGACGACGGGTGCGCCGCCACCGACGATGACGCCGCCGACGTCTACGGCGACGGAGGCGCGGCGGGGCTTCGGGTCGTAATCGGCACGTGACGTCATGGCGGTCTCTGGAGCTTGCGGCAAGGTCTTGCAATTGAGGTGAAACAAGGGGGACTTCTTGTCAACACCCAACGCGCTGGAGCTTCTACTTTACCGCAATCATGGCAAAATTCGATACGCCTATTCCTTGCCCGCACCGTCGGCATGACGGGCGAGCCGCGAAAGTAGCAGAACCACCACATGCAGTAACGGGAGAAACAGGAAGACGCTGGCGAGACCGGTATGTTCCGCAATGAAGCCAATCGCCGATGGCGCCACCAGAATGCCGGAATAACCCATGGTGGTGACGACCGAAAGGCCGATTCCCTGTGCCAGGCCCGGCATATTGCCCGCCGCCGAGAAGGCAATGGGCACCATGTTGGAGATGCCGATGCCCGCAATCGCGAAGCCAACGATCGCGATGGTGGAATTTCCCGCAATACCGGCGATAAGAAGACCGATAATCGACATGGCCGAACAAAAGCGCAGGGTCGTCACAGCCCCGAAGCGGTCGCGCACCAGATCGCCGGCAAAACGCATGGCAGCCATGGTCATCGAGAAAGCCGCAAAGGCGAAGCCGGATTGTGACACCGAAGCTCCGAGCTCGTTGCGCAGATAAAGAGCGCCCCAGTCGAGGATTGCGCCTTCCGGGATCATCGAGAAAAGGGCCATCAGGCCGATGATCCACGGCAGCGGCGTCAGCGGCAGGCCGCCTTTCGGGCGCTCTTCCTCCGGGTGCGGACGATCTGCAAGCACACGCGGCCATGCCACGATCAGCAGCACGAATGCGATGACCGTCAGCGCAATGGCATGCCCCTGTACGCCGATGGCCGTGATGAGATAACCGCCGAGACCGGCCCCGATGAGGCCGCCGAGGCTCCAGAAAGCGTGGCAGGATGACATGATGGCGCGGCGCATATCGCGCTCAACCGCTACCGCATTGGCATTCATGGCGACATCCATCGCTCCCGTCAGGCCGCCAAACAGGAAAACCGCGATTACCCCGGCCCAGACGGTTCCCGCCCAGGAGATGAAAAGCAGTGTGGGCAGAAAGATCGCCGCGGTCACGAGACTGACCGTCCGGGAGCCAAAACGGGCGATCTGCGAGCCGGCGATCGGCATGAAAACCAGCGAGCCGATACCGAAGACCAGGATGATGAGACCAAGCGCGCTTTCACTAAGCGAAAGACGCGCCGCAAATTCGGGAATCTTGGGCGCCCATGATCCCATCATGAACCCGTTCATCAAGAACAGCAGGGAAACGCCGATACGATGACGCGTCAGATAGGACGAGCGTGCACCCGTCTGCGAAAATGTGGTGGGGCCATTCATCGGCTATATCCTTCAGACTTGACCATGTGAAAATCAGGCGACGGCATCGTCGCCGCAATAAACGTCTACGCCTCGGCTGGACACGCCCTCGACCAATACGCGGTCGGCATCCCGTTCCAGCACAAGGGAAAGCGGCGGGGAAAAATCATGCACGTGGAACGCTGCCTTATGCCCCAGCTTCTCGGTGGTGATTGCAGCGACAATCCGCTGGCTGGCGCTGCAGGCGAGCCGCTTGAAAACGGCATCCTCGAAGACATCGGCCGACAGGCCGGTCTCGACCGCGACACCACAGACCCCGAGAACACAGAGATCGGGTCGCATCAATTCGAGCTGCCGCAGCGCCATTGCATCGATTGCCGCACCAACGGCGGGATCAACCTTGCCACCGATCAGCACAAGATCGATATCCGCCCGCCCGGTCAGTTCGGCGGCAATGGCGGGCGTGTTCGTCACCACCGTTACATTGAGACCAGCCGGGATCGCCCTGGCAATGGCGAGGTTCGTCGAACCGGCATCGATGAAAACGACCATGCCCGGCTTGAGAAGCGGGACAACGGCGCGGGCCAGCAGAGCCTTGCGGTCCGCATCCTCGGCGATCCGCGTCTTCAGCGGCACCGTCTTGCTATCGGAGAGCAGGGCGCCGCCATAAACGCGCATGCATTCCCCACGGGCCGCCATCTCACGCAGGTCGCGGCGAACCGTGTCTTCAGAAACGCCAAAGTTTTGGGCGAGGTCCTGCGCCAGCACACGGCCGCTCTGCCGCAACTGTTCGAGGATGAGCGCCTGCCGCTCGCTGACGAAATGATCACTCATGCAGACTCATGCATAAACAGGAATAAACGTGCATGAACATGCATATTCGAGTTTCCGGGGAAGCGCAATAAAAAACGCCCGCCGGGAAGGCGGGCGTCTGACTGTTCAATCGACGACTGTATTTATTCCGCGTAAGCGATCAGTAGATCCTTCGCATCGATCTGGTCGCCTGGGCGCACCAGAACTTCCGCGATCTTGCCATCTCGCTCGGCGTGAAGCGCCGTTTCCATCTTCATCGCCTCGATGGAGAGCAAAACATCGCCAGCCTTGACCTCCTGGCCTTGATTGACGAAGACGCGGCTGATGACACCCGGCATCGGTGCCCCGACATGCGACACGTTGCCAGGTTCGGCCTTGCGGCGCACGGCAGAGCCGGAAGCACCATGCGTCCGATCCGGCACCTTGATACGGCGCGGCTGACCATTGATTTCGAAAAACACCGTCACCATGCCCTTGTCGTCAACGCCGGACGAAGCCTGATTGACGATGACCAGCGTCTTGCCGCGCTCGATATCGGCAAACAGTTCCTCGCCATCCTCCATTCCGTAGAAATAGGCATGGGTGGGAAGCACCGAGACCGGACCATAAGTTTCGGCGGTGAGCGCGAAATCCGTGAATACCTTCGGATACATCAGATAGGACGCGAATTCGAAATCATCGACCTTGCGCTCCAGCTTGGTCTCGATGGTCTTCCGTTCGGCATCGAGATCGGCATCCGCCAATAGTGAACCCGGACGAACGGTATAGGGCGCTTCGCCCTTCAACGCTTTTTTCTGCAGGGCTTCCGGCCAACCGCCGGGCGATTGTCCGAGATCGCCCTTCAGCATGGAAACCACGGACTCCGGGAAAGAGACCTCGCGCTCGGGATTCTGTACGTCGGCCACTGTCAGATCCTGACTGACCATCATCAGCGCCATGTCACCGACGACTTTCGAAGACGGCGTCACCTTGACGATATCGCCGAACATCCTGTTGGCATCGGCGTAAGCCTGCGCCACTTCGTGCCAACGGCTTTCGAGACCCAGCGAACGCGCCTGCTCCTTGAGGTTAGTGAACTGACCACCCGGCATTTCGTGCAGATAGACTTCCGACGCCGGCCCCTTGAGATCGCTTTCGAAAGCCGCATATTGGTTGCGCACGGCCTCCCAATAGAAGGAAATGCGGCGAATCCATTCGGTATCGAGGCCCGTATCGCGTTCCGACCCGGCAAGCGCTTCCACGATCGAACCAAGGCACGGCTGCGACGTATTGCCAGAGAAGGCGTCCATCGCGGCATCGACCGCGTCGACACCCGCATCCACGGCGGCAAGAACCGTCGCTGCCGCAATTCCGGACGTATCATGGGTGTGGAAATGGATCGGCAGACCCGTTTCTTCCCGCAGCGCCTTGAACAGAACCTTGGCGGCAGCCGGTTTCAGCAGGCCGGCCATATCCTTGACGGCAATAATATGCGCGCCTGCGCGTTCCAGTTCCTGGGCGAGATTGGTGTAATATTTCAGGTCGTATTTCGGACGCGCTGAATTGAGGATGTCTCCGGTGTAGCAGATGGCCGCTTCACAGAGCTTGTTTTCCTCCGAGATGGCATCCATCGAGACCCGCATATTCTCCACCCAGTTCAGGCAATCGAAGACACGGAAAAGATCAATGCCGCCCTTTGCGGCCTGACGGACAAAATACTTCACGACGTTGTCCGGGTAGTTCTTGTACCCGACGCCGTTTGCCCCTCGCAGAAGCATCTGCAGCAGCAGGTTGGGAGCACCTTCGCGGATCAGCGCCAGACGCTCCCACGGGTCTTCGGTCAGGAAGCGCATGGAAACATCGAATGTCGCACCGCCCCAGCACTCCAGCGACAGAAGCTGTGGCAACGCTTTGGCATAGGCGCTGGCGACGCGGGCGATATCATGGGTACGGACACGGGTCGCAAGCAGCGACTGATGTCCGTCGCGCATCGTCGTATCCGTGACGAGTACCCGCTTTTCGTTGCGCATCCAGTCTGCGAAACCCTTCGGGCCGAGCTTGTCCAGCAACTGCTTGGTGCCGTCGGGCGTCGGCGCATCGATATAGGGCACGATGGGCTTTGCCGCCTTGTCCGAGGGCCTTGCGCGTCCCTTGGTTTCCGGGTGGCCGTTCACGGTCACATCAGCGAGATAGGTCAAAAGCTTGGTAGCGCGGTCCTGCCGTTTGACCTGGGCAAAAAGCTCGGGGGTCGAATCGATGAAGCGCGTTGTATAGGTATTGTTGCGGAAACTGTCATGGCCGATGATGGCCTCTAGGAATGTGAGGTTGGTCGCCACGCCGCGGATACGGAATTCGCGCAAAGCGCGATCCATACGGTTGATCGCCTCGTCAGGCCGCGGCGCCCAGGCCGTCACCTTCACAAGCAACGGATCGTAGTAGCGGGTGATGACAGCCCCTGTATAGGACGTGCCGCCGTCCAGACGGATACCGAAGCCTGAAGCGGAGCGATAAGCGGTGATACGGCCATAATCCGGAATGAAATTGTGTTCCGGGTCTTCCGTCGTAATGCGGCACTGGAGGGCGTGGCCATTCAGGCGGATATCCTCCTGCCTCGGCACCCCGGATTCCGGCGTGCCGATGGCGGCGCCTTCCAGAATGTGAATCTGCGCCTTGACGATATCGATACCGGTGACGACTTCCGTAACGGTATGTTCCACCTGAATGCGCGGATTGACCTCGATGAAGTAGAATTTTCCGGTGTCGGCATCCATCAGATATTCGACCGTGCCTGCACCGATATAATTCGTGGCACCCGCAATCTTCAGGGAGTAGGAAGCGAGCTCCTGACGCTGTGCTTCGCTCAGATAGGGCGCGGGCGCACGCTCGACGACCTTTTGATTACGCCGCTGGATCGAACAATCACGCTCGAACAGATGCACGACATTGCCGTGCGTGTCGCCGAGAATCTGGCTTTCGACGTGACGCGCACGCTCGACCAGCTTTTCGAGATAGACTTCGTCCTTGCCGAAGGCGGCCTTGGCCTCGCGCTTGGCTTCCGTCACCTCGCGAGCGAGGTCTTCCTTTTTACGGATGGCGCGCATGCCACGGCCACCACCGCCCCAGGAGGCCTTGAGCATGACGGGATAACCGATCTCCTCGGCCATACGCTCCACTTCCGCCATGTCGTCCGGCAGCGGGTCGGTGGCGGGAACGACGGGAACGCCAACCGAAATCGCCAGATTGCGGGCGGCGACCTTGTTGCCGAGCTGGCGCATCGTATCCGCCGTCGGTCCGATGAAGGTGATGCCCGCCTTGTTGCAGGCCTCCACGAATTCGGGGCTTTCAGACAGAAGACCGTAACCGGGATGAATCGCGTCCGCTCCGGAGAGCTTCGCAACGCGGATAACCTCCTCGATCGAAAGATAGCTCTCGATAGGTCCCATATCCTTGGCGAGATGCGGCCCCCTGCCGACCTGATAGGACTCGTCCGCCTTGAAGCGGTGCAAAGACAGCTTGTCCTCTTCCGCCCAAATTGCAACGGTTTTAATCCCGAGCTCGTTGGCTGCCCGGAAAACGCGGATCGCAATTTCGGATCGGTTGGCAACAAGTATTTTCGATATTTTCAAGACGGTCTCCCCACACGCCAAAACAAAATTCTGCTGCACTGCGGAATTAAGCAGCAAAACCCCGTCTTGGAAAGGGCAATTCCGGCGAGAACTGTTCTGTTTGCGCTAGCTCAGCAAGCCATGGCGGAACGCGAGTGCGACGGTGTGCTGCCGGTTCTTGGCGCTGAAACGACGCTGAATCCCGTTTATATACCAGTCGACCGTATGGTTGGAGATGGATAGCTTGCGGCCAATCTCCGCCGATGTCATGCCATCCGCCATCAGCGCCAGCACTTCCGTCTCACGCCGTGTCAGCTCAAGAGCGGAACCGTCTGGAATATTGCTGAGATCATGGGCCTGACCTGAAAGATCGAGCAGGCGCCAGAAGACCGCCCGGGTCGCCGCATCGAGGAGTTCCACCTGCAAGGAGGGCAATTGCCGGTCCTGTCCACCTATGAACACGGCACCTATGAATCCCGCCCGTCCATGCACGGGAAAAGCATACCCCCCCTGCAAGCCGTAACGGCCGGCATCGTGGAAAAACACGCTCGCCCTTTTCCGATGCATGGCGCGGGGAAGCCCCTCCAGCGCCTCTTTCCAATGAAAGGGTTTGTGCACCATGCCGATCACTTTGCGGACGGGATCGACGAGGTTGTATTTCTTGGCCCTGTAGACCTCTATCCAGCCTTCCGGCAAATGTTGCGCAAGGATTTGGCCGGTGGAGGCCAGCTCGCCGGTCATGCGTCTGCTGACAAGGAAATATTCGAAACCATATTCCCGAATGAGCGTTGCAAATTCTGAACGCACACGTTCGGCGTTTCCCGCCTGGTAACACGCAGAGATGAAGTGAAGAATATCATGCATAAAGACACATGGTCCGGACTTGGCTTGAAGGGGATGACACGAAGGACATGGTCCCGCGATGACGTCATGTTACTCGGGCGCCGGTCGGGTGAGATTGAACATATCGTCGTTAGCAATCCCTGAAACGAAGATGCGAAATCTTGTGACGGCAGGCCCCGAGAAACACCGGGAGGTTTTTTCGGTTCGCATGGACGGCCAATCTGTTAAGCCGCCATTCAGACAGAAAGAGCGATAATTACACAAAATTCGCCGTCTCATGCAACCTTGCTAAAGTAGCATCGTATTGAGGCCGAACAATCAACCGCTCGAAAAGACGCCCGGACTGGATTGAAAATTTGACCTTGTTTCAGGTTTACACACGCGCTCTGCGCTATCTGACCGTTCATAAATGGCGTGTGGCTGTCGTCGTCATCGCCAACGTCATTCTTGCAGCGATCACCATTGCCGAACCCGTGCTGTTCGGCCGGATCATCGACGCCATTTCTTCTGGCTCCAATGTCACGTCCATTCTCATATTGTGGGCGGGGTTCGGCGTCTTCAACACCGTGGCTTACGTAGCCGTCGCCCGCGAAGCCGACCGGCTGGCGCATGGCAGGCGCGCTTCGCTCCTGACGGAGGCCTTCGGGCGCATCATCTCGATGCCGCTTTCCTGGCACCATCAGCGCGGTACGTCCAATGCCCTGCACACCCTCCTGCGCGCCAGCGAAACGCTCTTCGGCCTATGGCTGGAATTCATGCGCACCCATCTCGCGACCTTCGTCGCGCTGGTGCTGCTCGTACCCACCGCCATGTCCATGGACCTGCGCCTCAGCTTCGTGCTGATTGGCCTCGGCATCGTCTACTGGTTCATCGGCAAATGGGTGATGGGCCGCACCAAGGATGGCCAGGCTTCGGTCGAAGAGCATTATCACAGCGTTTTTGCCCATGTCAGCGATTCCATCAGCAACGTTTCCGTGCTGCACAGCTACAACCGCATCGAGGCTGAAACCAAAGCGCTGAAATCCTTCACCGAAAAGCTTCTAAGTGCGCAATATCCCGTGCTCGACTGGTGGGCCTTTGCGAGCGCTCTGAACCGCACGGCCTCCACCGTTTCGATGATGATCATTCTCGTGATCGGCACCGTGTTGGTGAAGAACGGCGAGCTGCGCGTCGGCGATGTCATCGCCTTCATCGGTTTCGCCAATCTCCTGATAGGCCGTCTGGACCAGATGCGCCAGTTCGTGACGCAGATTTTCGAAGCCCGCGCCAAGCTTGAGGACTTCTTCGTCCTTGAGGATTCCGTCAAGGAACGGGAAGAACCGGGCGATGCCCGCGAATTGTCGAATGTCTCCGGCACCGTGGAATTCCGCAATGTCAATTTCGGTTTTGCCAACACCAAACAGGGCGTTCACGATGTCTCGTTTACGGCCAGGGCCGGCGAGACGATCGCGATCGTCGGACCGACAGGTGCCGGCAAGACGACGCTCATCAACCTGCTGCAGCGGGTCTATGATCCCGATTCCGGCCAGATCCTGATCGATGGAACCGATATTTCGACGGTGACGAAAAATTCGCTCCGCAACTCCATCGCCACGGTGTTTCAGGATGCCGGCCTGCTGAACCGCTCGATCCGCGAAAATATCCGCCTTGGCCGTGAATCGGCCACCGATGCGGAAGTGGTGGAGGCGGCGGCGGCCGCTGCGGCGACGGATTTCATCGACAGCCGCATCAACGGCTATCTGACCCAGGTTGGTGAACGCGGCAACCGCCTGTCCGGCGGCGAGCGCCAGCGTATCGCCATCGCCCGTGCGATCCTGAAGAACGCCCCCATTCTGGTTCTCGACGAGGCAACCAGTGCACTCGACGTGGAAACCGAAGCCCGTGTGAAGGCCGCAGTGGATGCGCTGAGAAAGAACCGCACGACCTTCATCATCGCCCATCGCCTTTCCACTGTCCGCGATGCCGATCTCGTTCTGTTCCTCGATCAGGGCCGGATCATCGAAAAGGGCACTTTCGATGAGCTAAGCCAACGCGGCGGTCGCTTTACCTCGCTGCTGCGCACCAGCGGCCTGCTGACGGAAGACGAAGGCCAGCAGCCCCGGCCAAAAGCGATAGCCTCCTGAGGCTCAGGAATGGAATGCCAAAAGGGCGGGCACTGTCGTGTCCGCCCTTTTTCGTTGTCTGCTTCGAAAATATCGGGACATCACGAAGCTTCTACCTCAGTCCCCCAACCGTCATATTCACCACCGAATTTTTGCAGCCGTTGTGCTGAGAAGCTCAATTTCTCGGTCGATCTCATTCGGAGCTTGCGGCTTGGAAAACTCTATACCCCGCCGCGCTGTCTGCGATGCATCCATCGCCTCACGGGTGATGCTGTAGCCACGGGGGACCAAGAAATCTCTGTACAGCATCTGCCCTTCATGCGTCGGAAAATATGCGAAGTGGTCTATCGGTCTCGATTTGCTGCCATCGTGCCCTAGCTTCGCATTGACCGCCCGTTGAGCGTTCTTGCCGGCTCTGTATCGCCGTACAGGCGCCATACCCCAGACGCCAAACAAACATCGAGGGCGGGGGAACCCCACAACAAAATTCGGGCCCCTGCGTCACCGCAGGAGCCCGACTTAAAAAGCGAACCGAAGGCCGGCCCGTCTCAGTCGAAGGGGATCACCCTCTCGCCGGCCGCCAAGTCCCTGCCATCGACAGATACCGAAATCTCCGCCGTGCCAGGCTTGCGGCTGACGGCAATGTCTCTAGCCTTGCCGTCGAGCGTGATCTTCACCGAGAAACCGCTCCAGTCCTCCGGCAGCGACGGTGAAATATGCAGCCTGCCGTCAGTGCGGGTGATGCCGAGAATACCCTCGACAGCGGCACGGTAGAGCCAGCCGGCCGAGCCGGTGTACCAGCTCCAGCCGCCACGGCCCGCATAAGCGCCTTCACCGTATACATCCGCGGTCACCACATAGGGTTCGACCCGATAGGTTTCCGACGCTGCCGCGTCGAGCGCGTGATTGACCGGGTTGAGCAGCTTGAAGCAGTTCCAGGCCTCCTGCGCCCTGCCCTGCTTGGCAAGAGCGAGAACCACCCAGGTCGCCGCGTGGGTATATTGTCCGCCATTTTCGCGCACACCTGGCGGATATCCCTTGATGTAGCCCGGATCGTGCGGCGCGCGCGAGAATGGCGGCGTGAATAGCCGGATGATGCCGGTCTTTTCATCCACCAGATGCTCCATGACCGCATCCATTGCCTGCCGCGACCGGGCCTCTTCGCCTTCGCCGGAGAGAACGCTCCAGCTTTGGCCGAGCGAATCGATCCGGCATTCCTCGCTTCCGGCGGAACCCAGAGGCGTGCCGTCGTCGAAATAGCCGCGACGATAATAGCTGCCATCCCACCCCGCGGTTTCGAGCACATTGCGCAGTTTTTCGCGGTGCGAGGCCCATCTGCCGACCCGATCCGTGTCACCGCGCTTTTCCGCAATTTCAATGAAATCGCGCAAGGCGCCGGAAAGGAACCAGCCGAGCCAGACACTGGTACCCTTGCCGCCAACGCCGACGCGGTTCATGCCGTCGTTCCAGTCACCGCCGAGGATCAGCGGCAGGCCGTTCTCCCCGGTGCGATGAATGGCAAGATCGAGCGCCAGCGCCGCGTGTTCGTAGAGCGTCGCGGATTTGTCGCTGGTTTCCGGCTGGAAGAAAGCGTCGTGCTGGCCGGGCATCAGCGCCGGCCCCTTCAGGAAGGGAATGCTCTCATCCAGAATGGCGATATCGCCGGTCGCCGAAACATACTGGTTGATCGCATAAGCAAGCCATACCACGTCGTCCGAGATAGTGGTGCGGACACCGGCGCCTGTCAGCGGCAACCACCAGTGCTGAACGTCGCCTTCCGGGAATTGCCGGCCGGCTGCGCGCAGGATCTGCTTGCGAGCGAGATCCGGCTGGTAGAGCAGGAACGCCAGAGTATCCTGAAGCTGGTCACGGAAGCCGAAGGCGCCGCTCGACTGATAGAAGGCCGTGCGCGCCAGAATGCGGCACGCCAGCGCCTGGTAGGGCAGCCAATTGTTGACCATGTGGTTGAAGCCGGCATCCGGCGTGGACACCTGTAGCTGGCCGGTAAAATTGGTCCAGAACGCCTTGCTTTCCTCCAGCACGGACTGGAAATCCACACGGCGGACATCCTTCACCAGCGCCTCGGCCTCTTCCGCATTATCGGCATCGCCCAGAATGAAGGTCATGTGTCGTTCTTCGCCGGGCTTAAGGTGGATTTCCTGCATCAGCGCCGCACAGGGATCGCCGTCAACCTCGGTGCTGCCGCTGAGTGCGTTACCCGACACGATCGCCTGCGGGGCCTGTGCCGAACCAAAGCGGCCAATGAATTCCCGACGACTGGTAGTGAAACCGCTCGCCTCCGTATCAAGCGTCAGGAACGCCGTGCGTGCGCTGTAGTCGATGCTGTAGGGGTTCGACGCGAAGATTGCGTTGTTGCCCGCATCATGTCTGCTCAGAATGAACGGCGCTGATTTCTGTCCGTTATTGCCCAGCACCCATTCGACATAGGCATAAACCTTCAGCCGGCGGCTTTTAGAGCCTTTGTTGCGAACGATGACCTGCGAGAACTTGACCGGCTTTTCACGATCGACGGTCTGTGTCACCTCGACTTCGAGCGTGTCGGCAACGCCGGTCAGGATGGAGTAACCCAGGCCGTGACGGGTTTCGAACATGGCTTCTGGATCACGCGACAACGCGACACACGGCGTATAGAGCTTTCCTGTCTCCACATCGGCGACATAGAAAGCCTCGCCCGGCCGGTTGATGACAGGGTCATTGCTCCACGGTGTCAATTGATAATCGCGCGAATTGCGGCTCCAGCTGAAACCTGCGCCTTCGGCCGAAATATGGAAGCCGAAATTCTCGTTCGAGATGACATTGATCCACGGATGCGGGGTGGACTGCCCACCATGGAGACGCACCACATATTCCTGTCCGTTCCTGGCGAAGCCGCCGAAACCGTTCCAGAAATCGAGATCGCCCGCGTCTTCGACCGGCTCCGCAACCGGGAAAGCCGGGACCGGCAGACGGGCCTGTGCGGCGTCGCTTGTGCCATCGGGACCACGATGGGCCGCAAACAGCGATACCGCGCGGTTGATCTGGTCCACGATCTTGCCGTTGCGCACATGGAGTACAACGCGGGAAGCGGCCAGAAGCGCGCTCCACGTCTCTTCATCCATCAGGTCACGGCGCACGGAGAAGACGTGCGGGCGACCGCCATCGGCGGGATTGATGCGGCGTTGTGCTTCGGAAATATGATCCAGCGCATGCTGCATGTCCTGCGCGTAGGATGCGGCCCGTTCGTTAACGATAACGAGATCGAAGATCACGCCGCGCGAACGCAGATATTCATGGGCACTCAGCGCCTCACGGGCGATGTCCATGTCCATATCGTCGTTGATGCGCAGGCTGAAAATCGGGAAATCGCCGGAAATCGCAAGCGGCCACAAGGCGCGCTGCGAAGCGAGTCCTGTTTTCAGCGTTTCCGAATCCGCACGCAGATGCATGTCGGGATAGGTCAGATATCGGCCGAGATGCTGGAAGGCGGCCGCCTGCTGTGAGGTGACGCCCACATGGCGCATCTGCACCTGTGTGCGCGTCCAGGCATGAACGAGTTCATGCGCGAAGGCGTCCGGATGACGATAACGGTCGATCGCCTTGTCAACTTCCTCGCGGCTCGGCGCGGCAATCGTCCAGAAGATCACGCTCACCTTCTTGCCTGCCGGCACGCGCACGGTGCGTCGCAGCGACAGGATGGGGTCGAGCGTGAAGCCGTCAGTGCTGGAAAGCG
Organism: Rhizobium sp. ZX09; assembly: GCF_017357485.1. Classification (NCBI taxonomy): domain Bacteria; kingdom Pseudomonadati; phylum Pseudomonadota; class Alphaproteobacteria; order Hyphomicrobiales; family Rhizobiaceae; genus Rhizobium; species Rhizobium sp. ZX09. The sequence continues at coordinate 2,561,249 of NZ_CP031363.1, forward strand.
TCGCACCGGCATCGAATGCCGCCGCTTCGCGCAGCGAACGGCCACGACCGATGAATTTGGCGCGATCCGTCTCGAATTCCGTCGGGCGCGACGGGCCGGCATTATCGGCGGCCAGATGCGCAATGACGGTGCCCGGCTCGTTCGGGCTGCGACGGTTGCGCCAGGCGCGGATGACGTCGCCACGCCGGCCGATCTCCGTCTTCACGAACATGCGCGAGAAGAGCGGATGGGCGTTGTCGTCATCCTCAGACGCAATGACCGGCTCCATATAGGAAGTCACTTCGATATAGCGATCCTCGGAACCGACATTGAGCAGGGTGACGCGTCGGCCTTCTGCATCGTGCTCGGTGGCGACGATGCATTCGACAACGCTCTGCAGGTCGCCGGTGGTCTTGTGGAACTCGGCCTTGTCGTCGGTGAAGACCGTCTTGGTCTTTTCACCCTCGAAGACACGCGGCTCCGCAGTCGCACTCCACCATTGCCCGTTGGTGGTGTCGCGCAGGAAGATGAAGGTGCCCCAGCGGTCTTCGGTCGGATCGGCCTTCCAGCGGGAAATCGCCTGCCCGTTCCATTTCGAATAACCTGCACCCGTCGAGGTAAGCATGGTCGAGTAGTGACCATTCGACAGGAACACCACCTCACGGTCGCGCGCCGCCGGATCGGCAATGGAGCGCACTTCCGCCCGCAGCAGGTCGGCCTGTTCCTTGCCGGGGGTCTCCGGCTCGTATTTGGCGCTCATGACAGGCACTTCGCGCGGCGCCTTTTCCTGCAGCAGCAATTCAGCTGCCTCGATCACCGGATCGGAATGGAAGAGCTCGCGCAGCACGCCGTCAAAGGCAACGTTGGCGACGGCCGCAATCGACATGCCATGGTGGTGGGCATAATAGTTGTAGACCACCGCGCAGACCTTGCCATCGGGCACACGCGTTGGCGTGAAATCCACCGCATCGTGGAAACCGTATTGGCCAAGTGCGCCAAGCTTGCGCAGCGTGTCGAGGTTTTCAAGTGCACCATCCGGATCGTATTGGCTGGCGAGGATCGATGCATAGGGCGCAATCACCGCATTCTGGCCAAGGCCACGCTTGAGGCCCAGCGTCGGCACACCGAAGTTGGTGTACTGATAGTTCATGTTGTGATCGCGGGCATTAAACGCCGCTTCGGAAATGCCCCATGGCGTGCCGAGACGGCGGCCGTGATTCATCTGTTCCTTGACGATCAGGTTGTTGGTCTGGTTGAGGATACCCCCCTGACGCTCCTGCATCACAAGCGGCGGCATCAGATATTCGAACATGGAGCCCGACCAGGACACCAGCGCGCCCTGCGCACCGATCGGCACGACCTGACGGCCAAGGCGGTACCAGTGCTCAGTCGGCAGATCGCCCTTCGCGATGGCGAAGAGGCTGGTCAGACGGCATTCCGACGCCAGAAGGTCATAGCAGGCCTCATCCAGCTCCTTGCTTTCGACGCGATAGCCAATGGACAAAAGGCGGCGATCCTTGCGGTAAAGGAACGTGAAATCCATCGAGAAAGCGAGATTGCGGCTGCGGTCGCGCAGCGAAGCGAGACGCTGGCGCAAGGGCTCGACATTGGTCAGGTCGATGGCGCTGTCGGAAATATGGGCTTCGCAGCACTCGACCAACAGCTGCGCCCAACGCGTCACTTCGGTGCTCTGAGTGGACTTCACCTCGTGGTCGACATTGGTGGCGAGCTTCTGAATGTCACGCGCAAGCACCGCCAGGTTGATGACGCGAATGGAGGCGAATTCGTGCTCGCGCTTGACGGATGCCAGCGCGTTCGAGAAGCCGATGATACGCTCCTCGAGACGGCGATGCAGCGGCCGCAGGTTCTTGCGGTCGTCGGGCAAGGCCTTCAGCGTTTCCCGCAGAATGCCGGCGACATCGCCGATACCATCGAGGTTGCCCTGAAGATGGGCCGACGGCGCTTCCGCCCAGTCACGGCAAGCGGAAGAAACCGCAATCAGATGGCCGGCGAGGTTGCCGCTGTCAACGGCCGAAACATAACGCGGTCCAAGCGTCTGCAAGGTATCGGTGTGATACCAGTTGTAGAGATGACCACGATATTTTTCCATCTTCTCGACGGTCTGGATCGTGTTCTCGATGCGCTCCAGCGTGTCGGCAAAGCTGATCCAGCCAAACTGACGCGCGGAGATGACGGAGAGCAGATAGACGCCGATATTGGTGGGAGACGTGCGCGAGGCAACGATCGGCTCCGGCGTCTCCTGGAAATTGTCCGGCGGCAGGTGGTTTTCCTGCGGTGTCACGAAGGTCTCGTAATAACGCCAGGTACGGCGTGCGATCTTGCGTAGTTCGAACGAGACGTGCTCAGAAACGAACAGCCGGTCTTCGGTCTCGGCTGACTGGCTGACATACCAGGCAACGGCGGGCGATAGCACCCACAGCAGCGTAAAGGGAATGCCGATCAGGAAGGCATTGTCGCCCGGCAGCGCCGCAAACAGAAGGCCGAGCATCGCCACAACGGGGGCGTGCCACATCTGACGATAATAATCGATGATGCTGCCCTGCGCACTGGACTGGATGCTGGCGGCGGTGCGCCATTCCAGCATCAGCTTGTGGCTGACGAGCAGGCGGTAGAGCGAACGCGCAATCGCATCTGTCATCATGCAGGCGGCATCGGCGATGAAGACGATTCTCAGTGCGACTTGCGCATTGGTGGCGCGGATTTCAGACCAGATGGTGTGGAAATGCGCCTGCGGCACGATGTCTGTCGAACGCGGCACAAGGCCGGAAAGCAGCGAAAGCGTCGGTGCAACGAAGAGCGAGAAGATCAGCAGGATCTGCCAGATCAGCGCCCCGAGCGGATCCATGAAATACCAACCGAGGATCGAGGCGAAGAACCAGGCGATCGGCGTCAGTGAGCGACGCAGATTGTCGACCATCTTCCACCGTCCGATAGCGGTGACGCCGCGGGCGCGGTCGAGAATATAGGGAAGCAGCTGCCAGTCGCCACGCGCCCAGCGATGCTGACGCGAAACTTCCACCTCATAGCGCGTCGGGAAGTCCTCGACGAGTTCCACATCGGTCACCAGCGCGCAACGCGCAAACGAACCTTCAAGCAGATCATGGCTGAGGACGGAGTTTTCTTCGATACGGCCCTTCAGCGCCGCCTCGAAAGCATCCACGTCGTAAAGACCCTTACCGGTGAAGGTGCCTTCGGAGGTCAGGTCCTGGTAAACGTCGGAAACCGTGAAGACGTAGGGATCGATACCGCGGTTGATGGAAAAGACGCGCTGGAAAACCGAAGCATCCTTGCCCGTGGTCAGGGAAGGTGTGACGCGCGGCTGCAGCAGACCGTAACCTTCGACCACCCGACCGGATTCAGGATCGATCCTAGGGCGGTTGATCGGATGGTGCATCTTGCCGACCAGCTTCGTCACCGCATCGCGCATCAGCCGCGTGTCGGCGTCCAGCGTCATGACATATTTCACACCTTCCGGAATGATATTCGCGCCGCCGAGGAACGTCGTGTCCTTGTCGCCGCGCAGCAGCATGTTCAGCTCATGCAGCTTGCCGCGCTTGCGCTCCCAGCCCATCCAGCAGCCTTCGGCCGGATTGTAGATGCGACGACGATGCAGAAGGTAAAATCGTGTCTTGCCGTCAAAGGCGTAGCGGCTGTTCAGTGTTGCCAGCTCGCGCTTGGCATATTCGAGTATCTCAAGATCATCCTCGGACTGCTCGTATTGCGCGTCGCGCCAGTCGCTCACCAGCGAGAAATAGATCTCACCATGCGGATTGGCCAGATAATGCACCTCGATATTGCGCATCATCTCGTCAACACTGTCGCGACTGGTCAGCATGCAGGGCACGGCGACCAATGTGCGCGCGTCCTCGGGAATTCCATTCTTGAACTCGTATCCGACCAGCCGGAACGGTTTCACGAAGAAGGTGACAAGGGTATTGAAGAGGCCGGTCGCGCCCTCCGAGGCGGGCAAAGCGAACATCAGCAGGAAAGCGGTGACAACATACCAGGGCATGCCCGCTTCGGCGAGGAACCACCCGACCGCCAGCATGGCGACCGCGGTGATGAGAAGCACCGGCGCTGCAATTGCCAGCCAGTTGAACTTCCGCATCGCCCGGACGATACGCTGCGATACCAGGGGCCGGTATCCCAGCGCCTTTTCGAGCTCGAAACGACGCTGACCCACCAGCACGGAGCCGACATTGACGGGATGCGTCTCGTCCGCCTCTGCGGGCATATCGGTACGCGCCATTTCGACAGCGGCACGGGCGACCTCAACTTCGGTCTTGGGAGAACGACGCGCCAGAAGTTCGATGGTATTGCGGTAGGTGTTCCGCGAGCCGAAATCGAGCGTTTCGTAATCGGTTTCTTCGCGCAGAACCTTGTCGATATGGCTGACTTCCTCGAACCACACCGACCATTCGGTATCATCGATCTCGCGCAGGCTCTTGACGATGTTGCCCATCGTCACGTTGCCGGAGGCAAGGCGATTATGCTCCGACATCATCACGTTTTCAGCGTCGGTGCCGGCAGCGTGAAGACGCTCTTCGAGCCATGCGACGGCAAAACCCGATGTCTGCGAGCCGTTTCGGAGGCGATAAAGGAACTGCGTCGCGAAAGTCGGGTCATCTACCAGCGAATCGACCTGCTTGAGAAGTGCTGCCGACGCTTCCGCATCGTTCAAGCGGATAATCTCGTCGACCACCTCATTCGCCTTCTGGCGCATGCGGCGCGAACGCTCCACACGGATGGAGATGCGCCGAAGATTTTCGATGAGGACAAAACGGATGATCGATGGCAGCGCCCACAATTCGCCGATCTGCAGCGTCTTCGAGGTCTGGTAGCCATCCACCAGCGCCGTCATGTTTTCGCGCGATACCGTGCTGTGGGTGTGGGCGACATAAAGCCAGCCGAGCGCCATGACCCGCGGGATCGTCACGCCGCCCACCGTCATTGTCGGCAGCTGGCGATAGAACTTGCGCGGAAAATCACGGCGGACTTCCTGGATCGCCTCTTCGATGACGTAGTGGTTGTCGAGAAGCCATTCCGCCGCCGGCGTTATCGTCGCGCCATTTTCCGCGTCGACCGCCGTTGTGCGATAGACCCTGAGGATTTCCTTTTCATTCTCGCGATGACGCTCGAAGAAATCGAACTCCATGAAGCCGGGAAGGCTGTCGGCGCCATCGCGGGAAAGCGCGGCGCCCGCATCATGCAGTTCCTCGACCGTCATATAGGACGCGCGGATCGAATCATTATGATCGATCTGCTTCGTCTCGGAATCACGGGCGGCGGCGGTCGGGGTGATATGAAATGACATCGGGCTCGTATTCTGAACTTTATGGAGACTTGTTCGACTTGACCGGCATTTCGTCCGTGGCGGGAACACACACGAAAATCGGCCACGCTATATTTATGACTTATCCTGAACCTTCGGTGAACCGGACCGGACACCCGGATGAGAGGACCGTCCGGCAGGAAGGCGCCGCATACTGCTGCACAATGTTTGCAATCTGTTTGCGAGGCTTGAGATCAGCGCGTGCACGAAGCTTCCGGTGACAGAAAGATCTCATCCTGCGGCCCGGCAACGCCGTTCCGACCGGATTTCGCACCCTCCCCGACGGCGAAATTTGTGCGCGCAACGCCCGATGGTCCCCCGTTGATAACCTGAAGGGCAACACGAAACCGGAACGGTTCGCGCTACATCCGAAAGACGCTAATGCCCCAGGACATCAATAGTTCCATGCCACCTGTCGCGACCCGATGCAAGCGCTGAATTTCAGGCCGTCTGAGTGCCTGCGGCGCCCCTTACATGCCCATGCATATGCTGCTATGTCATTTTGAAAAAGCACCGTAAAAAACGGCAAAACCCGGGACTTCGAAAATGACCAGTCAGACCGCCACCATGACGTCTTTTGCCAATCATATGCCGGATGTGGTGGCAATCCGCCGCCACCTGCACCGTCACCCTGAAATAGGCCTCTCCGAGTTCAAGACCTCGGATTTCATTGCCGAACAATTGCTGGCGATGGGGTACGAGGTAACGCGCGGGCTCGCCGGCACTGGCGTTGTCGCCACGCTGCGCAATGGTGACAGCACGCGCACGCTTGGCATTCGAGCCGATATCGACGCCCTGCCGATCCACGAAGAAACGGGGGCGGAATATGCGAGCGCCAATCAGGGCGTGATGCATGCTTGCGGCCATGATGGCCATACTGCCATGCTTCTCGGCGCAGCGAAGATCATAGCCGAACGCAGGAATTTTAACGGAACGCTGCATCTGATCTTCCAGCCGGCGGAGGAAAATTTCGGCGGCGCCCGCATCATGATCGAGGACGGCCTGTTCGACCGCTTTCCCTGCGATGCGGTTTTTGCACTCCACAACGACCCTGGCCTGCCCTTCGGGCACTTCGTGCTGCGCGACGGGCCGATCCTTGCCGCGGTCGACGAGTGCAAGATCACCGTCAACGGTTATGGCGGCCACGGTGCCGAACCGCAGGATGCCGCTGATCCTATCGTTGCCGGGGCAAGCATCATCATGGCGCTGCAGACGGTGGTTTCACGCAACATCCATCCGCAGCTGTCGGCGGTCGTCACCGTTGGCGCCTTCCATGCCGGTGCTGCCAGCAACGTCATTCCCGAAACGGCGGAAATGCTACTGACCATCCGTTCCTTCGATCCGGGCGTGCGCGATGAGCTGGAAAAGCGCATTCGGGCGATAGCCGAAGGCCAGGCGGCCAGCTACGGCATGAGCGTCACCATCGATTACGAGCGCGGTTATAATGCAACCGTCAACCACAGGGCGGAAACGGATTATGTCGCCGATCTCGCCCGCCGTTTTGCCGGGCCTGAAAAGGTCGCAGAAATGCAGCGCCCGTCGATGGGCGCGGAAGACTTTGCCTACATGCTTGAGAAACGGCCGGGCTGTTATTTCTTCCTCGGCACCGCACGAACCGACAACGACCCGCCGTTGCACCATCCAAAATTTGATTTCAACGACGAAATCCTGCCAATCGGAACCGCTTTCTGGGTCGATCTTGCGGAAGATTACCTGAAGTCGTGAATGGGAATGAAAAAGGCCGGTCGGAGGAGCGACCGGCCTTTTGTTCTCAAATTACCTGATGAGAAGATCGGGAGGATCAGGGAACGAGACCGAATATGACGGCAGCGACAAAGGCCATGCAGACGCCGACGAGAGCCGCATGAACCGAATCTTTCCAGTTGCGCGGCGACTGGGGCTGCGAAACAAAGTCTTTTACTTTTCCTGCCTTGGAATAAGACATTGTACACTCCCTTCCTGCTCGGCCCTTCAAAGCGGACATTGCTTATTTCACTGGTAGAATAGCTTTATTCCCCACTGTTTCAGTAGAGATAATATTCCATAAGATACGTGCATCGGGAAAAATACGGATTGCAACTTGCCGGGCGGCAAGCATCAATCTACCCATTGCGCGGCATCAGCGCGACGGGGCGCTTTCCGTCTGAAGGCAATGCGGACACGGAAAATACCATGACAGATATCGACGCCATCATCATTGGAGCCGGTGTGATCGGCCTTGCGACAGCGCGAGAACTCGCTATGCGCGGCCTCTTCGTCGTCATCCTGGAAAGCGAAAAGGAATTTGGCTCGGTCACTTCCTCCCGCAACAGCGAAGTTATCCACGCAGGCCTTTATTACCCGCCTGGAAGCCTCAAGGCCCGACTTTGCGTGGAGGGCAAGGAGCGTCTTTATGCTTTCTGCCAGAGCCACGGCGTTGCTCATCGCCGCTGCGGCAAACTCATCGTCGCCACGAGCCATGAAGAGACGGCCATGCTCGCCACTCTCCAGGAGAAGGGCAAGGCCAACGGATGTAACAATCTTGAGCTGATTGATGAACGACAGGCGGTTTTACTCGAACCCGCGCTCACCTGTGTTGCAGCCCTTACGTCACCTTCGACCGGTATCATCGACAGTCACGGATACATGCTGGCGCTGTTCGGAGACGCACAGGATCACGGCGCAGCCATGGCCGTCAACGCCCCCTTCGAAAGGGCGGAAGTGGCGGGCGATGGTTTTCGGATCCACGTCGGCGGCGCGGAGCCCACCAGCCTGACGTGCCGGCTGCTCATCAATTCCGCCGGACTTGTTGCGCCGATGGTGGCAAGAAAGATAGAGGGATTGCCGGAGGATGGTATCCCGCAGGCGCGTTTCGCCAAGGGCAGCTATTTTTCGCTGGCCGGCAAGTCACCCTTTTCAAGGCTCATCTATCCGGCACCTCATACTCATGGCCTTGGCGTACATCTCACCCTCGATCTTGCTGGCCAGGCTCGTTTCGGCCCGGATGTGGAGTGGGTGGACGTCATCGATTACGCCGTCGATCCCCAACGCATGGAAGGTTTTGATGATGCGATACGGCGTTATTGGCCGCGCCTTCCCGACCATGCGCTGATCCCGGCCTATTCTGGAATCCGGCCGAAGATTTCAGGTCCGGACGAACCCGCTATGGATTTCCGCATTGACGGGCCGGAAACGCATGGCGTCAACGGTCTCGTCAATCTCTTCGGCATCGAAAGCCCCGGCCTTACTGCCTCGCTGGCCATCGCCAACGAGGTCGCGGCGCGGCTTGGGGCTTGATCCCAACCCGCTCAGCCGAAACGGGACAGCGCACCCGTCATGACCTCCGGATCGACATTGCCGCCGGAAGCGACTGCGATCACCGTTTCACTCTCCAGTTCATCGCCATGGAAGAGGGCCGCCGCCAGGGCCACCGCCCCACCGGGCTCAACGACGATCTTCAGCCGGTTGAAGGCGAGAACCATTGCCCGCAGCGCTTCCTCTTCAGTCACGGCGATGCCTTTCCCGCAAAGCCTAACCATGATCGGGAAGGTAATGTTACCGGGCTGCGGCGTAACGATCGCATCGCAGATCGAACCCGAGGTCGTGGCGTTCCGCTCGATCTTGCCCGAGGCAAGAGAGCGTGCCACATCATCGAACCGCTCCGGTTCCGAAGTCCTGACCTTATAGTTCGGTGCGTTCGCTGCAAGCGCAAGGGATATGCCGGATGTAAGGCCACCGCCGCCGCACGGCACCAGGATCTCGGCTGAATCGATACCCAGTTCCGCGCCCTGTTCAGCAATCTCCAGCCCCACAGTCCCCTGCCCGGCAATGACCAGCGGTTCGTCATAGGGCCTGATCAGCGTCAACCCGCGCTCGCGCGAAATGCGGTCCCCAATGGCATCGCGATCCTCATTCGCGCGGTCATAAAGCACCACCTCCGCGCCATAAGCACGGGTATTGTCGATTTTGATCTTCGGCGCATCCGTCGGCATGATGATGACGGCGGGAACGCCGTGGAGGCTGGCGGCAAGCGCCACGCCCTGCGCATGGTTACCGGAGGAAAAGGCGATGACACCTTTGGCGCGGACCTCCGCAGGCAGGCCTGAGACGGCCGACCAGCCGCCACGAAACTTGAAGGAACCCGTTCTTTGCAGGCATTCAGCTTTTACGAAGAGCTTTCGCCCGGCAATCTCGTCCAGAAAAGGTGATGAGAGAAGCGGCGTCCGAACCGCTTGAGTGCCGATGCGCTCCCTCGCGGCTTCTATCATCGAAATATCAGTCATGTCCTGCCCCTATAATGCGGATGTGCAGGCACCTTATGAGGTCACACGCATTTACGAAACTGCCCGAAAAGAAAAATCCCCGGACGTGGCCGGGGATTCTGGTCGTGTGATCAATGATTGTGCCGGGGCATCTTCTCGGCAATGCGGCGGAAATCCGCAGCGCCTTCCAGAACCGCGCCGTCCGAAAGCTGCGTTACCGACTGACGATAAATGCGCTGCCAGGGCGTCGCATCCGCGGGAACAGCGGGAATGCCGTCTGCCTTGCGGGCTGCAAGCTCCTCATCCGGCACCAGCACGTTACACTCGCCCTTGTTGAAGTCGATGCGGATCACATCGCCCGTGCGAATCCACGCCAGGCCACCGCCGGCAGCACTTTCGGGCGAGGCGTTGAGAATGGACGGACTGTCCGCCGTTCCCGATTGCCGGCCGTCGCCGATCGTCGGCAGGCTGGTGATTCCTTTTTTCAAAAGCGCATCCGGCGGCTGCATGTTGACCACCTCGGCCGAACCCGGCCAGCCAAGCGGCCCGGCACCACGAATGACGAGAATGGTACGCTCATCAATATTGAGGGACGGATCATTGATGCGGGCGTGATAGTCTTCCGAACCGTCAAAAACCACGCATCTGCCCTCGAAAATTCCCTCGTGCCCCGGCTCGTTGAGATAACGCTGCCGGAACTCCGCCGAGATCACGCTCGTCTTCATGATGGCGAAATCGAACAGATTGCCCTTGAGAACCAGGAAACCTGCCCGTTCCTTCAGCGGCTTGTCATAAGGAAGGATTACATCTCGGTCGGTCGATTCCCGACCTTCCAGATTTTCCGCCACAGTTCTACCGGTCACGGTCCGACAGCTTCCATCGAGCTTGCCCGCCTGCAGAAGCTCCCACATGATGGCGGGCGTGCCGCCGGCGCGGTGATATTTCTCGCCGAGCCATTTGCCGGCCGGCTGTATGTTGGCCAACAGCGGAATATCGTAGCCGTGGACCTGCCAGTCCTCTTCACGGAGTTCAACGCCCGCATGTTTTGCCATGGCCGCGAGATGCGGCTGGGCATTGGTAGAGCCACCGATCGCCGAGTTGACGCGGATCGCGTTCAGGAAGGCTTCGCGCGTCATGATGTCCGAGGGCTTGATATTCTCAACAACCAGTTCGACGGCGCGGCGGCCGGTGCGATAGGCCATCTGGCCGCGTTCACGGTAAGCGGCGGGGATTGCACCGCAGCCGGTGAGCGACATGCCGAGCGCTTCCGCGATGGCGTTCATGGTCGACGCCGTGCCCATGGTGTTGCAATGCCCGACCGATGGCGCGGATTCCAGCGCCGCCTGCAGAAACTCCTCCCGGGTGATTTCGCCAGCGCCATATTTGCGGCGCATGCGCCAGATCACAGTGCCGGAACCGACCAGATCGCCCTCATGATAACCGTCGAGCATCGGCCCGCCGGAGAGCACGATGGCCGGAATATCGACCGTGCTCGCCGCCATCAGTGCCGAGGGCGTGGTCTTATCGCAACCCGTCGTTAACACGACACCGTCGAGCGGATAACCGTAAAGCACTTCCACGAGGCTGAGATAGGCAAGATTGCGGTCGAGCGCTGCCGTCGGGCGCTTGCAGTTTTCGAACATCGGATGGGTCGGGAATTCGATAGGAATACCGCCCGCGTCACGGATGCCGTCGCGCACACGCTTCACCAATTCCACATGGACGCGGTTGCAGGGCGTAAGATCGCTGCCGCTCTGGGCGATGCCGATCACCGGCTTGCCGGAACGCAGTTCTTCCGGCGTTACGCCATAATTCATGAAGCGCTCCAGATAGAGCGCCGTCATGTCGAGATGATCAGGGTTATCGAACCAGTCCTGCGATCGCAGCCGGCGCATGGGTGTCTTCTCGTCGCTCATAAGCCTGCCTCAGCCCTGTTCGCGGTTGTTGAGTTTTTCGAGGTAAAGCAGGATGCCGCTGTGATCGATATCGGCACCGCCGTCACCAACGAAGTCGTCGAATTCCCGCGTCACCTGCTGCGTAAGCGGCAGGGTAAGCGACAGGTCCTTCGCCGTTGCCAACACGCCATTCAGATCCTTGAGCTGGAATTTGGATGGACCACCCGGCACGAAATTGCGCTTCACCATGCGTTCGCCATGCAATTCCAGTATCCGGCTTTCGGCAAAGCCGCCACGTATGGCATTGCGGAAACCTTCGCGAGAGGCTCCTCCCGCTTCCACCAGCATCATCGCTTCGGCAACCGCGCCGATCGTAATGGCGACGATCTGCTGGTTGGCGAGCTTGCAGAGCTGGCCGGCACCCGAGGGACCCACATAGGTGAGCCGGCCCATCGGTGCAAAGACATCAGCAAGATCCGCGATCAGCGCCTCGTCTCCACCGGCCATGATGGCGAGCGTACCGGCCGTCGCGCCCGGCACACCGCCCGAAACCGGTGCATCGACGTGATGGATGCCAAGCGCCTGAAGCCGGGAGGAGTGTTCACGCGCGATCGGCGGCGCAATCGAGCTGCTGTCGATGACGACAGCCCCCTTTTTCAGCGCTTCGGCCACACCGGCCTCGAACAGCACCTCGCCCACGGCCTTGCCGTCACTCAGCATGGTGATGACAATATCGGCGCCCTTGGCTGCATCTGCCGGCGATGCCGCGACGACCGCGCCATCGGCAACAAGAGCCTCGGCCTTATCGACACTGCGGTTCCAGACCGTGACCGAAAAGCCCGCACCCAGCAGGCGCCGGGCCATCGGCCCTCCCATCAGGCCGGTGCCGATAAAGGCGACCGAGCGCTTCTTCTCCTCCCCGCCGCCACTCATTTCAGTGAACCTCCCAGTTCGTCCTCAATATGAACCTGAATAATCTCTTCGAAGGAGCTTTCGGCCGTAAAGCCGAGTTCGCGGGCACGCTTGGCTTCGAAACCGGGCGCCCAGCCTTCGCACATGCGCATGATCATCTCGTTCGGCTCGCGACGGATGAGGGCGACGGCCTTTTCCCCCGCCACCTTGCGCAGTGCCTCAATCTGTTCGCCGACGGTGGCGCTGAGGCCCGGCATCGACAGGTTGCGGCGCGGGCCGACCTTTTCGACGTCGATCGTGGCACCATGAATAAGGAAACCGACCGCGGAACGCGGCGAGGCGTGCCAATGGCGAATGCTTTCCGGCACCGGCAGAACCGCCTCCTGGCCAACCAGCGGCTCGCGCAGGATATTGGAGAAGAAGCCGGAGGCAGCCGCATTCGGCTTGCCGGGACGAATGCAGATAGTGGGAAGGCGAATGCCGATGCCGTCAAAGAAACCGCGGCGGCTGTAGTCGGACAGGAGCAATTCGCAGATAGCCTTCTGCGTACCGTAGCTGGTCAGCGGCGTGGTGTGGAATTCGTCCGGGATCGGATAGGGAAGCGGCGCACCGAAGACGGCAATCGAGGAGGTGAAGACCACGCGCGGCTTGTAGCCATCCTTGCCGTTGGCAAGGCGGATGGCATCGAAGAGATAACGCGTGCCGTCGAGATTGATGCGGTAGCCCTTGTCGAAATCGAGTTCGGCTTCGCCGGAGACGATAGCGGCAAGGTGGAAGATGACATCCGGACGGGCTTCGACCAGCTTTTCGGCTTCGCCAGGTGCGGAAAGATCGGCCGCGCGCGCATCGACGGCACCGGAAAAACCGGCGGGCGCTTCGGGCTGGAACACGTCGATAAGCGTGAATTTCTCCACCGCCTTGCCACCCAGTGACCCGTCCTTGACGAGACGCTGCGTCAGCTTGCGGCCCACCATGCCAGCGGCGCCAATAATTGCGATATGCATGTCTTCCTCCTCTTTGTCCCGGTCGTTCTCCCGAGACCGAAAAAACATCATCAGCCAACCGACCGATAAATTAGCTTGTAAGGTTGTCTGATAACCTTATATGATCGAGTTGAAAATAGTATTTTTTCACAAACCGGCAAAAGCAAGGGCGAAGAAGCCTTGCCCGGACATTTCAGGGCGGATTGAGCGGAGAGGGTGGAATGACGATCGTCAGCGAATACGATATCGGGGAATTGCGATTCTCGCTGAAGAACAGGTTGGGCGAGGCTTTGGTGCTCACGTCGCCGGAGGACATGCTGCGTTATTGCCGGGACTGGCATGGCGACGTCACCAGTTCGGCTGTAGCCGTGATCCGTCCCCGGTCGACGGAGGAAGTATCTGATACGGTGCGCGCCTGCGCCGAACTCGGACTCGCCATCATCCCCCAGGGCGGCAATACCGGTCTTGTACTCGGCGGCATTCCTGACGCGCCCAAACGCCAGGTCGTTCTGAGCCTCGAGCGCATGAACGCCATCCGCACCATAGACAGCGACGATTTTTCCGCCGTCGTGGAAGCGGGCTGCATTCTCTCGGAATTCAAGGACGCGGTGCAGGACAAGGGTATGTTCTTCCCGCTATCACTTGGGGCCCAGGGTAGCTGCCGTATAGGCGGTAATGTCTCCACAAATGCCGGCGGCATCAATGTGCTGCGGTACGGGATGACGCGCGAACTGGTCCTGGGTCTCGAAGTGGTGCTACCGGATGGCACTATCTGGAATGGGCTGTCGACGCTGCGCAAGGATAATCGCGGCATCGACCTGAAGCAGCTTTTCATCGGTGCGGAAGGAACGCTCGGCATTATCACCGCCGTTGCCGTCAAGCTTTACCCCAATCCGGAACACGTCGAAACGGCGCTGCTCGGCCTCAATTCGCTTGACGATGCCATCAAGCTTTACCGTCGCGCCCGTCGCGAATGCTGCGACCTGATGTCTGCCTTCGAATTTATGCCGCCGGTCGCCTTCACGCTGGCGATCGAGGCAATCCCCGACCTTAAAATGCCGATCGCCGGTGACTACCCGGCCTATGTGCTGATGGAAATTTCAGGCTCCGGCCTGGTCGACACCGCAGACCTGATGGGCCGCTTCCTCGAAGGCGTCATGGAAGACGGGCTGGTGCTGGATGGCGTCATCGCATCGTCACGGGCGCAGGCGCAATCGCTTTGGCTATTCCGCGAAGGCATGAACGAAGGCCAGGCGCTGCGCGGCAGCCATATGCGCACCGATATTTCCGTACCGCTGTCAAAACTCGCGGCTTTCGTGGCCGAAGCTGAAGCGGAACTGGCGGAAAAACTGCCGGAGTGCCTCGCTGTTTCCTACGGCCATGTGGGAGACGGAAACGTCCACCTCAACGTACTGCCGCCTAACGGCTCGACGCCGGAAGAGCGCGAAGCATTCATCTACAAGTCCAAAACGCTCGTCAATGACGTCCTCGACCGTTACGTCGGCAGCATCAGCGCCGAGCACGGCATCGGCCGGTTGAAACGCTCGGATTTCGAAAGCCGGCTATCTGATGTGCAGCGGCGGATGATCACTGGCCTGAAAAACACCTTCGACCCTGATTTGCGGATGAATCCCGGTTGCCAGATAACCCTGCAACCGGATAGCTAATCAAGGTACGGCAGAGGCGGCTGAAAAACGCCGCCTTAAAAAACCCCGCTGACGGCGAAGGAGGAAGTCGTCTGCAGCGGGAAAAACGAACCAATCGTTTCTGTGGAACGGGAGCAACCATGACGCTGGAGTTCAATCAGATACATCGCAACGATCATCTCCCCGGCCGCATCGCCGCAGAGATCGCACGCGAGATCAACGATTCGAAACTCGGCCCGGGCGACAGGCTGCCGACTGAACATGTGCTGGCAAAAACCTTCGGGGTGAGCCGCTCGGTCATCCGCGAGGCGATAGCACAATTGCGCAATGAAGGTTTCGTCGAAACCCGGCAGGGCGTGGGCGCATTCGTCACCGATCCCCGGCAGAGACTATCCATCCGTATCGAGCGCTCCCGGCTGAACGATCCGGAGAACTTCCGCGATCTTTTCCAGCTTCGCATGCCGCTGGAAATAGAAGCAGCAGGGCTGGCGGCATTGCATCGTAGCCCGCAGCAGTTGGCGCGGCTGGCCGCGGCCCTGGAAAAGATGAAAACCGCCGATGATTGGTCGACGGAAGGCGTTGCCGCCGATCTGGACTTCCACCGTATTCTGGCTGAGGCCACACAAAACGAATATTTCCTGATGTTCCTCGGCTTCATTGCGGAGCGGATCAGTTCCGCCATCAACATCGCTTTCTCCCGGGCGGTCTTTGGGGAAATTCTAGAGGTAACGATTGCCGAACATGTGGCAATTTACGAGGCCGTGGAAAAAGCTGATGCGCCCGCGGCCAAGAACGCGATGCGCAAGCATCTGATTGGTGCGGCAAGCCGCGTCAATCTGGAGCTGGATATATTTTGACTGGAAAAAAGGCATTGGCAGTCAAGCTATAGGACAGGTTTCCGCGGTTCATGAGCGATACATGATAAATTTGTCCGCGAGACCGCTAGACTCGCTCGAAAAGTCATACTAAGAAGAATAAGATTAGGTTGTCAGACATCCAGACAATAAGACCGCAGGAGGCGGCCTGTCGGAAGTCTGAAAGGGGAGGATATACATGGCCAGCGTAAGGTCGATTGACGCTACCGCAATT
The DNA here is from genome assembly GCF_017357485.1 of Rhizobium sp. ZX09. Taxonomy (NCBI): domain Bacteria; kingdom Pseudomonadati; phylum Pseudomonadota; class Alphaproteobacteria; order Hyphomicrobiales; family Rhizobiaceae; genus Rhizobium; species Rhizobium sp. ZX09. The sequence continues at coordinate 2,577,347 of NZ_CP031363.1, forward strand.
TTGCCTGAGGATTATGAAAACGCTTTGCTCGTCGGCCGCGTCTGGTCGAAAAGCGAAGGCGGCCCCTGCCCCGTCCTCCTCAAGGATGGCGTGCTTTATGACCTCACATCTGTTTCTCCGACCATGTCAGAGCTTCTGGAGAAGACCGACCTGGTGGAGCAGCTCAAGGACACCGGTACTTTCGTCGCCTTAGGCGCGCTGGACGCGTTTCTGGACGGCTCAGCCGGCGAACTCCTCGCTCCCAATGATATTCAGGCCGTCAAGGCCGCAGGTGTCACCTTCGCCGACAGCATGCTGGAACGCGTAATCGAAGAGCAGGCCAAAGGCGATCCGCTACGTGCGCAGGAAATTCGCGGACGGCTTGCGCCGGTTCTCGGCGACAATCTCAAGGGACTTGAGGCCGGCTCAGAAAAAGCCGCCGAGGTGAAAAAACTGCTCCAGGAAATGGGCCTCTGGTCGCAATATCTGGAAGTGGGCATCGGCCCGGATGCGGAAATCTTCTCCAAGGCGCAGGCCATGGCCTCCGTCGGCTGCGGCGCCCTGATCGGCGTCCATCCCAAATCGCAGTGGAACAACCCTGAGCCGGAAGTGGTGTTGGCCATCACCTCTGACGGTCGCATTGTCGGCGCGACGCTCGGCAACGACGTCAACCTGCGCGATTTCGAAGGTCGCTCCGCCCTGCTGCTCAGCAAGGCGAAGGACAACAATGCCTCCTGCGCAATCGGCCCGTTCATCCGCCTGTTCGATGGCAACTTCAGCATCGAAGATGTGAAGAAGGCGCAGATTTCGCTGCTTGTCGAGGGCGAAGACGGCTTCACCATGACGGGCGTCAGCCCCATGGAGGCGATCAGCCGCACGCCGGAAAACCTTGCCTCGCAGCTCTTGAACCGTAACCACCAATATCCTGACGGCGCAGTCTTTTTCCTTGGCACGATGTTCGCGCCGGTAAAGGACCGCCATGGCCCAGGTCTCGGCTTCACCCATTCAAAGGGTGACCGTGTCGAAATCTCCACGCCCAAGCTCGGTAAGCTGATCAACTGGGTCACGACGACTGACGAATGCCCGGAATGGACGTTCGGCACCGCGGCACTGATGCGCAACCTGGCGAAACGAGGGCTGCTCTAGATATTTCTTCGGGAGGGGAAAATGCAAAAGACCATCAATCTCTTTTACCGGATTCTCGAAATCATTCTCGTCGCGCTGCTTGCCGGCATGTCGATCATGGTCTTCGTCAACGTCGTCATGCGTTACACGATGAATTCCGGCATCAATGTGTCGGAAGAGCTGTCACGCTATTTCTTCGTGTGGCTGACCTTCCTCGGCGCGGTGCTGACCTTCCGCGAGAACAGCCATATGGGCATTGAAACGCTCGTGATGTTTCTGTCGCGCCGCGCCCGCATCGTCTGCATGATCATCTCGAACATCATCATCCTGGCCTGTTCCGCCATCTTCTTCTGGGGCACCTGGAAACAGTCCGGCATCAACGCCAGCATGCACGCGCCGGTCACCAAGCTCTCCATGATCTGGGTCTATGGCATCGGCATGTTCACCGGCGGCCTGATGTTCGTCATCGCGCTGGAACGCCTGTACCGCCTTCTGACGGGCCGCGTGACGGAAGACGAAATCGCCCAGTTTGCGGGCGAGAACCTGACGATCGAACAGCTTTCGGAGCGCTGATACCATGACACTTTTCGTTTTTGTCGGCTCTCTTCTGGGAGCCATGGCCATTGGCGTTCCCGTCGCTTTCTCGCTGATGTTCTGTGGCGTCGTGCTCATGTGGTATATGGGCATGTTCAACACCGCGATCATTGCGCAGAACATGATCTCGGGCGCAGACACCTTCACCCTGCTTGCCATCCCCTTCTTCATCCTCGCCGGCGAACTGATGAATTCCGGCGGCCTGTCCCGCCGCATCATCGACTTTGCGATCGCGCTGGTCGGCCACATCAGAGGCGGCCTCGGCATCGTGGCCATCGTCGCGGCCATCATCATGGCCAGCATCTCCGGTTCGGCCGCAGCCGACACCGCAGCGCTCGCTGCAATCCTCATCCCGATGATGGCGAAGGCCGGTTACAACATTCCGCGTTCCGGCGGCCTCATCGCAGCCGGCGGCATCATCGCCCCGGTCATCCCGCCGTCCATGGCATTCATTGTCTTCGGTGTCGCCGCCAACGTCTCGATCACCCAGCTCTTCCTTGCCGGTATCGTACCTGGCATCCTGATGGGCGCATCGCTCATCATCGCATGGCTGATTGTCGTGCGTAAGGACGACGTCAAGCCGCTGCCAAAAACCACTGCCAAGGAACGCGTTACAGCCACGGCTCGCGCCGGCTGGGCGCTCGGCATGCCCGTCATCATCCTCGGCGGCATCAAGGCCGGCATCATGACGCCGACGGAAGCCGCCGTCGTGGCTGCCGCCTATGCCCTTTTCGTCGGCATGGTGATCTACCGCGAACTGAAGCCGGCGGACCTGTTCCACGTGCTCCTGCGCGCCGCAAAAAGCACCTCGATCATCATGTTCCTTGTCTGCGCGGCGCTCGTCTCCGCATGGCTTATCACAGCTGCGAACATTCCGAACGAAGTTGCCGGTTACATCGAGCCCCTGATCGACCGGCCGATGCTGCTGATGGCCGTCATCATGGTGCTGGTCTTCGTCGTCGGCACCGCGCTTGACCTGACGCCAACCATCCTGATCCTGACGCCAGTTCTGATGCCTATCATCAAGCAGGCAGGCATCGACCCGGTCTATTTCGGTGTTCTCTTCATCATCAACAACGCCATCGGCCTGATTACCCCGCCGGTTGGCGTGGTGCTGAACGTCGTCAGCGGCGTCGGCCGCATCCCGCTCGGCAAGGTCACGATCGGTGTATGGCCGTTCCTCGTCGCCGAAACCATCGTGCTGGCGCTGCTGGTGATTTTCCCGGACATCGTCCTCGTGCCTTTGCAGTACCTTCGTTAATCGAAACTTTTTCTCGACCACAATCCAAGGGAGGATATTATGAGAAAGCTTCTTCTGACCACCACGGCAATCGCTTTCGCCGTTGGCGCCGCCGCGCCGGCAATGGCAGAATTCAACAGCCGCAACATCCGCGTTTCGAACGGCATCAACCAGGATCACCCTGTTGGCAACGGCATCAAGGCCATGCAGGCCTGCCTTGACGACAAGTCGGGCGGCAAGCTGAAACTGACGGCATTCTGGGGTGGCGCTCTCGGCGGTGACCTTCAGGCGACACAGGCCCTGCGCTCCGGCGTTCAGGAAGCCGTCGTCACGTCGTCCTCGCCGCTCGTCGGTCTCATCCCGTCGCTGGGCGTCTTCGACCTGCCGTTCCTCTTCGCCAATGCCAAGGAAGCCGATGCCGTTATGGACGGCGCCTTCGGCGACATGATGAACAAGAAGCTGGAAGAACAGGGCCTCGTAAATCTGGCCTACTGGGAAAACGGCTTCCGCAACCTGTCGAACTCCAAGCATGCCGTCAACAAGTGGGAAGATTTCTCGGGCCTCAAGGTTCGCGTAATGCAGAACAACATCTTCCTCGACACCTTCCAGAACCTCGGTGCAAACGCTACGCCGATGGCTTTCGGCGAAGTGTTCTCGGCGCTCGAGACCAACGCGATCGACGCGCAGGAAAACCCCTATGTGACGATCGACACCTCCAAGTTCTACGAAGTGCAGAAGTACATCACGGAGACGAACCACGCCTACACGCCGTTCCTCTTCCTCTTCTCCAAGCCGATCTTCGACAGCTACACGCCGGAAGAACAGGCAGCCCTGCGCGAATGCGCAGTCGTGGGTCGTGACGAAGAGCGCAAGGTCATCCGCGAACTGAACCAGAAGTCGCTGGAAAAGATCAAGGCTGCCGGCCTCGAGGTGAACTCGCTGTCTGCCGAAGAGCAGGCGCGTATCCGCGAAAAGTCGATGGTCGTTTACGAAAAGCACAAGGCTGAAATCGGCGCCGACGTCGTTGACGCCGTTCTGGCGGACCTCAAGAAGATCCGCGGCCAGTAAGCCTTACAGCCTACGATGAAAAACACCCGGAGGTTCGCCTCCGGGTGTTTTTGTTTGTGAGGACAGTCAATAGAAAAAGGCTGCCGAAGCAGCCTCTCAGTTCACGCCGTGCGGTTTTGCCGGTTGGCGATGAGGTCCTCGACGACAGCAGGATCAGCGAGCGTCGACGTATCTCCCAGCGCACCAAAATCATCCTCGGCGATCTTGCGCAGGATGCGCCGCATGATCTTGCCGGAACGGGTCTTCGGCAGGCCGGGCGCGAACTGGATCTTATCGGGTGTCGCAACCGGTCCGATCTCGTTGCGCACGTGTTTTACCAGCTCTTCGCGCAGCGCATAGTCGCCGTTCTGCCCCGCCATCAGCGTGACATAACAATAGATGCCCTGCCCCTTGATCGGATGCGGATAACCCACCACGGCCGCTTCCGAAACCTGATGATGCGACACCAGCGCCGATTCCACCTCGGCCGTGCCGAGACGATGACCGGAAACGTTCAGCACGTCATCGACGCGGCCGGTGATCCAGTAATAACCATCCTCATCGCGCCGGCAGCCATCACCGGTGAAATACTTGCCCTTGTAGGTGGAGAAGTAGGTGTCGATGAAGCGCTGATGATCGCCATAGACGGAGCGCGACTGGCCCGGCCAGCTGTCGATGATGCAGAGATTGCCGTCCGCCGGCCCTTCCAGCACATTGCCTTCGGCATCGACAAGCTGCGGCTGCACACCGAAGAACGGCCTTGTCGCCGAGCCGGGTTTCAGATCGGTCGCACCCGGCAGCGGCGAGATGAGAATGCCGCCGGTTTCCGTCTGCCACCATGTATCGACGATCGGACTCTTGTCCTCACCGACCACATGGTAATACCACTCCCATGCTTCCGGGTTGATCGGCTCGCCCACGGTGCCGAGAAGACGGATGCTGGAGCGCGACGAGCGCTGGACGAACTGGTCACCCGCACCCATCAGCGATCTGAGCGCTGTCGGCGCCGTATAGAAAATATTGACCTTGTGCTTGTCGATGACTTCCCAGAAACGGCCCTGATCCGGAAAATTGGGAACACCTTCGAACATCAGCGTCGTCGCGCAATTGGCCAGCGGTCCATAGACTATATAAGAGTGTCCCGTGACCCAGCCGACATCGGCCGTACACCAGTAGACCTCGCCATCCTTGTAATCGAAGACATATTCATGCGTCATCGACGTATAGACGAGGTAGCCGCCCGTGGTGTGCAGCACGCCCTTTGGCTTGCCGGTAGAGCCCGACGTATAGAGGATGAACAGCGGATCTTCCGCGCGCATCTTCACGGGCGGGCAATCCGGTTTCACCGTGGCGATTTCCTGGTGGTACCAGATGTCGCGGCCCGGCGCCCAGCCGGTCTTGCCGCCGGTTCGGCGAACGACCAGAACCTTGTTGACAATGACATATTGCTTGGCGGCGATATCGATCGCCTTGTCGGTATTTTCTTTCAGCGGTATCGGCTTGCCGCCGCGCACACCTTCATCGCAGGTAATGACGAAGGTCGACTGGCAGTCAACGATGCGGCCCGCCAGCGCTTCCGGCGAGAAGCCGCCGAAGACGACCGAATGGATCGCCCCGATGCGCGCGCAGGCAAGCATCGCATAGGCTGCCTCCGGTATCATCGGCATATAGATGGTGACGCGGTCGCCCTTCTTGACGCCGTGCTTCTTCAGCACATTCGCCAGACGGCAGACGTAATCATAAAGCTGGTTATAGGTGATCTTCTTGTCGATATAGGGGTTATCGCCTTCCCAGATGATCGCGGTGCGCTCGCCATGCGTCTTCAGATGCCGGTCGATACAGTTGTAGGAGACGTTGGTGAGGCCGTCCTCGAACCACTTGATTGGCACCCTGCCCTTGAAGGACGTATTCTTGACCTTGGTGTAAGGCTTGAACCAGTCGATCCGACGGCCATGCTTGTCCCAGAATTTTTCTGGATCCTCGACGCTCTCCTGGTACCATTTCTGGTAACGCTCATTGTCGATGAGCGTGCGGGCTTTCGCCGACTTGAGCACCGGGTAGATTTTGGCAGACATGAACTCCTCCTGGAACCGGGTATGGCTTCTGACGCGGCCCGAGACTCCCACCTCAGGCATGTGTTGAATTCATAGCAGGTCAATTGCGCACGGCAATTAGACAAAGGTCATTTGTTTCGCAAAGAATTGCAATTATGATGCAATCCGGTTATAGAGCGGCAATATCCCGGAAATCAGTGGTTGATACCACGCCCGCGACACCGGCGCGGACGGACAGAAGGACTGTATCTATGGCTCAACAATTGCTCATGCCAAAGGCAACGGCTGTATGGCTGGTTGACAACACCGCGCTGTCGTTCGATCAGATCGCCACGTTCTGCAAACTGCACCCGCTTGAAGTCAAGGCAATTGCCGACGGTGAAGCCGCGCAGGGCATCAAGGGCCTCGACCCGATCGCCACCGGACAGCTTTCCCGCGACGAGATTGCCCGCGCTGAAGCCAATCCGAACCATAAGCTGAAGCTTTCCGAGCCAAAGGTGCGCGTGCCCGAATCCAAGCGTCGCGGTCCGCGCTACACGCCGGTTTCCAAGCGTCAGGACCGTCCAAACGCCATTCTCTGGCTCGTTCGCAACCACCCGGAACTGAAGGATGCGCAGATTTCGCGTCTCGTCGGCACCACGAAGTCGACCATTGAGCAAATCCGCGACCGTACCCACTGGAACTCGGCAAACCTGACGCCGATGGACCCGGTCACACTCGGCCTCTGCAGCCAGATCGATCTTGACCTCGAAGTTGAACGCGCCTCGCGTGGCCGTCCGCTGCCGTCCGCCGAAGAGCTGGACAATACACTGCAGCCGGCGACGGCAACGGAAGGTCTGGATTACAACTTCCAGCGCGAAGAAGACGAACAGATTGACGCCGATGCAGTCTTCAAGAAGCTCTCCTCGCTGAAATCCACGCAGAAGGATGAAGACGAGGACGATCAGTACTGATCGACGTTTTCGAATGCTCGAAACCCGGCCTGAGTGCCGGGTTTTTTGTTTATGGCCTTATCGTGTGCCGAAGATCGCCGAGCCCACACGAACACTGGTCGCGCCGAATTCGACGGCCGTTTCGAAATCACCGGACATGCCCATGGAGAGTTTTTCTAGGCCACATTGCTTGGCAAGCTTCGCCAGCAGCGCAAAATGCGGACCGGGATTTTCATCTGCCGGCGGAATGCACATCAGCCCCTCGACAGCCAATTTCAACTCATCCCGGCAAAGGGCCACGAAAGCGATGGTCTCACGCGGATCGATGCCCGCCTTTTGCGGCTCGAGCCCGGTATTGACCTGCACATAAAAACGAAGGCTGCGGCCTTGTTTGCTGCATTCCTCGGCAAGCGCGCGGGCGATCTTTTCGCGGTCGACGCTCTCGACGACATCAAACAATGCCACGGCGTCCGCAGCCTTGTTGGACTGCAACGGGCCGATCAGATGCAGTTCTATGCCATCAGTCTTCTCTTTCAGCGCCGGCCACTTGCCCTGCGCTTCCTGCACGCGGTTCTCCCCGAACACGCGCTGGCCGGCATCGATGACGGGCTGGATCGCCTCCGCTTCGAAGGTCTTCGATACCGCGACGAGGGCAACATCTGCCGCCTTGCGGCCGGATTTTTCCGCCACATCCGCAATGCGCTGCCTGACATCCTGAAGTCGTGCTTCGATTTCCATCACAAGACCTTTTTTAACCGTTCGAACCGCTAACTAGACGCCGATTGCCTTGATGCCAAGCGGCTTTAGCACCATTTGAGGCACGCTGGCCAAGATTGAACGTCCGAACCCCCCCGCCAAACTTGACGCCCCGGTCGTTTCATGGTGAAGGTCAGCGCACATTTTTCCCCTCGATACCCGGAATTTTAGACAATGGCCATCGAACGTTACAATCCTCGCGACGCCGAGCCGCGCTGGCAGCAAAAATGGAACGAAGACAAGGTCTTCGTGACAGACAACAGCGATCCGCGTGAGAAATATTACGTTCTAGAGATGTTTCCCTATCCGTCGGGTCGCATCCACATGGGCCATGTCCGCAACTATGCCATGGGTGACGTCGTCGCCCGCTACAAGCGCGCCCGCGGTTTCAATGTCCTGCACCCGATGGGCTGGGACGCCTTCGGTATGCCTGCCGAAAACGCCGCCATGCAGAACAAGGTTCACCCCAAGGACTGGACCTACCAGAACATCGCCACCATGCGCGGCCAGCTGAAATCCATGGGTCTGTCGCTGGACTGGACACGCGAATTCGCGACCTGCGACGTGGAATATTACCACCGCCAGCAGGCGCTGTTCGTCGATTTCATGGAAAAGGGTCTGGTCTATCGCAAGCAGTCCAAGGTCAACTGGGACCCGGTCGACCATACGGTTCTGGCCAACGAGCAGGTGATCGACGGCCGTGGCTGGCGCTCCGGGGCGCTGGTCGAACAGCGCGAGCTGACGCAATGGTTCTTCCGCATCACCGATTTCAGCCAGGACCTGCTGGACGAGCTGGACACACTGGATCAGTGGCCGGAAAAAGTGCGCCTGATGCAGAAGAACTGGATCGGCCGTTCCGAAGGCCTGTCACTGCGCTGGCAGACCGTTGCTGGCACTGCGCCGGAAGGCTTCTCTGACATCACCGTCTATACCACACGCCCCGATACGCTGTTCGGCGCCTCCTTCCTGGCCATTGCCGCCGACCATCCGCTGGCGAAAGAACTGTCGGAAAAAAATCCTGCGATCGCCGAATTCTGCGATGAATGCCGCCGCCATGGAACCTCTCTGGCCGCGCTGGAAACGGCTGAAAAGAAAGGCATCGATACCGGCGTCAAGGTCGTCCATCCGCTGGATCCGACCTGGGAACTGCCAGTCTATGTCGCCAACTTCGTGTTGATGGATTACGGTACGGGCGCGATCTTCGGTTGCCCCTCCGGCGACCAGCGCGACCTGGACTTCGCCCGCAAATACGGCCTGCCGGTCGTGGCGGTCGTCGCCCCCGAAGGCCCGGATGCGGAAAGCTTCACGGTCGATGACACCGCCTACACCGACGACGGCGTGATGATCAATTCCGGCTTCCTGAATGGCATGAAAACGACGGATGCCTTCGAGGCAGTCGTGCAGAAGCTGTCGGCGCAGACGCTGGGCAACGCGCCTCAGGCCGAGCGCAAGGTCAATTTCCGTCTGCGCGACTGGGGCATTTCCCGCCAGCGTTACTGGGGATGCCCGATCCCGGTCATCCATTGCGAAGTCTGCGGCGTCGTGCCGGTTCCGAAAAAGGACCTGCCCGTCAAGCTGCCCGACGATGTGACCTTCGACGTGCCCGGCAACCCGCTGGATCGCCACCCCACGTGGCGTCATGTCTCCTGCCCGCAATGCGGCCATGACGCGCGTCGTGAAACCGACACGATGGACACCTTTGTCGATTCCAGCTGGTATTACACGCGCTTCACCGCGCCGTGGGAAGATGCACCGACCGATCCGAAGGTCGCCAATCACTGGCTGCCTGTGGATCAGTATATCGGCGGCATCGAGCACGCGATCCTGCACCTGCTCTATTCGCGCTTCTTCACCCGTGCGATGCGCGAAACAGGTCATGTCGATGTCAAGGAACCCTTCAAGGGCCTGTTCACCCAGGGCATGGTGGTTCATGAGACCTACAGCCGTGGTGAAGGCACTGCACGCGAATGGGTGCCACCTGCAGATCTGCGGATTGAGGAAACCGACGGCACACGCCGCGCCTTCCTGCTGTCATCAGGCGAAGAGGTGAAGATCGGCTCGATCGAGAAGATGTCGAAGTCGAAAAAGAACGTGGTCGATCCCGATGATATCATCGCATCGTACGGCGCCGATACCGCACGCTTCTTCGTGCTTTCGGACTCGCCGCCGGATCGTGATGTGATTTGGTCCGAATCGGGCGTCGAGGGCGCGAACCGCTTCGTACAACGCGTCTGGCGCATCATCGGTGAAGCTGCCGAGGAGCTGAAATCCGTCAGGCCGAAGCCTGCAACCGAGGGTGAAGGGCTGGCGGCCTCCAAGGCGGCCCACAAGACGCTGAAGGCTGTTCAGGAAGATCTGGACAAGCTCGCCTTCAACAAGGCCATTGCCCGCATCTATGAACTGGTCAACGCGCTCGCCGGTCCGCTTGCGGATGTCGCTGCGGGCGGCAAATCCGACGACGTCAAGGCAGCAGCGCGTGACGCCGTCGAAATCCTGATCCGCATCATCGCCCCCATGACGCCACACCTGGCGGAAGAATGCTGGGCGGCGCTGGGCAATGAAGGCTTGGTGGCTGAAGCGTCATGGCCGACCTTCGTGCCTTCGCTGGTGGAAGAAAACGATGTGGTCATGCCCGTGCAGGTCAATGGCAAGAAGCGCGGTGAATTGACAATCGCGCGCGATGCGGATCAAGATGCGGTCCGCGCGGCTGCCCTTGCTCTGGATGCCGTCAAATCTCTTCTTGCCGGCGGCGAGCCCAAGAAAGTCATCGTGGTTCCGCAGAGGATTGTGAACATTGTTGTCTGACGTTTTTTCGAGATGGAGCCGCGTCGCGGCAGCAATTTCCGTCGTGATGATGGCTGGTCTTCTGGCGGGCTGCCAGGTGCGCCCGCTCTATGGCGAGGCTTCCGGCACCAAGGAAAGGCTGGCGGCCGTCAGCGTCTCCGATATCGGCGGCAGAGTTGGACAGGAAGTTCGCAACCAGCTAATCTTCCTTCTGGCTGGCGGCGCTGGGCAGCCGACGACGGCGCAATATAACGTCAAGGTTTCGGTCAGCTCGAGCGCTTCCTCGACAGAGGTGCAGAATTACGACCTAACCACACGGACGAACAACAACTACGACGGGCCGTATCCAGGCCGTGTCATCATGAGCGGCCAATACGTGCTGACGCGCATTTCCGACGGTCAGATCCTGCGCTCCGCACGCCGCAGCGTGACGGCGCAGGTGGATCTGCCACAGCAGGAATTCGCCAAGATCCGGGCGACCCGCGACGCCGAAAACCGTGCGGCGCGCGAACTTGCCGAAATCATCCGCACCGACATCGCCGCCACCCTCGGCCGCTGAGAGCGGCGGCCGTGGCGGAGATAAAGTCCCATGAATTCGAGCGCTTCGCCGAGAATCCGGCGGAGCGCTTTCGCGTTTTCGTACTCTACGGGCCGGATCGCGGTCTCGTATCAGAACGCGCAACCCTCATCGCCAAAAAGACGGGGATAGATCCCGACGACGCTTTTGCGTCGCTGAAATTGACTGCGTCCGATCTCCAGGGCGACCCGGGGCGTTTGCTGGATGAGGTGAACGCCATTGGTCTTTTCGGCGGCGAGAAACTTGTCTGGATCAAGGGCGCGTCAGCTGAAAAGGCGCTGGTGGATGCCCTCCAGATTCTGGCGGAAACGCCGCCGGAAGCGAGCTTTCTCATCATCGAAGCAGGCGACATCAAGAAGGGCACGGGGCTGCGCAAGATCGCGGAACCGGCTCGATCCATCGCAGCCATTCCCTGTTACGCGGACGATGCGCGCGCACTGAACGCGTTGATAGACCAGGAACTTTCGGGCGACAATTTGCGTATCGCGCCTGCCGCGCGGCAACGGCTTATCGAATCGTTGGGGGGCGACCGTATCGCTTCACGAAACGAAATTCGCAAGCTGGCACTTTATTGCCGCGGCGCAGAGGTAATCGAGGAAGACGATGTCCTGGCCATCATCGGTGATGCCAGTACGGTTTCAACCGATGACGCCGTTGACGCCATCCTGAAGGGTGACAGAAACGCGTTTTTTCATGCCACTCAGAAGATCATTTCTTCCAAGACGCCGATCTTCCTCGTGCTTCAGGGGTGCCTCAAGCAATTCCAGCTGCTCGATCAGATGCGCGCCGAGATGGACGAGAAAAAGCAGCAGGCCGGTCAGGTCATGCAGACGCTTGGACGCCATATCCATTTTCGCCGGAAACCGGTCATCGAAAGAGCGCTACGCACATGGCAGCCAGCGGCGATCGCGCGCGAGATGAACCGACTGCAGGCGGCCATCCTGCAAAGCCGCCAGCGTCAAAGTCTGGAGGAAAGCGTGGCCCTACTGACACTATTATCCACCACGCTGCAATCCGGCCGCGGCGGATAAACAAAAGCCCTCGTGCAGACGAGGGCTTTTCAAATGTTAGTGCGAGACCGTCGCAAATCTGCGGTCAGTCGCCCTTGCCGGGCTCAGCAGAGAAATAAAGCTCCAGCTTGCCTTCGACACCATCCATTTCCTTGGCTTCCGGCATCGGGTCGCGCTTGATGGTGATGTTCGGCCAGATCGCGGCATATTCCGCATTGAGCTTCAGCCACTTGTCGAGACCCGGCTCCGTATCGGGTTTGATGGCCTCGGCAGGACATTCCGGTTCGCACACACCACAGTCGATGCATTCGTCGGGATTGATGGCGAGGAAATTTTCGCCCTCGTAAAAGCAGTCGACAGGGCAGACCTCAACGCAATCGGTATATTTGCAGCGGATGCAATTGTCGGTCACGACATATGTCATGATGAACTCCAGAATATGCAGGCCGGGTCTTTGGGCTTCGGAACACAAGCCGTCGCCCGGAATTCAGACAGGGCAATTTCGCAAGTGACGTAATGCCTTTGCTTGCAGATAGCAAGGATAAACAATTCTGAAAAACGGGGCTGACTTGGAGGTTTATTCTAATCTGTACTGCCGTCGCTGTCGGACAGAAACCTGTCGAGCGCTCTGCGCTCCTTTTTCGTCGGGCGTCCGCTGCCCGGCTGGCGCATTGCCTGCTCAAGGAGTGTCAGCCTGTCGGAAGGCTCCTTCGGCGGCGTCTGATCGTCATAGAGAAGTCTGGCTTCTTCATAGGGGCCGCGCCGCGTCCCGCCCGACTTCACCACCACGACCCTGTCCATCCGCTCGAAGCTTATTTCCAGCCTGTCGCCGGGCTTCACCGCATGACTGGGCTGGCGGACGACGACGCCATTGATCTTCACCTGTCCCGACTGAACGTAGCTCTGGGCGAGCGAACGGGATTTAGCCATGCGGGCAAAGAACAGCCACTTGTCCAGACGCTGGCGCGTGCTTTCCAGTGGCTGTTCGCTGTTTCCCATAGGCTTACTTCTTCAGCTGCTCCTTGAGGGCAGCGAGCTTTGCAAAAGGCGAATCCGGGTCCAGCGGCTTTTCCTTGCGCGGTGGCTTGGCCTCGAAACGCTGCTGGCCCTGCGGCTTTCCGCCACGGTCGCTGCGCTCCGGCCTGTCCTTGCGCTCGCCACGATCATGACGATCATTATTGCGGTTGTTGCCGCGATCGGGACGGCCGCCGTCACGCTTGCGCTCGCCCTCGCCGCCACGATTGGCTGCATCGCGATTTGCCCCGTCGCGATTGTCACGACGGCCTTCGCCGCGTCGCTCGCCTTGCTCGCGCGCTGTCTGCTCACGACCCTGGCCACGATTGCCGGGACGACGGTTTTCACCACGCTGGTTTTCATTGCGGCCACCCGGACGCCACAGAAGCACGGGCTTCGGCTCGGCGGCCTCACCGCTTTCCGCCGGAGCCGCTTCATTTGCAGCAGCCTCTTCACCGGCGGCTTCCGCGACCGGCGCCTCGGTAACGTCGCCTTCCACAACAGCAATCGTTTCGGAGGCCTGCTCTTCGGAAGCCGGCTCGTCCTGCTCGGTCTCAGCGCTATCCTCTTCGCCCGCCGTCGTTTCTGGGGCAGCCGGCACAGTGGCGCCTGCCTGGCTGGCGAGGAAGGCCTGCGCCTCTTCCGCCGTCACCTGATCGGCACGGTAACCGAGGCCCTTGAGGATTTCTTCCATGTCATCGAGCGTTGCGCCGAGAATGGAAAGCATCGCGGTCGTCGTCGTGAAACGACGGCCATCATAAGCACCTTCGGGACGCGGCTGCTGGCCGGGCTTCCACTGCAGCAGCGGACGGATGAGATCAGCCAGACGCTCGAGAATGTCGATACGCACCGCGCGCTTTCCGAGGAAACGGAAACCGGCAAGCTTGTAGAACATGCGCTCGTAGCTGGCATCCGTAACGACCGAGGTGCGGCCTGCAGCCAGGACGGGAATAAGGTCGCCATAACCCGGTTTGCCAAGACCATCATTCTTCAAGGCCCAGAGCAGCGTCACAAGTTCTGCCGGAGCAGGCTTCAGGAGCGCAGGCAAAAAGACATGATAGGCGCCGAAACGCACGCCGTAACGCCGCATGGAAGCACGCGCGTCCTGATCCAGCGACTTCACGTCTTCCGCGACGTCACGACGGAACAGCACGCCGAGATTTTCAACCAGCTGGAAAGCAAGACCCTTTGCGAGACCCTGAAGGTCTTCCGCGCGGGAGATATCATCCAGCGGCTTCAGCACGGTTGCGATCTGGTGGTTGACGAAACGCTCGATCCGCGCGAGCGCGTGATCACGGGCATTACCGCTCAACTGCTCGTCGGCCAGCAGGATCACCCGCGGCTTCATGATATTGTCGCCGGCCGAAAGACGGGCAACCGGCTCGCCCAGCCAGCGAACCAGACCATCGGAGCTCAAAGCGAGATCGCCATTTCCACTGGCGTGCAGACGCGCGGCACGCGCCTCGTATTCGAGCGCGAGCGCCTTCTGCGCCGCAGCCTGCACGGCCTTCTGATCCGGCCCTTCCATTCCCGGCACCGGCGTGAACCGGAACCCGGCCAATTGGCCGACGTGATGACCTTCTACGAAGACATCACCATTTACACTGATTTCAGCTTCAAGCATCGCATTCTCTCTCAGGCGCCTCATGAGCACAGATGTCCTGCGATCAACAAAGCGTTTCGTCAACCTTTCATGTAGCGCATCGGACAATCGATCCTCGATTTCCCGAGTCTTTTCTTGCCAGTGTGTCGGATCGGCAAGCCATCCTGGGCGGTTCGATACATAAGTCCATGTTCTGATCTGCGCAATCCTCGCAGACAAGGTATCGATCTCTCCATCCGTGCGGTCGGCGCGACGCACCTGTTCGGCCATGAAATCCTCGTTCACCGTACCGCGCTTGACGAGGTCGAAATAGAGCGTGGAGATCAGATCCGCATGCTGCGCCGGCGCGATACGGCGATAGTCCGGAAGCGCGCAGGCCTCCCAGAGCTTTTCCACCCGTGCATCGGTCGTCGTCACGTCGATGATTTCGGGATAACGGGACAGATACTCCAGCGCCTGCTGGTCGATGGCCGGCAGGGCGCGCGAAAGCCCCTGGATCGCCGGCGCAGCGTCAAGGCTCGCACGCAGATTGGCGATAGAGGAAAAATCGAAGTTTTTCGTCCGCCACTGCAACACCTTCACCGCATCGAACTGATGCGTCTCGATCCGCTCCACCAGTTCGTCATCGAACGGGTCGACACGGCCTGTCACCCCGAAGGTGCCGTCACGAAGATGGCGGCCGGCGCGGCCGGCGATCTGGCCGATTTCGCCCGGATTGAGATTGCGGAATTGATAACCGTCGAATTTTCGGTCCTGCGCGAAAGCGACGTGATCGACATCAAGGTTAAGGCCCATGCCGATAGCGTCCGTCGCGACCAGATATTCGACATCGCCGGACTGATAGAGACCCACCTGCGCATTGCGCGTGCGGGGCGAAAGCGCGCCCAGCACAACGGCCGCGCCGCCCCGCTGGCGGCGCACCAGTTCGGCAATGGCATAGACCTCATCGGCGGAAAAAGCGACAATCGCCGTACGCTGCGGCAGGCGGGTTATCTTCTTCTGGCCGGCATAAAAAAGCTGCGACAGACGCGGTCGCTCCACCACGGTAATTCCCGGCAGCAGCTTTTCGAGGATCGGGCGCATCGTGCCCGCGCCCAGCAGCAGCGTTTCCTCCCGCCCGCGCAGATGCAGCACCCGGTCGGTAAAGATATGCCCGCGCTCGAGATCGCCTGCCAGCTGCACCTCATCGATTGCAACGAAGGCGGCCGTCGTTTCGCGCGGCATGGCTTCCACTGTGCAAACGGAATACTTGGCTTTTGGGGGTGAGATTTTTTCTTCGCCGGTTATCAGCGCCACATTGGGCGCCCCCACCTTTTCGACCAGACGGGTATAGACCTCGCGCGCCAAAAGGCGCAGCGGCAGGCCAATGACACCGCTGCCATGCGCCACCATACGCTCAATCGCGTAATGGGTCTTGCCGGTGTTGGTGGGGCCGAGAACGGCCGTGACACCGCGGCCGCTCAGGATCATGGGGCGAAAATTCAACGTACTATCCGCGAATCGACTTCATCTGCTTGGCGTGCCACCCACATCAACGGTATGGGCCGCACGCACCACACATGGCAACGCCTGCCGACAAAGGCAATAGGCCTCACCCGCAAAGTGCCATAAGGCGACCAGTCAACGAAATTTTCCATTTCGATTCAGATAGTTGAACAAGAAAAAAGAATCCGGCGAAAATGAAATCGATTCGGCTGCGGAACAGTCTGCGAACGAATCGAATACGAATCGCTGACTCCTCATGATTCAGCTTTTGTTCTCCGCAATATCTGGTTGGCGAAGTGACAGCCTCTACCAGATTATGAATCCGGATAAGTCCTTGGCCGGATTCGGCATTACGGTAAAACCGCCGGTCGGAAAATCCGGGAATCAGCTGTCAAGCGCCAATCCCGGAAAAGCCGTTCCGAAGCCAGCACCACAAGCCGAGATCAGAGTGCCTCACCGGTGAGCAAACGCGGCGCATTTGCATCCGTGGTACCGGCGGCCTGGCCAATGAAATAGGATTTGAGACCCGGCAAACGATCCACCACGCCGAGACCGAAATCGCGCATGATGCGAATGGGACCGACATCATTGGAGAACAGCCGGTTCAGCACATCCGTGGTCACCCCCATCCGCAAGGTGTCGAACCGGCGCCAGGACTGATACCGCTCCAGAACATTGAGGGAGCCGATGTCGAGGCCGAGACGGTCAGCTTCAACCACGGTTTCGGCCAGAGCCGCCACATCCTTGAAACCGAGATTGAGGCCTTGACCCGAGATCGGGTGAATACCGTGGGCCGCATCACCGGCGAGCGCGAAACGCGACGCGACGAAGGACCGTGCCAAAGTGAGACCCAGCGGAAAGGCGCGCCGGGGACCGACAGGCCGGATCGTGCCGAGCTTGTGGCCGAACCGGCGCTCAAGCTCCTCCTCGAACACCAGGTCGTCGGCGGCCACAAGCCTGTCGGCGTCGGCGGTGCGTTCGGTCCAGACAAGCGAAGACCGGTTTCCCTTCAACGGCAGAATGGCGAAGGGTCCGGATGGCAGGAAATGCTCCTCGGCGCAGCCTTCGTGCGGTCGCTCATGCTCAACGGTCGTCACGATGCCCGACTGATCGTAAGCCCAGTGCACCGTCTTGATGCCAGCCATATCCCGAAGAGCCGAGCGAACACCATCACAGGCAATCAGCAATCGCGCTTCGAGCATCGATCCGTCGGAAAGGTGAATAGCCGTCGACTGCGGTCCTGCGGTAAAATCGGAAACACTGAGGCTGTGGCGGATTTCTATGCCCAGGCGTGCGCAAAGGCCGCGCAACGCGCCTACCAGAGCGACGTTGGGAACCATATGGGCAAAGGGCCGGCCCTCTTCCACCGCGCCATCAAACGTCAGGAACACCGGACGCACCGGATCGGCGGTTTTCGAATCGGTAACGATCATCTTGTGGATCGGCTGGGCTTCCGGCTCGATCTCGTTCCAGATGCCGAAAACATCGAGCATGCGGGTAGCCGCTGCGATAATGGCGGACGCGCGGACATCCTTTGCCCAGACATCCTCAGGAGCGGCTTCAATTACCTGCACATTCAGATGCGGGGCCGCCTGCTTGATTGCCACAGCAACGGAAAGACCGACATATCCGCCGCCTGCCACCACAACGTCCAGCATCGCGCTTCTCCTCAAATCTTGTGCACGCATCATCAGCGCACTATAGACCATGTGACGTCTTCCTACAGCCGGAGCAGGCCGAAAAAATGTCGCATCCCTTGCAATCGTCAGACCCGATGGCAAATCTCATTGCCACGCTCGATCTTGAGAAGCTGGAAGAGAACCTTTACCGGGGCGAAAGCCCGCAGATCGGCTGGCAACGGGTTTTTGGTGGCCAGGTCATTGCACAGGCCCTGATCGCCGCGCAAAGAACCGTGGATGACGATCGCTTCGTGCATTCGTTGCACGCCTATTTCATGCGTCCCGGCGACCCGCTCGTGCCCATCGTCTACCAGGTCGAGCGTATCCGCGATGGCGCCAGTTTCTGCACCCGTCGCGTGGTCGCCATCCAGCACGGCAAAGCCATTTTTTCCATGTCGGCGTCGTTCCAGATATTCGAGGACGGTTTTACCCATCAGATCAGGATGCCTGATGTGACGCCGCCTGAAAAACTGATGAGCGAGGAACAGATGCAGGCGGCTTTCCTCGCCAAGGCGCCCGCTTCGATCCGCAACTACTGGAGCAACAAGCGGCCGATCGAGATCAGGCCGGTCTCGCTGACCCACTACATCTCAAAAGAAAAGCTGGAGCCGCAGCAGGACATCTGGGTCCGTGCCGTCGGAAGCGTACCTGACGATCCGCGCCTGCAATCCGCCATTCTCGCCTATCTCTCCGACATGACGCTGCTGGACACCTCGCTCTATGCCCATGGCACGACGATCTTCGATCCTTCGATCCAGGTGGCAAGCCTGGACCACGCCATGTGGTTTCATCGTCCCTGCCGGCTGGATGACTGGCTGCTCTATACGCAGGACAGCCCCAGCGCCTCGGGCGCGCGCGGTTTGACCCGTGGCAATATTTTCACCAGACAGGGCGAACTGGTCGCCTCCGTGGCGCAGGAAGGTTTGATCCGCAAAAGGGCAAATGATTAAATAAAGTGCGTTTTCTAAAAATCGCACATTTTATAGACGCAAAATTCGCCGACAAATGCCCCTTTTTCAGACGTCCGTCATATAAACATTACATTTCAATAAGTTAGTTACACACTCAAAACTGGCACGCCCTTTGAATGTATGTCCGCAGTCGCTGTTACTGATCTGCCAGCGGCAGGAGAGTCGGCTCCGTGCCGAGGACAAACAAAGGATGGGAAACCAGATGAAAATTGTGATGGCCATTATCAAGCCGTTCAAGCTGGATGAAGTGCGCGAAGCACTCACCGGCGTCGGCATCCAGGGCCTGACCGTGACCGAAGTAAAGGGTTACGGGCGCCAGAAGGGACATACCGAGATTTATCGCGGCACGGAATATGCGGTGAGCTTCCTTCCCAAGCTAAAGATCGAGATCGCTGTTCCATCCGACGTCGTGGACAAGGCCGTCGAAGCGATCGCATCTGCGGCAAAGACCGGGCAGATCGGCGACGGCAAGATCTTCGTTTACTCAATTGAACAGGCCGTGCGCATCCGTACCGGCGAAACCAACACAGAAGCGCTTTGAAGCACGGCTGACAGGGGAGTTTTCTAGCTATGCAACTCAACAAGTTTTTGACGCTCGGCAAGCTGGGCGCAACAGCGACGGCCCTGATGGCCCCGGCCATCGCCTTTGCCCAGGATGCAGCGCCGGCCGCAGCCGCAGCGCCTGTTCCGGAAAAGGCCGACACAGCCTTCATGTATGTCGCCACAATCCTCGTGCTCTTCATGATCCTTCCGGGTCTGGCGCTGTTTTACGGCGGTCTTGTCCGCACGAAGAACATGCTCTCCGTCCTCATGCAGTGCACGGTCATCACCGCTGTCATGATGCTCATCTGGGTCATCTACGGTTACTCTTTCGCCTTCGGCGGCGGCACCGGCCCTTATTTCGGCGGCTTCGGCAAGCTGTTCCTGTCGGGCGTTTCGCTTGACAGCACCTCGGCAACCTTCTCGCAGGGCGTCGTGATCTACGAATATACCTTCATCGCCTTCCAGATGACCTTTGCGGCCATCACCCCGGCGCTGATCATCGGTGCCTTCGCGGAACGCGTGAAGTTCTCCGCCGTCATCCTCTTCACCATCCTTTGGGCCACCTTCGTGTATTTCCCGGTCGCCCATATGGTCTGGGACGCAAACGGCCTGATCTTCGGCATGGGCGCTCTTGACTTCGCCGGCGGCACGGTCGTCCACATCAATGCCGGTATCGCAGGCCTGATCGGCGCGATCATGGTCGGCAAGCGCACCGGCTTCGGCAAGGACATGATGGCTCCTCACTCCATGACGCTGACACTCGTCGGTGCAGCTATGCTGTGGTTCGGCTGGTTCGGTTTCAACGCCGGCTCCAACCTCGAAGCATCGGGTGGTGCGGTTCTCGCAACCATGAACACCTTCCTCGCAACCGCAGCCGCCATTGTTTCCTGGTCGCTGGTTGAAAGCTTCACCCGCGGCAAGGCATCCATGCTGGGCGCCGCTTCGGGCATGATCGCCGGCCTCGTTGCCGTCACACCTGCTGCAGGCTCGGTTGGCCCGATGGGTGCCATCGTTCTCGGCCTCATCGTCTCGCCGATCTGCTACTTCTTCGTCTCCGTGGTGAAGAACAAGTTCGGTTACGACGATACCGCTGACGTCTTCGGCGTTCACGGCATTGGCGGCATCATCGGCGCACTCGGCACCGGCATCTTCACCTCGCCGCTACTCGGCGGCACCGGCAAGCCCGAATTCTCCATCGCCTCGCAGCTCTGGACGCAGTTCGTGGCCGTCGCCATCACCATCGTCTGGTGCGCCATCGTCTCGGCAATCCTTTACAAGATCGTCGATGTGATCGTCGGGCTCCGCGTCCCGGTCGAAGCCGAGCGCGAAGGTCTGGACCTCGCCACCCACGGCGAAGCCGCTTACCACTCCTGATTCCGGGAAAATGGGGTTCTCCATCCCCATCCCCGAAAGAAAGGCCCGTTTCGACGGGCCTTTTTCTTTGCCGCCAGCCCGCCGTAACGCAGCCGTCTCAAAGCACAAATCCGCTCGAACGCTCACCCGAAAATGCTCTGATCTCCTCAAAAAACCGCATGGTTAACACGACATTAACCAGCTGGCGGTTAGTTTTCCCTGTCAATCCGGGATCAGGCCGTGTGCCGGATCTCGCCGAAACCAAAAAATGACGGGTTCAGGGACATGGGCAGAATGCATTCTCCGACATTCGATGGTCGTCACACACGTTTTGTGCTGACGGCGTTTTTCGTGCGGCAGATTATGGCTCTGGCCGGTTTCGCTCTGCTTGCCACGATTGCACTCGGTATCGCCGCGCTCGCGACGTGGAATGTGGCAGATCCGAGCCTGTCCTATGCCACAGGAAACCAACCAACCAATCTCCTGGGCTACGGCGGCGCGATCTTCGCGGATATCGTTATGCAGTTCCTCGGGCTTTCGGCCATCATTTCCCTGCTGCCGGTCATTGCATGGGCGATCGCCCTGATCGCCGGCCGCAAGCTGCAGCGCATACCCGCCCGCCTCGTGGCCTGGATCGCAGGCGCGATCGTCTGCGCCGCGTCCCTCGGCTGCTTTCCGGCTCCCGTCACCTGGCCGCTGCCGAACGGTATCGGCGGCGTGATCGGCGACATGATCCTTCGTTTCCCCGCCCTATTCATCGGCGCTTATCCCACGGGCACCGTTGCGACGATACTTGGGGTAATATTCGCCGCGCCGGCTGCCTGGCTCATGCTGTTTGCCGCGGGCATTGTCGGCGGTCTGGACGATGAACTGGAGCGTGAAGAACCCGCACCGGCCGTCAGCAAGGCCCGCGCCGTCCGCGAGGCGGAAGAGGACGACGAGGATGATGGCGAGGGTTTCTTCGCCAACATTCTCGCCTTCGGCGCACTGACGCACTACTGGTACATCACCCAGGCCCGTTTTCGTCGCCTGTTCGGCCTGAAGTCGAAATCGCTGCATGACGAATTCGAACATCCCTATGATTTCAACGAGTATGAATTCGGCACGCTAAACGAGCCGTCGCGCCTCAAGACGGCGATCAACCGTCTCGACCAGCGCGCGGAACCCTCTTTCGAAGAACGAACTGCATCGCGTCGCCAGATGTCTCCTCCCTCCATCGCGCCCGGTCATGAAGACGATGGGGACGGCGAGCCGTCCTTCGGTACTGACGAGGCCCGCCTGCCAAGTGGCATCCTTTCCGATGACGACGTCGACCAGAAATTCACTGCCCGACAGGCGCCGGGACGCGGACAGACGAAAATAACCGCTCCTTCGGCACGCCCGAAGCCCAGTGAGCGTGTGGCACGCGAAGCACAGGCCTCTTTCATCGCCGCAGACGGTTTCCAGCTTCCTACCGTTCATCTTCTGGCGGAGCCCAAGAACATTGTTCGCGACAATACGCTAAGCGAAGAGGTGCTCGAGCAGAACGCCCGTCTTCTCGAGGGGGTTCTTGAAGACTTCGGCGTCAAGGGTGAAATCATTCATGTCCGCCCCGGCCCGGTCGTCACCCTTTACGAACTGGAACCGGCACCCGGCATCAAATCGTCGCGTGTCATCGGCCTCGCGGATGATATCGCCCGCTCCATGAGCGCGATCGCTGCCCGCGTCGCCGTTGTTCCCGGCCGCAATGCCATCGGCATCGAACTGCCGAACCAGACCCGCGAAACCGTGTTCCTGCGCGAACTGATCGGCAGCCGCGATTTCGAAAACAGCAAAGCCAAGCTTGCCATGGCGCTCGGCAAGACCATCGGCGGCGAACCCGTCATCGCCGATCTCGCCAAGATGCCGCACCTGCTCGTTGCAGGCACCACCGGTTCGGGCAAGTCCGTTGCCATCAACACCATGATCCTGTCGCTGCTTTACCGCATGTCGCCGGAACAGTGCCGCCTGATCATGATCGACCCGAAAATGCTGGAACTGTCGATCTATGACGGCATTCCGCACCTGCTTTCTCCCGTCGTCACGGATCCGAAAAAGGCGGTCGTCGCGCTCAAATGGACGGTGCGCGAGATGGAGGAGCGCTACAAGAAGATGTCCAAGATCGGCGTGCGCAATATCGACGGCTTCAACAGCCGCGTGCAGCAGGCGCTCGACAAGGGCGAGATCCTCACCCGCACGGTGCAGACCGGTTTCGACCGCCAGACCGGCGAGGCAATCTACGAAACGGAAGAGTTCGATCTGAAGCCCCTGCCCTATATCGTCGTCATCATCGACGAGATGGCCGACCTGATGATGGTGGCCGGCAAGGATATCGAAGGCGCGGTGCAGCGTTTGGCGCAGATGGCGCGTGCTGCCGGCATCCATGTCATCATGGCCACCCAGCGCCCCTCCGTTGATGTCATCACCGGCACGATCAAGGCCAATTTCCCGACCCGCATCTCATTCCAGGTCACCTCGAAGATCGACAGCCGCACGATCCTTGGAGAGCAGGGCGCCGAGCAGCTGCTCGGCATGGGCGACATGCTCTATATGGCTGGCGGCGGACGCATCCAGCGTGTGCACGGGCCCTTCGTTTCCGACAATGAAGTGGAAGAGATCGTCGCCTATCTCAAGACGCAGGGCTCGCCGGAATATCTGGAAGCGATTACCGAGGAAGAAGACGAGGACGGCGCTGGCGCAAGCCCGGCCGGCGGCGGCAGCTTCTCGGATTCCGAGGACCCCTACGATCAGGCCGTGGCCGTCGTACTTCGCGATGGCAAAGCCTCCACCTCCTATGTGCAGCGTCGTCTCGGCATCGGTTACAACCGCGCGGCATCGCTGATCGAACGCATGGAGCAGGAAGGCATTATCGGCCCCGCCAACCACGCCGGAAAACGCGAAATCCTCGTTCCCACGGAAGCAGATATCATCGAGCGATAATCCGCAACCAAGCGGCGTCGAGAAGCGTTATTACACGCTTTCACGTCATGAAGCCGCCGCGTTTTTCGCGGACAATCGCTGCGATGAAGGAGAACAGAATGAACGACCTGACCACCGGCGAAACGGCCAATGCAAGCGCAGCGCAAAATGGCGTGACGCGGCGTGGGGTGCTGACGGCATTTTCCATGGCTGCCGTGATCGCTGGCATCTCGCCGCTCGAAGCCTTTGCGCAGGCAGCCGGCAATACCGCGACGGCGCAGAAGATCGCGAACCACTTCTCGTCGGTAAAAACCATGATGGGTGAATTCGTGCAGTTCGGCCCGCGCGGGGAACAGACCGGCGGCAAGTTCTACATCGAACGGCCAGGCAAGCTCCGTTTCAATTATGAAGACCCATCGCCGATGCGCGTCATCTCCGACGGCAAGAATGTCGTCATCGGCAATATGAAGCTGAAGACATGGGATCTCTATCCACTGTCGAAGACTCCGCTCAGCCTGCTTCTCTCCGACAAGATCGATCTCAGCAACCAGAAGGTCCGGGATGTGAAGGAAGAATCTGACCTGACCACCATCGTCCTCGGTGACAAGAGCGTGTTCGGCGATTCCACCATCACGCTGATGTTCGACCCGAAGACGTTCGATCTGCGGCAATGGACCACGACGGACGCCCAGAACAAGGACACGACCGTGATGATCTTCAACGTTCAAACCGGCGTGAACCTGGATGAACGCGTCTTCAACATCAATTATGAAGAAGTACGCAAGCGCGGCTGACGCTCCCTGTCAATGTATGCTCCGTGAAGGCGGCTCTCAGGCCGCCTTTTTCATTTTGCCGCTAAAATACATTCCCGTTTTCATCACTATGTTATAAGCCTGCGCCCCGGAAACAGCCTTGAGACCTTGCTTCAAGGCGATAAAAGCGGAGCTCATTTATGTCGTTTTCGATAACCACCTGGAACATCAACTCCGTCAGGCTCAGAATGCCGATCGTCGAGCAGTTTCTGGTGCGTTACAAACCCGACATTCTCTGCCTGCAGGAAACCAAATGCCCGAATGGCGAGTTTCCGATGAAGCCGTTGAAGGCGCTGGGTTACGAGCACGTGATCATTCACGGCCAGAAGGGCTATCATGGTGTCGCCATCGCCTCGAAAATCCCGCTGACGGAAGATCATCGTCAGGATTACTGCGGAATTGGCGACGCGCGCCATATTTCCGCGATTGTCCAGGTGGGATCGCGCCGCATCCGGCTCCATAATTTTTATGTTCCGGCAGGCGGCGACGAACCTGATCGCTCAATCAATCCGAAATTCGGCCACAAGCTGGATTTCATTGAGGAAATGAAGGCATTGCGTGCCGATGGCGTGCCGGGCACCTCTTCCATCCTCGTCGGCGACCTCAATATAGCGCCGCTCGAGAATGATGTCTGGTCGCACAAGCAGCTTCTCAAGATCGTCAGCCACACGCCGGTGGAAACCGAGGGTATGCTGGACATCATGAAGAAGGGCAACTGGCTTGATCTGATGCGGCTGAATGTGCCGGCGACGGAAAAAATCTATACGTGGTGGAGTTACCGCGCCAAGGACTGGGAAGCGGCTGATCGCGGCCGCCGCCTCGATCACATCTGGTCGTCTCAGGATCTCGGCCCGTCGCTTGACAGGATCGAGATATTGCGGGAAGCCCGCGGCTGGAACCGACCATCGGATCACGTTCCAGTCACCGCCCATTTCCGGTTTTGAACCAATGCCGGACGCGGTGATCTGGCGCGCGGTCACATGAAGCGGTTCTGCAAACGGGCCGCACCGGCGGCCAGAGACGCGATATTGTCGCGAATGCGCGCCGAAACGATGTCGGCGACCTCAGGAAACTCTTCCACCAGGCGGTGAAAGAGAATGCGCGTTATCCGGATGACTTCGGAATCTTCCGCAGCCACGGCAGTAAATTTTCTTTCGCAAAGGGTAAAAAGCGCAAGTTCCGAAAGCAGGGCGCCCTTTCCGGGCGTAGCCTGCAGCACGGGCTTGCCGTCCCGGCCGGCTGAAAAAAGCTCGAAATGACCCGACGTCACGGCAAAGGCGCATTCGGCGGGGGAGTGTTCGCGAAACAAGGTCTGTCCCGCCGCGACACGCCGGCGCTCTGCGCCGAAGGCGATGAGCCGCAGCTGATCATCACTGAAGCCCGCAAACAACGGCACTTGCCCCAGCAGCATGATATCGTCGGTCAAGGCCATGTCGATTGTTACTCCGGAAAACCGCCTGCATTGCTATAGCGGTTTTCCAATATCGGCCTTCAAAACACAAGGTGCTAGAGCAATGCTCAACAACTCGGGGGGACTCCCCGGGGGGCCTGTCAGGGGACGATCTTGTAGCCGCCGTTCTCGGTTACGAGAATCTCGGCATTGGAAGGATCCCGCTCGATCTTCTGACGCAGCCGATAAACGTGCGTTTCGAGCGTGTGGGTCGTGACCCCGGAATTGTAACCCCAGACCTCTTCCAGCAGGACGTCACGAGTCACGACCGTGCTGCCTGCCCGGTAGAGATAACGAATGATCGCGGCCTCTTTTTCCGTCAGCCGGATTTTCTTGCCGTCTTCGGTCGTCAGGAGCTTCTGGCTGGGCTTGAACTGATAAGGACCAACGGTGAAGACCGCATCCTCGCTCTGTTCATATTGACGCAACTGGGCCCGGATGCGGGCGAGAAGCACGGCAAAGCGGAAAGGCTTTGTCACATAGTCATTGGCGCCAGCCTCAAGGCCGAGGATCGTGTCCGAATCCGTATCGTGACCCGTGAGCATGATGATGGGCGCCTTGAAGCCGCCCTTGCGCAAAAGCTTCACGGCTTCGCGGCCATCCATGTCGGGAAGGCCGACATCCATGATGAGTAGATCGACCTGCGAAGTTTTGGCGGTCTGCATCGCCTGTGCGGCGTTTGCGCCGCTCAACAGCGAGAATTCCTCATAGGGAGACAATTGCTCGGTCAGCGTCTCCCGAAGATCGTCGTCATCGTCCACGAGAAGGATAGTGCGAGCCGTCATTCGGATTCTCAGCCTTTCTTACTTTAATCGTCAGCCAATTCAGCGGTTTGCCGGTAAAAGGTCAACCCATTGCCATCACATGATGAAGTGCTATGACTTCACGTTAAATAACCTGCAAAGCAAAATCTCGTGAAAAACATGAGCAAACGTCCCGTAGAACAACGTAAACGCGCATCAACGCTCATGGTTCGGCCAGCTCCTTTGAAAATCAACCGGGCCATCGTTCAGCTCGGCCATCTCACATTTCCGGCTGCCATCGGCCGCAATGGCCGGACTGCACGAAAACGGGAAGGTGACGGAAAGTCGCCGATTTCCGTGACCCGCCTGCTGCATGGCTTTTATCGCGGCGACCGCATGTCCGCCATCACGACTGCCCTGCCGATGCAACGCACACGGAAATCGATGCTGTGGTGTGATGAGCCCGGCAACCCCAATTATAACAGGCTGGTCAAGGCACCTTTCGCGCCGAGCCACGAGGACATGATGCGCACAGATGGCCTTTACGATGTCTGTCTCGTGCTGGACTGGAACGTCACCTCAAGAAGCCGCAACCGCGGCTCAGCAATCTTCATGCATATTATTCGGCCGGGATATGAACCGACAGCAGGTTGCGTCGCACTGCATCCCCGCGACATGCGGCGCGTCCTGCCGCATCTGCGCGAAGGCACGAAAATCCGCATCTTGTGAATTAAGCCGGCACTTGGACAACAAAAAACCCGCCATAAAGGCGGGTTTTTTTAGAAGGAAGAGGCCGGCGATTACGCGGCTTCGTCCTGAGAATCGTCTTCTTCGACAGCCTTGCCGCGCTTGGGGCCCTTGGCAAGGTTAACTTCCACCAGGCGAACAGCCTCGGTTTCGGACATCTTGTTGACAGCGGCGATTTCGCGCGCCATGCGGTCGAGAGCGGCTTCGTAAAGCTGGCGCTCGGAATAGGACTGCTCAGGCTGGTTTTCCGCGCGGTAGAGATCGCGAACGACTTCCGCGATCGCGATGAGATCGCCGGAGTTGATCTTCGCATCATATTCCTGTGCACGGCGCGACCACATGGTACGCTTCACACGCGCCTTGCCCTGCACCACTTTCAGCGCCCGCTCGACAAAATCGCCTTCGGAAAGCTTGCGCATGCCGATGCTGACGGCTTTAGCGACGGGAACTTTAAGACGCATCTTGTCTTTTTCGAAATCAATGACAAAAAGCTCAAGCTTCATGCCGGCGACTTCTTGTTCCTCGATGGCAGAAATGGTACCGACACCATGAGCGGGATACACAATCGCTTCACCGGTTTTAAAGCCGTGATGTGCTGGAGATTTCTTCTGCTGGGTCGTCATTCGTTCTAAAAACTCCCTGTTACATACCCGGGGATGCCGGGGTTGGGTCGGTCAGGCCCTGATGAGACGGGGGAACCGTCAGGTGATTCCGCACTGGTCCAGCCGTGCACGCAAAAATACACCTTCCCGCCTCGCGGGGTTCGATAACGTAAACGCTCGATATGTCACGGAAACCGCGTGCAAAAGAGGTGTTGCTTTCGTGGTGTTTTTGGGCACACAAATGCCGCGCTGTGGATCAGTGTTGTTGGTGTACCACAAAAATAGGCGCAAATCAATAATTTGCTTCAACCGTGGCCGCAACATCACATTGCGGCTCAAGAACCGCTTAAAAATTAGCCGCAAAAATACTGTCGTATGCTTCTAAACTGAGCCTCGCGAGAAAAGAAGCAAAAAAATTTCACTTACCGCCTGAAGAAACACGATAGCCTCTTAAACTCTTCGTAATTCCACGCCAATATCCGATTCGACCGAAAAGGCAAAATCCGCAAATTGGCGATGCTTTTTTATATTAAAGTGTGATTTTTGGAGGAATCCACGTCAAATGGGCTACAGAAACAATCCAAAACGCGAAAAACAGATCGAAAAAGCGCGCCAGCAGGCAATTGCCGAAAATGTCGAATTTCTTGATCCTGGTATTCTTTATGGAAGGGCAAGTGTCGACGATATAGAATATTATTCCGCCGAGATGCTGGCGGCGAGTGCCGCCCACAGTTTCCAGGCGCTTTCGCGATGGACCGGGGACACCCCTTATATCAGCATTTCCCAAGTCGAGGGTGTTTCCCCGCGGGACGTGCCGGTAACGGTTCTGACCATTATCGGCCGCAACATGCCCTTCCTCTACGATTCTGTTATGGGCGAAGTCACCAGTAGTTATCGCGGTCTTTATCTTGCCGTGCACCCGATCCTCGTCCGAGACGATGATGCGAAGGGTGGTTACCGCCTTGCCGAGCCCGATGATGATCCGGCCGGCAATATAAGTCTTATCCAGCTGCACATCGCACCGCTTTCGCAGCAGGGAGCCTCGGCTCTGGAAGAGCGGCTTCGCTTCGTGCTGAAGCAGGTGGAATCGGCCTATCGCGACTGGCGGCCCATGCTGGCGAAGCTAGACGAGGCGTTGGATGAACTGTCGAAACGCGGCTCGTCGCGGCGCAAGGCCGAACGGACGGAGGCGGTCGAATTCCTCAACTGGCTTCGCAACGACAATTTCACCTTCCTGGGCATGCGTGACTACACCTATTCCGGCAAGGGGAAGAACGCGAAGATCGAGCGCGGTGACGGCGTCGGCCTCGGCAGCCTCAGCGACCCGGATGTCCGCGTGCTGCGACTCGGCAAGAATGCCGTGACGACGACACCGGAAATCCTTGCCTTCCTCGATGGCCCGGATTTCCTCATCGTTACCAAGGCTAATGTGAAGTCCATCGTGCATCGTCGCGCCTATATGGACTATATCGGCATCAAGCGCTTCGACGAGGACGGCAATGTCGTTGGTGAGCTGCGTATCGTCGGCCTTTTCACCGCAACTGCTTATACGCGTTCGGTCAAGCAAATTCCCTTGCTGCGCGCCAAGGTCGCGGAAGTCGAGCGGCATTTCGGCTTCGATCCAAACAGCCATTCGGGCCGCATCCTGCAGAACACGCTGGAAGCCTATCCGCGTGACGATCTTTTCCAGATCGAAACCGACCTTCTGATCCGCTTCATCGAGCAGATCATGGAGCTCAGCGACCGTCCGCGTGTGCGCGTGCTCGCACGTATAGACCGTTTCGACCGCTTCGTTTCGGCCATCATCTTCGTTCCGCGCGAGGAGTATAATTCCTATGTGCGCGAGAAGATCGGCGATTATCTGAGCAGGGTCTATGACGGGCATATATCGGCCTATTATCCCGCCTTTCCCGAAGGCGCCGTTGCCCGCGTCCATTTCATTGTCGGCCGCACGGAAGGCAAGACGCCCCGCATCGCCCAGGACAAGCTCGAAGATGCCGTCAGCGATATTGCGGCACGCTGGATAGATCACTTCGTCTCCCTGTCCGAACCGGGCGCACCGGTGCTGGAAGTGGATCAGGCCTATCAGGAAGCTTTCACGCCCGAAGAGGCGATCGGCGACATGCCTGATATTCTGGCCGCTGTGAAAGGCGACCCGGTCCGCATTGAATTCTATCAGCAGGAAGGCCAGCCGGCGGGAACGCTATCCCTGAAGATTTTCCACCGCGAAGGCCATCTTCCGCTTTCACGACGTGTTCCGCTGCTCGAAAATCTTGGTTTTAACGTCATCAGCGAGCGCACTTTCGATATCGGCGTCGTGGCGGATGGCGAAAAGCACGACATCGTGCTGCACGACATGGAACTGTCGGTCGCGGCCAGCACGACACTCGACCTGCCGCATTACGGACAGAAACTCGAAGAAGCTTTCCTTGCTGCTTTTTCAGGAAAGGTGGACAATGACAACTTCAATCGCCTGATCCTTGCCTGCGGTCTCACGGTGCGCGAAGTCTCGGTGCTGCGCGCCTACGCGCGGTACCTGCGCCAGACCGGAATCGTCTATTCGCAGGAACATATCTCCGAAACGCTCTATAAATATCCTGACATCTCCAGGAATATTTTCGCGCTGTTCAAGGCCGGCTTCGATCCATCCATCGAAGAGAAGAAGCGGCTGAAGAAACTCGCGGAAATTCATAAGGCAATCGAAGCAGCCCTGAGCGGCGTTCCCAATCTCGATGAGGACCGCACCCTCCGGCGTTACGTCAACGCCATCGAT
The DNA here is from genome assembly GCF_017357485.1 of Rhizobium sp. ZX09. NCBI lineage: Bacteria > Pseudomonadati > Pseudomonadota > Alphaproteobacteria > Hyphomicrobiales > Rhizobiaceae > Rhizobium > Rhizobium sp. ZX09. The sequence continues at coordinate 2,608,157 of NZ_CP031363.1, forward strand.
GCAACCCTGCGCACCAATTACTTCCAGAAAAATGCCGACGGCACGCCGCGTGACATTCTGGCATTCAAATTCGATCCCAAACATCTGGACGGCCTGCCCGATCCGCGCCCCTTCCGCGAAATCTTCGTTTACGGAACCGAGGTCGAAGGCGTGCATCTGCGTTTCGGCAAGGTTGCACGCGGTGGTCTGCGCTGGTCGGATCGCGGCCAGGATTACCGCACGGAGGTGCTCGGTCTTGTCAAGGCGCAGCAGGTGAAGAACGCGGTCATCGTGCCCGTCGGCGCCAAGGGCGGTTTCTTCCCCAAGAACCTGCCCGCCGGCGGCTCCCGCGACGAGGTCTTCAATGCCGGCCGCGAGGCCTATAAGACCTATATCCGCACACTGCTGTCCATCACCGATAATATTGTCGACGACGCCATCGTGCCGCCGGCTGACACATTGCGGCTCGATGGTGACGACCCCTATTTCGTCGTCGCCGCCGACAAGGGAACGGCCACCTTCTCCGATACGGCAAACGGCCTTGCCCATGAAGCCGGCTTCTGGCTGGACGATGCTTTCGCATCGGGCGGTTCGGCCGGTTACGACCACAAGAAGATGGGCATCACCGCGCGTGGCGCATGGGAGACGGTGAAGCGCCATTTCCGGGAGATGAACACCGACATCCAGACCACACCCTTCACGGTGGCGGGTGTGGGCGATATGTCCGGCGACGTCTTCGGTAACGGCATGCTGCTGTCGGAGAAGATCAGGCTTATCGCCGCCTTCGACCACCGCGATATCTTCATTGATCCGGATCCCGATACCGACAAATCCTTCGCCGAGCGCAGGCGGCTGTTCGAATTGCCACGTTCCAGCTGGCAGGATTATGACCGTTCGGCTCTCTCTGCCGGCGCGATGATCATTTCGCGCTCAGAAAAATCGGTGACGCTGACTCCGGAAGCTGTGGCGGCCATCGGCATCGACAAATCAGTCGCCACACCGTTCGAAATCATGACCGCCATCCTGAAGGCCCCGGCCGATCTCCTCTGGTTCGGCGGCATCGGCACCTACATCAAGGCGGCGGTGGAAACCAATGCCGAGGTGGGCGACAGGGCAAACGACCCCATCCGCGTCAACGCCACGGAGGTGCGCGCCAAGGTCATCGGCGAAGGCGCCAATCTCGGTATCACCCAGAAGGGGCGCATCGCCTATGCGCTTTCGGGCGGGCGCTGCAATTCCGACGCCATCGACAACTCGGCAGGCGTGAACTCCTCCGACGTCGAGGTCAATATCAAGATCGCACTCGCCTCCGCCGTCAATAGCGGTCGCCTGACGATGCCGAAGCGTAACCAGCTTCTCGCCTCCATGACGCCTGAGGTGGCGCAGCTGGTATTGCGCAACAACTATCTGCAATCGCTTGCGATCTCGCTGACCGAGCGGCTGGGCCTTTCAAACCGGGAAGAACTCGGCCGCCTGATGAGCGCACTGGAGGCAACCGGGCAGTTGAACCGCAAGGTCGAAACCCTGCCCAACAATGCCGAGTTCAGCGAGAGATACGCCAACGGCAAACCGCTGACCCGGCCAGAGATCGGCGTGCTCCTGTCCTATGCCAAGCTCACTTTGTTTGATGCACTGGTGGCAAGCACGCTTCCCGACGAACCCTATCTCCAGCATCTGCTGGTCGATTATTTTCCGGCCAAGATGCAGAAGAACTATGCCGACGATATCAAATCGCATCGCCTGCATCGCGAAATCGTCGCGACCGCACTTGCCAATGCCGTGGTCAATCGCGGCGGCCCCGGCTTCGTGCAGAAACTTGCCGATGCAAGTGGTCTGCTTGCGGCCGATGTCGTCAAGGCAGCGGTAATCGTTGAAGATGGCTTCGGTCTCAAACGACTGTGGAGCGAGGTCGATGCGCTCGACGGCCAGATCGGGGGCGAAGTTCAGAATGGGCTTTATGCCACGATCACGCGTATCTTCACGGATGCGAGCAGGCTCTATCTGCAAACCGGGAGCGCGGGTACGACCCCGGGCGACATGGCGACGGAAATCGAGCGCCTGAAAACCGCGATCAAGACGCTGTCACCGGCAGCGGCGAAATATCGCCGCGAACTCGGCATCACGGAAATAGCGGGCGTGCCCTCCGCTCTTCTCGAGGAGCTGGATACGCTTTCCCTGCTCGTCTATGTGCCTGAAATCATGCGCATCGCCGAAAGCGCGGGCACTACGCTTGCGCGCGCCGCCGAAAGCTATGCCACCGTCTCCTCGACCTTCCGCGTCGCGCGTCTGCTGGATGCAAGCCAGCGCATCACACCGGCGGATCATTATGAGAGTCTGGCTCTCCTGCGCAGCCAGGACCAGATCTCCTCGTCGAGACGTCGCATCGTCATCTCGGCCCTTACCGAGTATGCCAAGGAAAAGGACCCGGTTCAGGCCTGGTATGCGGCTGACCGAGTGCGCGTCAACCGCATCGTCTCCGAACTCGGCGCGCTCAGCGAAAGTGGCGACACCAACCTTGCCCGCCTTGCCGTGGCGGCCGGGCTGCTTTCCGATATCGTTCAGGCACGCTGATCGATAAAGTTAATCGCCACCCGGTTCATATCTCCCGGGTGGCGACTAAAAACGCGATACGCTACCGTCTCCGCACATACCAAATCTCTACTATCTACCGATAGGAATCTGAATGACTGTCCCTTCCCCGAACGCGGAAACAGTGGTTGCCAAACGCGGCATATGGGGATGGATTATGTTCGACTGGGCGGCGCAGCCCTTCTTCACTGTTGTCACCACGTTCATTTTCGGCCCCTATTTCGTTGCCCGCCTCACCGACGATCCGATTTCGGCGCAGGCGACATGGAGCAACATGGCGACGGTGTCGTCGATCATCATAGCCCTCTTCTCCCCCATTCTCGGCTCCATCGCCGATCAAGCCGGTGCGCGCAAACCATGGATCGCCTTTTTTGCGATCATCAAGATCACCAGCCTGTGTCTCCTTTGGTACGCGGCGCCGGGATCGCCGGTCATTCTGCCCGTAATCTGCATGATCCTGGCGTCCATCGCGGCGGAATTTTCGATTGTCTTCAACGATTCCATGATGCCGCGGCTCACCAATCCACAAAATGTTGGGCGCATTTCCAATCTCGCTTGGGGCCTCGGCTATCTCGGCGGCATGGTGGTGCTGATTGCGGTCGTCACCCTGCTGGCGGCAAACCCCAAGACCGGACTTACGCTCGTGGGAATCGCGCCTCTTTTCGGCCTCGACCCCGCCTCCGGGCAGGACGCGAGAATAATCGGACCGATTGCTGCGCTCTGGTATCTCATCTTCATTTTGCCGATGTTCTTAATGACCCCGGACGCTAACAAGGGTCTGCCTTTCGGAGCGGCAATCCACTCCGGACTTCGGGAGTTAAAGACGACACTGCGCGAGCTTCGTCACCGCCCCATGCTGCTGCGATTTCTGATTGCGCGCATGCTATATCAGGATGGCGTGAATGGCGTCGTAATCTTGGGCGGCGCGTTCGCGGCGGGAATGTTCGGGTGGCAAACAATCGAAACTGGTCTCTTTGGCATCCTTCTGAATGTCGTCGCCATCGTCGGATGCTTTGCCGCAGGGCGTGTTGATCAAACCCTCGGATCGCGCAATACCGTACTCATAAGTCTGGTGCTGCTTTTGCTTGCCACCGTTGGCATCGTTTCCACAGAAAAGGGCTCAACCCTATTCGGATTGCTCCAACTTTCCACGGATGACAATGATAGTTTCTTCGCGACAGGCGCCGAAAAAGCCTATCTCCTCTACGGCGTCTTGATCGGCCTTGCCTTCGGCCCGGTTCAGGCGTCATCGCGCTCTTATCTCGCGCGCAACATCACGGTGGCGGAAGCGGGCCGATATTTCGGCATCTATGCGCTGTCGGGGCGCGCCACGAGTTTCATGGCGACGCTATCATTTTCCATAGCCACCACTATAAGCGGCTCCGCCCATATCGGCATGGCCACGCTCATCGTATTCCTGGGGGCGGGTTTCCTGCTGCTGTTGCGCGTTCCGGAAAGAGCGGCAGGCTGAAAGTCATAAGCGGCAGCCGATGCGGTGGTCAATTCCAGCATCGGCCGGAACAGCGCAGACTCAGAGCTGGTCGAGCTTTTGCTGCAATGCGCGCAGCTGCGCCTTCAGCTCATCGATTTCGGATGCATTCGGCTTGCGGGCCTCTTTCGGCGCCTGTGGCATTGCAAAAGGCGTGAAACCCTGCATCGCCTGCCGGAACAGTTCCGTATTACGGCGGATCTGCTCTTCCATCATCTGCAATGGCGCCTGAAAATTGCGGGCAAGCGAGCCGTCACCGAAAGCCTTGGCCATATGCTCCTGCATCTGGCTCTGCTGGTCGGAAAAGGTCTTCATGGAATGTTCGAGAAATGTCGGCACGACCATCTGCATCTGGTCGCCATAATAAGAAATCAATTGACGCAGAAACGCCGTCGGCAACAGCGTATTGCCGGTTTTGGCCTCCTGTTCGACGATGATCTGCGTCAGCACGGCGTGCGTGATGTCTTCGGATGACTTCGCGTCCTGAACCTTGAAGTCTTCACCACGCTTGACCATCTGCGCCAGATCATCAAGCGTCACATAGGTGCTGGTACCGGTATTGTAGAGCCGCCGATTGGCGTATTTTTTTATGATCGTTTCGCCGTCGTGTTTCGCCATGCCCGCCTCCTCGCGATGATGGTATTTTTTTGTTTTTTGGTGTTATTGCTCTTCCCGCCGCAAAGTGTATGCGCAAAATGCGCTGTCTGACAAATGTTTTGTGCATCGCAACAGTTTGTTTTTTGCGCAGCAATTTTTAGCAAGATTCCAATGTGATTTAGCAATATCTTTTAAAGCAACTTTCGTCATTTGACTTGGATTGAAAGCTTTGCCAGTCTCCGCCCGCAAGTGAGGAGAAAACAAATGACCCTGCCTTCAATCGTGATTGCCAGCGCTGCGCGCACCGCCGTCGGTTCTTTCAATGGCCACTTTGCCAATACGCCAGCCCACGAACTCGGCGCGACCGTTATCAGTGCCGTGCTTGAACGTGCCGGCGTTGCGGCGAACGAAATTGATGAAGTCATTCTCGGTCAGGTGCTCACCGCGGGCGAAGGGCAGAACCCGGCGCGGCAAGCGGCAATGAAGGCAGGCATTCCACAGGAAGCGACCGCTTTCGGCCTCAACCAGCTCTGCGGCTCGGGACTGCGCGCCGTGGCCCTCGGCATGCAGCAAATCTTGACGGGTGATGCGGGCATTGTCATCGCCGGCGGTCAGGAATCCATGTCCATGGCACCTCACTGCGCCCATTTGCGTGGCGGCGTGAAAATGGGCGACTTCAAGATGATCGACACCATGCTGAAGGACGGCCTGACCGACGCCTTTTACGGCTATCACATGGGCATCACCGCTGAAAACATAGCCCGCCAGTGGCAACTCTCCCGGGATGAGCAGGACCAGTTTGCGGTCTCATCGCAAAACAAGGCTGAAGCCGCACAGGCTGCCGGACGTTTCGTGGACGAAATCGTCGCTTTCACCGTGAAGGGCCGCAAGGCCGATATCGTCATCGACGCCGATGAACATATCCGCGCTGGCGCCTCGCTGGAAACAATGGCCAAGTTGCGCCCTGCCTTCGACAAGGACGGCACCGTGACGGCGGGGAACGCCTCAGGTCTGAACGACGGCGCAGCCGCCACGCTTTTGATGTCGGAACAGGAAGCAGAAAAGCGCGGCATCAAGCCACTGGCCCGTATTGCCTCCTGGGCGACGGCGGGCGTCGATCCGCAGATCATGGGCACCGGCCCCATTCCCGCCTCCCGCAAGGCCTTGGCCAAGGCCGGCTGGTCGGTAGGCGATATCGGCCTCGTCGAAGCCAACGAAGCATTTGCAGCCCAGTCCTGTGCCGTCGTGCGCGAGCTTGGCCTTGATCCTGATATCGTCAACGTCAACGGCGGAGCGATTGCCATCGGCCATCCGATCGGCGCTTCGGGCGCCCGCGTCCTGAACACCCTGATTTACGAGATGCGCCGCCGTAACGTGTCCAAGGGTCTTGCGACACTCTGCATCGGCGGCGGCATGGGTGTAGCCATGTGCATCGAGGCGCTCTGACGCGCGGACCGCCCGCACTTGCCAAAAAGCAATTCCGGTTCAGCGGACAATAGGATAGAAGCGGCCTCCCATTGGCCGCATTTCTGTGGCGGTTGAGCACGACGAACAAGCACCTGCACAACTGCAGGCGCTTCAATGACAGGTCATGGAGGCCTAGATGAGCCGGGTTGCTTTGATTTCCGGCGGGACGAGCGGTATAGGTGCCGCCATCGCCCGCGCCCTGCAGGCAGCCGGCTATCGGGTGGCCGTCAACTATGCCTTCACGACGGACCGGGCGGAGACATTCCAGACGGAGACAGGCATTCCTGCGTTCCAGTGGGACGTGCGCGACTACGATGCTTGCGTCAACGGTATCGCGAAGGTGGAGGAAACCCTCGGGCCGGTCGAAATCCTCGTCAACAATGCCGGCATCACCCGTGACGCCATGTTTCACAAGATGACACCGCAGCAGTGGCGTGACGTCATCGACACGAACCTCACCGGCGTCTTCAACATGACCCACCCCGTCTGGCCGGGCATGCGGGAGCGCGGTTTCGGCCGCATCGTCAATATTTCCTCCATCAATGGACAGAAGGGTCAGGCGGGCCAAGTCAATTACTCCGCGTCGAAAGCCGGCGATATCGGCTTCACCAAGGCGCTCGCGCAGGAGGGCGCAAGCCGCAATATCACCGTCAACGCCATCTGCCCCGGCTATATCGGCACGGAAATGGTGAGAGCGATCCCGGAGAAGGTTCTGGCCGAGCGGATCGTGCCACAAATCCCCATCGGACGGCTTGGGGAACCGGAGGAGATCGCGCGTTGCGTCCTGTTTCTCGTCTCGGACGAGGCTGGCTTTATCACCGGTTCCACAATGACGGCCAATGGCGGTCAATATTTCGCCTGACATTTACACGCCTGCTGCTCCGGCCGGCTCAGATCAGTAAACTTCTCGTGATATCGTGACAGCACATTTTGGCGCGCACGAAAACTTGAGCAGGACAGGACGTAAAAAAGAGACAGCTAAACCAATGAAAATACGACATTTTTCGTATAGTTTAGAACGAGTCTAGAAAATCGTTATGAATTTGAAAAGAGGTTTTTCTTGACATTCGCTGTCCTGTTTTGGTTTAAGAACGAAAACAACGTGTTGCGTCATACAGGCAGTCCATCATGCTGGTTTGCAGCTGCAATTACATCACCGATCATGAGATCAAGGACGTTATCAACGAGCTCCTCGTTGAGGACTGTTGGCAGCTTATCGTTCCCGCAAAAGTGTATCATGCCATGGAAAAGCGCGGTCGCTGCTGTGGCTGTTTTCCGACCGTTGTCGACCTGATTATCAAAACCACGGAAGAATATCACGCCCGTCGGCACTCGACTGAGGCTGATGTTTTTGATTTTATGTCCCGCCTGAAGCGATTCCACGAAGAGAACAGGAGAGCGGACATTGAAAGGCGACAAAAGAGTCATCGAGCGGCTTAACGAAGCCCTTTTTCTCGAACTCGGTGCAGTAAACCAGTATTGGCTTCATTACCGGCTTCTGAATGACTGGGGTTACACCAAGCTTGCCAAGAAGGAGCGTGCGGAATCCATCGAAGAGATGCAGCACGCAGACAAGCTTATCGACCGGATCATCTTCCTGGAGGGCCATCCCAACCTCCAGACCGTTGCTCCCCTGCGTATCGGACAGAATGTCAAGGAAGTGCTCGAAGCCGACCTTGCTGGTGAATATGATGCAAGAGCGTCTTATAAGAAATCCCGCGATATCTGTCATGAGGCCGGTGACTACGTTTCGATGAAGCTGTTCGAAACGCTGCTGATCGACGAGGAGGGTCATATCGACTTCCTCGAGACCCAGCTCGAACTGCTCGGCAAGATCGGCGAAGAAAAATACGGCCAGCTCAATGCGGATTCCGCCAACGAAGCGGAAGACCACTAAAATACGGAAAAGGCGGCCGGCGGCCGCCTTTTTTATTTATCGGAAAGGTGCCGGAATTCGGCAACCACTTTCTCGTAGACGCCGCGCTTGAACGGAACGATGAGTTCAGGCAGGCTCTCCATCGGCTTCCAGTCCCAGGCATCGAATTCGGCTGCGTGCCCCGTCGGTGGCGGATCGATCTGGATTTCGCTTTCGTCGCCTTCGAACCGGAATGCGAACCAGCGCTGTGCCTGGCCGCGATATTTACCCCTCAATCCGATGCCGATCAGTTCCGGCGGAAGATCGTAGTGGATCCAGTCGCTCGCTTCCGCCAGCAGCCGCACCGTTTTCATTCCCGTCTCTTCGTGAAGCTCGCGAATGGCCGCGGCCAGAGGCCGCTCGCCCTCATCAATGCCCCCCTGTGGCATCTGCCACAAATGCGGCGAGCCATCATATTCGGAATTGCCTTCCTTGATGCGCCGGCCGGCCCACACCAGGCCTTCGGCGTTCAGAACCATCATCCCCGCACAGGGACGATAGGGCAAATCTTCTGCTTTGATTGTCATGGGTTTCCCGCATTGTCTGAGCGCCACAAGGGCGCGGAAATGGCCGCAGGCAAGGTTTACTGCCCCGCCGGCTCCGAAACAAGGGCGGAAACGCCGACGATCTCGATACCGCGGCCCGCCGCTTCCCGGGACCACCGCGAGATCGCGGCAATGCTTTCATCAAAAGCAGAAGCCACCCCGATCGCCTGACCATTGCGGCGCGCGACCCGCTCCAATTCGTCCAACTTCCGCAAGATGGAAGCTTCGGTCACTTCGCCGTCGAGCAGAATATCGGCAAAACCCTGGGGGGCAGAGATGGCCTTTGCAATCCCGCCACTCAGGGACTGCGCTGACGAACCATCGTCCAGAAATAGCAGACCACGTTTGCCGATATCACGCATCACCGGCTCCAGCGCCGCCTGCTCGGCGAGAAAGCGCCCGCCGAGATAATTCATGATGCCGGTATAATTGGTGATTTTGGCCATGGATCGATGCAGCCGGTCGAGGTTTACCTTGGCGGGATCGTCCGCAATCAATGTATCCGGGCCGGGATTGGTGCCGGGATAACCAAAGGGCTCCAGCGGTATCTGGAGAAGAATTTCGTGCCCCTCACGGCGTGCTTCCTGCATCCAGCGTTGCAGGCTGTTGCCGCTGGCGGCAAAGCCAAGCGTCACCTCCGGCGGCAGTTCCCGTATCGCCTTTTGCGAGCCTGTCTGGCTGAGGCCGAGACCACCGACCACGATCGCCACCCGCGTGCCCCGCGCTCCCGACCAGGGCCGCGCATATTGCTCCATCGGCCGCAATCCGTCGGCGCCCACCACTGGCAACCTGCCAAAGGCCGTATCCTCAAGCAATTCCTCGTTGGGCCGCGTGGCCATCCGCGGGTCCTGGCCATAGGTCTGGCCGCTCATCAACACAGGCCCGTCATTATCACGGGGCCGAGGAGAATAGACTGAGACAACATTACCATCGGGCATGGTCGCACGATTGATGTTCGCGCCAGATCGGCCACTTTCCGGTTGCAGACCAGCCGTTTCGGCCTCCCCGTCCGGTACGGATGGTTCAGCTTTGTTTTGCGCAGGCGGCAGTTCAAGGTCCGGCCCGGTCGCCGTCCTCTGCAGATTGCCGGGCGAGAGCGCCGTGTAGACGGACAGTCCGCCGATGGAAAGAACCGCAAGCGCCGCCAGAACCATAATGACGGAAAAGCGCCGGTTGATACCGGCGCTTTTTTTCTGACGACCCAGAAGCGGTTTTCGCAGGTCCGAAGGCAATGAACGATCCGTCCAGAGGGTTTGTCAATCGAGATGGAGTGCCGGAAGCCGGCACAACGCTCTTATTGCTTGTTGACCACAGCCTTTTCCGGGTTGGGCGGGAAAGACGGATCCGTCTTGACGCCACGCAACAGGTCAAGCGCATAGTTAAGCTGGATGTCGTCCTTGGCCTCCGGCGGAACATAGGCCGAAGAACCCGAACCTTCGTCCGTTTCGCTCTGACCCTTGATGTGCCCGGAGAGACTGGATTCGCCCTCTGCCGTGACGCGACCCTGCAATTCCGGCGGCAAAGGCTGCTCTACCTTGATATCGGGCTCGATACCTGTTCCCTGGATCGATTTGCCAGACGGCGTGTAATAGAGCGCGGTGGTCAGACGCAGCGCACCGGCCTCGCCGAGCGGAATGATCGTCTGAACCGAACCCTTGCCGAAGGAGCGCGTGCCGACAACGGTCGCGCGACGCAAATCCTGCAGAGCGCCGGCAACGATCTCAGACGCCGAAGCCGAACCGCCGTTGACGAGCACGATCACCGGCTTGCCGTCGGTCAGATCGCCGGCCGTTGCGTTGAAGCGGCGGGTCTCGTCGGGGTTACGGCCACGGGTTGAAACGACCTCACCACGCTCAAGGAAGGCGTCGGAGACATTGATCGCCTGATCGAGCAGACCGCCCGGGTTGAGGCGCAGGTCGAGCACGTAACCCTTCAGCTTGTCGGCAGGAACATCCGCCTTGATCTTCTTGATCGCCTTTTCGAGATCGTCGTAGGTCTTCTCGGTAAAGGAGATGACGCGCAGATAACCGACATTGTCGCCCTCGACACGCGACTTGACCGCGCGGACGGCAATCACGTCGCGCACAACGGTAATTTCAAGCGGCTTGTCGGCGCCCTGGCGGATGACGGTCAGCTTGATGGGCGTCTTGACTGCGCCGCGCATCTTTTCGACCGCCTGCTCCAGCTTCAGTCCGCGAACCGGCGTACCATCGATTTCGGAGATGAAGTCGCCGGCAAGAATGCCCGCGCGGGATGCTGGCGTATCATCCATCGGAGAGATGACCTTGACCAGTTCGTTTTCCATCGTCACTTCAATGCCGAGGCCGCCGAACTCACCCTTGGTCTGGGTGCGCATGTCGTTGGCGTCCTTCGCATTCATGAAGCTTGAATGCGGGTCGAGCGAGCTGAGCATGCCGTTAATGGCATTTTCCACCAGCTTCTCGTCATCCGGCGGCGTCACATATTGCGCACGCACGCGTTCGAACACGTCGCCAAAGATCGACAGCTCCTTATAGGTCGAAGGCCCGGCCGCCTGTGCCGGCATGCTCGCCGAATAAATCACGCTCATCGCCGTGGCGCCCATAAGCCCACCGATAAGGAGAAGCGAAACCTTACGAATCATTGTGCGCCCTTCCGGTATTTTTTGCGGTCCACCACGGTTGGGAATCAACCGGTACACCATCTTTCCTGAACTCAATGTAGAGCGTTGGCCTGTCGGTTTCCAGCGCCAATGCTGCTGCACTCGCTACTCTTTTTGCCCCCATGGAGGCGATCGGCTCTCCGGAGAACACGAACATGCCCTGCCGGGTTCTTACATTATCCATGCCCGTCATGACCACGTGATACCCATCGCCGGTATTGAGGATGACCATGCGACCGTAGCTGCGAAAATCGCCGGCAAACACCACGAAACCGTCCGCAGGCGCCGTCACGATGGCCTCCGGGCCGCTCGCGACGACAACTCCCTTGGAAAAATGGCCCGTACCATCCGCGTCGCCGAAGCGCCGCAGCACTTCGCCCGCCACCGGAAACTCCAGCTTTCCCTTCAAACTCGCGAAGGGATATGCGGGCGCAATACGGTTTTTATCGGGCATTCCAGCCTCGGCCGCGGCGCGCTGCTTTTCGCGTTCCGCCTCCGGAAGACGGGCCAGACGCTGCTCTTCCGCACGCGCCTTTTCCATCGCCTCCCGTACCGAGGTAATTTCGCCTTCAAGCGAACTGACCAGCCCTTCGAGGCTCGTCGCCTTGCTCGCAAGTTCTTCGGACCGCTTGCGCTCCGCCTCCAGCTCCGCCGCCGTCTGGGAGTTCTTGCGGTCGTTTTCGGCAATCAGCAGGTCGAGGCGTTTTTCCTCTTCAAGACTTGCCGTCATCATACCCGTAAGATCGTCTTTTTCGCGAGCGATTGCCTGTCTGAGATCGGTCAATTCTTTGAGAGCGGCGACCAGCTTGTCCGTTTCACCGCGAATGCCGGGCACAACGGCGCCAAGAAGAATGGCGCTGCGAACGGAAGCAAGCGCATCCTCCGGCGAAACGAGCAGGGCGGGCGGCGGATTTCTGCCCATGCGCTGCAACGCGGCCAGAACCTCAGCCAGTACACCGCGCCTCTCCCGTAGAGACGCCTTGACGCCGTCCTCGCGCACCGAAAGCTTGGCCAGGCGATCCTCACCATCGCTGATCCTGGTTTCCAGCGCCTTGCGTCTCGCAGCCGACGCGATCAGCTCTTCCCGGATACGGGCGCTGTCCTGATTGAGGGATGCGATGCTCTCCTCGAGCTTCCTTGTTTTGTCCTCGGAAAGTCCGATACTGTCGACCAGTTCCTCAAGATCCTGACGGTTCTGGTCACGACGCTTCTCCAGCGACTGCAACTCATCTGGAGATAGATCGCCATTCTCGGTGGGAACGGCGCCCGCATCATCGCGCGAATAGGTCGGACCAATCCCCACAACGAAAGCAGCGAGAACCGCGCCCGCAAGGGCCGCGTGCCGTTTTCCTGGAGACTTCTTGTCCATCTGAACTTTCTTTGATGCCGAAGCAGGGAGCGCCGATATTAGGGATTTTACCGCGATCTTCCAAGAGGCCTTTAAGGCGGCCGACGACCATCCCCATGTCAGCCGTGTCGCCGAGTTTCATGTTGAAATTGCGACGGCACCCGCATCCGTCCCCGCGTCATACCCGGTGATAGGGGTGACCGGATAGGATGGTAACGGCGCGGTAAAGCTGCTCGGCAATCAGGATGCGGACAATCTGATGCGGCCATGTCAGTTTGCCGAGATTGAGAACGGCTGTCGCCCTGTCATAAAGGCCGGGATCGAGACCATCGGCCCCGCCGATGGCGATAACAAGTTCGCGCTTGCCGCTGTCGCGCAGATCACCGAAAAAGGACGCGAAGGCCGGGCTGTCCAGCGCCTTGCCACGCTCATCGAGTAAGATGAGCACTGCGCCATCGGAAAGATGCTTTTCCAGCATCGCCGCCTCTTCGCGCTTGCGGGTTTCTGCGTTTGATGCACGACTTTCCGCGACTTCGATGACCCGCGAAAATTCCAGCCCGACCGCCGGGCCAGTCTTGGCGAGGCGCTCGATATAACGGGTCGCAAGATCCTTTTCGGGGCCGGATTTCAGCCGTCCCACCGCAAAAATTGAAATCCGCATCGCAAACCTGCACGTGTCGTAGCCCAATGGGCCACGCTCTTAACAGCATAGCGCGCGGATTCCTATGCGGCCGACCTGATTTCCGGCCAGAAGCATCGCTCCGAAGTCACAGGCGATCTTCGGCAAAAACGATGCCTTCGCTCAAAGGCTCACCGCATCAATGCAGCGTCTCTTCCGGCATGTCCGGCGTCGCCCACATTTTTTCGATGTTGTAGAAAGCGCGGATTTCCGGTCGGAACACATGAACGATGATATCGCCGGTATCGATGAGCACCCAGTCGCCGGTCTCAAGACCTTCGACGCGGGCGTTTCCGAACCCTTCATCCTTCATGTCTTTCAGAAGATGCTCGCAAATCGCCGAGACATGCCTGTTCGACCGCCCGGACACCACAACCATGTAGTCCGCAAGCGCCGATTTTCCGGCAATGTTGAGAGAGACGATATCTTCAGCCTTGGAGTCCTCGAGGCTCGCGAGGACGGTGTCGAGGGCATGGCCGGCGGCATCGGCGCCACTGTCCTGGCCCTTCGGGATAGCAACGAATGCTCTTCCCTTGGCGTGTACTGTTGTCAGAGGTTTTCCTTTCCAAGAATGACAAAACAGGCACTGCGCGACGCGATTCTCTGCGTCACACAATGAAGGTGGCATCAAAGCATTAACTTTTCAAGATATGGAGCCTTCGACGGCGGCCACATACATCATTTGTGATCGGCCGTGTCATTTGCGGCCGTTACGTAGCGCGGTGGAGCTGAGCGTGGAACGCGGTCCATGAATGAAAACCCAGGCGGGCGCTGGTTTTTTCCATAAAACACCGGCATCGTCCTCATCGATCCGCGCCTGGCTGAAGGCCTGCGCCATGGTGGAGGAGAGGTAGGAAAGCGTCGAACCCGGCCTGTCGATCACCGCAATCGGGAAAGTCTCAGCAATCGTGCGCCATTTCTGCCAGTGATGGAAACTCTTGAGATTATCGGCACCCATAACCCAGATGAAGCGCACGTGCGGATTTTTCGCCTTCACCTTGGCGAGCGTATTAGCGGTATAGCTTATGCCTAGCGACTTTTCGAAAGCCGTGACCTTGATGCGAGGATCGTGAACGAGCTTTTCGCAGGCAGCGATGCGATCTTCGAGAGAGGCCAGCTCTGAGCGGCTTTTCAACGGATTGCCTGGCGTCACCATCCACCACAGTTGATCGAGACCGAGCCTGCGCAGCGCAATCTCTGCAACAAGCGCGTGACCGGCATGCGGCGGATTAAAAGAACCACCGAACAGCCCCACAACCATGCCGCGCTCCACATGCGGCATGGTGAGATAACGTCTGTCGAGGCGCTTATCGGCCGGCAAATATCAGGTCCGTGTCTGGCCGGTGCCATGCACACGGTATTTGAACGAGGTAAGCTGCTCGACGCCGACGGGGCCTCGCGCATGCATCTTGCCGGTGGCGATGCCGATTTCAGCGCCCATGCCGAATTCACCGCCATCGGCAAATTGGGTCGAGGCATTGTGCAGCAGAATGGCCGAATCAAGTTCGTTGAAGAATCGCGCCACCACCTCGGCATCCTCGGCGATAACGGCCTCGGTATGGTTGGAAGAGTAGGTGCCGATATGTTCGATCGCACCGGAAATGCCATCCACCACAGCGACCGAAATGATTGCATCGAGATATTCGGTGCGCCAATCCTCTTCCGTTGCCGGCGCGAGACCCGCCATCACTTCGCGTACGGCCTGCGAACCGCGCACTTCACAACCGACTTCCATCAGAGCCTTGACGAGCGGCTGCAAATGGGTGGAAACGGCAGCAGCATCCACCAGCAGTGTTTCGGCCGCCCCGCAAATGCCGGTACGGCGCATCTTGGCGTTGACAACGATGCGTTTTGCCATGTCGAGATCAGCGGATTTATCGACATAGATGTGGCAGATCCCCTCAAGATGCGCGAAAACCGGCACGCGGGCCTCCGACTGTACCCGGGCCACGAGGCTCTTGCCGCCACGCGGCACGATAACGTCAACCGTGCCATTCAGGCCGCTGAGAAGCGCGCCGACGGCGGCGCGGTCGGTCACCGGTACCAGTTGAATGGCATGCTCGGGAAGACCCGCGATCTTCAGGCCTTCCACGAGGCAGGCATGGATAGCACGCGATGAATGTTGCGAATCCGAGCCGCCGCGCAGGATCACGGCATTACCCGCCTTGAGACATAGCGCGCCGGCATCCGCCGTCACGTTCGGGCGGCTTTCGTAAATCACACCGATGACGCCAAGCGGCGTGCGCACGCGCTCGATCTTCAGGCCATTGGGCCTGTCCCATGCGGCGATGACTTCGCCGACCGGATCAGGCAGCGCCGCGACCGAACGAATGCCTTCAGCGATACCGGCAATCCGGTCATCATTGAGCGTCAGCCTGTCGATGAATGAGGGCGCAAGACCTGCCTGATCCGCCGCGGCTAGATCTTTGCGGTTAGCAGCAAGGATCGCCTCTTTCGAGGCTTCAATGGCGGAGGCCATGGCAAGCAGCGCACGGTTCTTCTGGTCCGCGCCGGCAATGGACAACGGTCGTGAAGCAGCTTTCGCCTGAGCGCCGATGGTCATCATCAGCGCGTCAATATCATGGCTCTGCTTCACGGCCTGTTCAGGCATGGACCTCATCCTTCTCTGCACTCTTAACTTTTACGGCTGCTCCGGTCATGACGAGGTCGTCGCGATGGATCATCGCCGCCCGTCCGACATAACCAAGGATCGCCTCGATCTCATTGGACTTGTGGCCGATGATGAGACGCGCTTCGTCCGCATCATAACCCGCCAGACCGCGCGCGACCTCACGGCCTTCCGAGCCGATAATGGCAACAGCATCGCCGCGCCCGAAATTGCCCTTGACCTGCCGCACGCCAGCGGGAAGCAGGCTTTTACCGGCATAAAGGGCCTTTTCCGCGCCGGCATCCACGTGGATTTCGCCAGCGGGCTGCAATTGCCCGGCAATCCAGGTCTTGCGTGCCGTCACCGGGGTTCCGGATGGCGCGAACCATGAGGAGCGCGCACCGTTTTCGATTGCCTTGAGCGGGTTGAGCGTCTTGCCTGACGCGATGATCATGCCACAGCCGGCAGCCGTCGCAATCTTGCCCGCATCTATCTTGGTGCGCATGCCGCCGCGTGAAAGCTCGGAGGCCGCACCGCCGGCCATAGCCTCAATTTCGGGGGTGATGTCCGCAATCGTGTCAAGGAATTTGGCGTCCGGATCGAGATGCGGCGGAGCTGTGTACAAGCCGTCAATATCCGACAGCAGAACCAGCAAATCGGCGCCCGTCATGGTCGCCACGCGCGCAGCGAGGCGATCATTATCGCCATAACGAATTTCGGTAGTCGCAACCGTGTCGTTTTCATTGATGATCGGAATAGCGCCGATCTTCAGAAGCTGGTTGATGGTGGCGCGCGCATTGAGATAACGGCGACGCTCTTCGGTGTCGGAGAGCGTCAGCAAAATCTGGCCGGCAACGATGTCATGCCGCGACAGGCTTTCCGACCATGCCCGCGCCAGCGCAATCTGGCCGACAGCCGCCGCCGCTTGGCTTTCCTCCAGCTTCAACGCGCCCGAAGGCAGGCCGAGCACGGTGCGGCCAAGAGCGATAGCGCCCGAAGACACCACCTGAACATCCGCACCGTTTTTCTTCAGCGCCGCGATGTCTTCGCAGATGGCATCCAACCAGTCTTTCTTCAGGCCGCTTTTGCGGTCCACCAGAAGCGCCGATCCGATCTTGATGACGATCCGGTGGTGGCTGCCCAGCGGCTTGCGCGTCAGGCTCATAGGCGGTCGTCCTCTTCCTCGACCTCGCTCTCATGCGGCATGGACCGATCGGGAAGGGCGGTTTCGCCGCCATTGCTTGCCGACACGATGATGTCGCGAAGGGCGCGAAGGGCTTCCGTCATGCCGATATGCGCGGCAGCGGACAGAAGAAGCGGCGGACGGCCGCAGGCCTTTTCCAGTTCCTTGGCCTTCTTTTTCAGTTCCTTTTCATCCAGCACGTCGATCTGCGACAGCGCGACGATTTCCGGCTTGTCTGTCAGTCCGCCACCATAGGCATCGAGTTCAGCTTTGACGGTCTTGTAGGCCTTGCCGACCTTCTCTTCCTGCGCGGAAACGAGATGCAGAAGCACGCGGGTGCGCTCGACATGGCCGAGGAAACGGTCACCGATGCCGACCCCCTCATGCGCGCCTTCAATCAACCCGGGAATATCCGCCAGCACGAATTCACGGCCATCGATGGTCGCGACACCAAGGTTCGGATGCAGCGTGGTGAACGGATAGTTGGCAATCTTTGGCCGCGCGCGCGTCACGGTTGCAAGGAATGTAGACTTGCCCGCATTAGGCAGGCCAACGAGACCAGCGTCGGCAATCAGCTTCAAACGAAGCCAGACCGTCTTTTCTTCACCCGGAAGACCCGGATTGGCGTGCGTCGGCGCCTGATTGGTGGACGATTTGAAATAGGCATTGCCGAAACCGCCATTGCCGCCCGCGGCCAGGCGAAAGCGCTGGCCCTCCTTGGTGAGGTCGACGATCAGCGTCTCGTTGTCTTCCTCAAAAATCTGCGTGCCAACAGGCACCCGCAGCACCACGTCGGAACCCTTGGCGCCGGTGCGGGTCTTGCCCATGCCGTGCTGGCCGATCGAGGCCTTGAAATGCTGCTGGAAACGGAAGTCGATCAGCGTGTTGAGACCGTTGACCACCTCAACCCAGACGTCGCCGCCGCGTCCGCCATCGCCACCATCGGGGCCGCCGAATTCGATGAATTTTTCACGCCGGAACGACACGGCACCCGCGCCGCCATCACCGGACTTGATATAGACTTTTGCTTCATCGAGAAATTTCATCGGACTGCCGTTCTGTCGGTTTGCGGGCACCGCAACCAATCGTGCTGCGCCAAACAAAAATATCGTCGTTTCGAATACAAGCGCTTCTTCACAAGGTCAAAGACTATCGTGCGGGAAGCTCATGCGCGAGACAAGGCCGGTCTGGATCAAACCGGCCTTGTAATGTTCCTCAAATGCGATGCGGCTTAATGAAATCTTCAGCCGTGACCATCGTGTCGATATGCGCCACCATGGCGGCACGCGCCGTGGCGTAGATCTGGTGACAACCGGTCACCCGGAAGCCGAGCTTCTCCTGCACACGCAGCGAGGCGGGGTTATCCGCAAACACGCCGGAGTGAAGGGTCACTCCCGGCATGCGGCGAAAGAACCGCTCAACGACGGCGGCCACCCCCTCGGTCATGTAACCCTTGCCCCAGTAGAAGCGGTTGAGCCAATAGCCGAGATGCCACTCGCCATGCCGCAATTCCACCGAGACGACGCCGATCAGCGTATCGTCGCCGCTGGTAATGGCGAAATCCCAGTCAGGCAGGGTGCCGGAGGTGCGCAACACCAGCCACTCCAGCGCATCCTGCTTGTGGTAAGGCGCGGGAACGCGGGCCAGCATTTTCGTTACCGCAAAATCGCCAAGCGATTCCGCAATGCTGCCGGCATCGGAAAGGCGCTGTGGGCGCAGCACCAGACGCGATGTCTCGATGACGGGGCAGGGGCCTGGTGGCGCTATCGCAGGGGCCGCCCGGCGGCGGCTCAGTTCGAGCGTGCTCATCCCATGTCCCCCCAGCTCTTCAGCGAAACCCAGGTCTTGCGGTCCAGCCTATACCATTCGACCGGCACCATGCCACCGAGCGCCAGCGAACCGACCATGCCGGAGCCCTGGAACTGGAAACCGCACTTCTGGATGACACGGCGCGACGGGATGTTGGTGACCCGGCAACGGGCATCGATCTGGTCGATTTCACGCGTGCGAAAGGCCATGTCGATTAGCGCATGCGCCGCTTCGGTCATGTATCCCCGGTTCCAGTAGGGTTCCCCCAGCCAGTAACCGATCTCCAGCGTCTTTTCGTCTTCCTGGGGTTCGAGCGCGCAGCAGCCCAGAAACTCGCCATTGTCCATGCGGGTAATCGCATAGACGCACTTGCCAATCTCGCCAGCTTTGGAGCGTCGCACAAAATCCGCGGCGTCTTTGGCCGTGTAGGGGTGCGGCATACGCGACACCATGGTCGCGATATTGGCATTGTTGGCAAGATGGGCAAGGGCGTCGATGTCTTCTTCGTGAGGCTTGCGCAAAACCAGCCTCTGCGACAGTAAAACGGGGCAATCGCTCCTCGACCGATCGGGCCTCGGCCGTTCCTCGGGTGACCGTGATTGGTCAACCCTCAACAATTCAGCTTGCATGGTTCAGTCCCTCCTTGGGGTTAAAGAAAAAGGGGAGTTGGGTGGTGCCCCATCTCCCCTGTTTTCTTGACTGAACCTGATACGCCTCAGCCGGGTCGATGGGACACCGGCTGCATATGACGCTTACCGGCTTATTCTGCGGCTTCCGCTTTCGGTGCCACAGATACGAATACGCGGCCATTGGCCTTCGTACGGAAGTTCACGTTACCTGCGGTCAGTGCGAAAATCGTGTGGTCCTTGCCCATGCCAACATTGGCGCCGGGATGCCACTGCGTGCCGCGCTGACGCAGAATAATGTTGCCTGGAATGACAGCTTCGCCGCCGAACTTCTTTACGCCAAGGCGCTTGGATTCGGAATCGCGACCGTTACGCGAGGAACCGCCAGCTTTTTTGTGTGCCATTGGAGTTCTCCTTTAAACCTTGTTTCCCGTGTCGCGCCGATCAGGCAGCAACGATGTCCGTGATGCGGACGACAGTGTGATGCTGACGATGGCCGCGCGAACGCTTGGAGTTCTGACGACGACGCTTCTTGAAGGCGATGACCTTCTTGCCGCGGTTGTGCTCGACAACTTCAGCCTTGACGATGGCACCCTTGACGAAGGGAGCACCGAACTTGGCGTCGGCACCTTCGCCAACAACGAGAACTTCGGTGAATTCTACAGTTGCGCCTGCCTCTGCTTCCAGCTTTTCGATGGTCAGCACGGCGTCGGCCGCTACGCGGTACTGCTTACCGCCGGTCTTGATGACTGCGAACATTTTTTATCCTTTCATGTTCGTTCCGGCTCTGCCCGCCTAAGCAAGCTGGCCGTCTTTTTATCAGTCGGAATTTGGTAGAAACCCGTCGGGACAGGATGTCCCTTTGAGTGTCTGCCGGTGAAGCCGCCATTTGAAAGGCGGCATAAACAGAAGGCGCACTACGCCATCAATTTGGGTGCCGATTACGCGAGACGCCGGTTTATGTCAAGATGAAGACGGCTTGAAAAGTAACTGTAACGCCAAGAATTTCATGCTTTTTCGGCAGGCGCGGCAGTCAGGTCTCGAAATTTGCCCAGCAAGTGTTTATATGGGCCTTCCAACAAGGAGCAGAAATGGCCCGCATAGACCAGACCGACGATTGGCGGGACCGCCATGCGCCGACACTTTCCGCCTTCGAATCGCTTGCGATCGAGGCCTATGGCCACCTGCCGGAAGAATTTCGCGCACTGACGAAAGATCTCATCATCGAGATCGCCGATTTCCCGACCGACGATGTCTTCGAAGACATGGCACTCGAAACCCCTTTCGATCTCCTGGGGCTTTTCGAGGGCCGGGGCATCTCCGAACGTTTCACCATGGAAACGGGCGAGATGGTAAACCGTATCACGCTTTATCGACGTCCCATTCTAGACTACTGGGCCGAGAACGAGGAAACACTGGGTGATATCATCACTCATGTCCTCATCCACGAGATTGGCCATCATTTCGGCCTGTCTGATGACGACATGGAGCGGATCGAAGAAAGCGCCGACGAGGCCGCCGCCGATCGCTGATCGGGGCGGCCATGACTGCTTACTGCTCGCCGAGCTTCATGTCGGGATGGTATTCCTTGCCCTCGACCACCTTGGTCACGGCCTGGCCGCAATGCATGACGCCACTTGCCGCATTAAAGGCATAGCTTGGCGAACCCGCGAGTTCCCAGCCTTTGTTCAGCGCCTCGGTAACCCGGTGACAGAATTTCGCGTCGTCCGGTCCGGTGATGAAACGATAGACCTTCACGTCGTTTTTACCTTTCTTTGCGCGATGATATCGGCCATGGCGACCAGCCTTTCGGCCTGGTTTACATGCAGCCGTTCTATCATCCGACCATTCATGTTGATGACATTAAATTTCGCATATTCCGGTTTTGCGAAAGCCGCAATGATCTCACGCGCTTCCGCGACCGCAGTCTCGTCCGGGGCGAAACGCCGGTTAGCCGGCTCGATCTGAGCAGGATGGATCAACATCTTGCCATCGAATCCCATGGCGCGCCCCTGTTCGCATTCAGCTTCGAAGGCCTCGATGTTACGAAAGTCGTTTGAAACGCTGTCGATGACTTCCAGACGGTACGCACGGGCGGCAAGCACAACCTGCATCATCCAGGGTACGAGATACATGCGGTCTGTCAGCGCTGGAACGCGCGTTTCCTTGCGGAGGTCGTTCAGCCCGATGACAAAAGCCGCCAGCCGTGCATCCGGCGTGTGGGCCGCGTCTGCAATCGAGGCGGCGTTCAGGACACCGAGCGGCGTCTCGATCATCGCCCAGATTTTCAGGGCTTCGGGCGCATCTGCTTCGGCCAGAAGATCAGCCACGTCATTGATATCCGCCGGCTGTTCCACCTTCGGCAGCAGGACTGCGTTCGGCTGACAGGAAAGAACAAGCTGCAGATCCGCCTTCCCCTCAGGTGTGGAGAGGGGATTGATGCGAATAATGGTCTCGCCGCCGAAAAAAGGGGCTTCCGAAAACAAGGTTTTCAGATTCTCCCGCGCCTTGCCCTTCATGTCGGGCGCTACCGAATCTTCCAGATCGAGGATCACCCCGTCACAATCGAGATCGCGAATTTTCTCCAGTGCCCGGACGTTGATCGCGGGGACGGACAGCAGCGAACGGCGCGGTCGGACAGGAATATTTTCGGAAAAACTGACCATGCCGCACTTGTGTCAAGCTTTTGTGACATCTGCAAGCCGACAATCCACTGAATCCTCTTGCAAGCCGGAAGAAGAAGGCCCACATTCGTCTGGAAAGAAAGGTTTGGATCATGCAAGGCATACGTTCGTTTTTCATCGCCGCATCCGGCATTGCAATTCTGGCCATGGCCGCTCTTTTCACGGCGTCGCTTACGGTCGCTTTCATTGGCGTGCTCGCGGTTCTTAGCGCAGCCCGCCTCCTGTCCGCGCGTCTGAAGCCGGCTCCGATCCCTGTGAAGCCGCGCAGCCAGCGCGACATGCGCGTCTGGAACGACGGCAAGGGTACGATTATCGATCTCTGAGGTCGATGAATTCGGAAAAAGCACCGGCGGTGCGCGCAAGGCGTACCGATGAATGCGGGTTTGCGCTTCTAAAGCGACCCTTTTTGCAGTATTTCCCCAGTTAACTCCGGCCGGCTTTAGCCAGCGCCAGATTTTGTTCAGGGAAACACGGGAAGCGACAGATGGAAAAATTCACCAAGCTGACAGGCGTTGCCGCGCCCATGCCGGTCGTCAATATCGACACCGATATGATCATTCCGAAAGATTATCTGAAGACCATCAAGCGCACCGGTCTCGGCAAGGGCCTTTTCGCTGAATCCCGGTATCTCGAAGACGGTTCGCCCAATCCCGATTTCGTGCTGAACAAGCCCGCCTACCAGAACGCCCAGATCCTCGTCGCTGGC
Organism: Rhizobium sp. ZX09; assembly: GCF_017357485.1. NCBI lineage: Bacteria > Pseudomonadati > Pseudomonadota > Alphaproteobacteria > Hyphomicrobiales > Rhizobiaceae > Rhizobium > Rhizobium sp. ZX09. Next base: position 2,631,022 of record NZ_CP031363.1, read on the forward strand.
GATAATTTCGGCTGCGGCTCATCGCGCGAACACGCACCCTGGGCGCTGCTCGATTTTGGCATCCGCTGCGTGATCTCCACCAGCTTTGCGGATATTTTTTACAATAACTGTTTCAAGAACGGCATTCTTCCGGTTGTCGTCAGCCCCGAGAACCTGGAAAAGCTGCTGGACGACGCATCGCGCGGATCAAACGCCGTTCTTTCCATCGATCTTGAACGTCAGGAGATCAGCGGTCCCGACGGCGGTACGATCAGTTTTGAGATCGATGAGTTCAAGCGTCACTGCATGCTGAATGGCCTCGACGATATTGGCCTGACGCTGGAACATCGCGGCGCAATCGATACCTTCGAAAAGACCAACGCCTCCGCGCGGCCCTGGGCCTGATCCCACTTTCTACGTCGGGCATTCGCACAAGCGGGCCCGTCAGGAAAATGCGTCAAGGTAAAAGACTAAAAAGCCGATCCCGTACAAAACCGTACCGGATCGGCTTTTGCTTTGCTTGAAAAGCCCCTGAGGCAGAGATAAAAAGCCCCCGATCCCGTCCGGCTGCAATAAGACCTTGCAGATGCAGGACGGAACGAGTTTGACGCCGTGCTCGCCGCCATCGAAAACCCTTCTGGATGTTTTCCGGCGCGCCGCCCAAGGAGGGTTCCTATGACAGTTCGTTCGCTTTTCCTTCTGCCCGGTGATGGTATCGGCCCTGAGGCCATGGCCGAAGTCCGCAAGCTGATCGACTATATGAACAGCGCTGAAGGTGCCGGTTTCACAGTCTCCGAAGGCTTGGTCGGGGGTTCAGCCTATGACGCCCATGGCGTTGCGATTTCCGATGCGGACATGGAAAAGGCGCTCGCCGCCGATGCTATCCTGTTCGGCGCCGTCGGCGGCCCGAAATGGGATGGCGTTCCCTATGAGCATCGCCCGGAAGCCGGCCTTCTTCGCCTGCGCAAGGATCTTGAACTTTTCGCCAATCTGCGTCCCGCCATCTGCTACCCGGCACTCGCCGCCGCTTCCTCCCTGAAGCCGGAACTTGTCGAAGGTCTCGATATCCTCATCGTTCGCGAGCTGACGGGCGGCGTTTATTTCGGTGAACCAAAGCAGATCATCGACCTCGGCAACGGCCAGAAGCGCGGCATCGACACCCAGATCTATGACACCTTCGAGATCGAGCGGATCGCCAGTGTCGCTTTCGAGCTGGCCCGCACCCGCGACAACCGCGTCTGCTCGATGGAAAAGCGCAACGTGATGAAGTCGGGCGTGCTGTGGAACCAGGTGGTCACCGAAACCCATGCCGCAAAGTACAGGGATGTTCAGCTGGAGCATATGCTGGCGGATGCCGGCGGCATGCAGCTGGTGCGCAAACCCAAGCAGTTCGACGTTATCGTCACCGACAATCTCTTCGGCGACATGCTTTCCGACGTCGCCGCCATGCTCACCGGCTCGCTTGGCATGCTGCCTTCCGCCTCGCTTGGCGCACCGGACGCCAAGACCGGCAAACGCAAGGCGATGTACGAGCCGGTCCACGGCTCGGCGCCTGACATTGCCGGCAAGGGCATCGCCAACCCCATCGCCATGATCGCGTCCTTCGCCATGTGCCTTCGCTACTCGTTCAACATGGTGGATGAGGCAACGAAACTCGAGACAGCGATTGCAAACGTGCTCGACCAGGGCATCCGCACCGCCGACATCATGGCAGAAGGCAGCCGCCAGGTCGGCACGTCCGAAATGGGTGATGCGGTTCTTGCCGAATTCAAGGCGCTTTCGGCGTAAGGCTTGATACAGGCTGGGCAGGCGGCATAGCCGTCTGCCCGTTTTCCTTCGTAAGAAGATGCTCGTAGCGCCTGTCGGTCAGTGTCATCAGAAACGCGACAATGGCGTCGACCCGCTTGTCGTCCAGCGCCGGCGCTGATGTCAGTTCCGCCATGGCGATATTCTCAGGCACCTCAGGCGCGTCCCAGGCTCTGCCGGTTTCAGGATTGATCTGACGGCTCGGCTTCTTGCTCTTATATTTCACGTAAAACAGCACGACCGTGCGCAGATCCTTGAACACGCCATTGTGCATGTAAGGGCCGGTCACGGCGACGTTGCGCAGCGTCGGCACCTTGAATTTGCCGCGCTCAGCCGGATCACCGGCGACGATCGGATTCTGCGCAAGACCGAGATCGACTGCGCCCGGCTTCGAGCCATTTACGGCCCGGACAGGAGTATTGGCGGGCACACCGATGTTGAAATATTTGTGGTTGGTGAAGAGGCCGTCTTCCAGACCCTTGGCGCCCCGGATTTCGTGGCAGGTATTGCAATTGGTGAATTGCGTCGAGGAGATAAGAACCCGCCCCAGCTCTTCCTGATCAGTCAGCTTTTCCTCGCCACGCAGGAAGCGGTCATATCTGGAATCGAAGGTCGAGAACTCGTCCGATCGCTCAAAGCTCGCCAGCGCCTTCGTCATTGCGGCATAGGCGGTGTCGTCGTTCTCAAAAACATCCTTGCCAAACTGCGTGCCGAACGCCGCGACATAATCCGGATTCTCCTTGAGTCGCTTCACGACCGAGGGCTTGTTCGGCATACCCATTTCGACGGGGTTGAGCGGCGGTCCACCTGCCTGATCCTCCAGCAGCGAGGCGCGGCCGTCCCAGAACTGGCCACCCACATACTCTCCCGCCGCATTCCTGCCGAAAGGCGGTGAGAACCGGGCGTAGGCCGCGGTCGGCGCGTTGCGGTCGCCCAGTGAGAAACCGTCATCGCCGAGCGAAACATCGCGCCCAACCTTGTCGTTTTCCCGTCCATCGGAAAAACCGGCCGCCTGCATATGGCAGGTGGAACAGGCCATCGTTCGGTTCATGGAAAGATTGGGATCGTCAAAGAGCGCCGCACCGAGCTTTTCCAGCGTCGCATAATCTTCGCCGCCATGAGCAGCCACACCATCGAACCCGACACCGAAAGGAGCGAGCAGAACGGATGCAGCCAGAGCGGCGGAGAGAAAAAATCCGGGTTTCATCATCGGTAGGCACGCTCGAGATAAATGCGCGATAGCAGATCCGGGCCGCGGCAGACAGAACGGCTTCCGGCCCGGACTTCACGGAACATGGAGCCGGAAGTATTTCCGTCTTTCCATGCCCTCTGAGAGGACCCTATAACACTTTCTAACGGTCGGAGCCTACAAACTTTCACAGCTTGCTCCACTTTGCCGCACCGGGATCAAACGCCCCGGGCAATGGCGTGGAAAAACGTGCCCGAAACGAGGCCTCGCCTGCCGCCCGATGGCCCGAGCGGGCGACCCTGCCCGTCGGCTATCTCAGCAAAAGGCGCGTCTTGGCCGGGGTCGATGACCCGCGCATAATGGAATTCATGGCCGCGCAGAACTTCCCCTGCCGATCCGAGCGGACCATTCACCGCAATTGTTGCCTGCCGGTAGCCGAGATTCATCTTGCGCGTGGCAAAGCTGGTGGCATGCGACAACAGCCCTGTCATGGCATGGGTCACCCCATCGGCATCCTCCAGCGCCGCCCCCATCACCATGTAACCACCGCACTCGCCATGCACGGGCTTTGTCGCGGCAAAGCGGGTAATGCCGGCCTTGAAAACAGCGGCATTCGCGAGTTTTCCGGCAAAAAGCTCGGGATACCCGCCGGGCAGCCAGCAGATATCACAGCTCCCGTCCGGAGCCTCATCGGCGAGCGGAGAAAAAGGCACGATTTCGGCGCCGGATGCATGCCAGTGCTTCTTGAGATGCGGGTAAAGGAAGGTGAAAGCTGCATCTTCCGCCAGCGCAATGCGCTGGCCGGGCGGCGCGATGGCTGCTGTTTTCAAACCCGGAGACAGCTCAACCGGTGCGGCAAGTGACAACACGGCATCAAGATCGATGGATTTTTCCATTGCGTCCGCGAGCCTTTCGATATGTGCATCGATTTCCGGATGTTCGCTCGCCTGCACGAGACCCAGGTGACGTTCCGGCAGGATGAGGGAGGGATCGCGCAGCACGCATCCGGCAACCGGCAATCCGATTTTTTCGATGGCTTCCGTACACAGGAGCCTGTGCCTTTCGCTGCCGGCCCGGTTCAGCACCACCGCCGCCATGGTTACGGCGTGATCGTAATGGGCAAAACCGTGAGCAACGGCGGCGGCGGTCTGCGACTGACCGGACACATCGAGGACCAGCAGCACGGGAATGCCGAATAGCCGTGCCAGATCCGCAGCCGAACCGGTACGGTTTTCCGCCACCGAAATGCCGTCGAACAGGCCCATCGCGCTCTCGATCAGAATGAGATCGGCGTCCTGCGTGTGCTGTGAAAACAGGTGCCGCAGCAGCTCTGGCCTCATTGCCCAGCTATCCAGATTAAGACCTGATGAGCCGGTGGCGAAGGCATGGAAACCCGGGTCTATGTAATCGGGTCCCGTCTTGATGCCGCGTACCTTGATGCCGCGTCGGGCAAAAGCCCGCAGCAGGCCGATGGTCACGCTGGTTTTGCCGGATCCCGAGCGCGGCGCGCCGATGATGATCGCCCGCGCCGTCATGCCTGCGAAACTCCCAGCCGCTCGCGCATCGACACAATCTCTCCGATGACGATCAAGGCCGGCGCTTCGAAATTTTCCCGCATTGCATCGCCAGCTATACTTTCCAGCTTGCTAATAAAGATGCGCTCTTGTTCAGTTGTCGCCGACATGATGACAGCGACCGGCGTCGTCGCCGAACGTCCGCCCTGCATCAGAAGCTTTGCAATTGCGCCGATATTCTTCAGACCCATATAAACGACGATAGGCTCCTGTGTTTTTGCCAGCGCCAGCCAGTCCAGGTCCTCCTCCGTGCCAGCCGCATGACCGGTGGCGAGCGTCACGGCGCGACTGATCCCACGCATCGTGGCTGGAATACGCGCAGAAGCCAGCGCCGCCAGCGAAGATGTCATGCCCGGCAATATGCGAAACGGAACGCCGGCACGGACCAGCGCCTCCGCTTCTTCGCCGCCACGGCCAAAAATAAAGGGATCGCCGCCCTTCAGCCGCAGCACCTTTTTTCCCTGCCGGGCGAAATTGATCAGCGAGGCGGTAATATCGTCCTGCGTCGCAGAGGGCTTGCCACCGCGCTTGCCGGCAAAGACGATCTCCGCCTGGGGACCGAGCGCCACGACATCGTCACTCACCAGCGCATCACGCACGATGATCTCGGCCTGGGAGAGTGCCAGCGCCACTTCGAGCGTCAGATAACGCACATCTCCAGGCCCTGCGCCCGCGAGCCAGACGTGCCCCGCTTCGAAGGCCGGACCTTTTGCGGCAATACTGTTCAAAATCTGCGGTATCGACATTCTTCTCGGCTGCTTTTTAACGATGACGGAAAAAGCCGTCCCGGCTATAGGAATTCATATGGAAACGGATGGAAAGACCCTTCGCCGCGGCTGGACCACGGGCACCTGCGCGGCAGCCGCCACGAAGGCGGCCTGCGCCGCCCTTCTGACCGGCGAGTTTCCTTACCCTGTCGAGGTCGAACTTCCAAGCGGCGCGAGGCCCGCATTTTCCCTCGCGACCGAGGAAAAGGGTGAAAACTTCGCCCGCGCAGGTGTCATCAAGGATGCGGGCGATGACCCTGATGTTACCCACGGCGCGCTGATCGAAAGCACGGTGCGGCGCGGTCAGCCGGGAAGCGGTATCACCTTCAAGGCCGGCATGGGCGTCGGCACCGTCACGCGGCCCGGACTGCCCCTGCCGCCAGGAGAACCCGCCATCAATCCCGTGCCACGCAAGATGATCGAAACCGCCATTCACGAGGTGGCTGGTGCGGAGGCTGATTTCGAAGTCGAAATTTCCGTTCGAGACGGCGAGAAACTTGCGGAAAAAACCCTCAACGGCAGACTCGGCATTCTCGGGGGTATCTCCATTCTCGGCACCACGGGCGTCGTTATCCCTTTTTCCTGCTCGGCCTGGATCCACTCCATCTGGCGAGGCATTGACGTGGCGCGTGCGACCGGCTGCACTCACGTGCTCGGCGCTACCGGGAACACCTCTGAAAAAGCGGGACAGGCGCTGTATGAACTGCCCGAGGCCGCGTTGATCGACATGGGGGATTTCATCGGCGGCATGTTGAAATATCTGCGCAGCCACCCGGTCGAGCGGGTAACGATTGCTGGTGGCGTCGCCAAGATGACGAAGCTCGCCCAGGGGATGCTCGACGTGCACTCCAAAAAAGGTCTTGCCGATCTCGATGCGCTGGCGGCGCTGGCAGGGGAGGCAGGTGGCGATGGGGAACTCGCTGACGCCATTCGCAGCGCCAACACCGTCGCCCATGCTTTCCAGCTGGCCGATCGCAACGCTATCGATCTTGGCGCGATCGTTGCGGAAAAAGCCTGGGTGACCGCGGCGGCGGCGCTGAGGACGCCGGCCATAGCACTGGATATCCTTGTTTTCGATCGTCAGGGCGCGTTGAAGGGACGCACCGCCTCCACCCCGTCGCATCAGCCCGCCGCATCCTCCTTTGGAGACCGGAAGCGGCGTACATAGTCTGCACTGTAGAGTGCGCTTTCACGAAAATCCGTCGAGGCCAAACCACGGCCGACAAAGATCAGCGCCGTGCGCTCGACAGGCTCGGCCGCAAGCTTGCCTTCGATATCGAACAGGCTACCGCGAATGACCCGCTCATCCGGCCAGGACGCCCGCACGACAATGGCGACGGGGCAATCGGAACCATAAAGCGGCGTCAATTCTTCCACGACCCTGCCGATGGCATGAATGGCAAGATGGATGGCAAGCGTCGCGCCCGTCGCACCGAAAGCCTGCAGCGTCTCACCATCAGGCATCTTCGATGCACGCCCGGAAATCCGCGTCAGCACAAGGCTCTGCGCCACTTCCGGCACCGTCAGTTCGCGTTGCAAGGCGGCGGCGGCGGCGGCGAAGGAAGGAACCCCGGGCGTCACGCTGTAATCGAGCCCCAGCTGCTCCAGCCGGCGGATCTGTTCGCCCATTGCGCTCCAGACGGAAAGGTCGCCGGAGTGCAACCGTGCAACGTCCTTGCCTTCCCTTGCTGCCGCGATGAATTCCGCCTCGATCTCATCCAGCGAAAGTGCGGCCGTATCGACAATACGCGCGCCCGGCGGGCAATAGTCGATCAGCGCCTTCGGAACCAGCGAGCCGGCATAAAGGCAGACCGGGCACGCCGCGATAAGATCGCGCCCGCGCACCGTAATGAGATCGGCGGCGCCCGGACCGGCACCGATGAAATGAACCGTCATTCGTGTTCTCCATGTTCGATCGCGCAGCCGCCATCCTCTGGGGCGGCACCGTCAGCGGTTGCGATGGCCACCGTCACATCGCCGTGTACGAGCCGCGGCGCAACCAGTCTTGCATTCTCTCCCGCTGCCGCAAGCGCCGCGGTTTCGCTCACGCTCGGCAAACCGGACCGCTCGAAACTTGCGCGTGAAAACGTCAGTGTTTTCGAGATAACCGCGTCAAGCCGGTGCTGCGCGACGATTTCGAGCGACAGGGAAAGGGTTTTCGCCGCTTCCGCAAGGCCGGCTTCCCGCGATTTAAGTGGCGCAGTTGCCAGACGGTCGGCCTTGACGCCAAAATCCTGCTCGGCAGCGCGCAAGGCAGCGATGATCATCCCCGCCGTCGCTCCCTTGCGGCAGCCTATGCCAGCCACGATCACCATGGCTTCACCCAGCTCCACTGGGTCACCGGCATGGCCGGACGCCACCCCGACATTGAACCGACAGCCGCCGCCCGCGACACATCCAGCCTTACAATCGAACCGCCGAGCCTCGCATGCGCGGCCAGCAGAACTGCCTCCATTTCCAACGTCACGGCATTGGCGACCAGACGCCCACCGGATTTCAATGCCTCCACGGCCCCATCGAATACACCCGCTTCACTGCCGCCGCCGCCAATGAAGATTGCGTCCGGACGGGGTAACCCTTCAAAAGCGTCGGGAGCGGAACCGATCATGACCTCAAGCCCGGGAACACCGCAGACGTCGGCATTAAACGTTATGCGTTCCGCCCTTGTCGGGTGCTGCTCTATGGCAATGGCGCGGAGCGAAGGGTGCGACAGCATCCATTCAATACCGATCGAGCCGGAACCCGCACCGATATCCCAAAGCAGTTCGCCGCGGCGTGGCGCCAGCGAGGACAGGGTCACAGCCCGGATTTCGCGTTTGGTGATCTGCCCGTCATGTTCGAACAGGCCATCGTCAAGTCCGTGCGCAAAGGGCAGGACACGTGCGCCTTGATCCGCAACAACGTCAATTGCCACGACATTCAGAGCATTGACGTCCTCAACGGCGAAATCGCTCGCCGGGAGGCGGCGCGATCTTTCCTGTTCTCCTCCCAAAGCCTCGAGCAGAGTGAATTCCGACCGGCCGAAACCGGAGGCAGACAGCAATTTTGCGATCAAAACCGGGTCGCGCTCGTCCGACGTCAGCGCTATGATGCGGGTGCCGGGATGGAGATGCGGCCGCAAAAGGTCGATGGGTCGGCCGTGCAGCGAAACGCACTCGACCGACTGCAGCGGCCAGCCGAGCCGGGAAGCCGCGAGAGAAAAGGCCGAAGGCGAAGGATACGAGACAGCCTCCTGGACAGGGACGCTTCTCAGAAGCGTGACGCCCACACCGTAGAAGAACGGATCACCGGATGCCAGCACGCAAACCCTCCTGCCGCGCAGCGCCAGAACGTCCCTCATCTCCACGTCGAATGGCACGGGCCAGGCCCGTGCTTCGCCCCGAATGGACGCAGCGGCCAGGTCCAGATGACGTTTGCCGCCAAAGACAACTTCGGCGGCCTCGATTGCCCGCAGCGCATTTTTACCGAGCCCGTCAAGCCCGTCCTCGCCGATGCCGACGATGGAAAGCCAGCGCGTTGCTTCCTTTTCGGTGGAAGCCTTGCCCGTTCCGGAATATTCAGAGGTCATGACACGCTCCATACTCATTCTTGGCGGCACGACCGATGCCCGCCTCCTGGCCGGCCGGCTGGGCGAGGATTCCAGCTATCGTATCCTGCTCTCCATGGCGGGGCGCACGATCTCCCCGGTGGAACAGCCCGTACCCATGCGCAGTGGCGGCTTCGGCGGTGCGGCGGGGCTGGCGGATTTCATCCGCGCCGGGAATTTCGATATTCTGGTGGATGCGACCCATCCCTATGCCGCCAGAATTTCCGCCAATGCCGTGGAGGCGTCGAAGCGCGCAGGCGTTCCGCTCATCAGGCTTTCGCGTCCTGCCTGGCAGCGTCAGCCGGGCGATAACTGGCAAAGTGTCGAGAGCATCGATCAGGCGGTCGTCGCGCTTGGCGGCCAAGGCAGGTGCGTGTTTCTGGCGCTCGGTCGACAGGAGCTTCTTCCTTTTGAGGCCGCGCCCCAGCACAACTATCTCATCCGCAGCGTCGATCCCGTGGAACCGCCGCTGAAGTTGCCGGATGCGCGTTACATCACTGCACGCGGTCCTTTCGCAACGGAGGACGAAATCCGTATGCTGGAAGAAAACCGCATTGAGGTCGTGATATCGAAAAACTCGGGTGGCGCAGCAAGTTACGGCAAGATCGAAGCGGCCAGACAACTCCATCTGCCGGTTATCATGATCGAGCGGCCGAGGCAGTCGTGCGACACGGCCGCCACAAGCGTAACGGTGCCGGATATAGCGACTGCGCTCACCGCCATCCACCATCAGTTTTCTCTTTTCGAAAAACGAGGCGAATAAACGATCGGTTCTTTTCCGGGACGTTCGATCAAACGCGTTTCTTCCGAACCGACAATGACACAGGTCGCCATGTCTGCCATGTCGCTCGACGCCTCCGATAGCGGCACGACCCGTATGCGCTCATCCAGGCGGCCTGCCGCCCTGCCGAAGATCACCGGCACCGATCCGGGCAGGTGCACCCGCAACAGGTCAAAAGCCGTGCCGAGCTGATGCGGCCGCGCCTTGCTGACAGGATTATAGAAGGCCATCACGAAACCCGCCTGCGCCGCTGCGATCAGTCGTTTCTCGATGATTCCCCAGGGTTTGAGATTGTCCGACAGTGAAATGGCGCAAAAATCATGCCCGAGCGGCGCACCCGCTCTTGCCGCCACCGCCAGCATCGCCGTCACGCCGGGCACGACGGAAACATCGATGTCGCGCCATTCGGATGGACCATTTTCGATTGCCTCGCAGATGGCCGCCGCCATGGCGAAGACACCGGGATCACCACCGGAAACCACGCAGACCCTGCCGCCTTCGGCCGCAAGCCGAAGGGCCTGTTCAGCGCGGGAGATCTCCTCGCGATTGTCGGAGGCATGGCGGCGCTGATGGGGCCCAAGCGACAGCCGGTCGAGATAAGGAATGTAGCCGAAAAAATCGTCGGATGCCGCGACAGCGGCAAGCGCCTCCGGCGTCACCTGTGCAGCATTACCGGGACCCAGCCCGACGACGACGAGCTTGCCGGTCATGGTGCTTCACCCGCGCCGGGCCTCGTTTTCCAGCCAGGTACAAGAACCAGCGAAAAGTAGGGTGCAGGCGAAGCATCCCGCTCGATGAGCCGCACTGCATGGCTGTTGGCCATGGTGCCGCGCTCGACATAAAGCGCCTGTTCGAGCTTGCCGGCCTTTTCCAGTGCACGGCGGATTTTGGGCAGGTTGCGCCCGACTTTCATGATGACCGCCCCGTCCGTGCCGGAAAGACGGTCAGAAAGAACATCTTCTGCAAGCGTTCCAGGAAGCACGCTCAGAATATCGTCTCCCTGCACCAGCGGCAGCCCAGCCATGGACCAGCAGCCGGACATGGCGGTGATGCCGGCTACGACTTCCGCCTGATAGGACGGCGCAAGCCGCAGATGCAGATGCATATAGGAGCCATAGAACAGCGGATCGCCTTCCGAGAGCACGGCAACATTCCTGCCGGCTTCGAGATGTGCTGCAATGTCCTTCGCCGACTGATCGAAAAATCGGGCGATCGCATCGCGATAATCCTCACCGTTCTTGTCGCTTTCGACCGTGACGGGGTAAACCAACGGCATTTCAAGCGTGCCCGGACGGATAAAGGCCTCGACGATACCACGGCCGTTACCGCTACTGCCCTTTTTGCAGAAGAAAGCCAGAACGTCGGCTGCCTCGATGGCACGCACCGCTTTCAGCGTCAGCAGTTCAGGATCGCCGGGACCGGTGCCGACGCCGACGAGTTTCCCCTTACGATGTTCAAAAAGAGCCGCGCTCACAGGCCCGCCCTCGCAACCGCGTTGACGGCGGCAGCCGTCATGGCCGAGCCGCCCATGCGTCCCTTGACGATGGCGTAGGGAATGCCGAGCGTACTGACTTCCAACGCATCCTTCGATTCCGCTGCGCCGACGAAACCGACCGGCATGCCGATGATGGCGGCGGGGCGAGGCGCGCCCTTTTCGAGCATCTCCAGAAGATAGAACAGGGCTGTTGGCGCGTTGCCGATCGCCACCAGAGCACCGTTCATGTGCTCCGCCCAGAGATCAAGCGCGGCGGCCGAACGTGTATTGCCGATGGACCTCGCAATGTCGGGCGTGCGCGGATCACGAAGTGTGCAGATGACCGCATTGGCGGCTGGCAGGCGCGCGCGCGTCACACCATGGGCGACCATTTCCGCATCGCAAAGGATGGGCTTGCCCGCAAGGAGTGCGCCACGCGCGGCAGAGACAAAATCCGGGGAGAAACGGAAATGGGCGGCGGCCTCAACCAGCCCGCAGGCATGAATCATGCGAATGGCGATGTCCGCCTGATCCTCGGCAAAAGCGGACAAATCCGCTTCCTCGCGTATTATGGCGAAGGAGCGCTCATAGATCGCATTGCCATCGCGAATATAGTCATAGTCGGTCATCGGTCATCCTGTCGAAGCGCCGCGACAATTGCCTGCCTGCCCAGACGGGCAAACAGGCCAGCGGCGTTTTCCCCGGGCTTATGTTCTTTTTCATAAAGACGGGCAAGCCGCGAAAGCGCCGCTCTTTGTTGTGCAAAGGGTAAAATGCCGTCCGGCGAATCACCGGCGCGGCCAAAAATCGAAAAAGCCATGCCATTATCGGAACCTGAAAAGGTCAGAAGCGACGGCGCGGGATGGGCGCAGCCTTTGCCGCATCCAGAAATATGCAGGGTCACGGAACCGTCGAGCAGCGGGGCGCAAGCGCCTGCCGCAAAGGAAGCCAGTTCGTGAGTAGGATAAAAGGCCGACGCGCAACCGGGAGCGCCAGGACAGACTGCTATGGAAGATCTCCCGTCGCCGGCAGCCGTGACGAAACCCGATGTTCCGGCACTCGCAAGCAGTGCGCCGCACGCGCGCTGGGAACCGAAAAACAGCAGGCTATGATTTATCGCTGGCCGAAGAGACTGAATACCGAGCACGGCGGCCGCTTCGCAAAGACGTGCTATATCATTGGCTTTGATCTGACTGAAGGCAGGCGCGACGCCTGCAGCAAAACCGGCCCCGCCTGCGGCCATCAAACCCAAAGGCACGAAGGACGGGGATGCCTCGCTTCCGGCCCAATCCACCAGATGATCACCACAGATCGCTTCAATCATCTTCCGATCCAGATCGCGACCGCGGGCGAGCGGACCTTTTTTTGCCAGAAGCGCGAGCAATTCAAGGACGACACCAGCTGCGGCGCCGGCGCCAACCAGCCCCGCATCCACCGAGCTGCTTTCCGGACCGCCCACAAACAGGCGCCAGAAGACCTGCCCTTCCAGACGCTGTGCTTTCAGGCGGATGTCAGCGAGCAAATCTCCCATGGAAACATATCCGCCACCGTCGATCACCACAGACATTTTGGCGGCGAGTTTTTCAGCAAGTCCCGGCGCTTTTGCCTCCCGGCGAATCTCGTCTGCAAGAGAACGGCCATCGGCAATTTCCGCCTCGTCACGACCGGATAAGGGCGACACCTCAACCGCCAGCCCATCGCGAAGCGGTAGACCAAGCGCCAGAACCTCTTTTTCCAGAAAGCGCGCGCTCTCGGGCGACAGACCGCGAAATTGCAGGCTGCCCCGGGCGGTAATGTCCATCAAGCCATTGCCATGGAAATCCGAAAGATCGCAAAGCCTCTTCATCTCAAGGGGCGTGATATCCTCTTCGAATGCGATCCGTGACAGGAGACCATCGCCGGTGGGCATGGGTGCAGAGAGAGCCGGGCATGCGCCGCGGCGGCTGACTGGCTGAACGGGATTGAATAAGGCCGTCATCACGCGCCGACCCTTTCCGGACGGGGCAAAAGCAGCATTTCAAGCTCCGCATCCACCGCGTTTCGGCGACTGTGCCACAGGCCGCGGCGGCGGGCGGACAAGAAACGTTCCGCCATCACCCGCGCTGCCTTCGGGTTTTCGCGCAGGATGAAATCGCGCACCGCTTCATTGCCGAAATAGGCATCGTGAAGGGCTTCGATCAACGATGACGACACCGCATTGGTGGTTTCGGCAAAGCCGACCAGCCGGTCCACCGTCTCGGCAAACTCCGCCGCACCGCGTGGACCATGTCGCATCTGGCCTTCGATGAAGCGCGGATTGACGGCCCGGGCCCGCACCACCCGCGTCAGGGCCTGTGTCATCGATCTTGCCCGTGGGCGCGCCGGATCGGTCGTATCCAGCGCCACGATATCGGCAACGCCTCCAAGTGCAGCCTTGGCAGCGGAAAAGCCGCCAATGAAAGCGACATCGGAAGAACCGTCCAGAAGATCGCGGCCGGGATCATCGCCGGTGTGAACCAGAAGATCAGCCCGGCGCACCGCCTGCGCAAATCCGGCATCCTCGAAAATCTCCAGCCCGTCCGCACCCCCGAATGCGTGACTTGCCGCATCTAAGTAGGCTTTACCCAGTTCCTCGCGTTCGTCCCATTTGCCGCTGGCGAGCTTCTCCTCAATACCGGCACCATAGGTGCCGGGCGCAGAGCCGAAAATCCGCGGTGGTACATGACCGAGCAGAGCCGCCTCTTCCGCAAGCGGATTGTCGCCCGGCGCTTCTTCACGCCGCGCCACGGCCTTGGCGGCAGCATCGAGAAGCGCGATCAGCGCAGGAAACATATCCCGAAACAGACCGGAAATGCGGAACGTGACATCAACGCGTGGACGGCCGAGGCTGGCCGGCGGCAGCACCTCGATGCCGGTAACGCGGCCGGTGCCGGCGTCGTAAATTGGCCGCGCTCCCATCAGGTGCAGCGCCTGCGCCACATCCTCGCCGCCGTTGCGAAGACTGGCACTTCCCCAGAGATCGAACACCAGATGTTTCGGCCAATCCCCGTGGCTCTGCAGATGATGACGGAGCACCTCTTCGCCGGCCATGCGCCCGAGTTCAAAAGCGGTGGGCGTCGGCATCGTGCGCGGATCCGCTGCATAAAGATTGCGGCCCGTGGGAAGTACATCGATCCGGCCCCGTGCCGGTGCGCCGGAAGGACCGGGAGCAACGTGCCGGCCATCGAGTGCGGCAAGCAAGGCCGCCTTCTCGGCCCGGGCGCTTTGAAGTCTCAGAGGATCAGCCTCACCTTCGGCGCAGCGGCCGAAAATGTGCTGGCCGTCCTTGATCGCAAAATCCTTGAGATCACAGAGAAAGGCGTCGATGCGTGAGAGGGCGGCGTCGGCATCGTCTTTCGTATTCACGCCGGCCTCGGTTGCAAGCCCGGTTTCCTGCGCTTTTTCAATGATCAGCTTCGCCAGCCGGTCGCGCCGGCGCCGATCGAGCCCATCGGCCTGCGCATATTCGTCGACCAGCTGTTCAAGCGCCAGTTGTTCCGGCGAAAGCCCGGCATTAACCAGCACCGGCGGAATATGGCCGATGGTGACGGCTGCAATACGCCGTTTCGCCACCGCCGCCTCACCGGGATTGGAAACGATAAACGGATAAATCACCGGCAGCGGACCAGTGACAATTTCCGGAAAGCACTTGCGGGAAAGCGCCACTGTCTTGCCCGGCAGCCATTCCAGCGTACCGTGCGCGCCCACATGCACGATGGCATGGGCGGATGCCACGCGCTGCATCCATGCGCCGAAGGCAACAAGCGCGTGGCGCGGTGGCAGGGCGGGATCGTGATAGTCAACCCGGCGGTCCTCATTGCGCCCCCTGTCCGGCGCAAGCGCCACGAAGATCTGGCCGAAACGCGCGACGCGAAAATGAAACCTGCCATCGGCGAAAGCTTCGTCACTTTCCGCAGCTCCCCATGTCGCGTTCAAGGAGGACGCGGCATCGTTAGGCAAACCCGAAAGAAAACCTCGATAGTCCGCAAGATCGATCGTCGCTTCCTGCTGCTCGAGGCGATCGAGCAGCGCCCTTGCCGTTTCGGGAATATCTTCGACGCAATAGCCGGCATCAGCAAGATCTCGCAGCATTTCGAGCACACTTTGCGGCACATCGAGACCAACGGCGTAACCGGTTCGCCCCGGGGCTGCACCCGGATAATCCGGCATCAGAACGACAATGCGCCGCTCCTCCGGCGAGCTATTTTTCAAACGCAGGAAAGCCGCGATGCGGCTTGCCACCTGTTCGACACGATCCGCCTCCGGCATGTTTACGAGACTGATACCGCCATCGGTCCGAGGCTGCTTGAATGAAATCACGCCTGCGAAAATCCGGCCATCCAGTTCAGGCAGCACAATATGCATGGCAAGATCGGACGGATTTAGTCCACGCGCATTCGCCGCCCAGCCGTCGCGGCGGGTCGTCGCCATGGCGACCTGGAAAACGGGGACGCCAAGCCGATCGAACAGCGTATGGCCATCGGCATCGCTCTGACTGGCAAAGGCCGTCGCGGCAACGATGGCAGCGGGCTGAATATCTCTCAGCGCCTTTTCGAGAAAGCGAAGGGCGTCGCCATCCTTCAGGCCGCTGACAAAAATCGGCACCGGGGAGAAACCGCGCTCGCAAAGCGCGTGAAAGAGCGCATCCACCGGCGCTGCATCCGCAGCCAGCAACATGGAGCGATAAAAGACAATAGGCAGAACGGGCGCGGCAGCCTGGAAGCCAGAGCAGGCCTCCGTTTGCCCCAACACCCCCAACCCGGGCCGATAAAAGCCGGCTTTCGCCAATGGCTCAGCCTCTATCGCCGGCCACGCGTCGTCTCTCGCCAGAGCGGCGAGGCCACCGGCAAGGCGGCTCATATTCTCTCTTCCGCCTTCGCGGAAAAAAGAAAGGACAGATGTCAGGATGTGTGTGTCCACGGTCGACGCCGCTTCGAGCTTTTCGTCCCTTTCACTGCATTCGCCGGGCAGAAGCAGAAGCTTTATGCCACGTCGGCGCGCCATGCTGGAAAGCTGATCAACTCCATAACGCCAGCGTTCCGCTCCACCGAGGATTCGGACAAGAATGACCGTGGCATGCTCCGCCGTCTTTTCGATCCACAGGTCAACCGACATGGGATGGCGAAGCTCGGCGAGGTTTGCGGCGGACAGGCTGGGGAGCACACTGTCCGCCTGTCGCCACGCCTGCTCAAGCCCGGCAAGATCGCTTGTCGAAAACGACAGCATCACCACATCCGATCGAGGCTGGTTGAGGTCAACCGGCTCGATCAGATCGTCGAGAGACGAGGATGTGGTGGCAAGAATATGCATCGTCAGGCGGCCAGCATCTGTTCGATCTTTTCGCGATTGATGCCCTTTTCGCCGATGATGACCAGTCGGCTGCGGCGCTGCTCGCCCGCTGCCCAGGGGCGGTCATAATAATGATTGACCCGGCTTCCGACCGCCTGCACCTGCAGACGCATGGGCTTGGCGGAAACTTCGACGAAGCCCTTGATGCGCAGGACGTTTTCAGCCGCAGCCGTTTCGGCAATGCGCGCCGCCAGTGCTTCCGGATCGGCCACGGCCGGCAGGTCGATCACGAAGCTGTCGAAATCGTCGTGTTCATGGTCGAGTTCACCGTCATGGTGGGTGCGGCGGTTTTCGATATCCTCTTCAACGGCAAGACCAAGACCGATCAGCACGGCGGGGTCGATGGCGCCATTGGAGGCCACAACGATCTTCGCCGCCTTCGGCAGATGTTCGAGCACATGCGCCCTCGCCTTGTCGAGGCCGGCTTCATCTAGAAGATCGGCCTTGGTGAGAACGATGAGATCGGCGCAGGCGACCTGGTCCTCGAAAACTTCCTCAACCGGATCATCGTGATCAAGCGCCTCGTCATTGGCCCGCTGAGCAGCGAGCGCCTCCATGTCGTGCGCGACCTTTCCTTCAGCAAGGGCGGCGCCATCCACCACGGCCACAACGGCGTCCACGGTCACGCGGCTCTTGATGGCCGGCCATTGGAAAGCCTGGACCAGCGGCTTAGGCAGGGCAAGACCCGAGGTCTCGATCAGAATATGCTCCACCTTCGGCTGGCGGCTGAGAATCTGTTCGATCGCGGGCTGGAAATCGTCAGCCACCGTGCAGCAGATACAGCCGTTGGCCAGTTCGACGATGTTTTCTTCGGGGCAGCTTTCAATGCCGCAGCCTTTCAGGATTTCGCCGTCGATACCGATATCGCCGAATTCATTGACGATGATTGCGAGCCGCTTGCCGTCCAGCTTTTCCAGAAGACCCCGCAACAGCGTCGTTTTTCCCGCCCCCAGAAAACCGGTGACGATGGTGCAGGGAACGCGGTCCAGATGGTTGCTCATGATCTCTCCTCGGTAAAATCGAATGGGGGAATGCGCGCCACCATGCCGCGCTTTAATGGTTCGGGGCGGCCGCGCCAGGGCATCAGGCCATCTGAAGACGCAGAAAGAAGCCGCGCGCCGGTCAGCAGGTCCCCTGCATCGTCGGGTTTCAGCCCGCCAAACACATAGGACCAGCCATTGGCGCTGCGCAGCACGGCACTGAGGCCACGTTTGCAGTTGGCGAGACAATTGACGGAACGGACCGCGATGCCGGACGCTTCCGCCTCTGCGGTGACGGCCTCGGCAAGACGTGAGCCGGCACGTGGCTCGGCGCTGGGATCAGCTTCGTCGCGACAGCTTCGGCAAACGAAAACGACCACACCGGACGCCGTTTCATCCTGCGCGTTTCCACCAGCATGTGAAGATGTCGCTGAAATATCCAAACCGTATCGTTCCCGCGCCAAGTCAAATTCTTTGGGGTGCGGATATCGAAAACGGTATGCGCACAGGCACAGACCGGCTGTTCGACGTCATCGACTGACCGGAGCACCCCGCCCGGTAGACGTTTTTCCTGAAACGGCAGGTCTCCTGGCTTGCGGCTCGATGAGCGCCCGGACACCGCCTTCCCGAACCGTCTCTCTGGTCCAGTGGCTTTACGGTGCGGGCTTGCCGCTTACAGTTGCGGGGGCAGCCACGGAATGACCCGTTTCAGGGTGGAACCGTGTTCCCTCTTAGCTTTTCCCGTTGCCGGGGAAAGACCGTCAGTTCCTTACCCTTAGGCCGAACGGGCTTTGGGGTCAATGCCGCCCCCCGTGGCTCGCGCATTGCCGGGTGCGGCAAATTGGGTATAGTCGCCGCTCCGAAGGGCAGGGATAAGTTCCCGGCTGCTGGAGTGAAGAAGGAATATGCGATGACACGCGACATCAGCGACAACGAAGCCGAGCGCCATCGGCAGAAAATGGTCAACCGCAAGACGGTGCAGGATGCCGAAGTCGCGGCAAAGACCATCGAAAAAGGTCTGCTGATGATCAATACCGGCCCCGGCAAGGGCAAGTCCACGGCCGCCTTCGGCCTTGCGTTGCGTATGCTCGGCATCGGGCGCAGGGTCGGCGTCGTGCAATTCATCAAGGGTGCATGGTCGACCGGCGAACAGCAGGCGCTGGCTCTGTTCGGTGACAAGGTGGTGTGGCGTACCATGGGGGAAGGCTTCACCTGGGATACGCAGGATCTGAAGCGCGATGTTGCCGCTGCCGCGAAGGCGTGGGAAGAAGCCGTGACACTGATGGCTGACCAGACGATCGGCCTGCTGATACTCGACGAACTGAATATCGCATTGCGTTATGATTACCTGCCGCTTGACGAGGTTGTGACGACGCTGGCCAGCCGTCGGCCCGATCTGCACATCATCGTCACCGGCCGCAATGCCAAGCAACCGCTGATCGACGCCGCCGACATGGTGACGGAGATGACGCTGGTAAAACATCATTTCAAGGCGGGCGTGAAAGCACAGCCAGGGATAGAATTCTGACATGGCCGCACGGGTTCTGATGTTTCAGGGAACCGGCTCGGATGTCGGCAAATCGCTGATGGTGGCCGGTCTAGCCCGCGCCTTCGTCAGGCGCGGCCTGTCCGTCATGCCGTTCAAACCACAGAACATGTCGAATAATGCGGCCGTTACCGCCGACGGCGGCGAGATCGGCCGAGCACAGGCGCTGCAGGCGCGGGCCGCTGGCGTACCCCTCTCTGTCCACATGAATCCGGTTCTTCTGAAACCGCAGAGCGAGACCGGGGCACAGGTGGTGGTTCAGGGCAAAATCGCCGGCAATGCCAGAGCAGCCGATTACCAGCACCTGAAAGCCGGGTTGATGCCGCGCGTGCTGGATAGCTTCAACCGCCTGAAACAACAGGCCGATCTGGTGCTGGTGGAGGGGGCGGGCAGCGCATCCGAAATCAATCTGCGTGCCAATGATATCGCCAATATGGGGTTTGCGAGAGCTGCTGACGCGCCTGTGATCCTCATCGGCGATATTGACCGCGGCGGCGTCATCGCCAGCCTTGTCGGTACCAAAGCCGTCCTCGAACCTGACGATGCGGCGATGATCGAAGGTTTCATCGTCAACCGCTTTCGCGGTGATCCCGCGTTGTTTTCGGACGGCATGCGGATAATTCAGAAAAGGACAGGCTGGGCCTCGATAGGCCTTCTGCCACATTTCTCCGATGCCACGAAACTGCCGGCTGAAGACGCGCTCGGTCTTTCCGGCCCGGCTGAGCGAAAACCCGGCGCAAAGATCCGCATCGCCGTGCCGATCCTGCCGCACATTTCCAATTTCGATGATCTCGACCCTCTGGACATGGAGCCGGACGTGGAACTGATCCGCGTGTGGCCGAGCGAGACCATTCCCGCCGATTGCCGGCTGGTTTTGCTGTGCGGTTCAAAATCCACCATTGCCGATCTCGCCGTGCTGAAAGATGCGGGTCTGGACATCGACATAAAGGCGCATGTGCGCCGCGGCGGCTACGTTCTCGGCCTTTGCGGTGGCTACCAGATGCTCGGAAAAACCGTTGCGGATCCTGACGGTATCGAGGGATCACCTGCGACTGTGGACGGGCTCGGCCTGCTTGATGTCGACACGGTTTTGACGGGTGACAAGCGACTCGTTTCCGTTCAAGGCGTGAGCTTTGATGGTGTTGGTTTATCCGGCTACGAAATGCATGTGGGGAAAACCACGGGAGCAGCAGGCAATCTGGTGTTTTCGACGATCGACGGGCATCACGATGGAAGCATCTCACCCGACGGTCGTGTCTTCGGCACCTATATTCACGGCCTTTTTGCTCATGATAGCCAGCGCGGCGCATGGTTGGAGCGTCTCGGCGGGTGCGGCACCGACCTGAACTATGATGCGCAGGTGGATGCGGTTCTCGACCGTCTGGCTGCGCATATGGAACAGCACCTCGATCTCGACGGTCTGCTGGCTATAGCGCGATAAGGATCGCCAGAAGTCCGAATAGGCCGATCAGCAACAGGTCCGCAATCCGTGCCAGCCGCAACGCCGTGCGAATATCGCCGGCGACCAGCGCAGACCTTCCGCCGTCCCCCATGAAACGCGCTTCGATCATCTGTCCGCCGTAAGAACGCGGTCCGGCAAGCGCAAAACCCAGCGCGCCGGCCAGCGCCGCCTCCGGCCAGCCTGCATTGGGAGAGCGGTGGTGGCGCGCATCGCGACGGATCGCGGCAATGGCCGCTTTTGGCGACGCGCCCTCGACAAAAAATGCGGCGACCACAAACAGGCTGCCGCTCAATCTCGAAGCGGGCAGATTGATGAGATCGTCAAGCCGGGCCGAAGCCCAGCCGAACGCTTCATGGCGAGGCGAACGATGACCTATCATGCTGTCGGCCGTATTGACCGCCTTATAGGCCGCACCACCTGGCAGGCCCAGAAGCCCCATCCAGACGGCAGGGGCGACGATGCCATCGGAAAAGTTCTCGGCGAGACTTTCGATCGCCGCCCGGCAGATCGCCGCCTCATCCAGCTTTTGCGGGTCGCGGCCGACGATCATCGAGACAGCCTTGCGGCCACCCTCAACTCCTTCACGCTCCAGCGCAGTCGCAACCGCCTCCACATGCTGTTCCAGACTTTTCTGTGCCGGAAGCGAAGCACCGAGGATGGCGACCGCCAGAAGTCCGAAGGGCAGGAAAAGCAGAACAGATTGCGCAAACCATGCAAGGATCACCGTCAGCCCGACAAAAACAACCAGCGCCACAACACCCGCGGCCTTGCGCCGTGAAAATGACGCGCTGTCCCGGTTCCATTTTTGGTCCAGCAGCGCGATAAGCGAACCGACCCAGGTGACAGGATGGCCGATATGTTTGAACAGCCAGTCCGGATAACCGGTCAGGCGTTCGATCACGAGCGACAGGAAAGCGAGAGCGAAGAACATGGGCGAGACAATATCAGAAATGGCACAGGCTGCGATCCGCCACGGCGGCAATCTCGGCAGAGCGCGCCTGATGTTTCCAGACGCGTCTGAACCGTGGATCGACCTTTCGACCGGAATCAACCCGCATCCCTATCCGTATTCTGCCATTCCCGCCAGCGCATTCGCTCGCCTGCCGGAGCCCGAGACGGCCGACTATCTGAAACGGCTGGCCGCACCCCATTTCGGCGCACCCTCCGCCCGACATGTCACGCTATCGCCCGGCACCCAGATGCTCATGCCGCTGCTGGCTCAAACCGCACTTGCCCGGGGCGCCAAGAGCGGCGCAGTGCTGTCACCTGCCTACGCGGAACATGCCCGCACCGCACGCATGGCCGGGCTGACCATGAGGGAAGTGGAGCATGTCAGCGACCTGATCGCTCACGACTACGTGGTGGTGGTCAATCCCAACAATCCCGACGGACGTATCATCGATCGCGAAACTCTTTTGCGGCTCGCCGATTCAATGCATCGAAACGGCGGCCTGCTGGTGGTGGATGAAGCCTTCATCGAAACCGGAGGCGCCCAGAGCCTTGCGGATAGCGTTGATCGGCATGCTCTGGTCGTCCTTCGTTCCTTCGGCAAATTTTATGGCCTGGCGGGAATCCGGCTTGGTTTTGCAATTGCGCACCCTGATATCGCTGCGGGGTTGGAGGCGAGGCTCGGCCCATGGGCGGTTTCCGGCCCGGCGCTGCACATTGCAACGGAAGCCTTGGCGGATGGAACGTGGCAATCTGCGATGCGGCTGCGTCTCGCGGATGAAGCACGGTGCATGAATCGCCTTTTGGAAAAAGCGGGTCTGAACGGGGTTGGCGGCACGCCTCTGTTCACACTGGTGCGGGACGAGCGTGCCAAGGCCCTGTTCGACCATCTCGGCCGTCTCGGGATACTCGTGCGCATTTTCGATGAAAGGCCAGACGACATCCGTTTCGGCCTTCCGGGTAACGACGCTGAGTGGCAGCGCCTTCAAGCGGCGCTGCTCTCTTTCGATCATCCCTCGAAAGTGTAGGTTTCAATCGACTCCGGCTTCATTTCGATGGAGAAACCCGGCAGTTTCGGCGGCATATAAGCGGCGTTTCTGATATCGCAGGGCTCGATGAAATGCTCGTGTAGGTGATCCACATATTCGATGACGCGACCTTCCTTGGTGCCTGAAACCACCAGATAGTCGATCATCGACAGGTGCTGCACATATTCGCAAAGCCCGACGCCGCCGGCATGCGGCCAGACCGGCAGATTGTATTTGGCGGCAATCAGCAGCACCGCCAGCACTTCGTTGAGGCCACCCATACGGCAGCTGTCGATCTGCACCACATCGATCGCGCCTTCAGCGATGAACTGCTTGAACATGATGCGGTTCTGGCACATTTCGCCCGTCGCCACCTTCACGGAACCAATGGCTGCGCGAATCTTGCGATGGCCGGCGACATCATCCGGGCTGGTCGGTTCTTCGATGAAGAAGGGCTTGGAAAAGGCGAGCTTATTCACCCACTCGATTGCCTGGTCCACTTCCCACACCTGATTGGCATCGATCATCAGATAACGGTCGGGGCCGATCACTTCGCGGGCAATGGTGAGACGGCGAATGTCATCCTCCAGATCACGTCCAACCTTCATCTTCACATGGTTGAAACCGGCATCGATGGCTTCCTGGCAAAGACGGCGCAGCTTGGCGTCGTCATAACCGAGCCAGCCTGCGGAAGTCGTATAGCAGGCGTAACCTTCGCTCTTCAGCGTCTCGATGCGTTCCTTTTTGCCGCTTTCGGCTTTCTTGAGAATTGCGAGCGCCTCGTCCCGGGTCAGCACGTCAGTAAGATAACGGTAATCAACGATATCGGCGATTTCTTCGGCGCTCATATCAGCCACCAGCTGCCACACCGGCTTGCCGGCTTTCTTGGCCAGCAAATCCCACACTGCGTTGACAACGGCGCCGGTGGCGAGATGCATCGCACCCTTGTCGGGGCCGATCCAGCGCAGCTGGCTGTCGCTGGTCAGATGCCGCCAATATTTGCCGGGGTTCTCGGTGACCGTGGCAAGATCGGTGCCGACGACGAGGTGACGCATCGCTTCGATGGCCATGCAGCAAATATCGTTGCCCCGGCCGATGGTGAAGGTCAGGCCGTGGCCTTTAAGCCCCGGCTCATCCGTGTCGAGAATGACATAAGCCGCCGAATAATCCGGGTCGGGGTTCATCGCATCGGAGCCGTCCAGGCTCTGGGATGTGGGGAAGCGCAGGTCGAAAACACGCAGATCAGTAATTTTTGTCATGGCCGTTTACTCGCGGTCAGTGCCTATGGAAATCGTTCAGTCGTGGTGGAAGGTTTCTTCCATCATAGCCCACCACTCGCCGTCCCTGCGGTTTTCGAGCGGTTTCTGGCAGGGAATGGTAAAAGACCACCATTCCTGGTTCTTGGGGCTTGCCGCCATCTTCGCCATATCGGCGCTGAAATCGGTGCCATGATACTCCCAATAGCCAAACAGCAGGTTTTCCGGCTCCCGCAGGAAAATCGTGTAGTTACGGATATTGCAATCGCTGATCAGCGCCAGAACTTCCGGCCAGACGGCGGCATGCAGCCTTTTATACTCCGCGATCATCTCCGGCTTGACGCCTATCACCATTCCCATACGCTGCATGAAAAGCTCCGTTACTTTCTGATGGTGGCAAGCGCCGCGCGCAGCTTTGATTGCGGCAGGCTCAATCCCAGCCGGTCCGCTGCGGCAATGACCGGAGCAAAGCGTCGGCGCTTCTTCTCATCGTGATTACCGGCGATATCGGCCAGTCGATGGGCAAGGAAGGGATTGCGTAAACGCTCCCGCAGCACGCCGATATAGGCCTGCGCATCATTTCCCATGCCTTCAGCAATAAAGACCGGCAGAACCTCGTCGCGCCATAACGTTTCCAGATCCGCGACCAGCGCGTTGTCGTCCATTGCCTGACGCACCGTCTCGTCCTTCGTCCGCGCATCCTGCAGCCAGCGTTCCGCCAGATAGGAATGGCCGAGATTCAGCAGGAAAAGCTTCAGCTTTTCATAGTGATCGAGATCGTCCGTCAGCACCACGGCAGGGTGAGTGCAGGGCAGGACAAGCCCCTCCTGATTTTCGATCGCCCAGAGCGCGTAAGGCTCCGCCACTGCACCTACCGGATCGATAGGCTCGGAAACGATGCGATCGACCAGGCTATTGGCGAAACGGCACTTTTCGTTCAGGTAAAAGGCAAAACCCGCCGGCAATTGCCATTCATCGGCAAGCCGGCGAATGACCTCTTTCAGCTTTTCGCCATTACGCGGCACAAGTTCACAAGGAAAGATGGACACGGGCGCTTCCGGATTGCGCTGAAAACGTTCGAGCAGCAAAATGCAGAGTTTCGCCGGAAAGCTCCTCGGGACGGCCGTAAAATCCGCCGCGAGATCTGCGCCATCCGCAGAATGAAGCTCATAACCGCGGTCTCCGGTATTGGACAAGATGACAGCAGCTTCGCAGGCGAGGCGGCGTACTTCCTCCCATTCAGTTGCCGAGGTCAGGGCCCGCGCGACAGCCTTGCCCTCAATTTCCTCATCCACGTTCCGCCCGTCACGGATGCCGCGAATGCGCACGGGGTAGGGCGCGCCACTATTCAGCGCCGCGACACGCTTCAGGCTTTCCGCATTGCCGGTTGTCTGGACAATCGCGATGCGACCGATAGCCTCGTCCTTTTCCAGCGCTTGCGAGACAAAGAGGTCCGCATGCGCCAGAAGAAAGCGGCTGGTACCGAATTGCAGGATGGGCGTCTCGGGCGTCATGCGACCTCCACCATGCCTTTGATGACTCCGGCTTTCGGATCGGTCAGCCCTGCGAACTGCGATGGCACGTCGGCAAGCGTCATGCGGTGCGTAATCAGCGCCTCAGGTACTTTCCCTTCCCGCAATGCCTGCAACACGCGTTCGAAATCCTCAGGCGTCGCATTTCGGCTGCCGAGCAGCGTCGTTTCACGTTTGTGGAACTCCGGATCGTTGAAGCTGATATCGCTCGCGACGATGGAAACAAGCACATACGAACCGCCATGGCCGACGAAGGAAAAGCCGCGCTCCATGGCTTTAGGATTACCGGTCGCATCGAAGACCGCATCGAAGAAATCACCGTTGGTAATCTCGGAAAGACGATCTTTGTCACCGTCCCCAAGCGTCACTGTATGGGCGACGCCGAGATGCTCCTTGCAAAAATCCAGCCGGTCGGTGCGGCCATCGATCATCGTGACTTCGCCGCCATCGAGAACCGCGAAAACCGCAACCGCCATGCCGATCGGTCCGGCGCCGACGATCAGAACCTTCTGTCCTTTCTCGACATTGCCACGGCGCACCGCATGCGCGCCGATAGCCAGAAATTCGGTCATCGCCGCCTGGTCGAGGCTCAGCCCTTCAGCCTTCAACACGAATTGCTGCGGCACGTTCAGATATTCCACCATGCCGCCATCACGATGAACGCCGAGCACGCCGATATTGCGGCAGCAATTGCTCTTGCCCTTCAGGCAGGCGCTACATTTTCCGCAAGAAATATACGGAATGATGGTAACAACGTCGCCGACGGACAGATGGCTGCCTTGCGGCGCCTCTTCAACCGTACCGGAGAGCTCATGGCCCATGATCCGCGGATAAGAGAGGTAAGGCTGATTGCCGGTGAAGATGTGGAGATCCGTACCGCAAACCCCGATGCGACGGACGCGCACCAGCACCTCACCTTCGCCACGCACAGGTTTAGGCAGATCCTTGGCGCTGAGTTGACCGGGAGTGTCGCAGAAAATCGCCAGCATGGATCACCTGTGGGAAAGGGAGTAAAAACGAATGGCGTTACCGCCGAAGACTGCCGCATGGTCCGCTGCCGGCACGATATCGCGACAGAAGTCCAGCCATTCCTGATAATCGCCCGCCAGTCGCAAAACCGGCCAGTCGCTGCCGAAAATCACCCGGTCTGCGCCGAACAGCTCCAGAATGGTTTCGGCATAGGGCCGCACTGCTTCCGGTCGCTGATCGCCGCGCTCGGTCAGGAGGCCGGAGAGCTTGCAATGGACATTGGGAAGAGCCGCCAAAGCGCCCATATCCTTGCGCCAGGCGCTGTAGTGGCCGGTCGCAATCAGCGGCTTGGCACCATGGTCGATGACAACAGGCAATTGCGGGTGACGCCGGGCAAACGCGAGGAGATGCGGCAGATTGGGCGGCAGGACCAGCGCATCGAACGCCAGGCCGTGGTTCACCAACGCCGCCACGGCGGGATCGAGCAGCGGATCATCGATCCATGCCACGTCTTCCATGCCCTGCAGCATCGGGCGCACGGCTTTGAACGCCCGATGTTTTGCCCGGCGGGCGATTTCCGTTGCAGCATCGGGAGACTTCATGTCCACCCAGCCGACCACACCTTTGATGAAATCTGTTTCTTCCGCCAGCGCCAGCATGAAATCCGTATCAGCAGCCGTCTCCATCGTCTGAACCAGCACGGTGCCGGAAATTCCGGCCGCGGCCAGCAATGGCGATAGATCCGCTGGAAGAAAATCCCGGTAGATGGCGGCGAGCGACGGCGGCGGCCATTGGCCGGCACGGTCCTTCATTAACCAGAAATGCTGGTGGGCGTCGATAAGCATTGCCTCAGGCCTTTCCGCCCGGCACCGGCGCACCTTCGGCGATCAGACCGCGTCTGTGCAGTTCCGCCCAGAACTCATCCGGAATAGATTGTTCGAACCATTCGATATTGGAAGCGAGCTGCTGCGCATTCCGCGCGCCCGAGACGACGGTGACCGAAGCCGGATGGGCCAGCGGAAATTGCAATGCAGCCGCCTGCAGCGACACACCGACTTCTTCGCAGACACCCTGCAGCGCATCAACCCGCGTAAGGATATCGGCAGGCGCATCGGCATAATTGAATTTGCGGTTGCCCGCGAGAATGCCGGAATTGAAAGCACCGGCGACAACGATGCCCACACCGCTTTCGGCGCAGCGGTTCATGAAAGCAAGGCTCTGCTGCTCCAGCAGCGTATAGCGGCCGGCAAGCATGGCGACGTCGATGTCAAAGACATCTATGGCGTCGTTGACAATTTCCCACTCGTTGACGCCAAGGCCGATAGCGCCAGTTGAACCTTCCTCACGCAGCTTGCCAAGCGCCCGGAAGCCGCCGCCAGCGGTCAGCTGCTCCCAGTAATGCTGGTGCTTTTCGCCATGGGTGTAGGAGCCGATATCGTGCACATAAAGAATATCCGGCTTCAGAACGCCGAGCCTCTGCTGGCTGGCCTCGAAAGAGCGTAGAATGCCATCATGGGAATAATCATAGAACGGGCGGAAGGGTAGCGGCGCAATATAGGCATCCTCTTCCGGGCCCACGGTCTCATCGGGAACCATGACGCGACCGACCTTGGTGCTCAGCGTATATTCGCTCCGGTCATGCTCCGTCACCATGGTCCCCAGGCGACGCTCCGACCGCGTATATCCATAAAACGGCGCGGTATCGAAATAACGCATGCCGCTTTCCCATGCCTTGTCAAACGCTCCCTTGGACTCTTCATAGGGCGTAACGCGGTAGAGATTGCCCATCTGGGCGCAACCGAGACCCATGACGGTAACGTCGACGGCGCGGCGCGGCAATTTACGTGTATCGGAGACTTTCATCGCGGAGACTTTCCAGCTTGCCTTTGGAAAGACGCGCCGCCGGTGAAGCGGCGCGTCATCGCTTGATCAGTAAAGAACGTTCTTTGCTTCCGGCTTTTCGATATTGTCCTTGGTGACAACAACGACGCCGGTGTCGACGAACTTCTCGACCTTTTCCTTGTTGATGAGCTTGGTGACGGTTTCGACGCCCTTTTCACCCATCTGATAGGAGCCCTGAACCACGATTCCGGCGAGCGTGCCGTCCTTCACGAAGTTCTGCAGATCCTGGTTGCCGTCGAAGCCGATGGCGACGACCTTGCCGGCCTTGCCTGACTGGGCGAGCGCACGGCCAACACCGATGGCCGTCGGCTCATTGGCGCCGAAAATGCCCTTCAGGTCCGAATTGGCGGCCAGAACGTCGGTCGTCTGGTTCAGCGCGGTCGCCATCTGCGACTGCGAGTAGAACGGGCCGACGATCTTCAGGTTTGAGTTCATCTGGATGTAATCGGTGAAACCGCCGACACGGCCGATTTCAGAACCAGCCCCGGCGACATAGGACATGACGGCGATCTTGCCTTCCTTGCCCACCTTGTCGATCAACGCCTGCGCTGCCAGTTCGCCGGCTTTCTTGTTATCGGTCGCGAGGAACGACTGGTAATATTGCTCAGAGCCCTTGGCGAGCTGCGAGTCGATGAGAACGACGGGGATACGGGCTTCCCAGGCCTTCTTGACAGCAGGCACCAGCGCGTCCGGATCGGAAGGTGCAAGCACAATGCCGGCGACCTTACGGTTGATGGCGTTCTCAACCATGTTAACCTGGTCGGCAATGGCCGATTCCGCAGCCGGACCCTGGAAGGTCATGGTGTTGCCTGGAGAATTCTTCATGGCCGCATCGGCGCCCTTCTGGACGTTCTGCCAGAAGGTCGAATTGACGGTCTTGACGATGACGGCGATTTCACCGGCCTGCACGGTGGAAACGCTCCACAGCGCGATTGCGGATGTCAGAAGGGCAGTCGCAATTTTCTTCATTTCTTCCTCCGTGATGTCGGCATACCGGGCCTCCCCTGCCGATCTTTTGTGCGGAAAGGGTCCGCAGCCCTTTGATCAGCGGCGGTTGCGCAACTGGTCGATCCAGACGGTGACCAGAATGACGAGGCCGATGATGATCTGTTGCGTGAAGGCAGAGACGCCATTCATATTAAGACCGTTGCGCAGGATGCCGATGACGAAGGCGCCGATGGCCGTGCCTGAAATCGTGCCCACGCCGCCGATCAGCGATGTGCCGCCGATAACCGCGCTGGCAATGGCATCCAGCTCATACATCACACCTTCGTTGGGCTGGGCGGTAACGAGGCGCGACATCAAAACGCAGCCCGTCAACCCAGCAAGCGTACCGGAGAGGATGTATGTGAAGTTGGTGACGCGGGCGACGTTGACGCCGGAAAGACGTGCGGCGTCTGCATTGGAGCCCACGGCATAGATGTGGCGGCCGAGGATCGAGCGGTTGAGCATGAAGGACACAGCAAGCGCAATCACCACCATCAGGATGACAGGGTAGGGGATGCCTGGAAATACGACATTCGGAAAGCCATCATCACCGATATTGACGATGCGGAAAAGGGCGCCGTTGCCAAGTTCGCCGAAGGATTCGCCGAGGCCGGACACGGCGCGCGCACCGGTGATCTGCAACGCCACACCGCGGGCAATCAGCATCATGCCGAGCGTGGCGATGAAGGGCGGCAGCTTGAAGCGCGTGACCAGCAGCCCGTTGATCAGCCCGCAGAGCGAACCCGTCAGAATGCCGAGCAACATGCCGACCGGCACCGGCATGCCGAGTTCCTTCACCGCAAGAGCGGCAACAACCCCTGCAAGAGCCAGCACCGAACCGACGGAAAGGTCGATGCCGCCGGTGATGATGACACAGGTGGCGCCAATGCCGAGCAGAGCGATGGACGTGACCTGCAACGCGATCGTCATGCCGTTATTGACGGTAAAAAAGGCGCTGCTGGTGGCGGAGAACACCGCGACAAGGGCGAACAGGCTGCCGAGCGCGGCAAATTTCTGGATGATGTCCTTCTGGCGATCGCTGACAGCGAAGCCCTTTTTGGGTTCTGCAATATTGGCCATGTCGTTCCTCACTGCGCGGCCCGGCCGTAACCGGACGCATACCGCATGATTTCTTCCTGATTGGTCTTGGCGGTTTCGAGCACGCCCGTAATCCGGCCCTGGTGGAAAACCGCGATGCGATCCGTCAGCCCCAGAATTTCCGGCAGCTCCGAACTGATGAGAATGACGCCGATGCCCTGAGCGGCCAGCTCATCCATGATCTTGTAGATCGCGAATTTCGCACCGACATCGATGCCACGTGTAGGCTCATCGAAGAACAGGATACGGGATTGGCGGAACAACCATTTGCCGATGATGATCTTTTGCTGATTCCCCCCCGATAGCAGGCGCACGGTCTGCTCGATGGAAGGCGTGCGGATATTCAAGAGGTCGACGTATCGCTTGGTGACCTCGTCGTGTTTCCTGAAGTCGATCAGGCCAAAACGGTTGGAAAGTTCGCCGAGATTGGCGAGCGTCGTATTGGCCGCCACCGACATCTTGATGGCGAGGCCGTCGCTTTTCCGGTCTTCCGAGAGATAGGCGATGCCTTCTTCAATCGCATCCTGCGGTGAGCTGATCGAAAGCTCGCGCCCATTGAAGGTGATCTTGCCGGCATCGAGCGGGTCCGCCCCAAAAATCGCCCGCGCGACTTCCGTTCGACCTGCGCCCATAAGGCCGGCAAAACCAAGGATTTCGCCACGCCGAAGCGAAAAACTGACATCGCTGAACACGCCGTTGCGGGTCAGCCCATCGACGGAGAAGATGATATCGTCCGTCGGGCGCGACGTGCGCTCGGGGAATTTATCCTCCAGCGAACGCCCGACCATACGCGTGACGATGTCATCAACGGTGATGGAGGCGAAGTCGTCGGTCGAAATATAACGTCCGTCGCGCAAGACCGTCACACGATCGACGATCTCGGCCATTTCGTCGAGACGGTGAGAAATATAGACGATACCGACGCCGGAAGCCTTGAGG
This sequence comes from Rhizobium sp. ZX09, assembly GCF_017357485.1. Classification (NCBI taxonomy): domain Bacteria; kingdom Pseudomonadati; phylum Pseudomonadota; class Alphaproteobacteria; order Hyphomicrobiales; family Rhizobiaceae; genus Rhizobium; species Rhizobium sp. ZX09. The sequence continues at coordinate 2,662,192 of NZ_CP031363.1, forward strand.
TCTCTGATGACCTTGAAGAGAAGGCGGGTTTCCTGCTCCGTCAGAGAAGAAGTCGGCTCATCCATGATGAGCACTTCAGCATCAAGAGAGAGCGCCTTGGCGATTTCCACCATCTGGCATTGGGCGACGGAGAGGCCGCGGACGATCTGATCCGGATCGATATCGACACCCAGCCGGTCGAGACAGCGCTTGGCATCGAGGCGCAGCTTCTTGCGGTCAACCAGGAAACCGCGACGCGGTTCGCGCGCAAGATAGATGTTTTCGGCGACGGAAAGATGCGGAACGAGATTGAGTTCCTGGTGGATGATGGCGATGCCGGCAGCTTCGGACTCGAGCGGGGAGGCGTATTGCACCTTCACGCCCTTGTGCAGGATGGTGCCATCACTTGGCTGGTACACACCGCTGATGATTTTCATCAGCGTCGATTTTCCCGCCCCGTTCTCGCCACAGACAGCATGCACCTCGCCTCTGCGCAGATCGAAATGCACATTCGACAAGGCTTTGACGCCGGGGAACTCCTTGCTGATATTTTCGAGACGCAGAAGGGCCGAACGCTCCGCGCGCGCCATCTCCTCAGGCGAGTACTCGCCCCGAATTGTCGATGCGCCCTGCGACATCTGGAAACCTCCCACCCGTATCCCCGCTCCACCGGGGTCATGAACAGGTCAAATGGTTAGGCCGGTTTTTTTAAATGGTCAAGCCAATTAGCTGACAATTTGCGAATCCGGACTCATAGCGAAAATTTCATATCTAAACTGCTTCGGTAAAAAACATGTAATTTCACATATTTAAGTAATTTCTTGCGTATTGATACGCTTGGCGCTACGGTAAGGCCAAATATGAACTTCGGACAGGACTTGTCGTAAAACTCATGAGTGGTCAGGCCAAAATAGCGGAGCCGCGCAGGCTTTATCAGCAGATTGCGGACCAGATACGCGAACTCATCGATCTGGGTGAATTCCTGCCCGGTACGCGGCTTCCCGCCGAGCGGGAACTGGCTCAGAAGCTCGGTGTATCGAGGCCTTCGTTGCGCGAGGCCCTGATTGCGCTTGAGATCGACAACACAGTGGAAATTCGTATGGGTTCCGGCGTCTATGTTTCGGCGGAAGCGCTGCAGACGACCCACCATACCAAATCGCTTGGCGATAGCCCCTCCGAACTGATGCAGGCGCGCGCCGCATTGGAGGGTGCCACCATCGTGCTGGCGGCAAGCCGGATGACCGATGAAGCGATCGCGACCCTGCGCCAGATACTCAATACCATGCAGAGGGAAATAGAGGCCGGTCGCAAGCCGCTGGACCAGGACCGGCTGTTTCACGTCACAATAGCGGAGCAATCCGGTAACAGCGTTTTAGCCCGAATGGTGGCCAACCTTTTCGATGAGCGCCATAGCCCCATTTCGGCCCAGCTCCGCGTGAAGTTTGAAGACCGCGATACCTGGACCCATGCTCTTCAGGAACACGAGGCCATTCTCGCCGCGCTTGAACTGAAAGACCCGCTGTTGGCGCAGGCCGCCATGCATACCCATCTGGAAGGTTCTAAGAGACGCTGGGTCGAAAACTGACCCAGGAACATAGCAGGCAATATACCGGGAGGAGGAACATCCGTGAGTGAGAATTCCGAGGCAACCATTTTGCTGAACGCCAACGACAACGTTGCGGTGGCGCGTCGGTCCATCCCGGCGGGCGGCGCGACGGGCAGGGGCGATCTGGCGGCGCTGGAGTTGATTGGGCGCGGGCACAAGGTGGCCCTTAAATTCATCAGATCCGGAGATGAGGTGCTGAAATACGGGCAGGTGATTGGCATCGCCACCCAGGACATCGAACCTGGTCGGCACGTGCACCTGCACAATCTTGCCATGGTGCCTTCCGAACACGCGCATCAGTTCAGCGTCGACATTGAGGAGAAGGGCATGGTGCCGGAAGCCGAGCGCCGTACCTTCATGGGATATGACCGTGGCCTCGGCGGTGTCGGAACGAGAAACTATATCGGCGTCATCGCTTCTGTGAACTGTTCCGCCACGGTGTCGCGCTATATCGCCGATTATTTCAACAAGCAGGGCGGCCTTGATGGTTTCGACAACGTCGATGGCGTCGTGGCGCTGACCCACGGCGGGGGCTGCGCGCTGAATACAAAATCGGAAGGCTACCGTCTGCTGATCCGCACCATCCAGGGCTATGCCCGCCATCCTAATTTTGGTGGCATCCTGTTGATCGGCTTGGGCTGTGAGACCAACCAGATCGCGCCTATCCTCGAACATTACAAGATGGAGGAGGGCGAGCGGCTGCGCACCATGACAATCCAGCAGCATGGCGGCACCCGCAAAACGATCGACGCGGCAATTGCCGAGATTAAGGCCATGCTGCCGATGGTCAATGCCGCACGCCGTACGGAACAGCCTCTTTCAAAGCTGAAAGTGGCGCTGGAATGCGGCGGTTCCGACGGATACTCCGGCATTTCCGCCAACCCGGCCCTCGGATATGCCTCCGACCTAATCGTCCGCAATGGCGGCACCACAGTTCTCTCCGAAACGCCGGAGATTTACGGCGCCGAACATCTTTTGACCAAGCGCGCCATCACCCCTGCCGTCGCCGAAAAGCTTTTGCAGCGTATCGACTGGTGGCGTGATTACACGGCTCGTAACGGCGATGAACTCAACAACAACCCCTCTCACGGCAACAAGCTTGGCGGCCTGACAACCATTCTGGAGAAATCGCTGGGCGCGGTCGCCAAGGGCGGATCCATGCCGTTGAAGGCGGTGTACGAATTTGCGGAGACAGTAACGGAGCAGGGTTTCGTCTTCATGGACACACCCGGTTACGACCCTGTCGCCGTGACAGGGCAGGTTGCCGGCGGCTGTAACGTCATCTGTTTCACCACCGGCCGCGGCTCGGTTTCCGGCTTCAAACCCGCGCCATGCATCAAGATCGCTACAAATTCCGAAATGTATGAACACATGAAGGAAGATATGGATTTGAACTGCGGCGAGATCGTTACCGGGAACGAAACAATCGAAGAATCCGGCGAAAGAATTTTCGAACACATCATAGCGGTGGCCTCCGGCAACAAGACTGTCAGCGAGATTTACGACTATGGCGATAATGAATTCGTGCCCTGGCAGGTCGGCGCAGTGACCTGAGCCCCTCACGCCACTGTCCCACGTGAAACAAAAAAGGCCCGAAGAGCGATTCTTCGGGCCTTGTTCATTTCTGATCATATTGCGCTTAATGGCGGAAGTGACGCATGCCAGTAAAGACCATCGCAACATCGTGCTCATTGGCAGCGTCGATCACTTCCTGATCGCGCATGGAACCGCCGGGCTGAATAACGGCAGTCGCACCAGCGGCAATCGCCGCAAGCAGGCCATCAGCAAAGGGATAAAAGGCTTCCGAAGCGACGGCAGAGCCACGGGTCAGCGGTTCAGCCAGACCGAGAGCCCTGGCGGCATCTTCGGCCTTCTGAGCCGCGATACGGGCTGAGTCGACACGGCTCATCTGGCCGGCGCCGATACCCGCTGTCTGGCCGTCCTTGGCGTAGATGACGGCGTTGGATTTCACGTGCTTGGCGATCTTGAAGGCAAACTTCATGTCTTCAAGTTCCTGCGCCGTCGGCGCGCGCTTGGTGACGACCTTGAGATCCAGATCTTCGACCATGCCATTATCGCGACTTTGGACCAGAAGGCCGCCCGAAACCGTCTTTGCGGTAATGCCGGCCGCGCGCGGGTCAGGCAGGCCGCCGGCTGCCAGAAGTCGCAGGTTAGGTTTGCGGGCAATGATCGATTTTGCTTCTTCTGTAACATCAGGTGCGATGATGACTTCAGTGAAAAGCTTGACGATCTCTTCCGCCGTTTCCGCATCAAGCGTGCGGTTGAGAGCGATGACGCCGCCGAAGGCCGAGACGGAATCGCATGCCAGCGCTCGCCGGTAGGCTTCTGCAAGCGTCGGACCGGTCGCGACGCCACAGGGATTGGCGTGCTTGATGATTGCAACGGCCGGCGCATTTTCCGGCAGGAACTCCGCAACCAGTTCGTAAGCGGCGTCGGTGTCGTTGATATTATTGTAGGACAGTTGCTTGCCCTGAAGAAGCGTCGCTGTTGCCACGCCAGGCCGCTTTTCTCCGGTCAGATAAAAACCGGCACTCTGGTGCGGGTTTTCGCCATAACGCATCTTTTCCTTCAGCACGCCGCCAATGGCGCGGTAGTCAGGGGTTTCGATAGCGAGCGCCTCGGCAAACCAGTTGGAAATCATTGCGTCATAAGCAGCCGTGCGGGCATAGGCCTTGGCGGCGAAGCGCTGGCGCAGCGCATAGCTTGTCTGTCCGTCATCGGCCTGCAGGGCTTCAACCAGATCAGGATAATCGGACGGATCGGTCACCACGGTCACATAGGCATGATTCTTCGCCGATGCCCGGATCATGGCCGGACCACCAATATCAATGTTTTCCACCGTGGTCGGATAATCGCCGCCCTTGGCGCGAACGTCCTCGAACGGATAAAGATTGATGACAGAAAGATCGATCGCCTCAATACCGTGAGCCTTCATCGCATCCACATGTTCGGCATCATCCCGGATTGCCAGAAGCCCACCATGCACGTTGGGATGCAGGGTCTTGACGCGGCCATCCATGATCTCGGGAAAATTGGTGACCTCGGAGACATCCGTCACCGGCAGACCCGCATCGGCAATAGCCTTTGCCGTTCCGCCCGTCGAGAGCAGCTTGACGCCGAGTTTGGACAGAACTGTCGCCAGCTCGATAATGTCGGTCTTGTCGGACACGGAGAGCAGCGCCGTGCGAATTTTGACCTTGTCGGGAGCGGGAATTTTTTTGGATACGACGGCCATCGAATATACTCCGTTAAACGGGGAGGACAGGCTGGAACGGGTTTTCCAGCGATTGCCGCCGCGTTAACACAGCTTACCGCAAGAATAAACAGCGGGGACGTCGAAGGATAAAAACTAGGGTATTTTTGCCGAATCCAGGGGAAAGGCTCAGGCCTGACGCTCGATAAGCCACCGAATCTCCCGCGTGTTGGCGAGATTGAACGGTAGCTCGATCTGCTGCGATGGCCGCATGCCGGACGCATCGGCCATGAACACGTCCTCGGTCACGAAAAGCTCCAACCCCGGTGCCGTCAACAGCCAAGTGGTTCCGTCCGCGGCCTCAAGATAAATTGACTCATCATCCCGTTGGTGCAGCTGGATATGGGGGTGGATGTGGAAACGCGAAACCGCCGAGACCGACTGGGTCTGCGCGTTTGCGGCATTATGATCGGCCCTTAGCAGGTCACGACCCTTTATCTTGGTGCCAGCGGCATTCAGCTCTATCTCCCGTTCGTGATAACAGCCGAAGTTGTGAAGATATCCGTCATGCGCCGCCCATAGGACATCATTGCCGTTTGCACCCGTTTCGCGCCGGCTATCGACCTGGCTGACACCGGAAACCATGATCGGTCCGAGCAATCTGGACCGCGACAGTCTGCATGAAGACGTGTCGGCGAGCGTGACGGTGGAATGAGCAGCGGTCGACCGGCTAGCGCGTTGATATTCAGGCGCCGCGTTTCGCGGAAACCCGGAATTGACGATGAAGCGGTTTTTTCCGCATGACATCTCGAAAGAGAGGCAGCCCGAATGCGCGTTACGTGAAAGCTCGGCCGAGCCAGGATAGCCCGTATCCACGATAACCACTGTCTGGCCCGCGGCAAGGCGGTGATAATTCACATCCGGCAACACCTTGGAAGGCCGGCCCGCTGTCTCATCATAACGGAGCACCGAAACAAGCTCATTGGCGAGCGTGGCCGTTGCGCCGTTGAACAAGGCGAGATCGCCGCCCTGGTGCCGAAAAAACCGTATCGCCGGAAACATGCGGTCTATCGCAGGAACCAGCCCGGACGGCAGGTCATGGCCAAGATTGATATAGCTTTGTCGAAGGGGCAGAAGGTCGAGCAGCAGATCCAGCATCACCCGCGGATTGCGGGAGACATGCCCGCCATCGGGCAGGATCTGGCGCTCCATTTCCTGAGCCAGCTTCATTCCGTGCCGCGCGATCCGCGACATCCGGGTGGGCATGGCGATAGAAGCCATGGCAAGCGCGATCCTGATCCGCAGCCTCACCTCCCCATCCGGCGCGTGCCTGACGATTTTCTCGAGGTAGCGTACGTGAAAGACCAGGCTTTTCAGAAACCGGCGATAAAACCCCGCATCTGCTTCGTACAGGACCACCGGCGAGTGGGAAAGCCAGGCGATCAATCGCTGCGCTGCAATTTCCGGAGCCCATGCAACCCCCGCAAGCTTTTTGCCATGGATGGCCATCCATTCGGCGACGATACGGCGGGCCTTCCTGCATGCCTCGCTCGATCTGTCGGAACGGATGTGGCGCAGCCAGCTAAACGCATGCAGCCGCTCTTCAAAAACAAGCGAAGGATATTCCACCTGAAAAGGCGAGTGGCCACCGGTTTCCATGACACGGCCGGCAAGCGCGATACGGCCGCGCAGCAACTCCTCGGCAAAATAGGGATCGATTGCCCGAAGATCCGTCGGTGCCGCAACCAGCCCCTCCGGCGCACGATTGGCAAAACGTGAAACATGCAGACGTAACGGCGTGAGGCCGACACACAGATGGCGATACGCCATCCGCGAAAGAAGACCGGCGGCATTCATGCTGCCTGCAAAGGACCCTAACAAGCTGTGTTTCCCGTTTCACATGTTTTGTTTTTATCAGTGAACAGTGATGACCGGAACGTTATCGACAATTATCCAATGATTCGCGAAAGCTTGGCTTTTTTCTACTTCTTACGCAAGACACTGCTAAAAAACCCATCGACCCCCCCGAACATGTCGGGCGTGGTGCGAAGGTCACCCTCGGCGTTGATCGCCGCTTCCATTCCCGGCAAATCCTCACTGTGGACGGCGACACGTTCTACATCGGGATTTTCCGCCAGGACTTCGGCAATCATCGCCTCACCTTCGGAAGGATCGAGCGAGCAATTGGAAAACACCACGATACCGCCTGGTGCAACCAGCGTCAGCGCGTGCCGCAACATCTGGCCCTGCAGAGCAGCCAGCTTGGCAATATCGGCCTCGTCCTTCGTCCAGCAAACATCGGGATGTTTGCGCAATGTCCCGGTTGAAGAGCAGGGTGCGTCGAGTAGAACGGCGTCAAAAAGCTGCTCCGGCTGATACTTCAACATATTGACCTCAACCGTTTCAGCCTGAAGGCCAAGCCGGTCGAGATTTTCCCTCAGGCGACGAAGACGATTGCCAGACTGATCCAGCGCCGTCACTTTCGCACCCGCAAGTGCAAGCTGGGCCGTCTTGCCGCCCGGAGCGGCGCAGAGATCGGCGATACGCTTGCCTGAGATATCTCCCATTAATCGCACGGGCATGCTGGCTGCAAGATCCTGCACCCACCAGGCACCTTCCGCAAAACCTTCAAGAGAAGGTATCTGGCCTTCAAATTCACCCAGGCGCACGCTGCCATTCGGCATGACGGTTCCGCCCAGCTTCTCAGCCCAGAGGGCAGGATCGGCCTTGACGGTAAGGTCGATGGAAGAAGGTGTGAGCTGCGCGTGAGAGATGCGTTGCGCCACCTCATGCCCATAGGCCGAAACCAGCCTTGCGTAGAACCAGTCCGGCAGGACCGACACACTGGCGACGGCCTTTTCGATTTCGGCCTTCTCACGACCCAGCCGTCGCAGAACCGCGTTGACCAGCTTTACGAAGCGCCTGTTGCGTGGATCACGATGCGCCTGCTCGACAGCGAGATCGACGGCCGAGTGATCAGGGACATCAAGGTAGAGCATCTGCGCCGCGCCAACGACGAGAATGTGGTGCAATGACCGCGCACCCTGCGGCAACGGGCCATCCAACAGCATTGACAGCGCCGTTTCGATCCGAGGGAGGTGACGAAGCGCGCTATTGACGATGGCTCTCACCAGCGCTCTGTCCGCGGGCGACAGCGCGCGATAAACAGGATTGCCATTTTCGCTGTCCAGCATACCGTCCAGCGAGGTTTTCTTTTCCAGAACGGCGGCCAATATGCGGGCGGCAGCTATGCGCGCAGGAAGACCGGGTTTGTCCTGGAAAGACGAAGGGCCGTCTTCACGGCCCCTGCCTTGCGCCAACCTCGGTTTTTTGGACCGCGACGGCTTATTGTGAATATCTGATGTCAAGACCAAGGTCCCTTGCGCTCATTTTCATTGCCGCGTCCCCAGCCTGTCTTGGGAACCGAACCCGATTTGCGCTCAGGTCTATCACCCGATGGCGGCTGCGTCGATCCTCGCGGGGAAAACTCCTGTGCCATCGCATGCAACGCCGCCACCCGGTTTTCCGTATTCGGGTGCGTGGAGAAGAGATTGTCCATACGTTCACCCGAGAGCGGGTTGATGATGAACATATGCGCTGTTGCCGGATTGCGCTCCGCGTCGTCATTGTGGATACGCTGCGCCATGCCGGAAATCTTTTGCAACGCCGATGCAAGCCAGAGAGGATTGCCACAGATTTCAGCGCCACGCCGGTCGGCGGAATATTCGCGAGTTCGGCTGATCGCCATCTGGACCAGCATTGCGGCAAGCGGTGCGACGATCATCGCAACCAGGACGCCGATGAATCCGAGAGGGTTATTATTGTTTTCCCGATTGCCGCCAAAGAAGAACGCGAAGTTGCCGAGCATGGAAATCGCACCCGCCAGCGTAGCGGTAATTGTCATTGTCAGCGTATCCCGGTTTTGCACATGCGCCAGTTCATGCGCCATCACACCGGCCACTTCCTCGGGCGTCAAACGCTCCAGCAGACCCGTTGAAGCAGCAACAGCGGCGTTTTGCGGGTTCCTTCCCGTCGCAAAGGCGTTTGGCTGCGGGCTGTCGTAAATATAGACCTTCGGCATCGGCAGGCCGGCATTGTGCGAGAGATCGCGGATCATGTGGAAGAATTCAGGCGCATTCGCCTCATCGATTTCCCGGGCATGATAGGCCGAGAGAACCATCTTATCTGAATTCCAGTAGGAAAAAAGATTCATGCCGGCAGCCATGACGAGAGCAATCATCATGCCGCCCTTGCCCCCGATCAGAAAACCGACGCCCATGAACAATGCCGTCATGAAGGCCAGAAGCATTGCCGTGCGCATCATGTTCATCCGCTGAAATCTCCCTGTCGTGGCCGGAATTCTCATCGCCGGATTATTCCGGGGTTTAAAAAATCCCTATGGGTATATAATCTGGGAAACGGCAAACATATTTCAATATCCCGTTATAGGGAGGATTTCTCATGCAAGATGCGGATAACGACAACGGCGCGGAGCAGCGGAGGCGGCTATCGCCCGCCGCTGAGCGGGCCCTGAAAGAAGCAGAAGAACGGCGCAAACAACAGGCAGATCTACAGTTACCGCCGGAAACCGGTGGCCGCGGCGGTGCCGAACCGGTTCGTTTCGGCGACTACGAAATAAAGGGCCGCGCAATAGATTTTTAGGCGGTCGCCATAACGATAATACCCGCCAAAGGCGGGTATTTTTCAATTAAAACAAGTACTTATTGTTTATTTTCCAACAAGCGGCACACTGCCTCAAGTTGCTCGAGCGTGCGGTAAGCGATACGGATTTGCCCGGATCCCCCCTTGTGGTTAATCTTCACGTCGAGACCGAGGGCATCAGAAAGACTGCGCTCCAGTGCGACCGTATCGGAATCTTTTTCCGCGGCAGGGCGCTTTTCCGTAGCTTCGCCCTGCGACTTGATGTCGTTCTGAGCCAATCTCTCAGCATCACGGACCGACAAGCCCTTGGAAACGATCATGCGTGCGAGATTCGCCGGATCGGAAGTGGAAACAAGCGCCCGCGCATGACCTGCGGAAAGCGACCCATCCGCGAGCATGTCGCGTACCGGATCTGGAAGCTTCAAGAGCCGAAGGCTGTTGGCGACGTGGCTTCGGCTCTTGCCGATGATCTCACCGAGATCGTTCTGAGTGTAACCGTGTTCCGCGATCAGCTGCTCATAACCCATCGCCTCTTCCAACGGATTGAGGTCTGAGCGCTGGACGTTCTCGACGATGGCCAATTCGAGCGCCGTCCGGTCATCGACATCACGAACGATAACAGGCACGTCGGTGAAGCCGGCCAGCTGCGCAGCGCGCCAGCGCCTTTCACCGGCAATAATCTCGTATCGATTGACTCCCACCGTCCGTACCACCACCGGCTGAACAATGCCATGCTGCCGGATGGACGCGGCCAAATCCTGCAGCTCATTTTCATCGAAATGACGACGTGGGTTCCGTTGGCTACGAGCAATGAACTCTATCGGAATGGTGCGATCAGCACTGACAGTACGCTGGGGTTCACCCACGGGCACAGGCTGGTCCATTTCACCGATCAAGGCCGCGAGACCACGTCCCAGCCGGCGCTTGGAAAGATCATCACTCATAAGATATCACTCCGTAGATTGCGGCAGACGTCAGGCGGCTTTACGCAAACGCTCTCTCTGGATCACTTCCGATGCGAGCTGCAGATAGGCCTGACTACCAGCACATTTCAAATCATAAAGAATTGCCGGCTTACCATAAGACGGGGCCTCGGAAACGCGAACATTCCGCGGAATGAGCGTATGGTAAACCTTTTCTCCGAGATGCGTCCTGACATCCGAGACAACCTGTTGCGCCAGATTATTGCGCGCATCGAACATCGTCAGAACAATCCCTTGGATATCGAGCTGCGGATTGACCGACCCTCTTATCTGACTGACCGTATCAAGCAGCTGGCTGAGGCCTTCCAGCGCAAAAAACTCGCATTGCAATGGCACCAGCACGGAATGCGCGGCCGTCATCGCGTTCATCGTCAGGAGGTTGAAGGACGGGGGGCAATCGACAAGAATATAGGAATAGCCTCTAGCCTCTGTCGTCTCCATCGCTTCACGCAGAAGAAAGACGCGATTGGCGACAGTAGCAACTTGCATCTCGAAACCAAGCAGATCCATCGTCGATGGCACAATATCGAGATTTGGAACGGCGGTTGGGACAGCGACTTCCGCAATATTGTGATCACCAATTAGGAGATCATAAGAGGAGAGCTTCCGCTCTCGCCGGTCAATCCCCAGCCCGGTACTGGCGTTACCCTGCGGGTCCAGATCAACTATCAATACCCGCTCACCGATTGCTGCCAGCGCTGTGGCCAAATTGATAGCAGTCGTTGTTTTGCCGACACCACCCTTCTGGTTTGCTACTGCGATAATCCGGTTTTTTTCCAAAGTCATGCCGCACCTGGCCAGCTTGTCAGCGCCTCAGAGCGAGGTTGCTGATTTCAAGAACAACAGAATCTGCCTCAATGGCACTCCGATGTTTTACCAGATCAAACTGCCAGCGACCATGTGCTTTCTGCACTTCGGATTCATAATCCCGGCCTTTATTGAAATAAGCCTTGAGATCCGGATTTTTTGTGGCCCAGGGATGAATATAGTCGAAAAGCAAATCCAGCTCCGCCAGTGCGCGGGCCGACACAGAATCGCACGTCTCGAGAATGGCAGGTGCTTTCTCAATTCTCACGGGATGAACCGCTCCACGCGCGCCAGTTTCCTTTAGCGCTACCCGGAGAAATGCGGCCTTCTTATTGTTACTTTCCACCAGATCGACCCAGCCGCCGCCAATTTCAGAGAGGAATATGGCAGTGACGACACCGGGAAAACCTCCACCGCTGCCCAGATCCACCCATCTTTGAGGATAAGGAGAGAGATGAAATATCTGGGCACTGTCGGCAATGTGGCGGCTCCAGAGTTCTGTAAGAGTGGAAGGGGCCACCAGATTGGTGGTCTTATTCCACTTCTTGAAGAGCTCGACAAAATGCTCGAGCTTCTCCTGTGTTTCACGTGAAACACTCTGGCCGTTTATCTTCATAATCCGACTCGCTATTGGTGCAGACGCAATTTTTCATTCTGCGTAGGAGAGCTTTTCCGCAGAAGGGCGAGAAGCAGCGATATCGCAGCCGGCGTCATACCGTCAACACGTGCGGCCTGGGCGATGTTTTCTGGACGGGCCTTTTCCAACTTTTGTTTCAACTCATTGGAAAGGCCGGACAGGCTTTGAAAATCGAAATCGTCAGGAATCTTTCGCTCTTCGTCGCGTTTGATGTCCACGATATCGGCGCTCTGGCGCTGCATATACACAGCGTAGCCAGCCTCGATTTGCAGCACATCCGCAATTTTCTCGGGAAGCCCACCCAACTCGGACCAGTGCTGTTTGAGGACATCAAGCGACATATCAGGATAGGCAAGCAATTCATAAACGGAGCGGCGTTGTCCGTCCTGATTGAGCTTTAATCCCTGTTTTGCTGCCTGCGAAGGACTGATCGTGAGGGTCTTCAGCAAGTCACGACCCCGACCGAGTTCTTCTATAAAATTATCGAATCGCTTTTGACGGTGATAACCGATGATTCCCGCCCGCTGACCGACTGGCGTTAGCCGCAGATCGGCATTATCGACCCGTAACGACAGCCTATATTCCGCTCTTGACGTAAACATTCGGTAGGGTTCGCTGACACCCTTGGATGTCAGATCATCGATCATGACGCCGATGTAGGATTCCGTCCGGCTGAAATAATGCGGATCGCTGTTGCTTGCATAAAGAGAGGCATTTAGGCCGGCGACGAGCCCCTGAGCAGCTGCTTCTTCATAACCGGTTGTGCCGTTGATCTGCCCCGCAAGGAATAGTCCCGCAATCTTGCGACACTCGAGGGAGGGCTTGAGTTCTCGCGGGTCGACATAGTCGTACTCGATCGCGTAACCCGGCTGCAATATCGCAACCCGCTCGAGACCGGGTATGGTGTGGATGAACTGTTCCTGAACAGACGCCGGAAGTGACGTTGAAATTCCGTTAGGGTAGATCGTATGATCATCCAGTCCCTCGGGCTCCAGAAATATCTGATGACCATCACGCTCGCCAAATCGGGTAATCTTGTCTTCAATCGACGGACAATAACGCGGACCGACGCCTTCGATCTGACCCGAATACATTGCTGAAAGATGGATATTCTCTTGAATGACCCTATGTCCGGCTGATGTGGTTCTGGTAACTCCACATTCGATTTGCGGATTCACGATATTGTCGGTCATGAAGGAGAAGGGCACAGGATCTTCGTCTGCGCCTTGTCGATCAACACCGCTCCAGTCAATTGTTCGCCCGTCCAGACGGGCAGGCGTGCCGGTCTTAAGTCTCCCCATGCGAAGACCAAGCCGCGATAGAGTGTTGGAAAGGCCGATTGACGGTTCTTCACCCACACGGCCGGCCGGTACCTTTTCGGAGCCGATATGAATAAGGCCACGCAAGAAGGTACCACTTGTCAGTACCACGGCACCGCAGGGAATCCGGCTACCATTCGCCATGACGACAGCAGCCACTCGCTCATTCGTCATCTCAATATCAAAAGCGTCGCCCTCAATAATGGTAAGATTCTCGATATTTGCAATTTCACCCTGCATCGCTTCACGGTAAAGACGGCGATCCGCCTGGGTGCGGGGACCGCGCACTGCCGGACCCTTTTTGCGATTGAGCATGCGAAACTGAATACCGGCAGCGTCAGCCACCCGCCCCATCAGACCATCCAGGGCGTCGATCTCGCGAACGAGGTGGCCCTTTCCAAGCCCGCCAATTGCTGGATTGCAGGACATGACACCGATGGTGTCGCGTTTATGGGTCACGAGCGCGGTTTTTGCACCATGGCGAGCCGCAGCCGCGGCCGCTTCACTGCCGGCATGTCCACCACCTATAATAACGACATCAAATGACTGGTGCATCTATCTGCGCCCTGTTCTGATCTAACCGCGCGTCCGCGGCCCATGTTTCACGTGAATCATTTTCCTATGCAGAATTCTGAAAAGATGACGCCCAGCAAATCTTCAACATCGACGCGTCCTGTAATACGACCAAGCGATGTCGCTGCGAGCCGCAAATATTCCGACCTTATAGCAAGGTCCATGGCTTCAGAATCGAGCGCATCACTAACATAGTTAAGCGTCTCTTCAAGTCGTTTTTTATGGCGAGCCCGGGCGGGCACCAAAGTCTGGACCCCTTGCAATCGCGATTCAATCTCCCGCTTTATCAAGAACCGCAATTCATCGAGACCAATCCCTTCTTTCGCCGAGATCGCCAGATCGAACTCAGCTCTAGGCGTCGAAGACGACAACGCCGCCTTGGTCCTGACGCGCAGATGCGGCTTTGCAGACAGTGATGCGATGGTTTGTTTCGGAAACGAATCGTTATCCTGCAGCACCAGAATGAGATCCGCAGTCTCCGCTGTCAAAACAGCGCGCCGCACACCCTCCTGTTCCACCACATCATACGTTTCCCTCAGGCCCGCCGTATCGAATACTCGTACCAGATAGCCCTCAAGGTTAATGTCCACGTTCAATACGTCCCTGGTCGTACCGGCGATGTCGGTGACGATGGCGATATCCCGGCCAGCTAACGAATTCAGCAGGGTGGATTTTCCGGCATTGGGTTCTCCGATGAGCGCCACCTTGAAACCGTCCCGGATAATCTCGCCGTTTCCGCCGGCCTCCAGATGGGAGGCGATTTCCGCTTCCAACTGTCTTATCGCCTCCCATACCTGTCCAGATACGGAATCCGGGACATCCTCCTCGTCGGCGAAGTCGAGCTCCGCCTCGATCAGCGCACGCGCACGCGTCAGGCGCTGAGCCCATCCGTCATAAAGAGCCGAAAGATTGCCTGTACTCTGTTCAACCGCCAGACGACGCTGCATCTCCGTTTCAGCCTGAAGCAGGTCGGCCAAACCTTCGACTTCAAGAAGGTCCATCTTGCCATTCTCGAAGGCTCTGCGCGAAAACTCCCCGGCCTCCGCGGGACGTACATCCGGGAACCGCTCGAACTCAGCAAAAATCGAGGCAATGACTGCGCGGCTTCCATGGCATTGGATTTCAACGCAGTCCTCACCTGTGAAGGAATGCGGTGCCGGGAACGACATAACGAGCGCCTGGTCGATGGTCTCATTGTTTCGATTCCGAATCAAACTCAGCCTGGCTTTTCGTGATGCCGGAAGCTCTCGTCCGGTTAATGCTGTCAGCATGGCGAAAGACATGGGTCCACTGATCCTCACGACGGCCACCCCGGCCGGAAGGGCACCGCTCGAAAGTGCATATATCGTATCAGGGGAAGGCATGGCGCACCTCGATCAAAACAGTCAAGCCGCATTCGAATAAACGAATGCGGCTTTAACGACCTCAGATGAATCCGGCTAATTTCCGGTTCAGGTGTTCATCGATTCGAAGAAATCCGAATTGTTTTTAGTCTGCTTCAGCTTGTCGATGAGGAACTCGATGGCGTCCATCGTTCCCATCGGCGCGAGAATACGGCGAAGGACAAAAATCTTCTGCAAATCCTGGCGCGGCACCAGAAGGTCTTCCTTACGGGTACCAGATTTCAGAATATCCAGCGCCGGGAAGATACGCTTGTCTGCTACCTTCCGGTCAAGCACGATTTCCGAGTTACCCGTACCCTTGAACTCTTCGAAGATGACTTCATCCATACGGCTGCCGGTGTCGATCAGCGCGGTCGCAATGATCGTCAGCGAGCCGCCTTCTTCGATATTACGGGCGGCGCCAAAGAAGCGCTTCGGCCGCTGCAGGGCGTTGGCGTCCACACCACCGGTCAGAACCTTGCCGGACGAGGGAACGACGGTGTTATAGGCGCGACCAAGACGGGTTATGGAATCAAGCAGAATGACGACGTCGCGGCCATGTTCAACGAGGCGCTTCGCCTTTTCGATGACCATTTCAGCGACCTGTACGTGGCGTACCGCTGGTTCATCGAAGGTGGAGGATACAACCTCTCCCTTGACCGAACGCTGCATGTCGGTGACTTCTTCCGGACGCTCGTCGATCAAAAGAACGATGAGGTAACATTCCGGGTGATTTGCCGTGATCGAATGGGCAATGTTCTGCAGCAGAACCGTTTTACCGGTACGTGGCGGTGCAACGATCAAGCCACGCTGGCCCTTGCCGAGCGGTGCGACGAGATCGATAACCCGCGACGACAGATCCTTGGATGTCGGAACATCAAGCTCCATCTTGAACCGCTCGTTCGGATAGAGCGGCGTCAGATTATCGAAATGGACCTTGTGGCGGATCTTTTCGGGATCGTCGAAATTGATCGTGTTGACCTTCAGAAGGGCGAAGTAGCGCTCACCTTCCTTGGGACCGCGGATCGGTCCTTCAACCGTATCGCCGGTCTTCAGCGAAAACCGACGGATCTGCGAGGGAGAGATGTAAATATCGTCCGGACCCGGCAGATAGTTTGCGTTTGCGGATCGCAGGAACCCGAAACCGTCCTGCAGGACTTCAACGACGCCTTCGCCGATGATTTCGATGTCCTGGCTCGCGAGAACCTTGAGGATTGCGAACATGAGCTCCTGCTTGCGCATGGTGCTCGCATTTTCAACTTCCAGGGATTCGGCAAAAGTCAGCAAGTCGGTAGGCGATTTGCTCTTAAGTTCCTGAAGCTTCATTTCAGCCATGAAGAGAAGACCGTTTAATAATGTAATGTCGGGGGAGGGCGTGTTCGCGAATCAGATGCTGTGGGAAAGACCGCAGATGACTGAATAATTCACATGCCACGAAGATGAGTGGTCCGAAAATAGCGATTGAACATCGCTGCTGCAAGAGGAAAGCACGAATTCCGCGAAATTTATCGATACACCGCTCTAACCGAAGGGTTTCACAACCACAAGTATGACGATGAGGATCATCAGCAACGTTGGAACCTCATTCATCAACCGCCAGTGACGGGCAGGCCTGGTATTTTCATCTCGGGCGAAACGTTTCGCACTACGCGTGAAATAAACATGGGTCGCAGTCAGAAGCACGACCATAGCGATTTTTGCGTGCAGCCAGCCACCAGAAAAACCGTAGGCCGACCAGGCGAGATAAAGTCCGAGCACCCAGCTTATCATCATCGCCGGGTTCATGATGACCTTGATCAGCCGCTGCTCCATTACCTTGAAAGTTTCGGATTGCTGCGAACCTGCCGGCGCATCGGTATGATAGATGAAGAGCCTTGGCAGATAAAAGATCGCCGCCATCCATGAGATCACAGCAATAATGTGAAACGCCTTGATCCAGAGATAGAGATCGGCAGGATCCACGTAAAAGAACAGGGCGACGACTGCGATGAAAACGCCCAGCCCGACGCCAGCCCGCAGGGCGGCCCTGTTTCCCGATCGCGCAGAAGTCTGTTTTTCGTCATTCATGGCACGGTCCCACCCGCACGCACCCGCTCGACCAGCCGGGTGACATTGTCCGGATCAGCCTGCGGCGTGATGCCGTGACCGAGATTGAAGATCAACGGACCCTGCCCAAGGGCCTGCAGCACGGCGTCGATACCATCCTGCAGAGCCCTCCCGCCCGCCACCATCAGCATTGGGTCGAGATTGCCCTGCACAGGCCCTTCCTTCTGCAAATCCTTGGCGAAGCTGAGCGGCACGGACCAATCCAGCCCGATCGCGTCTGCACCGGTCTTACGACGATAGTCCTTGAGAAGATAACCCGCCCCCTTCGCGAAAGCGATTATTTTCGCGGAGGGACGCCGCGCGCGCACCGAAGCAATGATACGGGCAACCGGTTTTATCGCGTAATTCTCGAACTCCTTTTCGCCGAGCACGCCCGCCCAGGAATCGAAAATCTGCACGGCATCTGCCCCTGCATCGATCTGCGCCACGAGATAATCCGCAGAAACCTCAGCGAGAAAAGCCAAAAGCTTTTCCATCGCGGCGGGCTCCCGATAACCGAATAGCCGCGCCGGCGCCTGGTCGGGCGTTCCATGACCGGCAATCATATAGGTCGCGACCGTCCACGGTGCGCCACAAAAGCCAAGAAGCGTCGTTTCATCCAGCAATGAACTGCGTAGGCGCGACACCGTTTCGAAGACAGGCGAAAGATGCGCCATGACATCAGACGCATCGAGTTCTCCAATACCGCTGACATCGATCGGGTCCATGGCGGGGCCCCTGCCTTCGGTGAAGGACACATTGCGGTGAAGCGCGTCGGGTATCACCAGAATGTCGGAAAAAAGAATCGCTGCATCCAGCCCGAACCTGCGAATGGGCTGAAGCGTCACCTCGGTTGCCAACTCGGGATTATAACAGAGATCCAGGAAACTTCCGGCGCTCTTCCGCGTTTCCCGGTACTCCGGAAGATAGCGTCCAGCCTGACGCATCAGCCATATGGGCGGCGGCGTGACCGTCTTCCCGTTCAAAACAGTCATAACCTTGCGTTCGCTCATCACACCCAACTTCTAAAAAAATAAAATCAAAGAGATTTAAAAGATTTTCTATTTCTTAGAGTCTGTGGGTAGCAAGGATTAAAATCATTCCAGTCGAAATGCCGCAGCCGCATCTTTTCAGCACGGTGGTAGGATAAATTTCGGCAGCGATCTTGAAAAACCTGAAAAAATCGTAATTTATCTCGAATTTTCAATGGATTATATTCTTATTGGAAAGTTCTTGACCTGTGGACAGGCTGTGAATCGGGTTGGACAAGTGTCAACTCTTCCAGCAATTCACAGGCTGCCCGGAGCATGGTGAAAGCCACTTGCGGATTGTGGAAAAACACCACTTTATTCACGGCGCGGTTCGACCCGCAGGCTCGTTCGGACATTTGTCCCGGGTTATCAACAGCGGGAGAAAAACAGCGTGGAGAACAAAAAAAGTTTCTTCCATCTGCACCTGATTTCGGACTCAACAGGTGAGACTCTCATGTCTGCCGGCCGCGCGGTCTCGGCACAGTTTCACGCATCCATGCCGGTGGAACACATCTATCCGATGATCCGCAACCAGAAGCAGCTTGCGCAGGTCATTGACCTCATCGACAAGGAACCGGGCATTGTCCTCTACACCATCGTCGATCAGCAACTGGCAGAATTCCTGGATTTGCGCTGTCACGCGATCGGCGTGCCCTGTGTCAACGTGCTCGAACCCATTATCGGCATCTTTCAGACTTATCTAGGCGCGCCATCAAGACGGCGGGTCGGTGCGCAACACGCCCTCAATGCGGATTATTTCGCGCGGATCGAAGCGCTCAATTTTGCAATGGATCACGATGACGGACAGATGCCGGAAACCTATGACGAGGCGGATGTCGTTATCATTGGCATCAGCCGCACGTCGAAAACTCCGACCAGCATCTACCTCGCCAACAGGGGTATAAAGACCGCAAACATTCCGGTTGTACCCAACGTGCCTTTGCCCGAAAGCCTCTATGCCGCCACCCGGCCTCTGATCGTCGGTCTCGTGGCGACGTCGGATCGCATATCGCAGGTTCGTGAAAACCGCGAACTGGGCGCAACCGGCGGATTTGACAGCCGCCGTTACACGGATCGCGCCACGATCATGGAAGAGCTGAAATATGCGCGTGCGCTCTGCGCCCGCAATAATTGGCCTCTGATTGACGTCACACGCCGTTCCATCGAGGAAACGGCTGCTGCCATCCTTGCCCTTCGCCCGAGGACGCGATAATCCGGATCGCACCATCAGGAGCAGACAGCCGATGAAACAAGAGTTGATCCTCGCCTCGTCCAGCGCATCCCGCCAGATGCTGATGCGCAATGCGGGGCTGACATTTTCGGCGATACCAGCGGATATTGATGAGCGCGCGCTCGATGAGCGGCTGGAACGTGCGGGCGCCAGCCCGGAGGAAGTCGCAAAACAACTCGCGACTGCCAAGGCTCTTGCCGTCGGTTCGCTTCATCCGGACGCACTGGTTCTGGGCTGCGATCAGACCATGGCACTCGGTGCGCGGGTCTATCACAAGCCGAAGACCATGGCCGAGGCAGAAGCACATCTGCTGTCATTGTCCGGTAAGGTTCACCGCTTGAACAGCGCGGCTGTCCTCGTTCGCGGCGGGGAGGTGATATGGAGGGTGGTTTCCAGTGCTGAACTTGCCGTGCGAACATTGAGCCCCGAATTTGTCTCCCGTCACCTGCAGAGGGTGGGTGAAAAAGCTCTAAGCAGCGTGGGCGCCTATCAGCTCGAGGGAGAGGGAATCCAGCTATTCACTTCGATTGAAGGCGATTATTTCACGATCCTCGGCCTGCCGCTTCTGCCGCTTTTATCGAAACTGCGCGACCTGGGTGTCATCGATGGCTGATTCACGTGAAACATTAACCATAAACGCTTTCGTTGTTGGTTACCCGATCAAGCATTCCCGGTCGCCGATCATTCATTCTTACTGGCTCAAGAAATTCGGTATCACCGGTAACTATGAGGCAGTCGAGGTCGTATCGGACAATTTTGCGAATTTCATTGCAACCGTGAAGGAAGGTAAGCCCGGTACGGCCGTGGGCGGCAACGTCACCATCCCGCACAAGGAGGCCGCTTACCGGTTGGCGGATCGTCCTGATGCTCTGGCGGAAGAACTGGGTGCCGCCAACACCATCTGGATGGAGGAGGGTAAACTCCATGCCACCAATACCGATGGTTACGGGTTCGTGTCTAACCTGGATGAGCGGCATCCTGGTTGGGACAAAACGGACCGGGCGGTCGTTTTTGGTGCCGGCGGCGCGAGCCGTGCCGTCATTCAGTCGCTGCGCGACCGGGGCATCGCGGAAATCCACGTCCTGAATAGGACCCTCGAACGTGCTCGCGAACTGGCTGATCGTTTTGGCCCACGCGTCTTTTCCCATCCCCAGGCAGCGCTGCAGGAGGTCATGCAGGGCGCCGGGCTGTTCGTGAATACGACATCGCTCGGTATGGATGGTGCTGAGGCGCCGCATCTCGATTTTTCGCAGCTTGCTGCCAAGGCGGTGGTGACCGATATCGTCTACGTGCCATTACGAACACCGATCCTTCAGATGGCGGAAGAGCAGGGCATCACGACCGTCGATGGTCTCGGCATGTTGCTTCATCAGGCAAAACCGGGGTTCAGGCGATGGTTCGGCAAAATGCCGGAGGTGGACGAGACCCTGCGTGCTCTGATCATCGGGGACATGGAGAAACATTGATGATTGTCATCGGTCTCACCGGCTCGATTGGAATGGGAAAAACGACAACCGCGAAATTGTTTGCCGAAGAAGGTGTTCCGGTTCTGGACTCGGACGAGGTCGTTCATGGTCTTTATCGGGCGGAGGCCGTAGCTCAGATCGAGGCAGCTTTTCCGGGCACCACCGTTTCCGGTGTCGTAGACCGGGAAAAACTCGGTGACATCTTGAGAAAGAATCCGGCTAATTTCAGAGGGCTTGAAGAAATCGTCCATCCACTGGTTCGGAAAAAACAGGAAACCTTTCTGTCCAAAGCAAGGAAAAACAGCCGGAAATTTGCGCTTCTGGATATTCCGCTGCTGTTCGAAACGGGTGCGGAAAAACGTGTCGATAAAGTCGTGGTGGTGAGTTGTGCACCAGAGATCCAGCGCGAAAGAGTCCTGTCACGACCAGGAATGACCGAAGAAAAATTCGAAATGATCCTTGCCCGGCAGATGCCCGATGCGGAGAAGCGTAGACGTGCCGATTTTATCATCGATTCCGGAAATGGTGTCGAAGCGGCCCGGGATCAGGTAAGAGACATTTTGCAGAAGCTGACCGTTGAGTCGCGCCGTGGAGAGATGCATGCGTGAGATCATTTTCGATACGGAAACCACAGGTCTGGAGTCGAAGCTGGACCGGATCATCGAAATCGGCGGCGTGGAACTGATCAACCACTTCCCGACTGGCCGCACCCTGCATCTTTATATCAATCCCGAAGATCGCAAGGTTCATCCCGATGCGCTTGCCGTTCACGGCATTACCGACGAGTTCCTGCAGGATAAGCCCAAATTCGCTGAAGTTGTCGACCAGATTCGGGATTTCTTCGAAGGTGCGCGCTGGGTGGCGCACAATGCAACATTCGATATGGGGTTCATCAACGCGGAATTCGCCCGTCTGGGGATCGAACCGGTCGCCGCTGATCTGGTGACGGATACGCTGTCGCTTGCCCGCCGCAAGCACCCGATGGGACCGAATTCGCTGGACGCGCTTTGCCGCCGTTATGGAATAGACAATTCCCATCGCACCAAGCATGGCGCGCTTCTTGACTCCGAGCTTCTGGCCGAAGTCTATATCGAAATGATCGGCGGCCGCCAGACCGCGCTCGGCTTCGGCTCTGCCGCTAGGCAGGAAACCATTGTCATTGAGGAAGACATTCCGCTGGAGCCCCTGCGACGGCCCCGCCCCCTGCCATCGCGGCTGGATGCAGAGACGGTTGCCGCCCACGGCAAACTCGTTCTCGGCATGGGGGACAAGGCGATCTGGAACCGGTACCAGAACTGAAGCCTGCTCAGATACTTAAATCGCAAATCTGCGTAAAGAAAAACCCGGGCCAAGAACCCGGGTTTTGTTTGTCTGTAATGGAAGATGGCCGCTGCTTAGTTCGGGACAGCCTGAACCTGAGCTTTTGCCTGTTCCTCGGCAACGCGCTGCGCAAACATCTGCGCAAAATCGATCGGATCGATCATGAGCGGCGGGAAACCGCCGTTGCGGGTAACGTCGGCAATGATCTGGCGGGCGAAGGGGAAGAGCAGGCGCGGGCACTCGATGAACAGCACCGGCAGCATGTGTTCCTGCGGGAAGCCGGCAATGCGGAAGACACCGCCATAGACCAGCTCGGCCGCAAACAGAACCTTATCGCCATCCTTGGCTTCGGCATTCAGTGTCAGCACGACATCAAAATCCGAACCGGAAATCGGATTTGCATTGACGTTGACATTGATGTTGATCGACGGCGCATTCTCACGGGCCTGCAGCGAACGAGGAGCACCCGGATTTTCAAAGGAAAGGTCCTTGATGTACTGGGCAAGAATGTTGAGAGAAGGGCTAGCTGCGCCCTGTGCGCCATTTTCAGCGGTCATTACGGTTCCTCGCGGCGTGAATTCGTGGAAGGCGGTCTATCATTTCGACTCCGGGCTTACAACCCTTCGTGATCGGGTCGTCGCCATGCGATCGACGCGGTGTCAGGGCTTGGGCAGGTCGCGATTACCGGGCCTGTTCGACCAGGGAGAGTCTTTCGGCCCGTCGCGGTGAAAATCCTCTTCGTCCAGATCCACCACCTTCGAATTGCCATGAGATCCCGGGCCATTGCTGAAACCGGAATAATCGCCCGGCCGGGCGCCGGGCTGTCTGAATGAACCAGCCACGACGACGCGCGGTCCGAAGGCTTTCCAGAAAAACCGGCGAATGGCCGGCGACAGAAGCAGGAGGCCGAGAATGTCGGTGATGAAACCCGGAATGAACAACAGGATGCCCGCCACGACGCGCATCGCGCCATTGACGAGTTCGTCCGCAGGCTGTGCGCCCGTGCGGCCCGCATCCTGAAGATTTCTCACCATGCCAAGGCCGCCCAGGCGCAATATGAGCAATCCCAGGAAAGACGTGAACAGGACGAGAGCCAGTGTCAGCCACAGGCCTATTGCCTTGCCGACAATAATGAAACCGGCAATTTCAAGGATGGGCATCATCAGGACGATGATTGGGAGAAAGGAAAAACGCATCTTCTAGCCTTGCGTAAGCATCTCTGGCAGATTGCCGGTTCCCGGGACACCGATGATTGAATCTGCATATTTGAATGATGGTAAGATGCAGACTATATGATGGTGTGGTTTTCGAATTTAAATGGCGGTTTTGGTAAAAGATGGGTTTCAGCGACTTTATCACATTGTTTTTTCTCGTTGCAGCGGTGCTGATCTTCTTTCAGCTGCGCAGCGTCCTTGGCCGTCGCACGGGCAATGAAAAGCCGCCTTTTGATCCTTATAGCCCGCGCGATGTCGCGAAGGGTCCCGTCACGGACGATAACAAGGTCGTGACACTGCCGAAGCGCGCCGAGGCGGAAGATGAAAACCGCTTCGCCGAGGTGGATGCACTGGCGCCTGCAGACGGCGCACTCAATGCCTCCCTGCGTGAGGTGATGACGAAGGATCCGTCCTTCCGCCCGAAGGAATTCCTGAACGGCGCCCGCATGGCCTACGAGATGATCGTGATGGGTTTTGCCGATGGCGACCGCAAGACGCTCAAGAACCTGCTGTCCAAAGAGGTGTTTGAAGGTTTCGACGCAGCGATTTCCGAAAGGGAAGGCCGCGGTGAGGTCGTGAAATCGACTTTTGTTGGCATTGAGAAAGCCGATATCACCCAGGCGGGTATTCGCGATTCCGAGGTGCAGATAACGCTCCGGATCGTCAGCCAGCTCATCTCGGCGACCTATGACAAGGATGGCAAGCTGGTCGATGGTGATCCGGATGCGGTTGCGGAGGTGGATGACATCTGGACCTTCTCGCGCGATATCCGCTCACGCGATCCGAACTGGAAGCTGATCGCCACCGAATCCGAGCAATGACCGCGCCCTTTTCGATCGAAGAAGTTTCTTTCAGCGACCTGCCCGGGTGGCGGCAAGACGATCCCGCTAGCCTTTTTCCGGCGATGACCGCAATTCTGTCGCATCTTCGGAGCGCAAAACCCTATCGCACTGGCGCACTCGGCGTCACGGCGGCGGAACTGGTTTCGCTGCTGGAGGTCGCTGAGAAATGCGAGGCAGACAGTCCCGAACAGGCGCGCCGGTTCTTTGAAACCAACTGTGTTCCTTTCAGGATTTTTCCGTCGCAGGGAAAAAGCGGTTTTGTGACCGCCTTCTACGAGCCTGAACTGGAAGTCTCGTCTGAACCTGACGACATCTGGCGTTATCCCATTTACCGCCGACCACCCGAATTGGTGGATATCGACGATACCAATCGGCCCGTCGGCTTCGATACATCCTATGCTTTCGGCAGGCAGGATGAAGACGGGATTTCCTGCTTCCCCGATCGCCGCGCCATCGATGAAGGCTATCTGGAGGGCAGGGGACTTGAGATCGCCTGGGCGAAATCGAAGGTCGATCTGTTTTTTGTCCATGTGCAGGGCGCGGCACGTCTGGTTTTTCCCGATGGTGCGATAAAGCGCATTACCTATGCGGCCAAGGCAGGTCATGCTTTTTCACCGATCGGACGTCTGCTTCTCGATCGCGGAGAACTCGATCCGAAAACCGTGTCGATGCAGACGATCCGCAAGTGGCTCGCTGACCATCCCGATCAGGTGGATGGAGTACTATGGCATAACCGCTCCTACATTTTTTTCCGGGAGGCGGATGTTGCCGACGAGGATATGGGACCGGTCGCCGCCGCAAAAGTACCGCTCGTCGCTGGGCGCTCGCTTGCTGTGGACAGGCTCATCCACACGTTCGGGCTTCCCTTCTTCATCCATTCGCCGTCGCTTACCCATCTCGATGATGGAAAGCCTTTTGCGCGGCTGATGCTGGCGCTCGATACCGGGTCGGCCATCATTGGCCCGGCCCGCGGCGATATCTTTACCGGTTCGGGTTTCGAAGCCGGAGAACTTGCCGGCACGGTGCGCAATGAGGCAGATTTTTATATACTGATACCGCAGGTTGCTGCGCAGAGGTATCGGCGATGAAGAACAGTCGCAAGCTCGGCAAGGAAGAACGCGTTCTGTGGGGAAAGGTCGCAAAAACCACACGGCCGATCTCCGGCAGGCTCGAAGACTTGCTGGCTTTCGATGACGTGGAGGACCCTGCGGGGGAACCAGATGTTTCTCTGACCGGTAAAGACACCTTTCCGCGCATCCTTGCGGAGCCGGCTGAGCCGCCCCCTCCAGCTCCGGATAAAAAGCCGAAAATCCACCAGCCGATGGAAAAACCGGTCAAGCGTAAGCTGACCCGCGGCCGCCTGCCATTGGAAGGACGGATCGATCTGCATGGCATGTTCCAGAGCGAGGCCCACGCCGTACTGCTCGATTTTCTGTTGCGCGCACATGAGCGGGGTCTAAGACATGTGCTGGTCATTACCGGCAAGGGTCGATCGATTGGCAGTGACGGGGCTTTGAAAAGGGCGGTGCCCATGTGGTTTTCCAAACCCGAATATCGCCACCTGATTTCCTCCTATGAGGATGCGTCGGCCAATCACGGCGGCGATGGCGCGCTTTATGTGCGGCTTTCGCGCCGGCGAGGCGAAAAGTCATGACGCCCTTTGCGCTGGCCGTGCGGCAGCTTCGTGAGCGCAAGGGTGTAACGCAGAAGCAAATGGCCGCCGCCATCGGCGTCTCTCCGGCCTACCTTTCAGCGCTTGAGCATGGCAAGCGCGGCAAGCCGAGCTTCGATCTCCTCCAGCGCATTGCCGGATATTTCAACATCATCTGGGACGAGGCCGAGGAACTGTTCTTCCTTGCCGGCTCATCCGACCCGAAGGTGGTGATCGACACAGTCGGCCTGCCGCCGCAATATACGGCTTTCGCCAACCGGTTGGCACGGGATATTCGCAAGCTGCCGCCGAGTGTGGTAGAGGAACTGTCAGCCGTGCTGCAAAAAAGCCGTTCTTGCGATTGAAACCCCTCTATCCCCTGCTTTATGCAGCATCCTGAAGCATGCGGCCTTTGGGATTGGGTATAGAATTTCTATAGTCGCATGTCGGATTTGAGTGATTCGCTGGCTTCAGGCCCTCTCACTGGAAACCTGGCCAGGAAAACTTTGGAAAGAGTACTTATGACCGAAACATCGTCAAGCGAAGTCGGCGCGAACGCGGAATATGGAGCCGATTCGATCAAGGTCCTCAAGGGCCTTGATGCCGTGCGCAAACGGCCCGGCATGTATATCGGCGATACCGATGACGGTTCCGGCCTACATCACATGGTCTACGAAGTCGTCGACAACGCCATCGATGAGGCGCTTGCGGGCCACGCCGACCTGGTGACGGTGACCCTGAATGCCGACGGCTCCGTGACGGTGACCGATAACGGACGCGGCATTCCGACTGACATCCATTCCTCCGAGGGCGTTTCTGCCGCCGAGGTCATCATGACCCAGCTGCATGCGGGCGGGAAGTTCGACCAGAATTCTTACAAGGTGTCGGGCGGTCTGCACGGTGTCGGCGTTTCGGTGGTCAACGCGCTCTCCGTCTGGCTGAAGCTCCGCATCCGCCGCAATGGCAAGGTGCACGAGATTGGCTTTACCCATGGTGTCGCCGACGCGCCGCTTTCCGTTATCGGCGAATATGAAGGCCGTTCGGGCACGGAAGTCACCTTCCTAGCAAGCCCTGAAACCTTCACCATGACCGACTATGATTATGGAACGCTGGAGCATCGCCTGCGCGAACTCGCATTCCTGAACTCCGGCGTGCGCATCCTGCTCACCGACAAGCGCCATTCCGACGTCAAGCAGGAAGAACTGCTGTATGATGGCGGCCTCGAGGCCTTCGTCCGTTATCTCGACCGCGCCAAGAAGCCGCTGGTTGATAAGCCGGTCGCCATCAAGGGTGAAAAGGATGGCATTACGGTTGAGGTCGCACTCTGGTGGAACGACAGCTACCACGAGAACGTGCTTTGCTTCACCAACAACATTCCGCAGCGCGATGGTGGCACCCATATGGCAGGTTTCCGCGCCGCGCTGACCCGCCAGGTCACCTCCTACGCCGAAACCTCCGGCATCCTGAAAAAGGAAAAGGTAAGCCTTCAGGGCGAGGACTGCCGTGAAGGTCTGACGGCCATCCTTTCCGTCAAGGTGCCAGACCCCAAGTTTTCCTCGCAGACGAAAGACAAGCTTGTGTCGTCTGAAGTGCGTCCGGTTGTCGAAAGCCTCGTCAACGAAGCACTCTCCACTTGGCTCGAAGAACATCCATCCGACGCGAGAATCCTCGTTGGCAAGGTGGTTGAAGCCGCTGTCGCCCGAGAAGCCGCCCGCAAGGCGCGCGAATTGACACGCCGCAAAGGAGCGCTCGATATTGCCTCTCTGCCCGGCAAGCTCGCCGACTGCTCCGAGCGCGATCCGGCAAAATCAGAACTGTTCCTCGTCGAGGGTGACTCCGCCGGCGGTTCGGCCAAGCAGGGCCGCTCGCGCGAAACCCAGGCGATCCTGCCGCTACGCGGCAAGATCCTCAATGTCGAACGCGCCCGTTTCGACAAGATGTTGTCCAGCCAGGAAATCGGCACGCTGATTACGGCGCTCGGCACCTCCATCGGCAAGGACGAGTTCAACGCCGATAAGCTGCGTTACCATAAGATCATCATCATGACGGATGCTGACGTCGATGGCGCCCACATCCGTACACTGCTGTTGACCTTCTTCTTCCGCCAGATGCCGGAACTGATCGAACGCGGCCATCTCTATATCGCCCAGCCGCCGCTTTATAAGGTGACGCGCGGTAAATCCGTTCAGTACCTGAAGGACGAGAAAGCTCTGGAAGAGTACCTGATTTCCATGGGTATCGAGGAAGCATCTTTGACGCTCGGCTCTGGCGAAGTGCGTGTTGGCGCCGATCTTCGCGAAGTCATTCTGGATGCGCTGCGCATGCGCTCGCTGATCGACGGGCTGCATTCCCGTTACAGCCGCTCCATCGTGGAGCAGGCGGCCATTGCCGGCGCACTCAACCCCGAGCTTTCCGCCGACGCAGCGCGTGCGGAGGAAACTGTTGCCGAAGTGGCCCGGCGTCTCGACATGATTGCTGAAGAGACCGAACGCGGCTGGTCCGGCACTGTGCTGCAAGACGGCGGTTTACGCTTCGAACGCATGGTGCGCGGCGTCAAGGAAGTATCGACGCTGGATATGGGCCTCCTCGGTTCGGCCGATGCCCGGCACATCGATCAGCTTGCAGCCCGCACGCGTGACATCTACGCCACGCCGCCGGTTCTGCAACGCAAGGATGGCACGATGGAGCTGGCCGGCCCGCGCGCGCTTCTGGATGCGATTTTCGCTGCCGGACGCAAGGGTCTCTCCATGCAGCGCTACAAGGGTCTTGGCGAAATGAATGCCGAGCAGCTTTGGGAAACCACACTCGATGCCAACGTTCGCTCGCTGCTGCAGGTAAGAGTAAGTGACGCGACTGATGCTGACGGCCTGTTTGCCCGCCTCATGGGTGACGAAGTCGAACCACGCCGCGACTTCATCCAGGAAAATGCACTCAGCGTCGCTAACCTGGATATTTAAATTTGGGGAATGTTTCGCGTAACGATTCACGTGAAACGAAACTTTAACAAAAGGCCCGGCGGTAATCTCCGCCGGGCCTTTTGATTTGATGGGGATAATGGAGATCAGTCAGCCTTGCCGGTGAAGCGACCTTCAAAGGCAACATCGGAAAGGGGCAGGCGTTTGCTTGGCACCTCCCGTTCCGCCAGATCATCAGGAAGAACGGACTTGTCGGTGAGCGTGCCGATGGCGACTCCTGCCTCCACCTTGTAGCCTTCCGGTATATTCAGTTTTTCGACGATCTTGTCCTTGAATATGCCGGCCATGCCGTGAGCATGGTAACCGAGCAGGTGCGCCTGCATGGCAAGTGAAAACCAGGCGGCGCCGGCATCGAAGGAATGGGTTGTTGACGGTTTCTTCTCGCCGTCGTGCGAGATATTGTGGTCTCGGGAAATGACGAAAAGCAGCACGGAGGCGTTTTTTGCCCAGCGCTGGTTTCCTTCCATCAGCAGTTCCACGAAGAGCGGCCAGTCTTTACTGTCCTTGTGTGCATAGACAAACCGCCACGGCTGATGATTGGAGGCGGAGGGCGCCCAGTGCGCCGCATCCAGAATGGTCATCAGATGCTGCGCCGGCATGGCGTGACCATCGAAGGCGCGCGGAGACCAGCGATCGAGGAAGAGGGGATCAACGGGGTATTCTGATTGCCGGTTATTGCTGTTCGTCACGGGCCATGTCCTTTTGATTGACGGGAAGGAAAAGGTATTTTTCGAAACTTGGCACAGTCAAGGGGTGACAAGTATGAATGCATCGTTCATATATGCATCACCTTGTCTGACAACCGGGAGAGAGTTCCATGAAATTGATGCGTGTCGGCCAGCCCGGCCAGGAAAAACCTGCAATCCTCGACGCGGAAGGAAAAGTCCGCGATCTGTCCGCCCATGTCAAAGATATCGGCGGCGAAGCCATTTCTCCCGAGGGCCTCAAGAAGATCGCCGCGATCGATGTCGGCACACTTCCGGTGCTGAACGAAGAGCGCATCGGCGCCTGCGTTGCGGGAACCGGGAAATTCATCTGCATCGGCCTTAACTTCTCCGACCATGCCGCTGAAACGGGTGCCACCGTACCGCCGGAACCGGTCATTTTCATGAAGGCCACCTCGGCCATCGTTGGTCCGAATGACAATGTCGTCATCCCGCGCGGTTCGGAAAAGACCGACTGGGAAGTCGAGCTTGGCGTCGTCATCGGCAAGACCGCCAAATATGTCTCCGAAGCGGATGCTCTCGATTATGTCGCCGGTTATTGCGTTTCGCACGATGTTTCCGAGCGCGCCTTCCAGACGGAGCGCGCGGGCCAGTGGACCAAGGGCAAGTCCTGCGACACTTTCGGCCCCATCGGCCCGTGGCTGGTGACGAAGGACGAAATCACCGATCCGCAGAACCTCGGCATGTGGCTGCAGGTCAACGGCCAGACCATGCAGGACGGTTCCAGCAAGACCATGGTTTACGGCGTGGCCCACGTTGTCTCCTATCTCAGCCAGTTCATGTCGCTGCACCCCGGCGATGTCATTTCCACCGGCACGCCTCCCGGCGTCGGCATGGGCCTGAAGCCGCCGCGTTACCTGAAGGCTGGCGATGTCGTGGAACTCGGTATCGAGGGTCTCGGTTCCCAGAAGCAGACCTTCGTCGCCGACATCTGATTATACGGCGTTCAACGGAAAGTGAGGCGCTGGCGGGAAACCGCCGGCGCCTTCGATTTTGTGCACCTGCGAAAAGCTGCTATGGTTGGAAAAAAGAGCGTGATCGCGAGGGAGGCGTCATCAGTGTTCTACCATCTCTATGAAATGAACCATGCGGCCATGGCGCCGCTGCGTGCCGGTGCCGACATGATGCGCCAGGCCTGCAACAATCCTTTGAACCCGCTTTCCAGCACTGCTTTGGGAAGGAGCCTGGATGCAGGCTTTGAGGTCTTCGAACGCCTGACGCGCCGTTATGCGAAGCCGGAATTCGGTCTCGGCAACACGATTGTCGATGGCCAGAGCATAAATGTTGCTCAAGAGGTCGTCTGGTCTCGTCCGTTTTGCAATCTTCTTCATTTCGAAAGAGAGTTCGATACGCCCCGTCAGTCCGATCCGAAGATACTGCTGGTGGCTCCGATGTCCGGTCACTACGCCACCCTGTTGCGGGGGACAGTGGAGGCCCTGCTGCCATCTGCGGATATCTATATCACCGATTGGGCCGATGCCCGTACGGTGCCGGTGAGCAAAGGAACTTTCGATCTCGACGATTATATCAGCTATATCATCGAGATGCTGCACGAGATCGGGCCGGGCGCACATGTGGTTGCTGTCTGCCAGCCATCCGTGCCTGTTTTGGCTGCCGTTTCCCTGATGGAGGCGGATGGTGACGCGTTTGCACCCGCTTCCATGACGCTGATGGGCGGGCCGATCGATACGCGCATCAACCCCACCGCCGTCAACGGTCTCGCCAAGGCTAAGCCGATCGAATGGTTCCGCGACAATGTCGTCATGCAGGTGCCGTGGCCGCAGCCAGCCTTCGGCCGCAATGTCTATCCGGGCTTCCTTCAGCTGTCGGGTTTCATGTCCATGAACCTCGACAGGCACATGACGGCGCACAAGGATTTTTACCTCAACCTGGTCAAGAATGACGGCGATTCCGCCGAAAAACACCGCGAATTTTACGATGAATATCTGGCCGTCATGGACCTGACGGCGGAATTTTATCTGCAGACGGTGGAAACCGTCTTCATCGACCATGCGCTTCCGAAGGGAAACATGCTGCATCGGGGCAGGGCGGTCGATCCCGCTGCCATCTGCAAGGTCGCATTATTCACTGTCGAAGGGGAGAATGACGATATTTCCGGCGTCGGCCAGACAAAGGCAGCGCACGATCTCTGCCGCAACATCCCTGAAGATAAACGCGCGCACTACATGCAGCCGGATGTAGGGCATTACGGTGTCTTCAACGGTTCGCGCTTCCGCAAGGAAATCGTGCCGCGTATGCTGGATTTCATTGCCAAACACCAGACGACCTAACGGCAAAACGGTAGGTGACGCCGCGCATTTGCGTGGCCAAGGGATGGACGAATCGGTTATGAAGGCTTCATGTTTTCGCTCCTCAGAAAATCCCTGAAGTCCCCGGCGCCAAAGAAGGTCGTGCCGAGCCAGCGCACCGTCTCGGTGGCAGGCCGGCAGGTGCCGATCACGGTCAGGGAGAACCCGCGGGCGACGCGCATTACCTTGCGCATCGAGCCGGGCGGCCGGGCGCTGAAGCTGACGATCCCGATGGGTCTGCATCATCGCCAGGTGGATGATTTTCTCGAGAGACATCAGGGCTGGCTGGAAGGCAAACTTCCGAAGTTCAATTCTGACGACGGTCTGCGTTCCGGCACGACCATCGATATCAGGGGCATAGCCCACCGTATTGACCATACGGGCAGCCTGCGCGGCCTGACGCATGTCGCGAAAGACGCTGATGGCGCGCCCGTTCTGAAAGTCAGCGGCGCGCCCGAGCATCTGAGACGGCGGATAGCGGCCTTCCTGAAAAAGGAGGCGAAGGCCGACCTGGAGCGGCTTGTGGCCGTTCATGCCAGAGCGGCCGGCCGGCCGGTGCGATCGATCAGCATGAAGGATACACGCAGCCGCTGGGGTTCCTGTTCCCATGATGGAAACCTGAGCTTTTCCTGGCGCATAGTCATGGCTCCGGAAAAGGTCATCGATTATCTCGCCGCCCACGAGGTCGCGCATTTGAGGGAAATGAACCACGGACCGAAATTCTGGGCTTTGTGCGAAAAACTCTGCCCGC
Organism: Rhizobium sp. ZX09; assembly: GCF_017357485.1. NCBI lineage: Bacteria > Pseudomonadati > Pseudomonadota > Alphaproteobacteria > Hyphomicrobiales > Rhizobiaceae > Rhizobium > Rhizobium sp. ZX09. Next base: position 2,694,954 of record NZ_CP031363.1, read on the forward strand.
ACACCGATGAAGCCAAGGACTGGCTGAAACATAATGGCTCCAAACTCCACGCCATCGATTTCGATTGAAACTTAGGGCGTCGATCGCCATCTGGATTCACGTGAAACATTCCATCAATAACGGATGCGATTTGGCTCGACTCTCGTCGCATTTCGTGTCAGGTCGCGGATATGAAACCGGATATCAAGATTTGCGGATTGAAGACACCGGAAGCGCTGGAGCGCGCCATCAGGCGCGGCGCGTCGCATGTCGGTTTTATTTTCTTTGAAAAAAGTCCACGCAACATCGAGCCCGATTTAGCCGGTAAGCTGGCCGAAGCCGCCCGTGGCGCAGCCAAGGTGGTCGCCGTCACCGTCAATGCCGATAATGATTATCTCGATGAAATCGTCGATCTTGTAAAACCTGACATTCTGCAGCTGCACGGCAGTGAAAGCCCGGAGCGGCTGTTGACCATCAAGGCGCTTTACGGCCTGCCGGTCATGAAGGCGATTTCCATTCGCGATGCCGCTGATCTTGCCAAAATTGGTCCTTATAACGGGATAGCCGATCGTTTTCTGCTGGATGCCAAGGCGCCCGCTGGTTCGGAGCTTCCGGGCGGCAACGGTGTTTCCTTCGACTGGACCATCCTGCGCTCCCTTGACGGAAGCATCGATTACATGCTTTCCGGGGGGCTGAACAAGGACAATGTCGCCGAGGCTCTGGCAGAAACCCGGGCGAGCGGACTAGATTTGTCATCTGGCGTCGAAAGCGCGCCGGGCGTCAAGGATCTGTCCATGATCGACGCTTTTTTCGATGTGGTGAATGATTGGTCGAAAGGCCCAAAGGGAGCTTGAAGTGAACGACGCGCCAACACCCAATTCTTTTCGCGCTGGTCCTGATGAGGACGGACGTTTTGGCATTTACGGAGGTCGCTTCGTTGCCGAAACGCTGATGCCACTCATTCTGGATTTGCAGGCGGAATGGGACAAGGCCAAGACCGATCCCGCGTTCCAGGCGGAACTCAAGCATCTCGGCGCGCACTATACCGGTCGTCCGAGCCCGCTTTATTTTGCGGAGCGGCTGACGGCGGAACTCGGCGGCGCGAAGATTTACTTCAAGCGCGAAGAACTGAACCACACGGGTTCACACAAGATCAACAATTGCCTCGGCCAGATCCTGCTTGCCAAGCGCATGGGAAAGACCCGCATCATCGCGGAGACCGGTGCCGGCCAGCACGGCGTTGCCTCGGCGACCGTTGCGGCACGTTTCGGTCTGCCCTGCGTCGTTTACATGGGCGCGACGGACGTCGCGCGTCAGGCCCCGAACGTGTTCCGTATGAAGCTTCTCGGCGCCGAGGTAAAGCCGGTCACGGCCGGCCACGGCACGCTGAAGGATGCCATGAACGAGGCACTGCGTGACTGGGTCACCAATGTCGACGACACTTATTACCTGATCGGTACTGCCGCTGGCCCACACCCCTATCCGGAAATGGTCCGCGATTTCCAGGCCGTTATCGGAGAGGAAGCCAAGGCGCAGATGCTGGAAGCGGAAGGCCGTCTGCCAGATATGGTCATTGCGGCAGTTGGCGGCGGCTCGAACGCCATCGGCATCTTCCATCCTTTCCTTGATGACAAGAGCGTCCGCATCGTCGGCGTCGAGGCGGGTGGAAAGGGCCTTTCGGGCGAAGAGCATTGCGCTTCAATCACCGCCGGTTCGCCGGGCGTGCTGCACGGCAACCGCACCTATCTGCTGCAGGATGCAGATGGTCAGATCAAGGAAGGCCATTCGATCTCCGCAGGCCTCGATTATCCCGGTATCGGCCCTGAACATTCCTGGCTGAACGACATCGGCCGCGTCGAATATGTGCCGATCATGGACCATGAGGCGCTGGATGCCTTCCAGATGCTGACCCGCCTTGAAGGCATCATTCCGGCTCTGGAGCCGAGCCATGCATTGGCCGAGGTCATCAAGCGTGCGCCGAAAATGGGCAAGGACGAGATCATCCTGATGAATCTCTCCGGCCGCGGCGACAAGGATGTCCACACCGTCAGCAAGTTCCTTGGAATGGATGTATAAGATCATGACTGCACGTATGGACAAGCGCTTCGCCGATCTGCGCGCGGAAAATCGCCCGGCCCTGATTACCTATTTCATGGGCGGCGACCCGGATTTCCAGACCTCGCTTGGCATCATGAAGGCGCTGCCGGAAGCCGGTGCCGACGTTATCGAACTCGGTATGCCGTTTTCCGACCCCATGGCGGACGGCCCGGCCATTCAGCTCGCTGGCCAGCGCGCGCTGAAGGGCGGACAGACGCTGAAAACCACGCTCGATCTTGCTCGGGAGTTCCGCAAGGAAGACGATGCAACGCCGATTGTGATGATGGGCTACTACAACCCGATTTACATATATGGTGTCGAAAAATTTCTCGACGACGCACTGGCGGCAGGCATCGATGGCCTGATCGTGGTCGATCTGCCACCGGAAATGGATGATGAGCTCTGCATTCCGGCGCTTGCGCGCGGCATCAACTTCATCCGTCTTGCAACGCCGACCACCGATGGCAAACGTCTGCCGACCGTCCTTAAAAATACCTCAGGTTTCGTGTATTACGTCTCGATGAATGGTATCACCGGTTCAGCGCTTCCCGATCCGTCGTTGATCTCGGGCGCTGTCGGTCGTATCAAGGCGCATACGGAACTGCCGGTCTGCGTCGGTTTCGGTGTCAAGACGGCTGATCATGCCAAGGCGATCGGTGCCGTGGCGGATGGCGTGGTGGTGGGTTCGGCCATCGTCAACCAGATTGCCGGCAGCCTGACCAAGGATGGACAGGCAACCGCAGACACCGTGCCGGCCGTTACGACGCTGGTAAAAGGACTTTCAACGGGCGTGCGTGCATCACGCCTCGCCGCTGCAGAATAAGCGCGCGGCCCAGTCAGGAGTAGACAGTTGAACTGGATCACCAATTACGTTCGGCCGCGGATCAATTCCATGCTCGGTCGCCGCCCGGAGGTTCCGGAAAATCTTTGGATCAAGTGCCCGGAAACGGGCGAAATGGTCTTCCACAAGGATCTCGAGGACAACAAGTGGGTCATCCCGGCGTCCGGTTATCACATGAAGATGCCAGCGAAAGCGCGCCTTGCTGATCTTTTCGATGGCGGCGTCTATGAGGCTCTGCCGCAGCCGAAGGTGGCGCAGGACCCATTGAAGTTCCGCGATTCCAAGAAATACACCGATCGCCTGCGCGACAGCCGCGCAAAGACCGAGCAGGAAGATACGATCCTCGCCGGCGTTGGCCTGCTGAAGGGCCTGAAGATCGTGGCCGTCGTGCATGAATTCCAGTTCATGGGCGGTTCGCTCGGCATCGCCGCCGGTGAAGCCATCGTCAAGGCCTTTGAGCGCGCCATTTCCGAGCGCTGCCCGCTCGTCATGTTCCCGGCCTCCGGTGGCGCCCGCATGCAGGAAGGCATTCTTTCTCTGATGCAGCTGCCCCGCACCACGGTTGCGGTAAACATGCTGAAGGAAGCTGGCATGCCTTACATTGTGGTTCTGACGAACCCGACCACAGGCGGTGTCACGGCCTCCTACGCCATGCTCGGCGACGTGCATATTGCCGAACCGGGCGCTGAAATCTGCTTCGCCGGCAAGCGCGTGATCGAGCAGACCATTCGCGAAAAGCTGCCGGAAGGCTTCCAGACCTCGGAATACCTGCTGGAGCACGGCATGGTGGATATGGTCATTGATCGTCGCGAAATCCCGGACACGCTGGCTAATCTGCTCAAAATCATGACCAAGGCGCCCGCTGACAACGCAAACGCCGTCGTCCCCCTGGCCGTTTCGGCCTGAGAAAAAAAATATGTCGCCCGGAGGCATAAATTGCCTCCGGGATGATGTTATACGTTGCCTGATTTCATTTTTGGGGCGGCGGACAAATGACAAGCAAAACGCCTGAAAGGCGAACGGAAGACATGACGAAGCCCGCGATCGGTGAGGCAGAAAAGATCATTGAAGAGCTAATGCAGCTCCACCCCAAGGGCTTTGATCTTTCACTCGACAGAATTTCCCGTCTTCTCGAAAAACTCGGCAATCCACAAAACAGAATGCCGCCGGTGATCCATGTAGCCGGCACCAATGGCAAGGGTTCGGTTACTGCCTTTTGCCGTGCCCTCCTCGAGGCTGCAGGGCTCTCCGTCCACGTTCATACCTCACCGCATCTGGTAAATTGGCACGAAAGATACCGTATAGGCGTGGCGGGCGATAAAGGCCGTTACGTCAAAGACGAGATATTTGCGGACGCGCTGCGCCGCATTGAAACTGCCAATGCAGGTCAGACAATCACGGTTTTCGAAATCCTGACTGCGGCTATGTTCGTGCTTTTTGCGGAACAGCCCGCCGATGCCGCGGTCGTTGAGGTTGGCTTGGGCGGCCGTTTCGATGCGACCAATGTCATCAATAACCCGGCGGTTTCCGTCATCATGCCGATTTCGCTTGATCACCAGGCTTATCTCGGCGATCGCGTGGAACTGATTGCCGCCGAAAAGGCGGGAATCATGAAAAAGGGCTCACCCGTCGTCATTGGCCATCAGGAATATGATGCGGCGCTCGAAACACTTGTCGCCACGGCGGAGCGTCTCGGTTGCCCGGCGTCCGTCTATGGCCAGGATTTTTCCGCCCATGAAGAATTCGGCCGCATGGTCTATCAGGACGAGTTCGGACTGACGGATGCGCCGCTGCCACGGCTCCCGGGCCGTCACCAGCTTGCCAATGCCGCCGCCGCGATCCGCGCCGTCAAGGCTGCCGGTTTTGAGGTGACGGAGCGGATGATCGAAAAGGCCATGACCACGGTGGAATGGCCCGGTCGTCTTCAGCGCATCCTGACTGGAAAAATCGCTGAAATGGCGCCGAAAGATGCGGAAATCTGGATCGACGGTGGCCATAACCCCGGTGCGGGTGAAGTGATTGCAGAGGCAATGGCGGGTTTTGAGGAAAAGACGCCGCGGCCGCTCTTCATCATCGCTGGCCTCATCAACACCAAGGATCCGGTGGGCTATTTCAAGGCCTTCGCTGATATCGCCGAATATGTCTTTACCGTGCCGATCGGCGGCACGGATGCAGCGATCGACCCTGTGGTACTCGCCCATGCCGCCTTCGATGCTGGCCTCGTTGCAGCGCCAACATCGTCTCTGACACATGCTCTGGAAGAGTTGTCGCGCCGCTTCGACCCTGAAGGACCGGCACCGCGCATCCTGATCGGCGGTTCGCTTTACCTTGCTGGCAATGCACTTGCCCTGAACGGCACAGTGCCGCAATAAAAAAGCCCGGCATCGCTGCGGGGCTTCTTTCATTCCATTGATAATGCTTATGCGGCGCCGGAAATCCAGGCCGAAAGCGCTGTCTTGGGAGCAGCGCCAACCTTGATGTCAGCCACTTCACCGCTTTTGAAAATGGCGAGCGTCGGGATGGAGCGAACGCCGAATTGAGCGGCCAGTTCCGGGTTTTCGTCGATATTCAGCTTTGCGACCTTGACCTTGCCGGCCAGCTCGGAGGAAATTTCCTCAAGGCTCGGCGCGATCATCTTGCACGGGCCGCACCATTCGGCCCAGAAATCCACCACGACGGGTTCGGAGGATTCAAGGACTTCGGACTGGAAGTTGGCGGCATCGACTTTTACGGTAGCCATATCTGGCTCTCCTTTCAGTAAATCTTTTCCACTAGCGATGTGATGCGGGCGCGTCGAAATTTCAATGCCCCGGTATCTCACTTTGTCTTTATTGCGGCAAGGGCCTCTCTCATCGCATCGTCGCCAACCGTTATAAAGGCAGCATTTTCCGTATAAATCAGCGCACAGACAAATTCCTTGCCGGGATAAAGCGGTGCCAGAATTTCCCGATAAATGGCAAGCTGCGCCGTATGGGAGAAGGGTATTTCACGCGCTTCGCGGGGCGGCACTCGGTTGGTTTTGTAATCGATCAGGATGACGCGATCTCCCTCGACCGCCAGCCGGTCGATGCGGCCGGAGACGGCATATTGCTGCCGGCCGAGGGCCATCGTGCCCATGATCGACACTTCCGCGCGACTGTTGGCAGAGAAGGCCGGCTGAACCGCGGGTTCGGACATGACACGCAAAACGGCCCGTACCAATTGCTCGCGCTCGGTAACAGGCCAGAACCGCGCCGCGCGTTCAGCATAACGGCGCGCCGCCTCTTCCCGTTCGACCGCCGGAAAATCGGGCAGCGCCTGAAGCATGCGATGCACCAACCGGCCGCGCTGCAGCGCCAATGAAGAGACCTCGGCTTTCCCCCCGAACAGTGGTGAGCGCACGGCGAGATCATCCGCACCGTCATCGATGATGGTGCCCGCGCCGGAAGGGCTGAGCGGTCTCGGTAGAGAGGGCAGGGCCGGCAAAGGGGTAAGAAGTCCCGCCGGAAGGGCATAGTCTTCCTGCTGCGGCGTTTCCGGTGGCCTTAGTGGGGCAGGTGTCGAGCGCGGTTCGGATTTGCGCCAGACGAGCCCCTGCCATTCCTCACCATCCGCCGTGAAAAGCTGGGGCTTGCAATGGTCTTCGTTGTTGGCAAGCGCCTTTTTGACGATGGCATGCCAGCATTCGGGATTTTCCTTCTGGCCGCGATAACCGCAGACGACGAGATGATCGGCGGCGCGCGTCATGGCCACATAAAGCAGCCGCCGATATTCATCTTCGGCGGCGGTCTTCAGCCGCTCTTCGTCCGATCGGATAAGGTGGTTTGAAAATCCGCTGCCGGGCAACCAGACCGGGAAGGCGTCTTCACCCGCTTCGACAAAACGCAGTTTAGGCACATGGCTGTGATTGAAGGCCTTCGAACCGCCATCGACGACAAAAACGACGGGTGCTTCCAACCCCTTGGAGGCGTGCACGGTCATGATGCGAACTTCGCCGCGATCCTTGTCCTGCTCCCGCTTCACCTCCGGTGAGTCAGTTTCCAGGACGGAGAGAAAGGCCTGCAGGCCGGGCAGGCCGGTCCTTTCGTGATCCAGCGCGAAGGACAGGAATTCATCCAGAACGTCGCTTGCCTCGTTGCCAAGCCTGCCGAGAAATTTCTTGCGTCCGTCATGCAGTGTAAGCACCGCTGCGAAGAAATCATGCACGGTGGCCGTTTTAGAAAGCGCGATAAAACCTTCCAGCTTGGCGGTAACGCTGGAAAGATGGCTATTATCTTCCTGCGCAAGGATTTGCAGCCGTTTCCAGACGCTCTCCGTTTCCGATCGCATGGCGGCAATGTCGAAAACGTCGCCTTCCGTCAGGTTGAAGAGTGGACTTTTCAAAAGTGCGGCAAGGGAAAGGTCGTCTTCGGGCAGGACAACGAAATGACCGAGCGCCAGAAGGTCCTGCACGGCAATGTGGTCAGTCAAACGAAGGCGGTCAGCGCCGGCAACGGGTATGTTCTTGCGCCGTTTCAGCTCCCGGGTCAGTGCATTGACGAAGGCATGACGTTTTCTGACGAGCACCAGAATGTCGCCCGGTTCGATGGCGCGCTCCACGCCTTTTTCGATGATGGTCTCGCGTCCGATCATATCGGCGATGCGCGCGGCGATCCGGCGGGCAATTATGGTGGCCGGCGCGCTTTCCCGCAGCGCATCGAAGGGGGCTGTCCAATCCTCTTCGTCCTCGGTGGTTTCCGGTGCCACCATATCCCACACTTCCACGGTGCCGGGATGGCCAGCGCGGTTGGACCGGTGCTCCACCGGCTCGTTATCGGCACTGAGGCCGCTTGCGTTACTCGGGTCCGAAAACACCTGGTCGACAGCCGCCAGCACATCCTCCGTGGATCGGAAGGATAGCGGCAGGCGAATGCGGTGAAAGGCTTGTTCGACCGAATCGACCCGTCTCTTGGTCTCTTCGCGCTCCTGCGAAAACCGTTCCGGCCGCGCGCCCTGGAATGAATAGATCGACTGTTTTTCATCGCCCACGGCAAACAGCGTACGCCGCCCCATGCGGGCGCTCTCGCCGGTGAAGAAATCCGCCGCAAGCGACTGGATGATCGACCATTGCACCGGGCTCGTGTCCTGCGCCTCATCGACCAGAATATGGTCGATGCCCTGATCCAGCTTGTAATGCACCCACGCACCCGCAGTATCGCGGTTGAGGAGGTTGGCCGCGCGCTCGATCAGGTCTTCGAAATCGAGCTGGCTTCGCTGTTTCTTCAGGTCTTCGAAATCACCGATCAGCCTTTCCGCCAGAACAAGGGCGCATTTGGTCGCCGCCAGCATCCGCACCAGACGATAACGGTTGCGGCAGGCAACGACATGGTCCCGCGCCAGCGTCAGCGCGTCGAGAAGTTCGGGGGCGGATTTCTGCATGCCCTTGTTGATGACATAGGCATCGGATTTCTTTTCGCCCTTGGCCGTCAGCAGGGCGGCTTCGATGAATTCCATCCGCCGCACGGGGTCTGGTTGTCGTTTTGCTTCCCTGAGTGCATAGGCGACATCGATGACGCGTGATCCACCCACCTCGTCGGCAAGGGTGAGATACGTATCGAGCGCGAGGCCGGAGAGGCCGGGCAGAGGCCAGAAGGCGACCGCGGCAGTTTCTTCGGTCTCTCCATCTGCAATCTGCATCGCCTGCCGCAACCGGGCATTGATGCCGCCTGACTGTTTGGCATCCAGAAGGAAGGCCCGCAAGGCACTGCGATTGGCGATGATGGCGGAGAGCAGCGCTTCCAACCCGCTTTCATCGGCGAGATCGAGAACATAGGCCAGCGCCTGCGCCAGGTCCGCATCGCTTTCCGTCGAAACAGCGGTCAGGAGCGAACGGCGCGCCTCAGCCAGCAGCGTGGTTGCGGCCCGGTCGTCGAGAACGGAGAAATGGCCGGCGACATTGGCTTCCAGCGGGAACTGATGCAGCAGCGCCTCGCAGAAGGCGTGGATCGTCTGGATTTTCAAACCGCCGGGCGTTTCCAGCGCCTTGGCGAAGAGCCTGCGCGCTTCGGCGAGCTTGATGCGATCCGGCGCCTTGCCTTCGATGGCGGCGATGCGGTCGCTGAGATCGGAATCCGGCAAAGTAGCCCATTCCGCCAGACGGTCGAAGACGCGGCTCGACATTTCCGACGCTGCAGCCTTGGTATAGGTGAGGCAGAGGATCGCCGAAGGCCGGCAGCCAGCCAGAAGCAGGCGGATGACGCGCTGGGTCAGTACGTGGGTCTTGCCGGAACCGGCATTGGCCGACACCCAGGCGGAACTGGCGGGATCGGAAGCAAGCCGCTGCCGGGCGCTGGTCCAGTCGATCCAGCTTTCAGGTGTGTCGGCGGCAGGACCGGCATCGAAGGGATCAATCGTCATCGCCGTCTCCCGGTTCTGCCGTCGACCATTCCGAAACGCGGGCGAGGTGATCATATTCCCCGCCGTAGGATTGCTGTTCTTCCGGCACCAGCCGCGAGGCGAAGCCGTTTTCCCCATTGCGCAGCGAATGAACGAATTTGGTGAGCTGTTCTATCGATTCCGTCGCGAGTTCAATCGCCGATTTTGGCGGTCTTTTCCCGCTTCGGCTGGAATGTTCGTTATTGACCTGATCGGCGAAAAAACGCTCGCCCGGCCGCAGGCGAACATAGATGAGGTTTTCAGGCGTGGGTGAACCGGCTTCGCGGAAGGCGCCGCGCATCAATGCTGCCGCCTCCAGCGCAAGCTGTGGATCAAGCAGCGCCCGCGCCTGGTTGACGGAAGGCGCGAGCCCCGTCTTGTAGTCGATAATATCCGCCTGACCGTTTGTCTTGATGTCGATGCGGTCGGCGACGCCGGTGAGCCTTATGCCTGCTTCGACGATTTCCTGGCCCGCGCGCGCCTCGAAAAAGCTGTGACGAATGGATGGATGACGTTCTTTTTCCCAGTCGATGAAGGCGCGCGCCACCGCTGCAAAACGTGGTCGCCAGATGACATCCACATGGGGAGGCAGGTTTTCCGCATCGAAACATTCGTCGAGAATGCGCTGCATGGCCGAAAGCGAGGCCGACGTACCGGGAATGTGCCCCTCACGGGAATAGCGCTCGATGATCGTGTGATAGAGCGTGCCACGATCGGCTGCGTTCGGGTCGCGGTTGAACGGGTCAAGCGCGTCGAGCTTCAGAATGCGCCGCGCATAGATCGAATAGGGGTCGCGGCGCAGGCGGCCCACTTCGCTGAAGGAGTAACGCGTCGGCTGCAATTCAGCCGGCGGTTTCGGGGAAGGGCGCTTTGCCGCCTCCTGCTCGATGCTCTCATCCATCAGACCCGCCCAATGGCGATATGTCTCGCCACGTTTTTTAAGGACCTTGGCAAAATCCTCGCCGCCCAAGGCCAGCAGCCTTTGCAGCCAGCGTGAGGCGACGGCAGGCGTGGAGCCCTGCCTGAGCGCCCGGGTGTAGAAAATGTGTCGCGTGCCGTTGGCCATCTCAAAGTCATGCGCGAGCTGGCCGATACGCCGTTCCGGCGGCTCCAGCCCGATCGCAGTCTTCATGGTGCGGGAAAGAAACGGATTATTCGCCGTTTGGCCCGGCCAGAGGCCTTCATTGAGACCGCCGATGATGACCGTATCGACACTTTGCAGCCGCGCTTCCAGCGCGCCGAAAATGAAGATGCGCGGATGGCGCATCGATCTTGGCTTGATTGATTCCCCTGCCACAAGCGCCGCGAATATATCGATCCATTGCGGACCGTCCGCGTCGAGAATATCTCCGCTTTCCATCAGTTCGGCAAAGAGGCTGGAAAGCTTGTCTCCGGCCTCGCCAGACCAGAGAGCGGCAAGATCTGTATTTTCATCCCCACAGATGGCTTCCATCACGCGGCCGGTCCGTTCCGCCCAGTCGGAAAGAGGCAACCTGTCGGTAAAGGCCCGGCCAGATCGGTCGCGGCGGACGAAGGCGGAGCGCAGCGGCTCTGTGGCCATTGCAATCCGTCGCGCCAGATCACGCGCGGCGTCAACGCTTCCGTCAGGCAGGGCCAGCCGCCAGGCGGGCGGATGTCTGTCCTCGCGTTGCGCAAGGAGTTGGGTGTCAAGAACCGTTTCCAGATTGCCCACTTCAGTTTCGACGCGGCCGCCTCGCAGCGCAATCAGCTCAAGCGCCTTCGAAGCTCTGGTGAAAGCTTCGCTTGAGAGCCCGAAACGGGCGAGCGGGTGTTTCAGAAGGGAAATAATCGGCACCGGGTCTCCGGGTCTCAGGATCGCCTCCAGCGCGAGTTGCGTGAGGCCGGCCTGGGCGGTTGCCGAAAGCGGCGTGCCGGCCGAATCGTCGGCTTCGATGCCGAAGCGTTGCAACTCCGTTACCACGCGCCGCGCCAGCCCGCGGTCGGGTGTTATCAGGGCCGCCTGCGAAGGCCGTTCCGAGGCTGGTGCTTCGAGCGCAAGCCTGAGCGCCACTGCGATGGCGGTGGCCTCTTCGCGCTCGTTGGCAGCTTCAATCAGCGTGGCCGCTGCAAAGGCATCGTCAAAAATTGCGGAATCCCGGTCTTCACGCCATCGGTTCCAGTCACTGGTGGATTTGGCCGGCGCGAGCGCTGCCGAAAACACCGCGGCGCGCTTTTCCAGATCGTTGTCGAGGACACCGATCGGAACCACATCGTCACGCAGGATGCCCAGTTTCTGCAGCAGGACATAAAGCCCGTATTGCGAGTGAGTGCGGCTCGAAGGATCGGTGGGGTCCTCGGCGATCGCCTGCCATTGCTCTTCCGGCATGGCAAGATCAAGCCCCGGAAGCACCACCACGCCTTGCGGTAAAGCTGCAACCGCGGCGATGAGATCGGCGGCGGCCGGAATGGAGCCTGTCGAGCCAGCGACGATGATCGGACCGGTGTCCGGCAATGTGGCAATTCGGTTCGCTTCTGCCCGGAGGATGGCGTTGCGGTGCCGTCCGGCCGAAGATCTGTTGAGTTCGGCGAGCCGGGCGGGCCAGAAGATGCTGGCGATCTTTAGAAAATCGGCCGTGAGCTGCCACCATTGAGCGTGATCACCGGTATCGAGATGCTGAAGCGCTTCCCAATCTTTTTCTTCCGTATCCATTGCGTCGATCACCTCTGCCAGCGCACGCGCGAGCCATATCGCGTCGGCCGGGCTGGCGGGGGCCACCAGCGGCGAATCGGAATGGATCGCCCGGATGGCGTCCGGCAGGCTGTTGCGCCATGCAAGGATGAGACGCGCGAGTTCGATCAGTCGGCCGGTGCCGGAAATCGGCGGCGCGAGATCCATGATCTCAGGGTTTTCGACATCGAAGAAACCGCTGTCGTCATCCGTTTCGCCAAGGGGCCGGATGAGCGGCAGAATGGCGGAACGGCCGCCAAGAAGATCGACGAATTCCGAGCGCAGCACGCGGGCCGAACGTCGCGTCGGCACATATATCGTCACCTTGGCAAGCGACAGGGGATCGGCCGGGTCATATCGATAGCCTGCCGCCAGTCTTCCGTCGCACAGCGTTTCCGCAAGCGTTTTGAGGAACGGTGTTCCCGCGGCGATCGTCAGAACGCGCTTTGCGTGGTGGGAGCCCGTCATGCAGAGCGTTTTTCCCTGAATTGCCGGATGATGTTCTCAGCATCGTCTATGGCGTCCGGCGTGCCGACGGTAATCCAGTGACCATCCAGCGGCAGCCCGTAAAGCCGGGCCTTTTCAATCGCGCGATCGAAGTAAATATTCAGGTTGAAAGCGTCCGTGGGTGCATCGTCAAGCAGCCGCGAGTCCATGGCGATGGCGCCGGCATAGACCACGGGGTTCGTGTCGCCCTCGCGATGGCGGGTCAGTCTTCCGTCCCCGGCGAGGTTGAAATCCCTCTTGCCATTGTGGCCGGTGGTCCGATCCATGTCGACGCAGAGCAGTGCCATGTCCATCCGACCGGGATCGAAGAATTGTGCGAGCTTGCGCAGATTGCTTGCCACGTGCAGCTGCTCACCGATCCAGAAGAGATCGGCATTCATGACGAAGACCGGGCCGGGTTCCAGAAGCTTCAGACCCTTGGCGAGACCGCCGCCGGAATTCATCAGCTGGGAGCGTTCGTCGGAAATCAGGATTTCGGCATCGGCGCGGCGCTGAAGATGGGCGACCATCTGCTCGGCGTGGTGGTGCACATTGACGACAATTCTTTCGGCACCGGCTTCCACAAGAGCGTCGAGCACGTAATCGATCATTGGCTTGCCGGCGATCTGTACGAGTGGCTTCGGGATCGTATCGGTGATCGGGCGCATCCGAGTACCGAGCCCGGCGGCCAGCACCATCGCGTTTGTGATCGTCATCGTGGTCAACCGTCTTTCAGTCGTTAAAGTCCATGCCCATGCGCAGGCACCAGTCTCTGAGCGGCGCAAGTTCCGGATGCGAAAGCGCTGCGGCGAGATAGCGGAACGTCCGCGGCATATGCTTCATATAACCGGGTTTGCCATCCCGTTCCATCAGCCTGACCCAGATACCGGCAAGCTTGCAGTTGCGCTGCGCCGACATGATGGAAAAGGCCTTGAGAAAAGCAGCCTCGTCGAAAGAAGGCGTGTGTCGCCTGCTCTGGAGATAATGCGAAAGCAGGCGTGCCTGCAATCCGGGCTCGATTGTAACCCGGGCATCCTGAACAATGGAAGCGAGATCATAGGCGGTCGGGCCAATCATCGCGTCCTGAAAATCGATCAGGCCGACCTGTCGTACGCCGGCGTTCTGCTGTTGCCAGAGGATATTTGGCGAATGGAAGTCGCGCAGCAGCAGCCCGTTTTCGCAATCCGCAAGCGAGTCGATCAGAGCGTCCCAGATGGCGTAATATTCCTGCTTCTCGCCATCGGACAGTGGCCTGCCGCGCTTATAGGGCAGATACCATTCCACCAGCAGCGAGACCTCGATCTTCATCGCCTGCCGGTCAAAGGGCGGAACCTCATAGGTGTTGCCATCACCCACGGGCAGGGGACCGGGTTGTGACGCTTGATGAAGTGCCGCCAAAAAGGCAACGCTCTCCAGATAGCGCTCCTCGATTGGGGCGCCATCGGCGGCTAACACTCCATCTCGCCCCAGATCCTGCAACAGGAGAATGCCTTGGTCGATGTCCCCCGCGATGATCTCCGGCGCGCAAAAGCCGCGATTCCGCAGATAATTACCGATCGCCACGAAGGAGCGGGCATCCTGGGCGAGATGGGCAATCTCCGCATAGGTCTTGCCGTCGGCGACGATGGCGCCTTTCAAGGGGCGGCGCCAATCCATCAGGATAAGGTCCGGGCCATCGGTGGAAATGGTCTCATAGGCACGGGTGGAAGCATCGCCGCTCAGAAAGCGGCGGACCGCGTCACCTCGGCCATTTCTGGCGAGGAATTCCCGGATGGCAAAAACCCGCTCAAGCCGCGCTTTCGGTTTTGCCGGAGCCTCGATGGAGGCGATCCGCCCTTCGCCGGAATGTGTCAGCGTCAGGGTTACGGTCTGCCCGGGTGGCAGAATCTCTCCTGCTATATCCGGCCACTCGATCAGGCAGATGCCGTCCTCCAGCATCTCATCGATGCCGAGCTCATCCAGTTCGGAAACATCCGAAAGCCGGTAGAGGTCGAGATGGGCAATTGGAATGCGGGTGGCATAGGTTTGGACGATGGTGAAGGTGGGGCTCGGAACCTCAAGATCCGGCTCGTCCGCCATCGCTCGGATGAAGGCGCGGGCAAGCGTCGATTTACCAGCGCCAAGGTCGCCGACCAACGCCAGACAATCGCCGGGCTTCAGCGCCAGCGCGAGGTCTTCACCGAGCCTGATGGTGTCCTTTTCCCCCGCGAGAGGAATGGTGATCGGCAAGACATTTTCGATCATTCTGCGGCAATGGAATGCGGACGCGTGGCGGAAGGAATGCGGCAGGTGACGGTGGTGCCGTTGCCGGGCCGGCTGTCTATGCTAACCGTTCCATGGTGGAGACTGACGAAACTTTCGACAATGGAAAGGCCAAGCCCGGCGCCGGTTCGCCGGCCGCCATTGCCGCGGGTCGAAAAACGATCGAAAACCGTTTTCAGCATGTCTTCCGGGATGCCCGGTCCCTTGTCCGCCACAGAGAATATGAAGTCACCTTCGCTGCGCTGGCAGGAAAGCGTAACTGAAGACCCTTCCGGCGCGAAATTGATCGCATTGGTCAGGAGCTTGATGAGGATCTGCTTCAGGCGCTGGTGGTCTGCCACCAGATTGCCGAGATGAGCCGGGACGACGATCTGAAGTGAAATGCCGCTTTCCTGCAGCCGGTCCGCGATCTGCACCGAAACATCTTCGAGCAATTCGTTCAGGTCATTATCCGAATAATTGAGTTGCATGATGCCGGCATCGACGGTCGCAAGATCGAGAATATCATTGACGATCGTCAGAAGGACCGAGGAGGATGTGGAAATATGGTCGAGATATTCCGCCTGCCGCTCCGTCAGTTCCCCAAGGCCCGGCGTCTTCAGGAGATCGGTGAAGCCGATAATGTTTGTCAGCGGCGAACGCAGCTCATAGGAAACATGCTGCACAAAATCATTCTTCAACTCATCTGCCTTGAGAAGAGCGTCGTTCTTTTCCATAAGGGCGCGCTCAGCCCGTACGCTGTCCGTCATGTTGACAAAGGTCAGCATGGTCTGCGCATCCGGCAGCGGAATGATCGCATAATCAAGGACGAGGCCGGAAAGCAGTTCCAGTGTGCCTTGCCGGGATGGCCGCTCATCATCGAAACTGGTGATGAACTGGCTGAAGGCGCGCCAGCCGTCCGGCCCGTCGTAGGATGGTGCGCAGGCGGTTTCGATGGCGCGGATGTGCGTTCCGGTTTCGGCCTGTTCGGCAGTCACACCCCACAGCGCCCGGAATGCCGGGTTCGACAGGCGAATACGACCGTCCGCACCGAACACGGCGACCCCCTCGGCCAGATGGTCGATGGTTTCGCCCTGCACTTTCACCAATGTGTTGTAGCGCATTTGCAGATCGACCTGCTCGGTCAGGTTTTCGAAAACCCAGGTTGCGCCACCCTGCGGATGGGCCGTCGCAATCACCCGCAGTGTCTGGCCGTTGGGCAGGTGCCAGAGATCGGTCTTGGTATCGAGCGAACGGTATACGGAGAGCGCCGTCTCCTTCCAGTTCTTCCAGTTGAGCTGCTCGGGCAATTTGCCGGCGGTGCGCAACCTGTCGAGAAGCTCTGAATTGTCAGGCCCAGATTCGAGGAACATCAGGTCGAGGCCCCACAGGGTCGCAAAAGCCTGATTATAGAATTGCAGCCGCTGCCGGCCATCGAAAATGGCGACGGGCGTTGCCAGATGATCCAGCGTTTCGGCGTGGCTCTTCAGAACCCGCTTCAGTTCCTCGCTGATGGTTTCGGCCTCGGTGGCATCGATGGCGATACCGGCAGACCCGCCCGCCGTTTTGATGTCGACGACATCGAAGAAGCTGCGATTACCCGCAACCACCGTGGAAATACGGTCGTGATAGGGCGATTCCGGGGTCGCGGCCGCGCGTATCTTCTGCCGGGTAACCGTGTTCAGAAGTTCTCGTTTCTCCTGAATGGCCTGTTCCGCATTCCGCGCATCCACTGCCTGTGCATAGGCATGGTTCACCCAGATAAGTTCGCCTTCGCCATTGCGACGCCAGACGGGCTGCTCAATGGAATCGAGAAGTTCCTGAAAAGTCGAGACGGAAGCGATCAGCCGTTCACGCTCCACCTGCAGTTCGGCGAGCTCCGCACGCAGATTGTTGAGGGCGATGAAGCGTGCAAAGGCATTGCCGCCGGAAACCCGGCCCTGAACCTCGATAACTTCGCCGCGATGCGTTTCGATGGTGAGATCGAAACTCTGTGCGTGGCTACGAAGTTTCTCAATGGATTTCTCAAGCTGACTGGCGGATGCCGGTTTCAGCCAGCGGCCAAAGGCCAGAAAATCCTGGTCCGCCTGCGGCACGCCTGTCTCGGCCGGCAGCTGCCCCAGAAATTCCGGACGGTTTTCTGCGCCATCCCAGATGACGATGCGGCGGCTCTTGTCGGAAATCAGCGCTTCGTATTTGGCGATCTTGTGGTGAGACTGGGCAAGCGCCTGGCGAAATTCGCTGCTCTCCGCCTCTATATTGCCGCGCTGGCGCACCAGCCAGACGACTGAAAACAGCGTCGCGGAAAGCATACCCACGAAAAGCGAATAGGTTATGGTTTCACCTGATGAAAACAGCCGAGCGCCGGCTTTGGCCGCAAGTCCATCCTGCGCCAGCGCTACGGTGGCTGAACCGGCCAGAAACGTGCCGGAAAGCAGGAAGGGAAGCCGTGAAAAGCCGGTCCGGATCGCACGGATTGCCAGCCGGCAACGTGCCAGAGCATTTCCAGGAAAAGTGAACACCGGTTTTCCGTCCGCAGATGCGCCAAAACGCACCAGAGTCTGTGCGCTCAATGCCACGCCCGCTTGCGTGTTTTCAACGCGTTGAACTGTCTGCTTGCGCAGATCCGAATTTTGAACCGACATCCCCGGTCTGTCTCCGTCCTATGTGCCGCATCTTCGACAAGACATCCCATTTCGTCCGCACCGCCCTGTGGTGCGTCCGAATCAAGTCTGATGACAATACCGCCTTCATAAATCTGCGAAAAGGGAGCGCGCAAAAAAGATGCCGCGCGCTTTGTCAAGCGCGCGGCATCTAGATATTGTGTAATTTCAGTGGATATTAACTATGAAATTAATATCTGTAGTGGTCCGCCTTGAACGGGCCCTGCTTCGAGACGCCGATATAATCTGCCTGAACGTCGGAAAGTTCAGTCAGGCGCACACCAAGCTTCTCGAGATGGAGGCGTGCGACCTTCTCGTCGAGGTGCTTCGGCAGCACGTAAACGTCGTTCTTGTATTCGCCCTGCTTGGTGAAGAGTTCGATCTGGCCCAACACCTGGTTGGTGAAGGAGGCCGACATGACGAAGGAGGGGTGACCGGTGGCGTTGCCAAGGTTCAGAAGACGGCCTTCGGACAGCAGGATGATGCGGTTGCCCTTCGGGAACTCGATCATGTCGACCTGCGGCTTGATGTTCGTCCACTTGAGGTTACGCAGCGATGCGACCTGAATCTCGTTGTCGAAGTGGCCGATATTGCCGACGATCGCCATGTCCTTCATCTCGCGCATGTGCTCGATGCGGATGACGTCCTTGTTGCCTGTCGTGGTGATGAAGATATCGGCGGAGGAAACAACGTCCTCCAGGCGAACGACTTCGAAACCGTCCATGGCGGCCTGCAGTGCGCAGATCGGGTCGATTTCGGTCACCTTCACGCGGGCGCCGGCGCCCTGCAGCGAAGCGGCCGAACCCTTGCCAACATCGCCGTATCCGCACACCACGGCAACCTTGCCGGCCATCATCACGTCGGTTGCACGGCGAATGCCGTCAACCAGCGATTCTTTGCAACCGTATTTGTTGTCGAACTTGGACTTGGTGACGCTGTCATTGACGTTGATCGCCGGGAAAGGCAGCAGGCCCTTCTTGCTGAGGTCGTAGAGACGGTGCACGCCGGTCGTCGTTTCTTCGGTGACACCCTTCAGGGCGTCGCGCTGCTTGGTGAACCAGCCGGGCGAAGCCTTGAGGCGCTTGTTGATCTGCGCGAAGAGAATTTCTTCTTCTTCGGAGCCGGGATTGGAGAGCACGTCTTCGCCCGCTTCCGCGCGTGCGCCCAGCAGGATGTACATGGTGGCATCGCCGCCATCGTCGAGGATCATGTTGGAGAGACCGCCGTCGGTCCACTGGAAGATCTTGTCGGTATATTCCCAATATTCCGTCAGGCTCTCACCCTTGACGGCAAAGACCGGAATGCCGGCTGCCGCAATGGCCGCTGCAGCATGGTCCTGGGTCGAGAAGATGTTGCAGGAGGCCCAGCGAATGTCTGCACCGAGTTCCTTCAGCGTCTCGATGAGAACGCCGGTCTGGATCGTCATGTGAAGCGAACCGGAAATGCGGGCGCCCTTCAGCGGCTTGCTTTCACCGAACTCCTTGCGGCAGGACATCAGGCCCGGCATTTCGGTTTCGGCGATGTCGAGTTCCTTGCGGCCGAATGCGGCAAGGTTGATATCGGCGACGATGTAGTCCTTCTCAAGGCTCATGAGATTCTCCAGATCAGAAGCGCCGCACATCGCGGCCCGGCTTTTTACGTAGCAGCGGTTTAGCAGGCCACGAGCGATCTGGCAATAATGATATAAAGAAGTCTTTATGTCTTTATATGGCGCCGGCTCAGGCTTCTTCGCCGAACCGGTCGGCGACCAGGGCCTCAAGTGCGGCGAGCGCCTCTTCGGCCTGATTGCCGCTCGCCTCGACATAGACACTGCATCCGGGGCTGGCCGCCAGCATCATGAGACCCATGATCGAGGTGCCGCCGACGGTCATGCCGTCTTTCGAAACCGTGATGGTCGCGTCGAAGCCTTCAACCATCTGCACGAATTTCGCTGATGCCCGGGCATGGAGACCGCGTTTGTTGATGATCGGTAGTTCCCGGGAGAGTGGCGACATGGGCTGACTTCTTATTTGCCGCTTAAAACGCGGCTGGCGACGTTGATATATTTGCGGCCGGCATCGGATGCGTCCTGAAGGGCCTTGTCCATATTGTCTTCGCTGCGAACGCCGGCAAGTTTGATCAGCATCGGCAGGTTAACCCCGGCGATGACTTCGACATTGCCGTTATTCATGACCGAAATCGCAAGATTGGAAGGCGTGCCGCCAAACATGTCCGTCAGGATGATGACGCCATTGCCGTCATTGGCGCGCGCGACAGCGTCGATGATATCCTGCCGGCGCTGATCCATGTCGTCTTCGGGACCGATACAGACCGTCTCGATCAATTTCTGGGGACCGACGACATGCTCCAACGCATGACGAAACTCCTCAGCCAGCTTGCCATGGGTGACAAGCACTAGTCCGATCATGAAATGCTCCCTTGCACACGCACTCTCATTGCCGACTATCGCAACGCGGCAATCCTGTCCATCGGTGGGATTTCATCTTGATGAGGAAAATGCGAATCGCAAGCCTAAAATCGCCCGAATCATCGTCACTTCACATTCGTTTTGAAAAGATTCTGAGCAAGTGCAGCAAATTTTCCATAGGGCATGAGACTTGAAAGCGGAATACGCAGAAGCGGAAGATGCCCGCCGCACGGCAGCGATAACATCTCGTCATCTTCGGGAAGTCTTGGATTTTCGGGTGAAACAACTGTCGTGACGGCGAAATGTAGTGGCGCGCGCGCAATGCTTTTAAGTGAAACAATGCCGCTGCCGCGTAATTCCAACAGGCCGGCGATGGCTTCTGGCCGTTCGGCGATGATGGTCTCGCCATCGCGATACACGAAAATCTGATCGTCCGCAATCAATGCGGCCGGCAATCCGCACCGTTCCGCCTCCGTCAGGAAGCTGAAGGCGAGTTCGCTTTTGCCGCTGCCCGACGGCCCCGTGAAAAGGATGCCGGTGTTTTGAACAACGATGGCGGTTGCGTGCAGGTTGAAGCGTTCAGCGTTCATGGGTTTCGGCCGCCGGCAGCGACAGGGTGAAGCGCGCGCCTGATATCACGCCATATTTGTCGACGACGTTCTCTGCCCGCAGGCTGCCGCCATGGGCTTCCGCGATCTGGCGGCTGATGGAAAGGCCAAGGCCGGAGTTCTGTCCGAAACCTTCGCTCGCCGGCCGGTCGGTGTAGAAACGCTCAAAAATCCGGTCGATATCTTCGGCCTGAATGCCGGGCCCGTTGTCCTCCACCTGCACGATGCAACGATCCTTGTGACGGGAGAGGCGCACGGTGATGCGGCCACTTTCTTCGGCAACGAAGGAGCGCGCATTCTCGATGAGGTTGGTGACGATCTGGCCGATACGCAGATCGTGGCCGTTCACCACGAAGGAGGTCTTTGTGCCCGCTTTCCGGTCGACAACATAGTCGATCGTCACGCTTTTCTTCTTGGTGCTTATCTGGCGGGATATATCCACCAGACCCTTCATCAGCACATCAAGATCGAGCGGCGCGGCGTCGGCGCGCGCCAGTTCGGCGTCAAGCCGTGAGGCGTCCGAAATATCGCTGATCAGGCGGTCGAGACGGCGCACATCGTGGAAGATGATCTCGGTCAGGCGCTGTTTGGACTCTTCGGTCTTGGCGCGCGGCAGGGTTTCCACGGCGCTGCGCAGCGAGGTCAGCGGGTTCTTGAGCTCGTGGCTGACATCGGCGGCGAAACTTTCAATCGCATCGATACGGTCGTAAAGCGCCGTCGTCATTTCACGCAGCGCAATAGAGAGGTTGCCGATCTCATCCTGGCGCGCCGAGAAATCCGGTATTTCCTCACGGGTTCTCGCCCCGCGGCGTACGCGGATTGCGGCCGCCGACAGCCGCCGCAGCGGCGTGGCGATGGTGGAGGAGAGGAGCAGCGACAGCACGATGTTGACCAGCGTGGCGATGCCGAAGACGCGCATGATGGCGAGGCGCTCGGCATGCACGATCTTGTCGATATCGCCCGCTTGTGTCGAAAGCAGCAGAACGCCGAGCACTGCCCGGAAGCGCTGTACCGGTACGGCCACGGAAACAATCAGCTCACCCTTTTCCGTGACACGCACGACCGCGCCGCGCACGCCGGTCAGCGCGTTCATCACTTCCGGATAGATAGAGCCATCGCCGCCGGGCGCTTCCTTGTATTGCGGCAGGCTGCTCGGCTGCAGCATGCGGTTGAACATGCTGGTGAACCAGTCGCCCCAGGTCTGCGTCTCGGGCGTTACTGGCGGCAGGTCGAAGCGCAGCACCTGACCGCGCGAATAAAGGTGGCGGGAATCGAGCAGCAGATTGGCATCGGCATCGAACAGCCGCGCGCGAGTGCGCGTCGGCGAAATCAGCCGCCGCAGCACTGGTGCCACCCGTTCGGGATTGATCGGGAAACTCAAATCCTCATCGTTCGGTGCGGGCGTGATGCTCTGGCCCGCCTGCAACTCGAGCAGCTTTTCCGGATTGATGGTGATCGAGTTGGTATCGACAGAGGCGGAAGCGGAAACCGCGCCGGCGATGATTTCGCCCTGCGTCAGCAGGCTTTCCACGCGCGCATCGATCAGCCCCTCGCGGAACTGGTTGAGATAGAGAATGCCGCCGACCAGAACCACCGTCGCGGCGACGTTGAAGAACAGGATGCGGCGCGTGAGGCTGGAAAACACCGCATTGCCGAAAATGCGCCGGATGATCGTCAGCGGATGGATACGATGGCGGCGTTCGCTGCCGCGTTCTTCGGCATCGTCACTGTCCGAGACGGTTTCCGGCGTTTTTTTCAACACGTATTCAAGTCCTTACCACCCCATACCGGGCGGTCCCTTCTGCGTGAGTCGGCTCGTTCAAGCCGCTTCGCGGAAGCGATATCCTACGCCATAAAGCGTTTCAATCATATCGAAGTCGCCATCGACCAGTTTGAACTTCTTGCGAAGACGCTTGATGTGGCTGTCGATGGTGCGGTCGTCCACATAGACCTGCTCGTCATAGGCGGCATCCATCAGCGCGTCGCGGCTTTTCACGACACCTGGACGTTGTGCCAGCGAATGCAGGATGAGGAATTCGGTTACCGTCAGTGTTACCGGTTCGCCCTTCCAGGTGCAGGTATGCCGTTCCTGATCCATGGCGAGCTGCCCGCGCTCCAGTGTGCGCGCCTGTTGGTCTGCAGTCGGCTTCAGAACGTTGCCGGTTGCGGCGGATGCTTCGCGGCTGCTGGCGCGGCGCAGGATGGCTTTGACGCGTTCCACCAGAAGGCGTTGCGAGAACGGCTTGGTGATGAAGTCGTCCGCGCCCATCTTCAGGCCGAACAATTCGTCGATCTCTTCATCCTTCGAGGTGAGGAAGATGACCGGCAGATCCGACTTCTGGCGAAGGCGCCGCAAAAGCTCCATGCCATCCATGCGGGGCATCTTAATATCGAAAATGGCGAGCTGCGGCGGACGGGCGATCAACCCGTCAAGCGCGGAAGCGCCGTCCGTATACGTTTCGACCCGGTAGCCTTCGGCTTCGAGCGCGATCGATACCGAAGTGAGAATATTCCGGTCATCGTCGACAAGCGCGATCGTCTGCATGTAGTTGGTCTCCATCGTCATTTTCTCGTAACTCCCGACATTCACCCAGCCAGGTTGTGCGCCGCGAGCCACTCTCTTGAGTATAAAGGTGGAACAAATTGTGGCAAAGGAAAACTCACCTAAAATCGCAAGGGTAGGACGAGGAGATTTCGTAGAGACGCCGCAGCTGAATTTTAATGCGTCTTCAACCGATTTAAAAAGAAATAAAATCTTTTAAATCGATTAATATATTGAAATTACTAAGTTTTTTAAACTTCGGCTCTTGCGTTTCCAAGAGGTGCCACGTATTTTCCGTGAAAATTTCAACGGCCTTATCGTCATTAACAAGGAACGCGTCATGACCGAGATTGGGGTTCATAATCCTGCCAACGGAGTTGCAGAACTCGGATTGGGCAAGGCTTCCCGCGTCTTTTATAACCTCAATGAGAGCGAACTATACGAAGAGGCAATCCGCAACGGCGAGGCCGAGCTGACCATCGATGGTGCGCTGCGCGCCGTCACCGGCCAGCACACGGGCCGTTCTCCGAAGGACAAATTCGTCGTGCGCGACGCGTCCACCGAGAACACCATCTGGTGGGACAACAACAAGCCGCTGTCGCCGGAAAACTTCGAGTTGTTGCGCCAGGACATGTTGGCCCATGCCGCCGGAAAGACGCTCTATGTTCAGGACCTGATCGGCGGCGCCGATGAGGAAAATGCGTTGCCGACACGCGTCGTCACCGAGCTCGCCTGGCATTCGCTGTTCATCCGCAATCTGCTGATCCGTCCGAAGCAGGAAAAACTGGCGGGCTTCAAGCAGAAGCTCACCATCATCAACCTGCCGAGCTTCAAGGCAGATCCGGCCCGTCATGGTGTCCGTTCGGAGACAGTCATCGCCTGCGATCTGACCAACGGCCTCGTTCTCATCGGCGGCACGTCCTATGCCGGTGAAAACAAGAAATCGGTCTTCACGGTGCTGAACTACCTGCTGCCGGCCAAGGGTGTCATGCCCATGCATTGCTCGGCCAATGTCGGTCCGCAAGGTGATTCCGCCGTTTTCTTCGGCCTCTCCGGCACCGGCAAGACCACGCTGTCGGCTGATCCGTCGCGCACGCTGATCGGCGATGACGAACATGGCTGGGGCGAACACGGCATCTTCAATTTCGAAGGCGGCTGCTATGCCAAGGCGATCAAGCTTTCGGCGGAAGCCGAGCCGGAAATTTACGCCGCTACCCGCCGTTTCGGCACGGTTCTCGAGAACGTCGTGCTGGACGAAAACCGCGTTCCTGATTTCAACGACAATTCGCTGACGGAAAACACCCGCAGCGCCTATCCGCTGCACTTCATTCCGAATGCATCGGAGACGGGCATTGCCGGCCACCCGAAGACGATCATCATGCTGACGGCTGACGCCTTCGGCGTGCTGCCGCCGATTGCCCGGCTGACACCGGAGCAGGCCATGTACCACTTCCTCTCCGGTTACACCGCCAAGGTCGCCGGTACGGAAAAGGGCGTGACCGAGCCGGAAGCGACATTCTCCACCTGCTTTGGCGCCCCCTTCATGCCGCGCCATCCAGCCGAATATGGCAACCTGCTGCGTGAGCTGATCGGCAAGCACGGTGTGGATTGCTGGCTGGTCAATACCGGCTGGACCGGCGGCGCTTACGGCATCGGCAAGCGTATGCCCATCAAGGCCACCCGCGCGCTTCTGACCGCCGCTCTCACTGGGGATCTGAAGAACGCACAGTTCCGCACCGATGCGAATTTCGGCTTCGCCGTCCCTCAGTCGCTTGAAGGTGTTGACAGCGCGATCCTCGATCCGCGTTCCACTTGGGCCGATGGCGCAGCTTATGACGCGCAAGCCAAGAAGCTGGTGTCGATGTTCGTCACGAACTTCACCAAGTTCGAAGACCACGTCGACAGCAAGGTTCGTGACGCAGCGCCGGGCCTTTTGCTCGCGGCAGAATGAATAAGCCTCGTTTATGAGGAGGAGGGGAACCCGGCCCAAGTGCCGGGTTTCTTTTTGCCGGGTTCTTTCGTTTTGTCCTTGTTTTCATTTTTCAGGATCTGTGGCATCACCGGCGCGGAGAGAAAACATGGCCAGCGACCCGCTTTACATCAATAACCGCATCACCATTGCCGGCTGGGAGCTGACGGAGCAATTCGTGCTGGCCGGCGGGCCGGGCGGCCAGAACGTCAACAAGGTTTCGACAGCGGTTCAGCTATTTTTCGACATTGCGAATTCACCCTCCCTTCCGGAAAGGGTGAAGGTCAATGCGTTGCGGCTCGGTGGCAGGCGCGTATCAAAAGAAGGCGTGCTGATGATCGAAGCGAGCCGGTTTCGCAGCCAGGAGCGCAATCGTGAGGATGCGCGCGAGCGCCTGAAGGAACTGATCCTCGAAGCCGCCGCCCCCCCGCCGCCGGTGCGCAAGGCTACCAAACCCACCAAGGGCTCCGTCGAGCGCCGCCTCAAGGCGAAGTCCGGTCGCTCCGATATCAAGAAGATGCGCGGCAAACCTTCGGGCGAATAAGCGACGATCAGACGACGAATCTCTCGCCCTTGTCATAGAGCTTCAAATATCGTCTGGTAAGCCTCCCTACAACCAAGGAGGGTGCTATGGGTCTGTTCAATTTCATCAAGGAAGCGGGAAAGAAGCTTGGTATCGGCGGCGACGACGCGCCGGATGTCGAAGCGGTCAAGAAGGAACTCGCTTCCCACGATCTCGGCACCGACAAGGTTCAGGTCGAGGTGGTGGATGACAAGGTTGTCCTGAAGGGCGAAGTGGCCGATCAATCGATTTTCGAAAAGGCGGTCATCGCGGTCGGCAACACGCTCGGCATTTCCAAGGTCGAGGCCGGCGAGTTGAAAGTGGCCGAAGCGCCGGCGAAAGAACCGGTCTTCTATACGGTCAAAAAGGGTGACAATCTCTGGAAGATTGCGGAAGCGCAATATGGCAAGGCCAATGGCGCGAAGAACAACATCATCTTCGAAGCCAACAAGCCGATGCTGACGCACCCCGACAAGATTTATCCCGGCCAGGTTCTGCGCATTCCAGACCTTGCCTGATAACGCCTTGTAATCGCTGCGACGGAGATGCCGCCTTCGCGGCATCTTTCACAATTTGCGAAGCGCGACCGTGTCGATCAGGTGGTTCTTGCCCTTGCGTAAAATAAGGTCGGCGCGCGGGCGGGTCGGCACGATGTTCTGCCGCAGGTTCTTCAGGTTGATGTTCTGCCAGAGGCCTTCAGCAATGCTGAGCGCCGCTTCTTCGCTGATCGAGGCATAACGGTTGAAGAATGAATTGGGATCGCGGAAGGCGGTTTTTCTCAGATTCATGAACCGGTTCACATACCAGTTGTGAATAAGGCCTTCGTCAGCGTCGATATAGATCGAGAAATCGAAAAAGTCGGAAACGATCGGCACGATCCTCCCGCCTGCCGGCAGGTCGCGCGATTGCAGCACGTTGATGCCTTCGAAGATGAGAATATCCGGCTGGTCGATGACAGTGAACTCGTTCGGCAGAACGTCATAGGTCAGGTGCGAATAACGCGGCGCCTTGACATTGGGCTGGCCTGCCTTGATGGCCGACAGGAAACGCAGGAGCGCGCCGATATCGTAGCTCTCCGGGAAGCCTTTGCGCTCCATCAGATTCTCGCGCCGCAATACCTCGTTCGGATAGAGAAATCCGTCAGTGGTGATGAGGTCGACCTTGGGACTGGAAGGCCAGCGCGCCAGAAGCTCTTTCAGAATACGTGCCGTCGTGGATTTGCCAACGGCAACGGAGCCGGCGATGCCGATGACGAAGGGCGTCTTGTTGACGTCAGCCATGTTGAGGAAGCGGTTGCGCTGCTCAAACAGCAGCTGCGATGCTTCCACATGGGAAGACAGCAGGCGCGACAGAGACAGGTAGATGCGCCGCACCTCATCCAGATCGATCGGATCATCCAGCGAACGCAGCCGTTTGACCTCGTCGGCAGAAAGCGTCAATGGAGTATCGGCACGAAACTTCGACCATTCTTCCGAACTGAAGAAGTGGTAGGGCGAATATTCATCCGGTCGGAAATGATCGAGTGTGCTCGGCATGCCTCTCTCCCCGCTGCCTGCCTCGATCTTCATGATGTCGGCCTCGCTGCCTTTTCCGCAAGACCGGTTTGCCCGGTCCTCCGCTCCAGCTCGGCGAAAACCTCATTCAGCGGGATGTCGGCGATCTTCAAAACCACCAGCAGATGGTAAAGCAGGTCCGCCACTTCGTTCTTCAGCCCGTCGCGGTCTTTTGCGATGGCCGCAATGACGGCTTCCACGGCTTCTTCGCCGAGTTTCTTTGCCGCACGCTCCTGGCCGGCCGCAATCAGCTTGGCCGTCCAGGATTCGTCAGGAGAGGCAGCGGCGCGGGTTGCGACGATGCGCTCCAGATCGGAAAGGGAAAATGCGCTCATGGGGGAATCCTGCAATCAGTCGAGACGCATGGCGATGCCATGCTCGGCCATGTAGTTCTTGGCTTCACCGATCGAATAAGTGCCGAAGTGGAAGATCGAAGCGGCAAGCACCGCAGTCGCATGGCCATCCCGAACCCCTGCCACCAGATCATCCAGCGTGCCGACGCCCCCCGAAGCGATGACGGGGACTCGAACCTGATCGGCAATGCTGCGCGTCAGGCCGATATCGTAACCGCTCTTTGTGCCGTCGCGGTCCATCGAGGTGACAAGCAATTCGCCGGCGCCGCGTTCGACCATCTTGATGGCGAATTCCACGGCGTCAATCCCGGTCGGCTGGCGTCCGCCATGGGTGAATATTTCCCAGCGGCCTTCTTCCCCATCCTTCGAAACCCGCTTGGCGTCTATCGAAACGACGATGCACTGGTTGCCGAACTTGTCGGCCGCCTGCGCCACGAAGTCGGGATCCTTGACCGCTGCGGAATTGATCGAGACCTTGTCGGCCCCGCACAGAAGCAGCTTGCGGATGTCGGCGACGGCGCGAACCCCGCCACCGACGGTCAGTGGCATGAAGCAATGATCGGCCGTGCGCGAAACCACATCGAATATCGTGTCGCGATTATCCGAAGAGGCGGTAATGTCCAGGAAGCAGAGTTCGTCCGCGCCTGCCGCATC
This sequence comes from Rhizobium sp. ZX09, assembly GCF_017357485.1. NCBI lineage: Bacteria > Pseudomonadati > Pseudomonadota > Alphaproteobacteria > Hyphomicrobiales > Rhizobiaceae > Rhizobium > Rhizobium sp. ZX09. The sequence goes on from NZ_CP031363.1 coordinate 2,722,991, forward strand.
ATAGGCTTTCGCCGCCTCGACCGGGTCGCCGGCGTCGATCAGATCGACGAAGTTCACGCCCTTGACGACACGGCCGTCTTTCACATCCAGGCAGGGAATAACGCGGGCTTTTAGGGTCATACGCGTACCTCCTTTGCGGCCTTGATGAGGGCGAGCGCCTCGGCCGGATCGATACGGCCGTCATAAAGCGCGCGGCCGGAAATCGCGCCCTCAAGCTTTGCCGCATCCGGCTGCAACATGCGCTTGATGTCGTCGATGGAGGCGAGACCACCGGACGCGATGACCGGGATGGAGACGGCGTCGGCCAGTTCCAGCGTTGAGGCCCAATTTATACCGGCCAGAATGCCGTCACGATCGATATCGGTATAGATGATCGCGGCAACACCAGCGCCTTCGAAACGTTTGGCAAGCTCGATCACGCCGACTTCGGAGGCTTCCGCCCAGCCTTCCACCGCAACCTTGCCGCCCTTGGCATCAATGCCGACGGCGACCTGGCCGGGAAAACGCTTGCAGGCTTCAATGACCAGAACCGGATCGCGCACCGCCACGGTGCCGAGAATGACGCGAGCAAGCCCACGGCTCAGCCAGGCCTCGATATGATCGAGCGTGCGGATGCCGCCGCCCAGCTGCACCGGGTTTTTCGTCGCCTTCAAAATGGTATCAACCGCCGCGCCATTGACCGTCTGGCCGGCGAACGCACCGTTGAGATCAACGACATGCAGCCATTCAAAGCCTTGATCCTCGAAAGCTTTCGCCTGTGCGCCGGGGTCGGTATTATAGACGGTGGCCTGGTCCATATCGCCGAGTTTCAGGCGAACACACTGGCCGTCTTTAAGGTCGATTGCGGGAAAAAGAATCATGTCAGGGCTTCCAGCGCAGGAAATTGGAGATCAGGGCTAGGCCGAGCGTCTGGCTTTTTTCCGGGTGGAACTGCGCGCCGGCCATATTGTCGCGACCGACGAAAGCCGTCATCGCGCCACCGTAATTTGTGGTGGCGATGACATCCGTAGAATGCTTTGCCGCCAGATGATAGGAATGCACGAAATAGGCGTGCAAGCCATCCGCGCCAGTCTTGATGCCGTCGAACAGCGGATGCGCGTGACGAATCTCCAGCGTGTTCCAGCCGATCTGCGGAATCTTCAGGTCCTTATCGGCAGGCGTCATTTCCACGACGTCACCCTCGATCCAGCCGAGCCCGGTGCTAACAGTCTTTTCCAGCCCGCGCGAGGACATGAGCTGCATGCCGACGCAGATACCGAGGAATGGATGGGCTTTTTTCTCCACCGCTTCGAGGAGCGCCTCATGCATGCCGGGAACGGCGTCGAGGCCGGCACGACAATCCGCATAGGCGCCGACGCCCGGCAGCACGATGCGGTCCGCCGAGGCGACATGATCCGGCTTGTCGGTCAGGTCGATGGTTGCATTGATACCGGCCTCACGGGCGGCACGCTCGAAAGCTTTGGTGGCCGAACGCAGATTGCCCGAACCGTAGTCGATGATCGCGACACGCATGTCAGCGCCTTCCATTCAAGTCGAAAAGAAACGATCCGGCGGGATCGTTGACGAAGTTTTTGCCGCCGCTCTTTTGCGGCGAAGGGGTCCAGACCGGGTGTGACAGCTGTTCTTCAGCGTCAGCGTTTTCGGAGAGACCGGAGAAATATATGTCTTCGGCGCTCGAAAGATCAGGGGCGGAAACGACTGACTTCAGCGTCCAACCTTTGCGGATCAGGTGCCGGACGAGAAAATTGCGTCCCTCCAGCGCTGTTATGAGCCCAATCGTGAAACCAACAAGAATTCCGGCAGGTTCGAATCCGGCTAACATCGAGACTTGTCCGGCCGCAACGAGTGCGATGACAACGATAGCCGTCGCCAGCCACAGCCGGTTGATCGCAAGCCATAACCATGGCGCAAAGAGAGCCAGCCAGACGAAACGATCGGCAATGAATCGGGTCGTCTTGTGGTCCCTGTCCGGCCCGTTGGGGGCTTCCAGAACGAGATAGCTTGTCATGGGCTTCCTGACAGCTTTGGCGTCAGGCCAGCATGCCCTTTGTTGAGGGAACGCGGCCTGCCTGCCGGGGGTCGATCTCGGTTGCCGTGCGAAGAACGCGGGCAACGGCCTTGAAGCATGTTTCGGCGATATGATGGTTGTTGGCGCCGTAATGGTTCAGGATATGCAGCGTGATGCCGGCATTCTGGGCGAGCGCCTGAAAGAATTCGCGCACCAGTTCCGTGTCGAAGGTGCCGATCTTTGGCGCGGAAAAATTGACGTTCCAGACGAGGAACGGCCGGCCGGAAATATCGATGGCGGCCTTGGTCATCGTCTCGTCCATGGCAAGGTCGAGCGAGGCGTAGCGGGTAATACCGCGCCGGTCGCCAAGCGCCTTCGCGATCGCCTGGCCAATGGCGATACCGGTATCTTCCACGGTGTGATGATCATCGATGTGCAGGTCGCCCTGAACCTCGATCTCCATGTCGATCAGCGAATGGCGGCTCAGCTGGTCCAGCATATGGTCGAAAAATCCCACGCCGGTGGAAATTTTCGATTTGCCGGTGCCGTCGATATCCACACGCACCGAAACCGAGGTTTCGTTGGTCTTGCGGATAATCTCGCCTTTACGTTCTGCCATTTTGGCCGCTCCGTGAAAATGTCGCCGTTCCTTATCAGCACGGGACACAAATATCCAGTTGTTCCATCGTCTTGGCTGACCTGCGGAAAACCGGGTGTGATCCCGATGATTGCAATCGCAAAAACCAGACTTACATAGAACCCGAAAAGGGCCGCAACCCGGCCCGTTAACTCCAGGCCCGGCAGGGCAGACAGGTGTTTGATGACAACAATCATTACAGTCAGAAAGGGCGGCAAGGTCGTCATGGCTGGCGACGGGCAGGTGAGCCTCGGCCAGACCGTCATGAAGGGCAACGCCCGCAAGGTTCGCCGCATCGGCAAGGGTGAAGTGATTGCCGGTTTCGCAGGCGCGACGGCCGATGCTTTTACTTTGCTTGACCGCCTCGAGAAGAAACTCGAGCAATATCCCGGCCAGCTCATGCGCGCCGCCGTGGAACTCGCAAAAGACTGGCGCACGGATAAATATCTGCGCAATCTCGAAGCGATGATGCTGGTCGCCGATAAATCCACCACGCTTGCCATTACCGGCAATGGCGATGTGCTGGAGCCCGAGCACGGCGCAATCGCCATCGGTTCCGGCGGCAATTATGCTTTCGCTGCCGCCCGCGCCATGATGGATACCGACAAGTCGGCCGAAGACGTGGCCCGGCAGGCGCTCGATATCGCCGCCGATATCTGCGTTTATACCAATCACAATCTCGTCGTGGAAACGCTCGACGCCGAGTAAGCGTATTTCTCACCAATGGGTCCTGTGGGCCGGGCCGAATGGCCGGCCGGAACAGGAAAGCCGAGAGGACAGAATGACCACTTTTTCTCCCCGGGAAATCGTCTCGGAACTGGACCGCCACATCATCGGTCAGCACGATGCAAAACGGGCGGTCGCGATTGCGCTGCGCAATCGCTGGCGTCGCCAGCAGCTCGATGAGAGCCTGCGCGACGAAGTGATGCCGAAAAATATTCTCATGATCGGGCCGACCGGTGTCGGCAAGACGGAAATCTCGCGCCGCCTCGCCAAGTTGGCCGGCGCGCCTTTCATCAAGGTTGAAGCCACCAAGTTCACCGAAGTCGGTTATGTCGGCCGCGATGTCGAGCAGATCATTCGTGACCTTGTCGAGATTGGTATCGGCCTCGTGCGCGAAAAGAAGCGCGCCGAAGTGCAGGCCAAGGCGCATCAGAGCGCCGAAGAGCGCGTGCTCGACGCGTTGGTCGGCTCAACCGCGTCACCGGGCACGCGCGAGAGCTTCCGCAAGAAGCTGCGCGATGGTGAATTGGACGACAAGGAAATTGACATCGAGGTGGCCGATAGCGGATCGGGCATGCCCGGTTTCGAAATCCCGGGCATGCCGGGCGCCAATATTGGCGTGCTCAACTTGTCGGAAATGTTCGGCAAAGCCATGGGCGGACGCACCAAGAAGGTGCGCACGACGGTGTCGAAATCCTATGCCGACCTTATCCGCGACGAATCCGACAAGCTGCTGGACAATGAGATGATCCAGCGCGAAGCGGTCAAGTCGGTGGAAAATGACGGCATCGTCTTCCTTGACGAGATCGACAAGATTGCGGCCCGCGATGGCGGCATGGGCGCCGGCGTCTCGCGCGAAGGCGTGCAGCGCGACCTGCTGCCGCTCGTCGAAGGCACGACGGTTTCGACCAAATATGGGCCGGTCAAGACCGACCATATCCTGTTCATCGCATCGGGCGCCTTCCATGTGGCGAAGCCGTCGGATCTCCTGCCTGAGCTTCAGGGCCGCCTGCCGATCCGCGTTGAGCTGAAGCCACTGACGAGGGAAGATTTCCGCCGTATCCTTACGGAGACGGAAGCAAGCCTCATCCGCCAGTACAAGGCGCTGATGGCGACGGAAGAACTGGATCTCGACTTCACCGACGACGCCATCGATGCTCTGGCTGATGTGGCCGTTCATCTCAACTCGTCGGTCGAAAATATCGGTGCCCGCCGTCTGCAGACGGTAATGGAGCGTGTTTTGGACGAAATTTCCTTCAACGCGCCGGATCGTGGCGGTTCCGCCGTCAAGATCGACCAGGAATATGTCCGTAAACATGTCGGCGACCTCGCCGCCGATACGGACCTCTCGCGCTATATTCTCTGAAGACTTCAGGGATCGAGGAAAGAAGAGTGCGGCCATATTTGCCGCACTCTTTTATTTTATCTGCCTCATCTCGCATTCAGCCCGCATTTTGTTTATGGGAAGGGCTGCATTCCGGTTGGAACCGTTTTAGTGGAATGATCAGGTTTTCCAGCACCTTTCGCTGGCAGAAGCCGCAGGCTTGAGAAAAGGCATTCGCTCGTGCGCAAAACTCTTCTGGCATTTGCCGCTGCTTTGACGTTCACCGTCACCGCGTCTTCTTATGTGCAGGCCGCAACGGTCGTGCCGCCGGGCAATCGCAATGCCGAGCAACCGGGCGTTCCCGGTGCTTCCGCCAAAAGAACCAAGGCGTCCAACACGTCTTTTGAGCGCAAATACCAGAAGGTCATCGATCTTTTGTCTTCCGACAAGGCGCTGATCGCCAAGATCAAGTCGACGGCCGGGCGTTACGGGATTGATCCGATCCATATGATCGGCGCGATCGTTGGCGAACACACTTATAATGTCGATGCCTATGACCGGCTGCAGTCTTATTACGTCAAGGCAGCTTCTTACGCGGGTAGCAGCTTCCGTTTCGGCTATAAGGATGAAACGATTGCGCAGTTTCTGACGCATTCGCAATTTTCCAAATGCCAGTCGAAGAAAGATTCCTACAGTCTCTGGAACTGCCGGGAAGATGTATGGGATGGCAGTTTCCGCGGCAAGACCGTCGATGGCGTGACCTATCCGAACAACCGTTTCAGTGCTGTGTTCTTCCAGCCCTTTTATGCCGGCCAGACCTTCGGCCTCGGCCAGATAAATCCGCTGACGGCGCTGATGCTGTCCGACATGGTGGCGAGAACGTCGGGTTATGAGAAGTTGGATGAGAACGACGCCACCGCGGTCTACACCGCCATCATGGACCCCGACCGCTCGCTGGCTTTCATGGCGGCCTCTATCCGCAAATCGATCGATGATTACCGGTCGATTGCCGATATGGACATTTCGAAGAATCCGGGCGTGACCTCCACGCTTTATAATGTCGGTGGGTCGCAACAGCGCGCTGCTATTCTGGCCCAAAAGAACCGCCAGCGCGCCGCAGGCGGGGAACAGCCACTGTTGCCGGAGGAAAATTATTACGGCTGGCTGGTGAATGACCGCATCAAGGATCTCCAGGCGCTTTTGTAGAAAACGGCGACTATACGCTGCATTGTTTCCAAAAAGGAAATAATATTTGGCTGGCTGCCGCAATTGACGAGCGCCCGCCTCCGCGTCCAATCTGTGTTTCCAGAATAGAGGAGGCGCATGTGAGCCGCACGAATAAATTCGGCCTTTCCATCGATGACAGGCTTTATGCCTTTTTGACTGAAGATGTCCTGCCGGGCACGGGTCTAAACAGCGAGGCGTTCTTCGAAGGCTTTTCGGCCATTGTTCACGAGCTTTCTCCGAAGAACCGTGAACTGCTCGCCAAGCGCGATGCGTTGCAGGAAAAAATCGACGGCTGGTACCGAGAGAACGGTGCTCCCTCGGATTTCGATGCATACGAGGCATTCCTGAGGGAAATCGGATACCTTTTGCCGGAAGGTCCTGATTTCAAGGTGGAAACCAGCAACGTCGATCCGGAAATTGCTGCCGTCGCCGGTCCGCAGCTCGTTGTTCCCGTCATGAATGCCCGTTATGCGCTGAACGCCGCCAATGCCCGTTGGGGTTCGCTTTACGATGCACTCTATGGCACGGATGCCATTTCTGATGCCGATGGTGCCGAAAAGGGCAGGGCCTATAACCCGAAGCGCGGTGAAAAGGTCATCGCCTGGGCGCGCAACTTCCTCGATGAAACCGCTCCGCTTTTGAGCGGCAGCTGGTCTGATGTCACCGGTTTCGAGATCGTCGATGGGCTGCTGCAGCTTGTTGCCAGCAATGGCGGAACCGGTCTCAAGGACGAAACGCAATTCAAGGGTTTCACCGGGGAAGCGGCAAAGCCCGCGACGATCCTGCTCGGCAAGAACGGTCTGCATACCGAAATCGTGATCGATCCCTCGACCGAAATCGGCAAGGGCGACAGGGCGGGCATCTCTGATGTCATTCTTGAATCTGCCCTGACGACCATCATGGATTGCGAAGATTCGGTTGCCGCCGTCGATGCCGAGGACAAGGTTCTGGTTTACGGTAACTGGCTCGGCCTGATGCGTGGAGACCTGGCGGAAGAGGTCTCCAAGGGCGGCCACACTTTCACGCGCCGCCTCAACCCGGATCGCTATTATACAGCGCCCAATGGCTCCGCGCTGACGCTGCCGGGCCGGTCGCTGATGCTGGTGCGCAATGTCGGTCATCTCATGACCAATCCGGCAATCCTTGACCGGGATGGGCGTGAAGTACCCGAGGGCATCATGGATGCTGTCGTCACGGCGCTCATTGCACTCTATGACGTCGGCCCTTCCGGGCGACGCCAGAATTCTCGGGCCGGCTCCATGTATGTGGTGAAGCCGAAGATGCATGGGCCGGAAGAAGTGGCCTTCGCCAACGAGATTTTCACGCGGGTCGAAGAGCTTGTCGGCATGCAGCCAAACACCATGAAGATGGGCATCATGGATGAGGAGCGCCGCACCACTGTTAACCTCAAGGAAAGCATTCGCGCAGCGAAGGATCGTGTGGTCTTCATCAATACAGGCTTCCTCGACCGTACCGGCGACGAAATCCATACCTCCATGGAAGCGGGTCCGATGATCCGCAAGGGCGACATGAAGCAGGCCGCCTGGATCGCCGCTTATGAAAACTGGAACGTCGATATTGGGCTCGAATGCGGTCTTTCCGGCCATGCGCAGATCGGCAAAGGCATGTGGGCCATGCCGGACCTGATGGCAGCGATGCTGGAGCAGAAGATTGCGCATCCGAAGGCTGGCGCCAACACGGCATGGGTGCCGTCGCCGACGGCGGCGACGCTGCATGCCACGCATTATCATAAGGTCGATGTCGCCGCTGTTCAGGAAGAGCTGAAAAGCCGCGGCCGTGCAAAGCTTTCCGACATTCTGTCAGTGCCGGTTGCGCCGCGTCCCAACTGGACGCCGGAAGAAGTCCAGCGTGAACTCGACAACAATGCGCAGGGCATTCTCGGCTACGTGGTGCGCTGGGTCGATCAGGGTGTCGGCTGCTCCAAGGTACCAGACATCAACAATATCGGTCTGATGGAGGATCGCGCGACGCTTCGCATTTCAGCGCAGCACATGGCGAACTGGCTGCGCCACGGCGTCGTGACAGAGGCGCAGATCGTCGAGACCATGAAGCGCATGGCCGCTGTGGTCGACGCGCAGAATGCAGGCGATCCGGCCTATCTGCCGATGGCGTCCGACTTTGAAGGATCGGTAGCCTTTCAGGCTGCTGTCGAACTGGTGTTGAAGGGCCGGGAGCAACCGAACGGCTACACTGAACCGGTCCTGCACCGCCGCCGCCTCGAGCTGAAGGCAAAGCAGGCGGCGTAATCTCCGCCCTTTTCACCAGTAAAAAAGCCGCCGGGACGTTTCCCGGCGGCTTTTTCTTGATCTGCTGTTGCGGCCCTTACTGGATCACGACGACCTTGGTGCTGCGGCCTGGGCGGACGCGGCTGTAAAGATCGATCACATCCTGGTTGATCATGCGGATGCAGCCGGAAGAAGCGGCGGTGCCGATCGAGGCCCATTCGGGCGAACCGTGGATACGGAACAGCGTATCCTGTCCCTTTTCGTTAAAGAGATACATGGCGCGCGCGCCGAGCGGGTTGGAAAGGCCGGGGCCCATGCCGGCCTCGACATATTTCGCCACTTCCGGCTTGCGGTCTGCCATTTCCTTTGGCGGATGCCACATCGGCCATTCCTGCTTCCAGGCCACATAGGCTTCACCGGCCCAGGCGAAACCAGCCTTGCCGACGCCGATGCCGTAACGCACGGCGCGGTTGCCGGAGAGGATATAATAAAGGAAACGATCGCGCGTATTGACGATGATCGTGCCGGGACGCTCGTTGGTCTGGAACTCGACGATCTGGCGACGGTACTTCTCATTCACACGGTTGATCGGAATGGCCGGCAGCGCATAGCCCGCATCGGTCACCGGACCATAAACATCATTGAAGATCTGCACCGTCTCGACTTTCGCCGGAACGGGATCAGCAACCGGTACGGAGGCTGCGATCTTGCCTGATGTTGGAGTGGCGGATTGGGAGGTAGTTTCGGCGCAGCCGGCCAGTGCCAGTGCTGCCGTCAGACCGAGTATGGTCAATGGGGTACGGATGCGCATGTCGTTCTCGCGGAAAATTCGCCAAATTGTGCGAAGGAGTAGGCTTAATAGGATAAATCGGTTATTTTCCATTCAGCCGCTCTTGGCAAGCCGTTGTGCAGCCGCGAAACGGCACCGCATTTAAAATTGCCGGTTGATTGCCTTTTTTGCAACAATAGGCCAAACGCTTCAGCAGCCTTTATCCATGACTATTCTTTCCGTTACCAACAATAATCCCTTAATCGACGGCCGCCAGTCGGACAAGGCGATGCTGGTGCGCCGCGGCGTGCAGGTGCTGTTGCACGAAATGCGCCACTCGGTCTTGCCGGAACTGCCGCTTGCAAGCGGGCGACGGGCAGATCTGATCAGCCTGTCGGTCAAGGGTGAAATCTGGATCATCGAGATCAAATCCTCGATCGAGGATTTCCGCGTCGATCGCAAATGGCCGGAATACCGCCTGCATTGCGATCGATTGTTTTTTGCCACCCATCCGGAAGTTCCGACCGATATATTCCCGGAGGAATGCGGATTGATACTGTCGGATGGGTATGGCGCTCACATGCTTCGCGACGCGCCCGAACATAAATTGCCGCCGGCGACCCGCAAATCTGTCATGCTGGATTTTTCCAGAACCGCTGCGACCCGGCTTATGCTGGCGGAATGGACCACCGGGCGCAGCTTTGGCGAATAGGCGCTTATTTGGGCGCGCGCTTCGCGAGAATACGCTGCAGCGTCCTTCGGTGCATGTTCAGTCGCCGCGCCGTTTCCGAGACGTTGCGCTCGCACATTTCATAAACGCGCTGAATGTGCTCCCACCGAACCCGGTCGGCTGACATCGGGTTTTCGGGCACTTCCGTCTTTTCACCCTTGCGCTGCGTCAGGGCGTTGAACACGTCGTCGGCATCGGCAGGCTTGGCCAGATAGTCCAGCGCCCCCAGTTTTACGGCGGTAACAGCGGTGGCGATATTGCCGTAGCCGGTCAGAACGACGATCTGCGTGTCGTCGCGGTTCTGCCTGATGGCTTCGATCACCTCCAGCCCGTTGCCATCCGCAAGCCGCAGATCGACAACCGCATATTTCGGCGGCGCAGCCTTGGAACGCGCGATGCCTTCGCTCACGGTCTCGGCAGTGTCGACAATAAAGCCACGTGTCTCCATGGCCCGGGCAAGCCGCCGCAGGAAAGGGCCATCGTCATCAACGATCAGCAGAGATTTGTCAGGTCCGATAGGATCGATATCGTCCGCCGGCGCGCTTGTGGATAAGGTCTGGTCTTCTGTCTTCATGTCTCCGGCCTTCCCGGCAACGTCATCGGCTTTTCTTGTTCTTATTGCCGCTTCAGCGTGAATGGTAAAGTCAACGGCTTCTTTTATCCTCCATGAGCGCCCGAGGCCAGACGATTGTGACCCGCGCGCCGGTTCCGGTTGTGCCGCGATTTTCGAACGCGACGGTGGCGCCGGAGCGCTCCAGCAAGGTCTTGGCGATAAAGAGCCCGAGCCCGAGCCCACCTGCACGTGTGTCATTGTGACGTTCGGTCACATAGGGCTCGCCGATACGGGCAAGCACGTCATGGGCATAACCCGGCCCATCGTCTTCAATGATGACTGCGACGTTCTGATGATCGTAATCCACCGTTACGGTGACTTTTTCGCGCGCATAATCCACGCCATTTTCAATGAGGTTGCCAAGGCCGTAGATGATGCCGGCATTGCGGATTCCGACCGGCTCGTCGGCGCGATTGTTCTTTTCAACCAGTTCCAGACGAATGCCGAATTCGCGATGCGGCGCCATTACCTCCTCGATCAGCGATGAAAGCGGCAGGCGGCGCATGTGCTCCTCATTGTCGGCGGACAGGGAGGTGAGACGACGCAGAATGTCGCGGCATCTTTCGCTCTGGCTGCGCAGCAGCGCTATGTCCTCGCCATATTTCTCATCATCCCCAAGTTCCCGCTCCATCTCCTTGGCGACGACGCTGATCGTCGCAAGGGGCGTACCCAGCTCGTGCGCTGCGGCGGCCGCCAGGCCGTCGAGCTGTGAAAGATGTTTTTCCCGTTCCAGCACCAGTTCGGTCGCAGCCAGCGCATCCGCGAGCTGATTGGCTTCGTGGGAAACGCGATAGGCATAAAAAGCTGCGAAAGACGTGGTGGCAATGATCGCCACCCAGGTGCCGACATGCAGCAGAAGCTGGATCGGCAAGACCTCACCGGGATACCAGGGAACCGGAAAGGGCGAAAAGGCGATCGCCGTCGAGCAGATGACGGCAAAGCCGAGGAGAATGAGGGAATGCCTCAACGGTTGGGAGGCAAAGGCAATGATGACCTGCACGCAGATCAGCGGCGCGAAGGGATTGGAAAGTCCGCCTGTGATGTAGATCAGCGCCGTCAATTGCAAAAGGTCAAAGGCCAGCAGCAATGTCGCTTCCCACGGCTCCAGCCGGTAGGTGGAGGGAAAACGGGCCGTGAGAAAAAGGTTGGCGAGCGCCAGCGCCGCGATCAAAAGGCCGCAGGCCAAAAGTGGCAGCGGAAAATTCAGCCCGAAGGCGACAAGCAGGATCGTCGCCGTTTGTCCCGCAACCGCCAGCCAGCGAAGCCACACAATGGTCTGCAACCTTATCCTGCGGCTGGCGCGGCCAAGCCTGGTGGTTTCGATCGGATGGCCAGCCACCTTCGTCTCCTTTACCCTTGTCATCATCACGTTCCGCGCGGTTTCGCACGGCTGGTCGGCAGGGCATCGGCGGGATCCTCCGGCCACGGATGACGCGGATAGCGACCACGCATATCTGCCCGCACGTCCTTCCACGATCCCGCCCAGAAGCCGGGAAGATCACGCGTCGTCTGTATCGGCCTGTGCGCCGGCGACGTCAATTCCAGGAGCAGCGGCAACCGCCCCTGCGCAATGGCCGGGTGCGCCTTCAGCCCGAAAAGCTCCTGCACGCGAATGGAAAGCGTCGGCTCGCTGGCGTCATAGCGGATGGGATGCCGCTGGCCCGTCGGCGCTTCGAAATGGGTCGGCGCCAGCCTGCCGAGATCTCGGGCGACCTCATGTGGCACCAGGGACAGAATCCCTTCGGAAAGACTGCCGGGCCGGATGTCCTGAAGGCTCCGGACGCCATGCTGAAAAGGGATGAACCATTCGTCCAGCCGCGAAAGCAACGCCTCGTCGCTGACATCCGGCCAGGGCTCTCCGATGCTGGCATTCAGAAATCCGATCCGATCGCGCAATTGCGCGGTCTCTTTCGAAAAAGGAAGTATGCCGATGCCGAAATCCCGAACGCCGTTGGCGAGCGCTTGCGCTGCCTGCTCACCGTCGGGACGGGGCAGGGGCGTTTCGTCCAGAATGATGGCGCCCAGACGCACTACCCGACGCGCCCGCGCCTGTCCGCTCGCCTTGTCGAACAGCAGCTGATCCTGCTGAACGATAAGATGTGGCATACGCTCTTCTATATCGGCCCTGTCGATGCCGGCCGCCGCAAGGATGCGCGGCTGCGCGGCCCGTCCCGTAATGTCAGCGACAACAAGCATTCGGCTCGCCGCCAGCCGCTCCGTTTCAGCCAGTTCAGCCCCGCGGCCATTCGCCATGACATACCGCCCGCGCGCGCCGCGCTGAAGCGCGATCCTGTCCGGATATGCGTGCAGCAGAAGCGGTCCCGCCTCGCTCGGCAGGTCGTTTGCCGCCGGCATATCACCGACTGTGTCGAGAAGGCGGAAAGCCAGCTTGCGCGCCGCCTGCGCCCTTTCACCTCTATCGGCAAGAAAGCGCCGCAGTCTGTCATCGAGATCGATATCATTTCCGCCCAGGCCCTGTTCCGTCAGCATGACCGCAAGCATCGCCGCCTTTTTTCCCGAGCCTTCGCCTGCGACTGCAATCACCATCGCTGCGAGCCTCGGCGGCAGGGAGAGGCCTCGCATCAGGCGGCCCTGCGGCGTCAGTGCGCCGCTTTCATCAAGGGCGCCAAGATTTTTCAGGAGTGCGACCGATTCTTTGAGTGCAGCCTCAGGTGGCGCGTCCAGAAAGGCGAGAGACGAAGGGTCATGAACACCCCAATGGGCAAGATCGAGCGCAAGGCCGGCAAGATCGCTCGCCAAAATTTGCGGCGGCGTAAATGCACTGAGTGCTGCCGTCTGCCCCTGATGCCAGAGGCGAATGGCAACACCGGGCTCGGTTCGGCCGGCGCGGCCGGCGCGCTGATCGGCCGAGGCGCGTGATGCCCGCACGGTCTCAAGCCTTGTGATGCCGGTCGCCGGTTCGAAAACCGGCAACCGCTGCAGACCGCTGTCGACCACGACCCTCACACCATCGATGGTTATCGAGGTCTCCGCTATCGATGTTGCAAGGACAATCTTCCGTCGCCCGGAGGCTGCCGGCTTGATCGCGGCGTCCTGCTCCTTCTGAGAAAGATTGCCGTAAAGCGGGATGATATCCGTATCGTCGGGGAAATGTCCTTCCAGCCTTGCAGCCGTCCGGGTAATTTCCGACTGTCCGGGCAAGAAGGCCAGAATGGACCCTGTTTCCGATGCATGGGCTTCCCTAATCACCCTTGCCACCTTTTCATCGACCGGCATGCCCTGCCAGCGTTCCTCGTAACGAATGTCGATCGGAAAGGTCCTTCCAAGACTTTGAATGACCGGAGCGCCACCCATAAGCGCGCTGATGCGTTCAACGTCGAGAGTTGCGGACATGACGAGGATCCGCAGGTCGTCACGCAAACCGGTCTGGACATCGAGGGCCAGCGCCAGCCCGAAATCTCCGTCAAGCGAGCGCTCATGAAATTCGTCGAATATCACCGTCGAGACATCGGAAAGCTCGGGATCATCCAGAACCATCCGGGCAAATACGCCTTCCGTTACCACCTCGATCCGGGTTTTTGATGAAATACGATTGTCGAGCCGCATGCGGTATCCGACGGTGTCACCGACATCTTCATGCAGGAGATCGGCCATGCGTCCCGCCGCTGCGCGGGCTGCAAGCCGGCGTGGCTCGAGAAGAATGATCTTTCCGTCGCCCCGCCACCTCTGCTGTAGGAGATAAATCGGCACCAGCGTCGTTTTGCCCGCCCCGGGAGGGGCCGAGAGAACCGCACGTCTCGCCCCCGACAAGGCACCTGCGATTTCCGCGAGAACAGCGCTGACGGGAAGTTCAGGTAAGTCGGTCTTTATTGGCGCTGGTGTTCTGGTCATGCAAAGGAGCCTGGTATGAGGGTAGCATAAGAGCGTCTTCTTGTTGTTTTAAAGCACGACACAACGGTTTGACAGCCGGCCACGCCGCTTTCGAAGATGCGCCACCGGCAAAATGGCGGTCGCCGCGGGAAGGCTCGGACGTTTTAAAAGGCGCAGATGGCCGGTGCGCAGCAAACGCTTGCGGGATTTGGCGCATTCTGTGGGTTTTTGCATAAATGGCTAATTATCATCATATATTTCAAAAACTTACCAAAAATGTCAGTTTTTTGACGGTAGGTGTGTTGACTTGTTTGAGGTGATGGATTTATAAGTCCGCTCACTGAACGAGGGCGGCGGCGCTGCTGGCGACGAAGTCTTTCGTTCTAAATAAATCAAGGAATG
>NZ_CP031363.1:2740000-2996432 GCF_017357485.1 Rhizobium sp. ZX09
AGTCGGCCGGAATTGGTGGAGGGGTTGGAGGTAGGAAGGATCGCTTGTCCTAGGCATTTTTGTTGTTGGAGCTTTTGCTCCTCTGACGGGAATGCTGGATTGATGTTGCCTGACCGCGCATCACCGGATGATATCTCGAGAAGCTGGTCTTAATGGTATGGCTTCGAGGTGCACCGGCGTGCCCTCAATGAAGACCATACCGACACGTCGATGTCATCGTGACCTGATCTGGTTGTAAAAGGTAACCTGATCTGTCGTTCATCCCTTCGGGATGACGACTTGATGATGAGCATAGACAATGAGAACGAAGAAGTGAATTAAGGGCATTTGGTGGATGCCTTGGCATGCACAGGCGAAGAAGGACGTGATACGCTGCGAAAAGCCGTGGGGAGCTGCGAATAAGCTTTGATCCATGGATCTCCGAATGGGGCAACCCACCTTAAATGCTTGGAAAATCCAGTCTGTTTTAACGAACGGCCTGGGTTTCCAAGCATTGTGATAAGGTATCTTACTTTCGAATACATAGGGGTAAGAAGCGAACGCAGGGAACTGAAACATCTAAGTACCTGCAGGAAAGGACATCAACCGAGACTCCGCAAGTAGTGGCGAGCGAACGCGGACCAGGCCAGTGGCAATGATGAATAAAGCGGAACGATCTGGAAAGGTCGGCCATAGAGGGTGATAGCCCCTTACGCGTAGAACAGTCATTGTCCTTGAGTAGGGCGGGACACGTGAAATCCTGTCTGAACATGGGGAGACCACTCTCCAAGCCTAAGTACTCGTGCATGACCGATAGCGAACAAGTACCGTGAGGGAAAGGTGAAAAGCACCCCGACGAGGGGAGTGAAATAGAACCTGAAACCGGATGCCTACAAACAGTCGGAGCCCGCAAGGGTGACGGCGTACCTTTTGTATAATGGGTCAACGACTTAGTGTAACTAGCAAGCTTAAGCCGGTAGGTGTAGGCGCAGCGAAAGCGAGTCTGAATAGGGCGATTGAGTTAGTTGCATTAGACCCGAAACCGAGTGATCTAGCCATGAGCAGGCTGAAGGTTGGGTAACACCAACTGGAGGGCCGAACCCATAACTGTTGCAATAGTTCGGGATGACTTGTGGCTAGGGGTGAAAGGCCAATCAAACTCGGAAATAGCTGGTTCTCCGCGAAATCTATTTAGGTAGAGCGTCGACCGAATACCCTCGGGGGTAGAGCACTGGATGGGCTATGGGGACTCACCGTCTTACTGATCCTAACCAAACTCCGAATACCGAGGAGTACTAGTCGGCAGACACACGGCGGGTGCTAACGTCCGTCGTGAAAAGGGCAACAACCCTGACCTCCAGCTAAGGTCCCCAAGTCATGGCTAAGTGGGAAAGGATGTGAGGATCCCAAAACAACCAGGATGTTGGCTTAGAAGCAGCCATCATTTAAAGAAAGCGTAACAGCTCACTGGTCTAAATAAGGGTCTTTGCGCCGAAAATGTAACGGGGCTAAAGCCATGCACCGAAGCTGAGGATTTGCACTTTGTGCAAGTGGTAGCGGAGCGTTCCGTAAGTCTGTGAAGGCGGACCCGTGAGGGCTGCTGGAGATATCGGAAGTGCGAATGTTGACATGAGTAACGATAAAGGGAGTGAGAGACTCCCTCGCCGAAAGACCAAGGGTTCCTGCTTAAAGTTAATCTGAGCAGGGTTAGCCGGCCCCTAAGACGAGGCGGACACGCGTAGTCGATGGGAACCACGTTAATATTCGTGGGCCTGGTGGTAGTGACGGATCTCGTGTGTTGTTCAACCTTATTGGATTGGTTGGGCGGCGAAGAGGTTCCAGGAAATAGCTCCACCGTATAGACCGTACCCGAAACCGACACAGGTGGTCAGGTAGAGTATACCAAGGCGCTTGAGAGAACTATGTTGAAGGAACTCGGCAAATTGCACGCGTAACTTCGGAAGAAGCGTGACCCTTTTGTACGCAAGTATGATGGGGTGGCACAGACCAGGGGGTAGCGACTGTTTATCAAAAACACAGGGCTCTGCGAAGTAGCAATACGACGTATAGGGTCTGACGCCTGCCCGGTGCTGGAAGGTTAAAGGGAGGGGTGCAAGCTCTGAACTGAAGCCCCAGTAAACGGCGGCCGTAACTATAACGGTCCTAAGGTAGCGAAATTCCTTGTCGGGTAAGTTCCGACCTGCACGAATGGCGTAACGACTTCCCCGCTGTCTCCAACATAGACTCAGTGAAATTGAATTCCCCGTGAAGATGCGGGGTTCCTGCGGTCAGACGGAAAGACCCCGTGCACCTTTACTATAGCTTTACACTGGCATTCGCCAAGGCATGTGTAGGATAGGTGGTAGGCTTTGAAGCAGGGACGCCAGTTTCTGTGGAGCCATCCTTGAAATACCACCCTTATCTTCGTGGATGTCTAACCGCGGTCCGTTATCCGGATCCGGGACAGTGTATGGTGGGTAGTTTGACTGGGGCGGTCGCCTCCGAAAGAGTAACGGAGGCGCGCGATGGTTAGCTCAGACCGGTCGGAAATCGGTCGTCGAGTGCAATGGCATAAGCTAGCCTGACTGCGAGACTGACAAGTCGAGCAGAGACGAAAGTCGGTCATAGTGATCCGGTGGTCCCGTGTGGAAGGGCCATCGCTCAACGGATAAAAGGTACGCCGGGGATAACAGGCTGATGACCCCCAAGAGTCCATATCGACGGGGTTGTTTGGCACCTCGATGTCGACTCATCGCATCCTGGGGCTGGAGCAGGTCCCAAGGGTATGGCTGTTCGCCATTTAAAGCGGTACGTGAGTTGGGTTCAGAACGTCGTGAGACAGTTCGGTCCCTATCTGCCGTGGGTGTAGGAATATTGACAGGATCTGTCCCTAGTACGAGAGGACCGGGATGGACGTATCTCTGGTGGATCTGTTGTCCTGCCAAGGGCATAGCAGAGTAGCTATATACGGAATGGATAACCGCTGAAGGCATCTAAGCGGGAAACCAACCTGAAAACGAGTGTTCCCTATCAGAGCCGTGGAAGACGACCACGTTGATAGGACGGGTGTGGAAGCACAGCAATGTGTGAAGCTTACCGTTACTAATAGCTCGATCGACTTCTTCGTTCCCATTGTTCATGCTCATCAAGCGAAGCTTGATGATCTGTTCTGTCTTCACGCTGACGTGGCCTTCGGCCACTACGCTGCAGACGGCGCGCCAAACGATTGGCGACGGACTAGCGTCCTGTATGGGCGCCACGCTCGACCTCGAGCAAGGCAACATACGGATAAGTCACAGAAACGACGTGTAAATTAAAAACGAAGCGCAAGCTTCCCAGCTTCTCGAAAACAACGTTCATGTGAAAACATGAACAATGTTGCGTTTTGCCGACCTGGTGGTTATCGCGGGGCGGCTGCACCCGTTCCCATTCCGAACACGGCCGTGAAACGCCCCAGCGCCAATGGTACTTCGTCTCAAGACGCGGGAGAGTAGGTCGCTGCCAGGTCTGCAAAACGCATCAAAAATCTTCTCATCACATCCCTCGGCCCAGCCGAAAAAAAGGGCCGCCAAAAGCGGCCTTTTGCAGTTTAAGACAAAACTTAAGGAAAACGCCAAGTGCGTCCCTTACAGGAGATAAATTGCTCCGCAATTTACTCCGGCAAAGATCCGTCGTCGCTAAAGCAACGACGTAACCGCGACATTCGGCCTTGCCGAATGCGCTGGACGCGGGGTGGAGCAGCCCGGTAGCTCGTCAGGCTCATAACCTGAAGGCCGCAGGTTCAAATCCTGCCCCCGCAACCAAAATTACGAAGAAAGCCAACACGAAAGCCCTCTCCCAAAAGAGGGCTTTCTTGCGTTTTGGGCATAGCATAACACTAGCACAAATCCGGCCCCGAGCACCCGCGCAAGTGGATGCACCCAAACACAGTCGAGCACTCCGAAAACAACCCGGCTTCACAAAGTCTCGGATGCGCCGTGATTCGAAGCCGTGCAATCTGAAGCCATACAGGAAGCCGCTCGTTCCAGGGGTCCCTCCGGGGAGGCCAGACCGGACGGCTTGTGATGTTGGCGTGCCTCAAGCGGCTTCTGTACGCCAACGCCTGACGCAGCTTCTGTCTCTGTGGCCCATTCCACATTCGGGATTGCCATGGAACCGAAACTGGCGATGATGCACCATCCTCCAGACACAGAAGAAGAAGCCGTGAACGACGATCCGTTGCAAATCCTCAAGACCGTTTACGGCTATGACAGCTTCCGTGGGCGACAGGCGGAAATCATTCGGCATGTCATGGCTGGAAACAACGCCTTCGTGCTGATGCCGACGGGTGGCGGAAAGTCACTGTGTTACCAGATTCCCGCGCTCGCCCGCAAAGGCATGGGGCTGATCGTCTCGCCGCTGATCGCGTTGATGGTCGATCAAGTGGCGGCGCTTCGGCAGGCCGGCGTGCGGGCCGAGGCACTCAACTCCGACCTTTCGCCAGAAGAGCGGCGTACGCTCTGGCAGGCCATGCGCTCCGGAAATGTCGATATTCTCTATGCTGCGCCGGAAACCCTTCTCAAACCGGAGGTTCTGGAGGCACTTCAATCCATTGATCTGTCGCTGATCGCTGTCGACGAGGCTCACTGCCTTTCGCAATGGGGGCACGACTTCCGTCCGCCCTATCGCCAACTCGATCTGCTTATCGAGCGTTTTCCGAATACGCCGCGCATGGCGCTGACGGCAACAGCCGACGAACCTACCCGCGCCGAAATCCTCGGCCATCTGGATATCAAAGCGGACGATGCCTTCATCGCGGGTTTCGATCGTCCCAATATCCGCTACGCGATCATGGAAAAGGATAATCCCCGCGCTCAGCTCAGACGTTTTCTGAAAGACCGGGAAGACCAAAGCGGCATCGTTTACTGCCTGTCGAAACGCAAGGTCGAGGAAACGACCGCCTGGCTGCGCGAAGAAGGACGTGACGCACTGCCTTATCATGCTGGCATGGACAAAGCCGCGCGGGAGGAGAACCAGACCCGTTTCCAGCACGGCGAAGCCGTCATCATCGTCGCGACGGTTGCCTTCGGCATGGGCATCGACAAACCGGACGTACGTTTTGTCGTCCATATTGATCTGCCCGGCAGCATTGAAGCCTATTATCAGGAGACCGGCCGCGCAGGCCGTGATGGTCTCCCGTCCGACGTGCTCATGCTCTACGGTTATGAAGACATTGCGTTGCGTAATCGTTTCATCGAGGAATCGGACGCGGCGGATCAGCGCAAACATATGGAGCGGCAAAAGCTGGACGCGCTGCTCGGTCTTGCGGAGACGGCAAGCTGCCGCAGGCAGATATTGCTTTCCTATTTCGGCGACAGATGCGAGCCGTGCGGCAATTGCGATACATGCGCGGAGCCGCCGGATCTGTTCGACGGCGCCATAGCCGCACAAAAACTGCTTTCCTGTATTTACCGTACCGGAGAAAGATTCGGACAAGCCTATGTCATCCGCGTCCTGCTGGGCCTCGAAGACGAAAGGATTTCCCGATTCGGGCATGATCGCATAACCACTTATGGCATCGGTAAGGAGCACGACAATCGCACCTGGCGCGCCATTCTTCGCCAGCTGGTCGCGTTGCGACTGATTGATGTCGATTTGTCCGGACATGGCGGATTGTCCATTTCCGCCGACGGGAGGCAGTTCCTGCGTGAAAAAGCGTCGCTGATGCTGAGAATACCATCTGCGCCCCGTGCAGCCCGGCAGCAGACGCCGCGAAACGCCGCATCGGCCGCCCTGCCAGAGGCTGACCGAGGCCTCTTCGAGGTTCTGCGCGCAAAACGCATGGAAATCGCCCGCGCACAGAACGTTCCGCCTTATGTGATTTTTCACGATAAGACGCTCATCGAGCTTGCCGCCGCAAAACCTGTCTCCGTGAAGGATATGGCGCAGATTCCAGGCGTGGGAGATACCAAACTGGAACGTTACGGTCCAGCCTTTCTTGAGGCGATCATGCAGCATGCCGCCAGCGACTGACCGGCCGACACCCAGAGCAAATCCCGTCGGAATAAGTCACATGAGCCGGGTCAACCGGTCGTGTCTTTAAACAGAACGTTCTGATCGATGAGGTAGCGAGAAAACAAGGGCAGGCTGGCGCCACCGATTGCACGCGCCTGGCTGCCGACGGCGCCTTCGACGATCTCCGGCAGCGTGACGCCCTGAAGATCGTGGCGTTTGAGCGCTTCCCGGGTGGCGGCGACGATCCTCGTCCTGACCCAGTCCGGAAAGCCGCCATCAATGATGACGCTGGAAAAATCGATGATGGATGCTGCGGCGATGACAGCCTGGGCCAAGGCTGCCGCAGTTTTTCCGATCCAGCTTTCCAGCGGTTCGCCAAAATCGATCCATTCGTCGGGCGAGAACCAGAGGGGTCGCGGATCGATGCCCCTTTCGCGCAGCATGTTCTCAAGAACGAAGATGGATGCAATTTTGAGGAGCTGAACGGTATTACCATCCTCCCCCTGGACGGGCAGTGGGCCGATTGCGCCTGCGGTACCTGTCTTTCCGGAAAACAGCGCTGAATTCAGGACAACGCCGCCGCCTATGAAGGAGCCGATAAAGACGTAGAGAAAATCGGTATAGTTCTGGCCGGCGCCAAATACCAGTTCAGCACCGCAGGCGCTGGTTGCGTCATTCTGCAGGAACACCGGGTAGCTGACGTTTTCGGCGATGCCCGCCCGAATATCGACATCCCGCCACCGTTCCATCTCGATCTGCGGCGCCCCGACCTCCTGCGCCCAGTTCCATAGTTCGAACGGGGCGGCGATACCCACACCGGCTATTTTCTGCCGTTCTGCGGGGGAAAGCTTCGATTCCAGTTCCGCCATACCCTCGATCACGAAGGGTAATATCCATTCCGGCAGCGGATAGGGGTAGGTCCTGCGGAGCTTGAGCCTGATGTGGCCGACAAAATCCATCAACACCAGATCGACGCTGCGCCGGCCGATCTTGACACCGAAGGAGAACACGGCGTCGGGATTGAGGCGCATTGGGGTCGATGGTTGGCCGACCCTGCCGCGCAGCCTTTCGCCGCGGATGAGAAGTCCGTCCTTTTCGAGTGAGCGCATGATAACCGAAACGGTCTGCGCGGAGAGACCACAAAGTCTGGCAATTTCGGCTTTTGACAACCCGCCATGGCGGCGAACGAGGGAGAGCACAAGCCGCTCGTTATAAGCGCGCACACCGATCTGGTTGGCGCCACCGCTCATATCCATGGTAGTGGGCGGCGCTTGCTGCGCCGTCTCGACAGATTGTCTCATAATGTCATCCTCCCGCCTTCCATATCTGCCGCGGCCGATACAGCTGGCTTTATGGCAATCTTGCTATCGCAACGTAAACGTCATTGGCGATATTCCTCCATGCCGGGCCTCAGAATGCCACACAGAATTAATAATTCAATCGGATTTATTTATTGACAGCCGTTTCCTTTGGTGGTTCCATCGGAGCTAACGATCATTGTTCTCGGAGGAGACGAGATCGTCGGGTAGCCGAATAGGTGCTCAAATATCCATTGGGAGGATCTCATGAAGACCACTGTTTCCGCTCTTCTGGGCGCGCTTGCGCTTGGCGTTTCTTTCGCTTCCGCCGCTTCCGCCGCCGACACATCTGTTTGCCTCATCACCAAGACCGACACCAATCCATTCTTCGTCAAGATGAAGGAAGGCGCGACTGCCAAGGCCAAGGAGCTTGGTGTGACGCTGAAATCCTACGCAGGCAAGATCGACGGCGATTCCGAAAGCCAGGTCGCAGCGATCGAGACCTGCATCGCCGATGGCGCCAAAGGTATTCTGATCACAGCATCGGATACCAAAGGCATCGTTCCGGCCGTGCAAAAGGCACGTGATGCGGGGCTTCTGGTCATTGCCCTCGACACGCCTCTGGAGCCTGTCGATGCCGCTGATTCCACCTTTGCCACCGACAATCTTCTGGCTGGCGAGCTGATCGGTAAGTGGGCCGCCGGCACGCTGGGCGACAAGGCCAAGGACGCAAAAATCGCCTTCCTCAACCTCACCCCTTCCCAGCCGACTGTGGATGTGCTGCGCAACCAGGGCTTCATGAAGGGCTTTGGCATTGATGTGAAGGACATCAACAAGATCGGTGACGAGAACGACCCGCGTATCGTCGGCCACGATGTCACCAATGGTAACGAGGAAGGCGGCCGTGCGGCGATGGAGAATCTGCTGCAGAAGGACCCGACCATCAATGTCGTCCACACCATCAACGAACCTGCGGCTGCCGGCGCTTATGAGGCGCTGAAGGCCGTCGGCCGTGAAAAGGACGTGCTGATCGTTTCCGTCGATGGTGGTTGCCCGGGCGTCAAGAACGTCGCGGAGGGCGTTATCGGCGCGACCTCGCAGCAATATCCGCTGCTGATGGCGGCGCTTGGCGTCGAAGCCGTCAAGAAGTTTGCGGACACGGGTGAAAAGCCGAAGCCGACAGCAGGCAAGAACTTTGTCGACACCGGCGTGACGCTGGTAACCGACAAGCCGGTCAAGGGCCTCGACTCGATCGATACGAAGGAAGGTCTCAACAAATGCTGGGGCTGATGCCTCACCGTTGAAACCCGCGGGGGCATTCGTGCCCCCGCCCTTGGGCCAGAATGAATATCAGGCACGATCCGGGGGATCGGACAAAGGAACAAACGAGCGCGTTGCGCGCCCTTCGGGGATGACAAAGGCCGCTTCAACACTTTGAAATCTACGCATCACTCTCTTTGGAGATAGACCTCGGTGTCAGGGCGGATGCGATGGAGCGATCGGGAGGAAAATCCATGAGCGATCAGCCGGTGCGGGCTCAGCCGCATAATGAATTTGAAAAAGTGCTCTCCGGAAGTTCGACGCAGGTCGCCGCTTTCGATACGCACGACAAGAGCGCGCTGGAAAAATTCCAGCACTTTCTCCATTCCAGCCCGGCAGCCGTGCCGCTTATCGTTCTGGTGCTGTCGCTGATTATTTTCGGCCTGCTCCTTGGCGGCAAGTTTTTCTCGGCCTTTTCGCTGACCCTCATCCTGCAGCAGGTCGCGATCGTCGGCATCGTCGGCGCGGCACAGTCGCTGGTCATCCTGACGGCGGGCATAGACCTTTCGGTCGGCGCGATCATGGTTCTGTCCTCGGTCGTCATGGGGCAGTTCACTTTCCGTTACGGTCTGCCAGCGGAGCTCTCCATTCTCTGTGGTCTCGCCGTTGGCGCATTTTGCGGCTTCATAAACGGCGTTCTGGTTTCGCGCATGCGCCTGCCGCCTTTTATCGTCACGCTTGGCATGTGGCAGATCGTGCTCGCGACCAACTTCCTCTATTCCGCAAATGAGACGATCCGGGCTCAGGATATTGCCCAGCAGGCACCGATCCTGCAATTTTTCGGCGCCAATCTTCGTATAGGCAATGCGGTCTTCACTTACGGCGTGATCGCCATGGTTCTGCTTGTTGCTCTGCTCTGGTATGTCCTGAACCGCACCGCCTGGGGCCGCCATCTTTATGCCGTGGGTGACGATCCGGATGCCGCAGAGCTCGCCGGTGTCAACGTCAAACGTATGCTGACCACTGTTTACACCCTGTCAGGCCTCATCTGCGCCTTTGCCGGTTGGGCTCTCATCGGCCGCATCGGGTCGGTTTCGCCGACTGCTGGCCAATTCGCCAATATCGAATCCATCACGGCGGTGGTTATCGGCGGTCTGTCACTGTTCGGTGGACGCGGCTCCATCATGGGCATGATCTTCGGCGCCCTGATCGTCGGCGTCTTTTCGCTCGGCCTCAGGCTTATTGGGACAGACCCGCAATGGACCTATTTGTTGATCGGCGTCCTCATCATCTTGGCTGTCGCAATCGACCAGTGGATCAGAAAGGTAGCAGGCTGATGACAAAAGAACCCATTCTCACAGCACGCAATCTCGTTAAGCGCTATGGCCGTGTGACCGCCCTGGATCACGCCGATTTCGATCTCTACCCGGGCGAAATCCTGGCCGTGATCGGCGACAACGGCGCCGGAAAATCCTCTCTCATCAAGGCGATTTCAGGCGCGGTTACGCCCGATGAGGGGGAAATCCGGCTGGAGGGCCAGCCTGTGCAGTTCCGTTCGCCGATTGAGGCGCGCAAGGCGGGTATTGAGACCGTCTATCAAAACCTGGCCTTGTCTCCTGCACTTTCCATCGCCGACAATATGTTTCTTGGCCGGGAAATCCGTAAGCCCGGCATACAGGGCAGCCTCTTCCGCGCGCTGGATCGTCCGGCCATGGAAAAATTCGCCCGCGAAAAACTGTCGGAACTCGGCCTGATGACGATCCAGAACATCAATCAGGCGGTGGAAACCCTCTCGGGCGGTCAGCGCCAGGGCGTCGCGGTGGCACGTGCAGCCGCCTTCGGTTCCAAGGTCGTGATCCTCGACGAACCGACTGCCGCGCTTGGGGTCAAGGAAAGCCGCCGTGTCCTGGAACTTATTCTCGACGTGCGTTCCCGCGGCCTGCCGATCGTTCTGATCTCGCATAACATGCCGCATGTTTTCGAGGTTGCCGACCGCATCCATATCCATCGGCTTGGCAAGCGCCTGTGCGTCATCAACCCGAAGGACTATTCCATGTCGGATGCCGTCGCCTTCATGACCGGTGCCAAGGAAGCACCGAAGGAAACGCTCGCCGCATGACGCTGAAGCTTGAGACGATCGTCGAAGAGGTTTTTCAGCGGGCAGAAGGCCACTCCCGTTTCATCGTCGCGATTGCCGGTCCCCCTGGGGCCGGCAAATCCACGTTGGCGGATGCTCTTTGCGGCGCCTTGCGCGCACGGGGCGAAACGGCCGCCATTCTGCCCATGGACGGCTTCCATATGGACAATGGCATCCTCGAAGAGCGAGGACTGCTGCCAAGGAAGGGTGCGCCGGAAACATTCGATGTGCGTGGCTTCCTCGATATCGTCTCCGCCGTTCGCAAGGGCGGGCAGGAGGTGCTTGTCCCGGTGTTTGATCGCTCCCGTGAAATCGCCATCGCGTCTGCCCGTGCGATTGCTCCGGAAACACGCTTCATCCTCGCCGAGGGCAATTATCTGCTGCTGAAAGAAGCGCCCTGGACAAACCTTTCCGGGAGCTTTGATCTCACTATCTTCGTGGGTCCGTCCGTAGCGGTGCTGGAAGAGAGGCTGCGAAACAGATGGCTGGGTTATGGTCTCGATGCAGCTCAGATCCACGCAAAGCTTTTCGCAAACGATCTTCCCAACGGAAAAAGGGTGATCGAAAACACCCGTCCTGCCGATATCCACATCGATATCTGGGAATAGATTAACATCTTCATCTCCCGCGCGGTGTGTCCGGCCCGCCGTTAAGTCATTGTTGGCCATGTGTTGAATCTTTTTGATCCACAGGGCGGGGCTTTTGTGTGTCTATTTATTGACGAAAAAATTTCCTCATATACTATATGTGGTGTTCGAGGTTCTTCCGATTCGCAAGGATTGGGAGCTAAGACGGGAATTCGGTGCGTAACGCCATCGTGGTGAAGCAAGGCCGAAACTGCCCCCGCAACTGTAAGCGGCGAGCATCGTTCCGATTTGAGTCACTGGAGCTGAGCGCTCCGGGAAGGCCGGAATAGATGTTGTGACCCGCAAGTCAGGAGACCTGCCTTGAGCGCAAACGTCCACGGGCGGGGTGTCCGGAGGAAGGTGTAGACGCAGATGATTTGCGTGCGCCTTTTTCTGCCCCCTCCAGAACAAGCTTCGGGGTGAAGTCATGCCAGTGCATATTTTTGAGTTGCTACGCTCATCTGCGTAGGGAGTGATTTTCTGCGGCTTTCAGCAGTTCCAGGAGAACCAGTCGGAGTTCCCGAGAAAACTCCGAGAGAGCACGCCCTACCTGAATGACAAAACCACCGCCGCCCGATTGCGATTGCAATCGGCAACGCTTTGCCGCGTCCAAAATAGCTTCGAAAGGGAAATTATGACCATCACCGTTTACAGCAAACCCGCCTGCGTCCAGTGCACCGCCACCTATCGCGCACTCGACCGCATAGGCGTTCCCTATGAGATCGTCGATATTTCCGAAGATGCTGACGCTCTCGATCATGTCCGTGGTCTCGGTTACATGCAGGTTCCGGTGGTGGTTGCCGGTGAACGCCATTGGGCGGGGTTCCGGCCGGACATGATCGGCTCGATCGGCTCGATCGGCTGAGGCGGCAGGCGATGGGTCTGATCGTCTATTATTCCAGTCGTTCCGAAAACACCCATCGTTTCCTTCTGAAACTGGGGCGGCGGTTGCTTCGCCTGCCGCTCGGCGCTGAGGATGACGTGCCTCAGGTGTCGGAACCCTATGTGCTCGTCACGCCCACCTATGGCGGCGGCGGCACCAAGGGTGCCGTGCCGAAGCCGGTCATCCGGTTTTTAAACGAACCCTCCAACCGCAATCTCATTCGCGGCGTCATCGCGGCGGGAAACACCAATTTTGGCGCAGCTTTCGCATCCGCCGGAGACATCGTCTCGCGCAAATGCGCGGTGCCGTTTCTCTATCGCTTCGAGCTTCTCGGCACTGAGGAGGATGTCGCCAACGTCAAACATGGATTGGAACGATTTTGGACACGCTGACCGCTAACGCGCTGCGCAAGGACACCAAACAGCCAACAGCCGCAAGCCAGACGCCGCTCGATGCAGGCCTGGACTACCACGCGCTGAACGCGATGTTGAACCTTTATGACGAGAACGGAAAAATCCAGCTCGACAAGGATCGTCTTGCTGCCCGTCAATATTTCCTCCAGCACGTCAACCAGAACACGGTGTTTTTCCATAACCTCAGGGAAAAGCTCGATTATCTGGTAGCGGAGGGCTACTACGAACAGGAGGTGCTGGACCAGTATTCCTTCAATTTCGTTCGTGACCTCTATGACGAGGCCTATGCCCGGAAGTTTCGCTTTCCGACCTTCCTCGGTGCGTTCAAATATTACACCTCCTACACGCTGAAGACCTTCGACGGAAAACGTTATCTGGAGCGTTACGAGGATCGCGTCTGCATGGTGGCGCTTTCCCTTGCGCGCGGTGATGAGCAGCTGGCGCGCAATCTGGTCGACGAGATCATTTCCGGCCGCTTCCAGCCAGCGACCCCGACGTTCCTGAACGCGGGCAAGAAGAGCCGCGGCGAGCTGGTCTCCTGTTTCCTGCTGCGCGTGGAAGACAATATGGAAAGCATCGGCCGCTCCATCAATTCGGCGCTGCAGCTCTCCAAGCGCGGCGGCGGCGTTGCCCTTTCACTGACCAATATTCGCGAGGCTGGCGCGCCGATCAAACAGATCGAAAACCAGTCCTCCGGTGTCATACCCGTGATGAAGCTACTGGAAGATTCGTTTTCCTATGCCAACCAGCTCGGCGCCCGCCAGGGTGCGGGTGCTGTCTATCTGCATGCCCACCATCCCGACATCATGCGTTTCCTCGATACCAAGCGTGAAAACGCCGACGAAAAAATCCGCATCAAGACCCTGTCGCTCGGCGTCGTCATCCCCGACATCACCTTCGAGCTCGCCCGTAACAACGAGGATATGTATCTGTTCTCTCCCTATGATGTGGAGCGGGTCTACGGCGTGCCCTTCACCGAAATCTCGGTGACGGAAAAATACCACGAGATGGTCGCCGACAGCCGCATCCGCAAGAAGAAGATCAAGGCGCGCGAATTCTTCCAGGTGATCGCCGAAATCCAGTTCGAGAGCGGTTATCCCTACATCATGTTTGAGGATACGGTGAACCGCGCCAATCCGATTGCCGGTCGCATCAGCATGAGCAATCTCTGCTCGGAAATCCTGCAGGTCAGCGAAGCGAGCGCGTTCAACGCCGATCTCTCCTATTCACCTGGAACCAAAGTAAGCCTCATTTTGTTCAGCTTCTGTCACAAGAGCAGGAGTTTGTTTTATGGTTGGCAGGCAGGCGGACCTCGTCGTTCTGAGCGACGAGGATAGAAATTTCCTCGAATCTCAGGTGCGCCGGCATAAAGCGCCACGCTCCTTGTCGGATCGGTGCCGAATGGTCTTGCTGTGCGCGCAGGGTCTGCGGAGCAAGGATGTAGCCGAGCGGCTCGGGGTCCACGAGCACACGGTAGGCAAGTGGCGCCGCCGGTTCGTACACGATGGTATCGAAGGACTGACGGACGAATACCGGACAGGTCGGCCACGAACTGTCTCTGATGCTCAGGTTGCCGAGGTCGTCGAGCGTACATTGAATGCCACTCCAAAGGATGCCACGCACTGGTCCATTCGTTCGATGGCTGCCGACAGCGGGCTGTCACACACCACCATCCGCCGGATATGGACGGCATTTGGTCTGCAGCCGCATCGTGCCGAGACATTCAAGCTTTCTTCCGATCCCCTCTTCGTTGACAAGGTGCAAGACATCGTCGGTCTTTACATGTCACCGCCGGATCGGGCAGTCGTGCTTTGCGTGGATGAGAAATCGCAAATCCAGGCATTGGATCGCGAGCAGCCCGTTCTGCCCATGGCGCCGGGTGTCGCCGAACGGCGCACCCATACCTACGTCCGCAATGGCACAACGTCGCTGTTCGCCGCGCTCGACATTGCCACTGGTGCGGTGATCGGTCATTGCTACAAGCGTCACCGGGCCACCGAATTCCTCGACTTCCTGAAGCGGATTGACGCCGAAATGCCCAATGGACCGGATGTGCATCTAGTGATGGACAACTATGCGACCCACAAGACGCCGAGGATCAAGGCCTGGCTTGCTCGCCGTCCACACTGGCATGTTCACTTCACACCAACTTCAGCATCCTGGATCAACCAGGTCGAGCGGTGGTTTGCAGAGCTAACGCGAAAGCAGTTGCAGCGCGGCGTACATCGTTCCACCGCAGAACTGGAAGCCGACATCCACGCCTTCATCGAAACCCACAACGAGAACCCCACCCCATACAAGTGGGTCAAGTCCGCCGACCAAATCCTCGCCTCGGTCAAGCGATTCTGCCAGAAAACAATGAGCCGAACTTCAGATTCAGGTGACTATAGTCACATGGGCAAGGATATTTCCTGCAATCTCGGTTCATTGAATATCGCCGCGGCAATGGATTCGGCCGATTTCGGGAAGACCATTGAAACCTCCATCAGGGCACTGACGGCGGTGTCGGACATGAGCCACATCTCCTCCGTTCCGTCTGTTGAAAAGGGAAATGACGAAAGCCATGCCATCGGGCTCGGTCAGATGAACCTGCACGGTTATCTGGCGCGCGAGCGCATCTTTTATGGCTCGGAGGAAGGCATAGATTTCACCAATATCTATTTCTACACCGTGACGTATCACGCTATCCGCGCCAGCAACCGGCTGGCGGTGGAAAGAGGCCAGAGCTTCAAGGGCTTTGAAAACTCCAAATATGCCTCGGGCGAATATTTCGACAAATATACCGACCGGGAATGGTTGCCCGCGACGGAAAAGGTCCGCGACTTGTTCGAAAAGGCCGGTATCGCCATTCCGACCCAGGAAGACTGGAAGGTCTTGAAGCAGGAGGTCATGGCATCAGGCCTCTATAACCAGAACCTGCAGGCAGTGCCGCCGACAGGCTCGATCTCCTATATCAACCACTCCACATCCTCCATTCATCCGATCGTCTCGAAGATCGAAATCCGTAAAGAGGGCAAGATCGGCCGAGTTTATTACCCGGCTTCTTATCTCTCGAACGACAATCTCGAGTATTACCAGGATGCCTATGAGATTGGCCCTGAAAAGATCATTGATACCTACGCGGCGGCCACCCAGCATGTCGATCAGGGCCTGTCTCTGACGCTGTTCTTCCGTGATACGGCCACGACCCGCGACATCAACCGGGCACAGATTTATGCCTGGAAGAAGGGCATCAAGACCATCTACTACATCCGTTTGCGCCAGATGGCGCTGGAAGGCACGCAGGTTCAGGGCTGCGTTTCCTGCACGCTCTGATTTGAGGGACAAGACAATGAACATCGCCGTAAAACCTGTGTCCCGCATCCGCGCGGTCAACTGGAACCGCATCGAGGACGACAAGGACCTGGAAGTCTGGAACCGCCTGACCTCGAATTTCTGGCTGCCGGAAAAGGTGCCGCTTTCCAACGACATCCCCTCCTGGGGAACACTGAGGCCCGAGGAGCAGAAACTGACGATCCGTGTCTTCACCGGCCTGACATTGCTGGACACAATCCAGAACGGCGTCGGCGCGGTGCGCCTGATGGCAGATTCGGCAACACCGCATGAGGAGGCGGTTCTCTCAAACATTTCATTCATGGAAGCGGTGCACGCCCGGTCCTATTCATCGATCTTCTCGACGCTCTGCCTGACACCTGACGTCGATGATGCCTATCGCTGGTCGGAGGAAAACGAGTTCCTGCAGCGCAAATCCGCACTGATCATGCGGGAATATGACAGCGGCGATCCGCTGAAGAAAAAGATCGCCAGCGTGTTTCTGGAAAGCTTCCTGTTCTATTCCGGCTTCTACCTGCCGATGTTCTGGTCAAGCCGCGCCAAGCTTACCAACACGGCGGACCTGATCCGCCTGATCATCCGCGACGAGGCCGTGCACGGCTATTATATCGGCTACAAGTTCCAAAGGACGATAGACCGCCTTAATGAAAACGAAAGGCAGGAGATCAAGGATTTCGCCTTCGACCTGCTTCTTGAGCTTTACGATAACGAGGCAAAATATACCGAGGACCTCTATGACGGCGTCGGCCTGACCGAGGACGTCAAGCAGTTCCTGCACTACAACGCCAATAAGGCCCTGATGAATCTGGGTTACGAGGCACTGTTTCCCGCCGAGGCTTGCCGGGTCAATCCGGCGATCCTTTCAGCGCTCTCGCCCAATGCAGATGAGAACCACGACTTCTTCTCCGGCTCCGGTTCGTCCTACGTCATCGGCAAGGCGGTCGCGACCGAGGACGAAGACTGGGACTTTTGAAACCTTCGGGTAACCCGCAGTATTTTTACTGCGGGTTCACCACCTGGCTGGCAAGTCGGAAGGGGCTCGATACGGTCGCGCCGATAGCATCGAACACGAAAGCGCCCGCACGGCCGATGCCGTTTTGTCCATTGCCGTTGCGGCTTGCCTCCAGCTGCGGCACGAGTGACGCCAAAGCAGCATAGCGGTCGTGGTTGAGCGGGTCCGACGCCTTCAGCTTGGAAATATCCACGAACTGAACGCCCTCCTTGAGGGCGGCGTCCTGCACCTTCGGATCCGTGACGTCAAGTGCGCCGATCCGCGTGACGTCCGCGCCCAGTATGGAGGAGGCTTTCAGGGCGCGGTCGTCCTTGGAAACCAGAACGGTGAGCGGCGGGTTGAGCCGGCCAACCACCTCGATCTGTTTGCGGAAGACATCGGCATCGATGTCGGGCGCGGCAAGAACCACCTGCAGCTTGGCAATAACGTCGCTTCGCCCCTCGAAACGCAATTGGCGTAGCGCTTCCATGACCAGCCAGCCGCCCATGCTATGGCCGAAAACGACAATGTTCTTGCGTGGAGAATGGCGTGTGAGGTCTGTCAGCAGATTGGCGAGTGCGTCACGGGAGTAGGTCGCCGATTCCTTGTCGGCAACGTAGCCGGCGACATTCGCCTGCGAGGGCCAGGAGAATACCAGCGGCACACCATCCAGATTGGCATCAGCTGCCATCTGCGCTGCCCGGAAAAGCGCTTCCTGATAGCTGTAATTATAGCCATGCACGAAAAGCGCAATCTGCTTGCCGGAGCGGGTGATATCTCCGAGGTCATCGTTGAAACGAGCCTTGCTCAACATCTGCGCCTGCGTGACGACAAAATCCTTCTTCGCGTCGGGTTTGCCGGTCGACCACTCAATTTTTCCACTCTTGTGGGTGGGCGGTATCGAAATGTCGAAGCGGGCATAATTCGGTTCGGCCGCTCTGAGCGCACTGAAGCCCTTTTGGGCCTCCTCGCTTTTTTCGCGCGTGCTTGCCACATAGGCGGTCACGATTTTGGCATCCTTCGCCCTGGTGTCGACCGCTTGCAGCACGTCCGCTCCCGGCCGTCCGGCGCAGGAGGAAAGAAGACCGAGCATGATGAAAAGAGGCAGGAGGAGACGCATGGAAGAGTTACCGGTGATAACGAACCGGCTATAAATAACCGCCCGCTAAAAAAGTTGCCACTACTGAATAATTCGCATGGTTTCGGCGCTAGGCAATAAACATGGACAAGAGCCGCCTTGCCATCGGGGCAGCTTCGTTTTAGGCCGTAACCATGACGAACAAGGTCTCGCTTTCCCGACTGAAACTCACGGACTTCCGCAACTACGCGGTGGCGTCGCTTTCCCTGGATGACCGCCATGTGGTGCTGACCGGCGACAATGGGTCCGGCAAGACCAACCTTCTGGAGGCGGTGTCGTTTCTGTCGCCCGGACGCGGACTTCGCCGCGCGGTCCTGTCCGACGTCACGCGCGTGGGTGCGGAAGCCACCGGCTTTTCTATTTTCGCAGATGTCGATGGCATGGATGGCGAGGTCGCGATCGGCACGGGGATTGAAGGCGATGGCGAGGTGGTGTCGCGCCGGCTGCGGCTGAACGGCACGGCAGTCAAATCCGTCGATGAATTGACCGACCATCTGCGTGTCCTGTGGCTCACCCCCGCCATGGACGGCCTTTTTACAGGCTCATCGTCTGACCGCCGGCGTTTCCTTGACCGACTTGTGCTTTCGCTTGATCCCGCCCATGGTCGACGCGCCAGCGATTTTGACAAAGCCATGCGTGGGCGTAACAGACTGCTTTCCGAGGGCCGTTTTGATCCGGTCTGGCTGGACGGTATCGAAAAGCAGATGGCTGAACTCGGCATCTCCATGGCGGTTGCCCGTTATGAGATGCTCGGCCTGCTCCGGAGTTTGATCGAAGGGCGGAGGGGCGATGCGGCCTTCCCCTCAGCGACGCTGTCGCTTTCCGGCTTTATGGATGATGGCCTCAACCGTCCCGCCGTCGATCTGGAAGACGAATATGGC
This sequence comes from Rhizobium sp. ZX09, assembly GCF_017357485.1. NCBI lineage: Bacteria > Pseudomonadati > Pseudomonadota > Alphaproteobacteria > Hyphomicrobiales > Rhizobiaceae > Rhizobium > Rhizobium sp. ZX09. The sequence goes on from NZ_CP031363.1 coordinate 2,758,934, forward strand.
TTGATGCTGCGTGAAGGTCGCTACCGGGACGCTGCCGCCGGGCGCACGCTTGATGGGCCGCACCGTGTCGATCTCTTCGTGCGGCATGCGGAAAAGGACATGGAAGCCGAACGCTGTTCGACGGGGGAGCAGAAGGCGCTGCTGGTGGGTCTGGTGCTCGCGCATGCGCAGCTGACCGCCAACATGACGGGTTATGCACCGGTTCTGCTGCTGGACGAGATTGCCGCTCATCTGGACGAGGGCAGGCGGGCGGCATTGTTCGATCTCATCCACGCGCTGGGGGGACAGAGTTTCATGACTGGAACGGATGCGGCCATGTTCTCCGCCCTTGGCGAGCGGGCACAATTCTTCAATGTATCCCACGGGAGCATCACCGCATGAAGGCAAAGAGAGGGAGTGCGACATGGACCCGCTGAGCCCGGAAGAAATAGAACGCTACAAACGCCATATCCTGCTGCCGGAAATCGGCGGTGCAGGCCAGCAACGGCTGAAGGCCGCGCGCGTGCTGGTCATCGGGGCGGGTGGTCTCGGTGCGCCGGTGCTTCATTATCTCGCCGCCGCCGGCGTCGGCACACTCGGCATGATCGACGATGACGTCGTGTCTCTCTCCAACCTTCAGCGCCAGGTGATCCACGATAGCGGGACGATTGGCGAGCAGAAGACGGAAAGTGCCCGAAAGGCCATTGCTCGCCTTAACCCTCATGTGCGTACAATCGTGTACGAAGACCGCTTTTCGCAGGTCTGGGCGCATGATCATTTGCAATCTTTCGATCTCCTGATTGACGGATCGGACAATTTCGACACTCGATATTCCGCAGCGGACGCGGCGGAAACGGCAAAAAGGCCGCTGGTGACGGGCGCCGTTGGCCGTTTTGATGGTTCTGTGACGGTGCTGAAGCCCTATGAAACAAATGCCGAAGGCACGTTGCTGCCCGGCTATCGTGACCTGTTTCCCGAGCCGCCGCCGCAGGGGCTCATCCCGAATTGTGCGGAAACAGGGATTGTCGGCGCGCTGACGGGCGTTATCGGCACGCTGATGGCCATGGAGGCGATCAAGCTGATCACCGGTGCCGGCGAACCGCTGATTGGCCGTCTGCTCCTCTATGACGCCCTGTCGGCGCGTTTCGAAACAGTGCGATACAAGCGGCGTCAAGGGACAAAGAAAACATGATGGAAATCAAAAGAATTGGCGACGACTTCGACCGCTGGCATGAATTGCTGGCGCTTATCATGACGTCCTTCGCTTACATGGATGGCGTCATCGACCCACCATCTTCAGCCCATCGCTTGACGCCTGAAAATCTTGCCGAAAAGGCAAGGGCGGAGATTGCTTTCGTGGTTTTGGACGGGAATGACCTGCTGGGCTGCCTTTTCTGCAGGCCGGAGCTGCCATCCTGTCTTTACGTCGGCAAATTGTGCGTTTCCCCGAAAGCGCAGGGAAAGGGCATCGGTAAAATGTTGCTGGCGCAAGCCGAGGCCCTGGCCCGTGAACTGGCGCTGCCGGCGCTACGGCTGGAAACCCGGATTGAGCTTGTCGCCAATCATGCAAAGTTCGGGGCTTGGGGTTTCGTCAAGACGGCAGAAAATGCCCATGCGGGATATGATCGCACGACCTCGATCGAGATGACCAAGATCCTCGGCTGAAGCGACTTCCCTCCGGCGCGATTGGCAAGAACCGGGAGGTCCGATCTTCGGGCCTCTGTCTCAGAACTCAGTTTCGCCCGGGCAACACCCGGTTCGGCGGGCGGTGACCATCGAACAGCGTGCGTATATTGATGATGACCTTGTCACCCATCTCGATGCGGCCTTCGATTGTCGCTGAACCCATATGTGGAAGCAGCACCACCTTGCCTTCCTTGGCAAGCTTGATGAGCTTGGGGTTCACCGCGGGCTCGTTCTCGTAGACATCCAGTCCAGCGCCGGCGATCTTGCCCTCGCGCAGGCACTGGATCATCGCTGCCTCATCGATGATGTCGCCGCGCGCGGTATTGACGATGTAGCTCGTCGGCTGCATCAGCGCGAGCCGCCGGGCGGAAATCAGGTGATAGGTCGCGGGCGTCGAAGGGCAGTTGACGGAAACGATGTCCACCCGCGCCAGCATCTGGTCGAGACTGTCCCAATAGGTCGCTTCGAGCTCCGCCTCCGTCGCCGGATTGACGCGTTTGCGGTTGTGATAGTGAATGGAAAGCCCGAAAGCCTTGGCGCGCCGCGCCACCGCGGTGCCGATGCGGCCCATCCCGACAATACCGATACGCTTGCCGGAAATGCGCCGTCCCAGCATCCAGGTTGGTGACCAGCCGAGCCACTCATCCGCGCCATTGGCAAGCACGCGTGTGCCCTCTATCATGCGGCGCGGTACGGCCAGCACCAGCGCCATGGTGATATCGGCGCTGTCCTCGGTCAGTACGTTGGGCGTGTTCGTCACGGTGATGCCCTTGCGGGCCGCGGCGTCCACATCCACATGGTCGATGCCGTTGGAGAAACTCGCGATCAGCTTCAGCTGCGGTCCAGCCTGCTCGATCATCGGGGCGGTAATGCGATCGGTGACCGTTGGCACCAGCACGTCCACCCGCTGCATGGCGGCGACCAGTTCTTCCTCGCTGCGCGGGGTGTCATCGATATTGAGTTCTGCGTCGAAAAGTTCGCGCATTCGGGTTTCGACGACATCAGGCAATTTGCGGGTGATATAGACTGTCGGTCTCTTCTTGGGGGTCATCGTTTGCCGCTGCCTTGTTCAGAAGTCATTAACCAGAAAGAGCGATAATTTCTTTCAATCAGGGCGTTTCTACCAGACCCACCGGCGAAGACAAACAAAACTCGCTGAAGCTTGAGGCACGTGGAAACGAGCCTCCTTAAATATCATCCGGTTTGCAGAAGGCGGGAAACGGAAATGGGCATGCGCAGTGTGGTTTCTATTGTTTGCATTGCATTGTCTTTGGGCCTCCTCGGTGCGGCAACCGACGCCATGGCGCAGGGCGCCGCGAAAGGCGCCAGCGGCCTGCCGCTGCCGCGTTTCGTGAGCCTGAAATCCAAACGCGTGAACATGCGCATCGGTCCGAGCACGGATTACGCCGTGTCATGGATGTATCTGAAATCCGGGATGCCGGTCGAGATCATCCAGGAATATGAAAACTGGCGGCGCATCCGTGATGCCGATGGGACGGAAGGCTGGGTCAACCAGGCCCTTCTCTCCGGTGAGCGCACGGCCGTCGCTGCCCCATGGATGCGCGGCAAGGGCAAGGAAGTCTATGTCAACATGCGTCGCGAGGCGCAGTCCGGCGCAGCCGTCGTGGCACGGCTTGAGCCGGGCGTGGTCTTCAGGATCGGCGAATGCAATGGGGACTGGTGTCGCGCCGAGGCCGGTCAGGCCTCGGGCTGGGTTTCGCAGGGCGAAATCTGGGGTGCTTACCCGGGTGAAGCCTTTAAATAAGGCCGTGCTTCTCGCCAAGCGCCTTCAGCGATGACATGGGACGAGGCCCGACCTGCTGAATGACAGCGGCAGCCGCAAGGCAGCCAAGCTTGCCGCAATCTTCGAGCGACCGGTCCTGCGTATAACCGAACAGGAAGCCGGCGGCGAAAAGATCGCCCGCACCCGTCGTGTCGACCACGTCATGCACCGGATAGGCATCCACCTTCACGCGTTCCGTGCCGCGCATGATAACCGCGCCTTCTTCGCTCATCGTCACCGCCGCGATCTTGCAGTCGGCGGCGATCCTGGTCAGCGCAAGCTCGAAGTCGTCGGTTTCATAAAGGGAAAGCGCTTCCTGCTTGTTGGCGAAAACGATATCCACTGTGCCGGAGCGCATCAGATCGAGAAACTCCTCACGGTAACGGCCGACGCAGAAACTGTCGGAAAGCGTCATGGAAACTTCGCGGCCGTTTTCATGCGCAATGCGGGCGCATTCGCGGATCGCATCCTTGGCGCGCGGCGGATCCCACAGATAACCCTCGAAATAGGTGACCTTGGTCTGCGCCACCACGTCATCTTCCACATCCTCAGGGCCCAGATCGACGCAGGCGCCGAGATAGGTGTTCATCGAACGCTCGCCATCTTCGGTCACGAAGATCATCGAACGGGCCGTTGGCGGAAAGGTGCCTTGCGGCTTGGTTTCGAAATAAACGCCCTGAGCGCGGATGTCGTGCTGGAAGATTTCGCCGAGCTGGTCTTCCGCCACCTTGCCGAAATAGGCAGCCTTGCCGCCGAAATTCGCCACACCCGCCGCCGTATTGCCAGCGCTGCCGCCGGAGGCTTCGAGAGCCGGCCCCATCAGCGAATAAAGCAGCTCTGCCCGTTCTGCGTCTATGAGGTTCATCGCCCCTTTGGTAATGGCATTGTCGTTGAGAAAGCGGTCATCGCAGCGGGAAATGATGTCGACGATGGCATTGCCGACAGTCAGTACGTCAAATTTCGTCATTGGCCCTATCCGGTTCGCACGGCGTGTGCGTCTTTTTTCAAAGGTCTTAAACATTTCTGGCTGCAAGAAAAGCCTAAAGCGGAAATATGCGGTTCTGCGCGAAAGAAGAAAACGCGTCATTTGCCTGTAATATGGTTAAGCTATCTCTGCGACCAGAGCAGAGGTGTGTGAATGCGTACCGAAGTGGAAGACATGAGGTCTTCTGGCTCAACCGTTATCTCCGCCACGGATGTACTGGCGGCATATAACGGACATAAAAGGCGGGGGAGACCCCGCTTTTTCTTTTAGGCAGACGTCACCATCGCATGGGCCGGACGCCCGCCCGGTAGACGTGGTGCGAAGGCTGCCCAGCCTTCCATGCCGCGATTAAAACCGGAACATGAAGCGTTTTCGCGATTCCATTCCGGCCGAAAAGGCTCTAAAGCGGAGTATCCTCCCGCAAAAGCCGCGAAAGCTTTCCCTCCATGTCTGCCGTTGCCGCGAATGTCGCCCCGATTTTCATTCTCATCCTGATCGGCTGGTTGACCGTGAGAGCTGGCCTCTTCCGGGCAGACGCAGGAGAGATCTTGAGCGACTTCGTCTTCAAGATCGCCGTGCCGACCTTGATTTTCCGCACCCTTGCGGAAGCGAATTTCCACGGTGCCTCGCCGTTCCGGCTCTGGCTCACTTATTTTGCTGGCGTGGCCGTCACCTGGACAGTCGGGCATATCGTCACCCGCCATGTGTTCAAGCAGGATGTCCGCATCGCCGTCATTGCCGGCATCTCCTCGGCCTTTGCGAATAATATTTTTATTGGCCTGCCTCTTGTCGGTCGCTCCGTGGGCGACGAAGGGCTGGTTGCCCTTTCCATCCTGCTCGCCATCCACCTGCCGGTCATGATGATCGCCGGCACGATCCTGATGGAAAATGCAACGCACAAGGCAATCGGTGGAGAAAAGCGCAGCACGGCCGCGGTCTTCAAGCAGGTCGGCAGAAATCTCGTCACCAATCCTCTTGTGATTGGCCTCGTCATAGGGCTTTCGACCAATGTTTCCGGTCTGGCGCTGACGCCTGTCCTGAAAACAGTGGTGGATCAGATCGCCTCCATGGCAGGACCCGCAGCCCTGATTTCGCTGGGCATGGCGCTGACGAAATACACCATCCGCGGCAATATGGGCATTGCCGTCACCATGACGTTTTTTAAACTGCTGCTCCTGCCAGCCTGTGTCTGGGCCATGGGCCACGTACTTGGGCTAAGCCGTGAATGGACGGCGGCGCTTGTCCTCACCTCGTCGGTGCCAACGGGCGTGAATGCCTGGCTCATCGCCAACCGTTTCGGCATCGGCCACAGCGTTGCGGCCTCAACCATCAGCATATCCACGGCGACCGGTGTCCTTTCCGTGTCGCTATGGGCCTGGCTATTGAGCTGATTTTCTTACTTCTGGGCGCTCAGAATCTTGAAGCGGGCATTTCGGCATACTTCCGTGCTGGTGCGGAATTCTGCTGCCAACACCGGCTCATAGGGCAGGCCGCGATTGGCGACCATCAGCAACTTGCCACCGCTGCGCAGCGCCCCGGCCGCGGCCTTGATGAAGGCCTGACCCAGCGCTGGCTCCGCCGCCTGTCCACTTGAATGGAAAGGCGGGTTCATGATGATGAGGTCGTATTTCTCCTTCGGCGGCTCGTTTGCCAGATCCTGCCAGAAGAAACGCGCCGTTAGGCGAGGGTTGTTTTCGAGAAGATTGGTCTTGGCGAATTCGAGCGCATTCCAATCCGCTTCGAACAGATCGATACGGGCCGTGCGCGGCGATTTTTCCGCCAGCATGATGGAGAGATAACCCCAGCCGGCGCCGAAATCGGCAGCATTGCCGTCGAAATCGGTCGGCAGGCGCGATGCGAGCAGTTCCGAACCATCATCCACGCGGTCATGCGAGAACATGCCGGGCAGGGCAGTGAAGCGGCCTTCCACCGTCACGGGCTTCTGAGCAAGTTTCGACACGACGGCAGAGATATCGTCCGGCCGTTTGAACCACAGGGCGACGCCGTGATATTTCGGCGTCGAGTCCACCTCGATGCCGAGCTTTGTCAGCGTCTTACGCAGCGTCAGAATACCGTCTTCCTTCGATCCGGCTGCGACGATCAGGCCGCCGGCCTTCACCCGGGAAAGCGCTTCAGCGACACGGTTTTCGTTTTCGCCGCGGTGTTTGCCGCAAAGCAGCAGCGCCGCATCGTAATCTTCGCCCGAAATATCCGGAGTGACCTTTGCACCCTGAGCTTCAAGAGCGCGATAGAGCGGCCGAAGATGCTGAACCGCGACGATCTCCGCGTCGAAACCGTCGAGCCGCGGACCCGCCTCCGCTCCCAGAAAAAGAACGCGTTCGCCGTCTTTCGGCATGGCAAGCATGTCAGAGGCAAAGGGATGGAAAAGGGTTTTTACGGCGTCACGGCTCATGGGAGCATCCTCACGGTAGAATAGAAAAAAGGCGCGGGCAAAACCCGCGCCTCGACAGGATCTGGTGGCGCGGCCTTATTCGGCAGCGGCTTCACCGTCTTCCTTCTTCTTGTCGGCAACGATTTCCTTGCCGCTTTCCTGGTCGACAACCTTCATGGACAGGCGAACCTTGCCACGCTCGTCAAAGCCCATCAGCTTGACCCAGACCTTGTCGCCTTCCTTGACGACGTCCGAGGTCTTGGCAACACGCTCGGAAGCGAGCTGCGAGATGTGGACGAGGCCGTCACGGGCGCCGAAGAAGTTGACGAAAGCGCCGAAGTCGGCGGTCTTGACAACCGTGCCTTCATAGATGGCGCCGACTTCCGGTTCCGCAACGATGGAGTGGATCCACTTGCGGGCCGCTTCGATTTCCTTGCCGGAAGAAGAAGCGATCTTGACGGTGCCGTCGTCTTCGATGTTGATCTTCGCGCCGGTCTTTTCGACGATTTCGCGAATGACCTTGCCGCCGGAGCCGATGACTTCACGGATCTTGTCGACCGGGATGTTCATCACTTCGATGCGCGGCGCAAATTCGCCGAGCTGACCGCGGCTCTCGGTGATGGCGTTGGCCATTTCGCCGAGAATGTGCTTGCGGCCACCCTGTGCCTGCTCCAGAGCGATCTTCATGATCTCTTCGGTGATACCGGCGATCTTGATGTCCATCTGCAGCGAGGTGATGCCGTCAGCCGTACCTGCGACCTTGAAGTCCATGTCGCCGAGGTGGTCTTCGTCACCGAGGATGTCGGAGAGAACCGCGAAACGGTCGCCTTCAAGGATGAGGCCCATGGCGATACCGGCAACCGGCTTGGCAAGCGGAACGCCTGCGTCCATCAGTGCAAGCGAGGTGCCGCAGACCGTTGCCATCGACGAGGAGCCGTTGGATTCGGTGATTTCGGAAACGACGCGCAGCGTGTAGGGGAACTGTTCGGCGGTCGGCAGCATCGGACGGATAGCGCGCCATGCGAGCTTGCCGTGGCCGATTTCACGACGGCCCGGAGAGCCCATGCGGCCTGTTTCACCGACCGAGTAGGGCGGGAAGTTGTAATGCAGCAGGAAGCGTTCCTTGTACATGCCGGTGAGGCTGTCGACATACTGCTCGTCTTCGCCGGTGCCGAGGGTCGCAACAACGATCGCCTGGGTTTCACCGCGGGTGAAGAGCGCCGAACCGTGCGTGCGCGGCAGAATGCCGACTTCGGAAACGATCGGGCGAACGGTCGACAGGTCGCGGCCGTCGATGCGGCTCTTGGTGTCGAGAACGTTCCAGCGAACAATCTTGGCCTGAAGGTGCTTGAAGACAGCGCCGATTTCTTCCGGCGTGTACTTGGCTTCGCCTTCTTCCGGCAGGAAGTGCGCCTTCACCTTAGCCTTGACGGCGTCGACGGCGGCGTAACGGGCGGCCTTTTCGGTGATCTTGTAAGCGTCGCGCAGTTCAGCTTCGGCGAGTGCCAGCATCTCGTTTTCGAGAGCGGAAAAATCTTCCGGTTCGAATTCGCGCGGTTCCTTGGCGGCAACTTCGGCGAGCTTGATGATCGCATCGATAACGGGCTGGAAACCGCGGTGACCGAACATGACCGCGCCGAGCATGACGTCTTCGTTGAGTTCCTTGGCTTCCGATTCCACCATCAGGACGGCGTCCTGCGTGCCGGCAACAACCAGGTCCAGAACCGACTCATCCATCTCGTCGAGATGCGGGTTCAGAACATATTCGCCGTTGATGTAGCCAACGCGCGCGCCGCCGACCGGGCCCATGAAGGGAACGCCGGAAAGCGTGAGCGCCGCGGATGTGGCGATCATGGAGAGGATGTCAGGATTGTTTTCCAGGTCGTGCTGGATAACGGTGACGACAACCTGGGTGTCGTTCTTGTAACCTTCAGGGAAGAGCGGACGGATCGGGCGGTCGATCAGGCGCGAGACCAGCGTTTCGTTTTCGCTCGGACGGCCTTCACGCTTGAAGTAACCACCGGGGATCTTGCCGGCTGCGTAGGTCTTTTCCTGATAGTTGACGGTGAGCGGGAAGAAATCCTGACCCGGCTTCGGAGACTTAGCGGAAACCACAGTCGCGAGAACCATGGTCTCGCCGTAGGTTGCGATGACGGCGCCATCAGCCTGACGGGCAACCTTGCCGGTCTCGAGCTTCAGCGGGCGGCCTGCCCATTCGATTTCCACGGAGTGTTGATTGAACATATCTTGTCCTTGGTTGTGGCTGCCCGCTCGGTCATCGTGACCGGCCGTGGCAGCGCTGTGACTCAATCACGGGCAAGACAGCGGGAGGCTTGGGCAGGCAAGCATCCGGCAATCCTGCCCCATGACAGGTCTGCGGTTGAAAAAGGCGGCACCGGCCCATCCGGTTCACCCTTATCGCCCGGGGGCCACATCTGCGGCAAACGCCCGGAAAATCATGCGGCCTGAAGGGCCGGAATTAAAAACCGGCGGGCATCATTGAGAAACCCGCCGGAAACCTTATTAGCGGCGAATGCCGAGAGCACCGATCAGCTTGGTGTAACGGGCTTCGTCCTTCTTCTTCAGATAGTCGAGAAGCGAACGACGGCTCGAAACCAGGGTCAGAAGGCCACGACGCGAGTGGTTGTCCTTCTTGTGATCCTTGAAGTGACCGGTCAGGTTGTTGATCCGCTCGGTAAGGATTGCGACCTGAACTTCCGGCGAACCGGTGTCGCCTTCCTTCGTTGCATATTCCTTGATGAGGGCGGCTTTACGCTCTGCAGTAATCGACATCGGACGATCCTTTCAGTTTTAAGGAAAACGGGACGCCTAGAGCCGGGATGTCGTCCAGCTCTGGCCATGAAAAGCGAAGGCAAAGCCCAAGCTGGCGCTGCCTATAAACTATTCCGGGTGCAATGGAAAGAGGCGATTGACAGCGCTCCGCCACGCGTCAGCAAACGCGTGACGGTCCGACTCAGCCGAAAACCCTCTTCGGGCGAAACTCGCCTTCGCCGATTTCGCCAATGGCGACCAGCTTGCCATTTGCCGTAGCGTAGGCTTCCGGATGGCTGGCCGGCGCATCGCGCCCGCGCAGCAGGATAGGGTTGCCCATCTTCAGCCGGTGCGCCTGGTCGTCATTGATAATAAGGCGGGGAAGGGCGGAAAGCGCTTCGGCCGTGTCGATCAGATAGGCGTCCAGCGCTTCCAGCCGCTCGTCGCGGTCTTCAACGGCTTCCAGCGCGGTGAGCGTTTCGAGCGGCACCATCATGTCTTCGCCGAATGGAGCGACCATGGTGCGGCGCAGTTCCGAGATATGGCCGAAACAGCCGAGATCGCGGCCCATGTCACGCGCAAGCGCCCGCACATAGGTGCCTTTGCCACATTCCACTTCGAAATGGGCCGTATCGGCATCCGGGCAGGCCAGCAACGTCAAGCGATGGATTTCCACCTCGCGTGCGGGAATTTCCACGGTCTCGCCGTCACGTGCCAAATCATAAGCGCGTTCACCGGCGATCTTGATAGCGGAGAATTGCGGCGGGGTCTGCATGATCACGCCGGTATAATTGGGCAGAAGATCGCGGATCGCCTGCTCGTCCGGGCGCTGATCGGAAGATTCGACCACTTCGCCTTCCAGATCGTCGGTCGTGCGCTGCTCGCCCCAGGTCACTGTGAATTCGTAGATTTTCCGGCCGTCCATGACGTAAGGCACGGTCTTGGTGGCGTCACCAAGCGCGATCGGCAACATGCCGGAGGCCAGCGGATCAAGCGTGCCCGCATGGCCTGCCTTCTGGGCATTGAACAGCCACTTGATCTTGGAGACGGCCTCGGTAGAGCCGAAATCGAGCGGCTTGTCGAGGATCAGCCAACCGGAAATCGGACGGCCCTTGGGTTTGCGGTTCTGCTGTTTGCGTGGTTTGGACATGCTTCAGTTCTGTTCGTCGTCTTTTTCGTTTGAAGGTCCAAGATCGCGCTGCACTTCGGGCGAGCGTAGAAGCGCGTCGATCTTCTGATAATTGTCGAAACTCGTATCGTCGCGGAAACGCAGTTCCGGCATGTATTTCATCTGCCGGAGCTGCGGGCCGAGGCGGCCGCGCATGAACTTGGCATGGCGGTTGAGTGCCGTGATGATATCGGTGTGGTCGGCAACGCCGAGCGGCGTCACGTAAGCTGTCGCGATCTTGAGATCGGGAGACATGCGCACTTCCGAAATGGAAATGACGGTGCTTTCGATCAGATCGTCGCGGACTTCCCCGCGCTGGAGAATCTGGGTCAGGGCGGCGCGCACCTGTTCGCCGACGCGCAGCATGCGTTGGGAAGGGGCCGATGATGTAGCTTTTGCCATGGGTTATGCCTCAAACGGAGCGAGCGCCGGTAAGCCGGCGCCCGACAGTAAAGTCCTGTTTTGCGGCGAGAACGCTCTTTGTTCTATCGCATTTCTGGACGGAAAACCGGGGGTCCACTTTTCCTGGAAATGCTTTAGAGCGTTCTCGTGATGTGTTCGACGCGGAAGCACTCGATGGTGTCGCCGGCGCGGATGTCTTCGTAGTTTTCGAAGGCCATGCCGCATTCCTGACCAACAGGCACTTCGTTGACTTCGTCCTTGAAGCGCTTGAGAGTCTTGAGCTTGCCTTCGTGGATGACGACGTTGTCGCGAACCAGACGAACACCCGCACCACGTTCCACCTTGCCTTCGACGACACGGCAACCCGCGACCTTGCCGACCTTGGTGATGTTGAACACCTCGAGGATTTCGGCATTGCCGAGGAAGGTCTCGCGACGTTCCGGCGAAAGCAGACCCGACATCGCCGCCTTCACGTCATCCACCAGATCGTAGATGATGTTGTAGTAGCGGATCTCGATACCGGCGCGTTCGGAAGCCGTGCGTGCCTGTGCATTGGCGCGAACGTTGAAGCCGATGATTGCGGCGTTGGAGGCCTCGGCAAGCGAGATATCCGATTCCGTGATGGCACCAGCACCCGAATGAACGATACGAGCGCGGACTTCGTCGGTGCCGAGCTTGTCGAGCGAAGCGATAATGGCTTCGACCGAGCCCTGCACGTCTGCCTTGATGACCAGCGGGAATTCCTTCATTCCCGACGTTTGCAACTGGCTCATCATCTGTTCCAGCGAACCGCGCTGGCCGGTCTGACGTGCGACAGCCTTGTCGCGTGCCAGACGCTGGCGGTACTCGGAGATTTCGCGAGCACGGCTTTCGTTTTCGACAACCGCGAAACGGTCACCCGCCGACGGCGTGCCGGAAAGACCGAGAATCTCGACCGGCATGGCCGGACCGGCTTCCTTGACATGTTCGCCCTTGTCGTTAACGAGCGCGCGCACACGGCCCCACTGATCACCGGCAACGATGATCTGGCCGGGCTTCAGCGTGCCCTTCTGAACCAGAACCGTGGCAACGGCGCCGCGGCCGCGGTCGAGCTCGGCTTCGATGACCGTACCTTCCGCCGTGCGGTTCGGGTCCGCCTTGAGGTCAAGGATTTCGGCCTGCAGCAGGATCGCTTCAAGCAGCTTGTCGAGGTTGAGCTTGTTCTTGGCCGAAACTTCGACATCAAGAACTTCACCACCCATCGATTCCACGAAGACTTCGTGCTGCAGAAGCTGCTGGCGAACCTTTTCAGGGTTGGCCTCATGCTTGTCGATCTTGTTGATCGCAACGACGATCGGAACACCCGCCGCCTTGGCGTGGTTGATGGACTCGATCGTCTGCGGCATCACGCTGTCGTCTGCGGCAACCACCAGAACGGCGATATCCGTCGCCTGCGCACCACGGGCACGCATGGCGGTGAAGGCGGCGTGGCCGGGGGTGTCGATGAAGGTGATCTTCTGACCGTTCTTCTCGACCTGGTAGGCGCCGATATGCTGGGTGATGCCACCGGCTTCGCCGGCAACAACGTTCGCCTGACGGATGGCGTCGAGAAGCGAGGTCTTGCCGTGGTCGACGTGACCCATGATCGTCACGACGGGCGGACGCGGCAGCATTTCGCCTTCGTCGTCCGCCTGGTTGAAGATGCCTTCTTCCACGTCGGATTCGGAAACGCGCTTGACTGTGTGGCCGAATTCGACCGCAATCAGTTCCGCCAGATCGGCGTCGATCACGTCACCCGGCTTCATCATCTGGCCTTCCTTCATCAGGAACTTGATGACGTCGACGGCACGTTCCGACATGCGCTGCGACAGTTCCTGAATGGTGATGGTTTCCGGCAGGATCACTTCGCGCATTACCTTTTCGCGGGTCTCCTGCATCTGGCTGCGGCGGAACTTTTCCTGCCGGCGGCGCATGGATGCCATGGAGCGGCCACGTGGCGTACCGTCTTCATCCAGGTTGGACGAGGTAACGGTCAGCTTGCCACGGCGGCGTTCTTCTTCTGTCTTCAGGCGTGCAGCCGGCTTGGCCGGCGCCGGCGCTGCAACCTTGCCACGGACTGGCAGGTTACCACGGCGTGCACCGCGATCGTCCTCCTCGTCGCCGTCAGTGCGGCGACCGCGCGGAGCGGCGGTTTCGGTGGCCGGGCGGGCAGGGGCAGCGGCGGGCTGAGGACGAGCCTCGGCGCGCGGCGCCGGCTGAGCGGCAGAAACCGGCTTCTCAGCGGCCGGTTCGGATTTCGCTTCCGCGGCCGGCTGGCTTGCCGCGAGCTTTGCTGCTTCAGCCTCCTCGGCGGCGCGGCGGGCGGCCTCTTCCTTTTCCGCGGCAATGCGGCGTTCTTCTTCCACCTTGCGGCGAGCCTCTTCTTCGGCGCGCTGCTTGGCTTCAATGACGTCACGGGCCTGCGCTTCCATCAGTGCGCGGCGACGGGCTTCCATTTCACCGGCGGAAAGGTCATGCAGAACATTGCCGCGCGGACGCTCCGGCTGGCGCTGCTGGGGCGCAGACGAGCCGGGACGCTGCTGCTGCGAAGGGGAAGAACCCGGACGCTGCTGCTGGTTGCTGGGCTGGTGGATGCGTGGCTGCGGAGCCTGTGGACGCGGTGCTGCTGCGGCGGGAGCCGCCGGCTTCGGAGCGGGGGCCGCAGCCGAATGTACCTGCTTCTCGTCTTCGGGACGCATGGGGCGGCGCTTGCGTGTTTCCACGACAACCGCGTTGGTGCGACCTCGACCCATATCCTGCCGCACGGTGCCCTGATTCATCCCGCCCGGCTTCAGGGTAAGAGTCTTCTTGGCAGGCGCGTTGAGTGTCTTGTCGTCGTTGTTGTCGGTCATTCCGTTCCCGTTCCTTCGGACGAGAACCGGATGACGTTCATCAGGTCTCGTCGTTCAATTGCTGCATCGGAACGCGGCGACCGTTCATATCGGGCAACCGCGTCATTGTTCTGTCCGGGCAGCGTCGCGTTCCGCATGAGCCCGACCGCCATTGCGGTACTGCTCAAGCATCGTTGCGCGCTTCACTACACCCTCACCCGCCTGCCCTGCAAGCGCGCAGGCATGGATAAAAGCATTCTGGCCCATCAACTCGTCCATTTCGGCTTCGCTAAAGAGCCGGAAGGACGGAATTTCATTGCCGGCATCGCTGCCGAGTGCCCAGGCCTTGCGGGCCTGGTCCAGTTTTCTGACGCCATCGGCCGCAGCGTCGGTCGCGTGAAACACGGCGATCGCGTTCCCGGACCGGACGGCAGCATCGACCTTCGTCGCGCCGCTGATGAACTGGCCCGCCTTGCGCGCCATGTTCATCATGCCAGCCACATGCTGGGCCATCAGACGGTCGAGAAGAGCGAGAAGCTCAGGCCCGGCCTTGACGTCACGTTTCAGAGCCCGCGCGAAGAGCTTCTTCGCGATGGCTTTCTCGATCAGGGCGCGCTCGGGTGTCACCCAGCAGCCGCGTCCCGGCAATTGGCGTTTCAGGTCCGGAACGACGTTGCCGTCCGGGCCTGCGACGAAGCGGATCAGCTCATCTGGCGATCCGCTCTGCCGTGTCACAATGCACATACGTCCATTGACGTCGCCTTTGATCCGCCCGTCATCGTCAGTCTCGGGCAGCTCGTCCGGCTCATGCGCCTGCGATGTCATTCCTGCTCGGCGGTATCCGCCTCCTCGGCAGCTTCCGCATCGGCTTCCTGTTCGGAAGCGAGCTCTTCGGCGGTGATCCAGCCTGCCAGAAGGCGAGCCTGCACCACCATGTTCTCGGCCTCGACGCGCGAAACATCGAGCTTGGAGAAGATGCCTTCGAACTTCTTCGTCTCGCCGTCCTTGCGCTCGCTCCAGCCAACGAGATCGTCCGCTGCGCAGCCGGCAAAGTCTTCGATGGTCTTGATGCCGTCTTCGCCGAGCGCAACCATCATCTGCGAGGTCAGGCCGTCGATCTGGCGCAATTCGTCGGAAACGCCGAGTTCCTTGCGCTTGGCGTCCATTTCGGCTTCCAGGCGTTCCAGATATTCGCGGGCGCGGGTCTGGATTTCATCGGCGGTGTCTTCGTCGAAGCCATCGATCGAGGAGATTTCGTCGAGATCCACATAAGCCAGTTCTTCAACCTGCGCGAAGCCTTCCGAAGCCAGAACCTGGCCGACCATTTCGTCGACGTCGAGCGCTTCCATGAACAGGGCCGTACGCTCGTTGAATTCCTTCTGACGGCGCTCGGATTCTTCCTGCTCGGTCATGATGTCGATATCCCAGCCGGTCAGCTGCGATGCCAGACGCACGTTCTGACCGCGGCGGCCGATGGCGAGCGACAGCTGCTCGTCGGGAACGACCACTTCGATACGCTCGGATTCTTCATCCAGAACGACCTTGGCGACTTCCGCCGGCTGCAGGGCATTGACGATGAACGACGCCGGCTCCTGGCTCCATGGAATGATGTCGATCTTCTCACCCTGGAGTTCGCCGACGACGGCCTGAACGCGCGAACCGCGCATACCGACGCAGGCGCCGACCGGATCGATCGAGCTGTCGTTCGAGATGACGGCGATCTTGGCGCGTGAGCCAGGATCACGGGCAACCGATTTGATCTGGATGATGCCGTCGTAAATTTCCGGAACTTCCATGGTGAAGAGCTTCACCATGAACTGCGGATGGGTACGCGACAGGAAAATCTGCGGGCCACGCTGTTCGCGGCGAACGTCGTAGACGTAGGCGCGTACGCGATCGCCGTAGCGCATGTTTTCGCGCGGGATCATCTCGTCACGACGGATAATGCCTTCGCCACGGCCGAGATCGACGATGACGTTGCCGTATTCGACGCGCTTGACGGTGCCGTTGACGATTTCGCCGATACGGTCCTTGAACTCGTCATACTGGCGGTCACGCTCGGCCTCGCGCACCTTCTGCACGATGACCTGCTTGGCGGACTGGGCAGCGATACGGCCGAAATCCATTGGCGGCAGCGGATCTGCAATGAAGTCGCCGAGCTTGGCGTCCGGGTTGCGGTCGCGGGCAAGCTCCAGCGGGATCTGGGTCGAATAGTCCTCAGCCGCTTCGACAACTTCCAGAAGACGCTGCAGGCGGATTTCGCCGGTCTTGGAGTTGATATCAGCGCGGATGTTGGTTTCCGAACCATAGCGCGAGCGGGCGGCTTTCTGGATAGCGTCGGCCATTGCGGCAAGCACGATTTCGCGGTCGATGACCTTTTCGCGCGCCACAGCATCGGCGATCTGCAGAAGCTCAAGCCGGTTAGCACTCACTGCCATTTTTTTATCTCCGTAAGTCGCATAATTGCGGGGATCGCCCGTTTTCCGGGCTTTACGTTGGAATTAGTCTTCGTCTGCTTCGTTTTCGTCGTTCTGGTTTGCGGCAGCGGCCTTGGCCGCCTTGTCTGCCCGCAGCGCATCACGAATAAGGTCGTCCGTCAGAATGAGCTTCGCATCGGAAAGCGCAGTGAACGGAATAACGACTGTCGGCTCTTCGCCATAAGCGATCTGGTCGCGTTCCAGCTTGAAACCGTCAGCATCAACCTCAACGATCTTGCCGCGAAACCGCTTGCGGTTCTCGACCAGAATGGAGGTTTCGACCTTCACCAGATGGCCCTGCCAACGGGTGAAATCCGATTTGCGAACCATCGGCCGGTCGATGCCGGGCGAGGAAACTTCAAGATGATACGCTTTATCGACCGGATCTTCCACATCAAGAACCGGTGAAATGGCCATGGAAATGGCTTCACAGTCCTCAACGGTCATCGTGCCGTCTTCCCGTTCCGCCATCACCTGCAGCGTCATGCCGTTCTGATTGGAAAGCCGCACGCGCACCAGAACATAGCCCATACCCGTCAGAACGGGTTCGATGATCTCGGCAATACGCTGGTCAATGCCGGTTTCGGTTATAAGTCGCGGTTCGTGTGCGGTGTCTGCCATCTGGCCTTCCGGTTTTGGATTGTCGCCGGGCTTTCAGCCCTCTGTTTCCGGTTCGCCTAACGAAAAAGAGCGGAGCCTTGCGGCCCCACTCTTCATCAAGCGATCAAGAATTTCAGTGGTCATATAGACCCATCGGTGCAGGATTGCAAGGTTTTCGCGGGTAGACTCGCTTCCGGTGCGCCCTCGGCCATATTTTCACCCTTCCCGTGCGGGAAAGGCTGGCATGATTTTCGGCACTGTCTATAGTTGCCGTTTGATAAATCGCAGTTGCATCAAGTGGACAGAGCGTGCCTGACCGTAAATCGCCACTCGCGCCTTTAAGGCATTTGACTTACAGACGAATCTGGATCGCGAGCCTTGCCTCGAATTTCGGTGGACTGATCCAGGCGGTGGGCGCCGCATGGATGATGACGTCGCTCTCCAGTTCGGAAAACATGATCGCGCTGGTGCAGGCCTCCACCTCTTTGCCGATCATGCTGTTCTCGCTGATTTCAGGTGCGCTGGCCGATAGTTTCGACCGCCGCCGCATCATGATTTCGGCGCAGCTGCTGATGCTGACGGCCTCCGTGCTGCTGACGGTCTTTGCCTGGTCCGGCTGGCTCACGCCTTGGCTGCTGCTTTTCTTCACCTTTATGATCGGCTGTGGCACGGCCCTCAACAATCCGTCCTGGCAGGCCTCCGTCGGCGAAATGGTGCCGCGCGAGGATTTGCCCGCCGCGGTCACGCTGAACAGTGTCGGCTTCAATATTACCCGCAGTGTCGGCCCGGCCATCGGCGGTATCATCGTCGCCGCTGCCGGTGCGGCCGCCGCATTTTTCGTGAATGCGCTGAGCTATTTCACGCTGATCTACGCCCTGTTTCGCTGGCAGCCGCCCAAATATGCCTCGACCCTGCCGCGGGAGCAGCTTCTGGCCGCCATTTCGGCCGGCATGCGTTATGTGGCGATGTCACCCAATATCGGCAAGGTGCTGGTGCGCGGCTTCCTTTTCGGCCTTTCAGCCAGCGCCATCCTCGCCTTGATGCCCATCGTCGCCCGCGACCTGGTGGAGGGCGGCCCGCTGACCTATGGCGTCATGCTGGGTGCCTTCGGCGTCGGCGCGATTGGCGGTGCGCTGATCAGCGCGAGATTGCGCGAGGTGCTGTCCAGCGAATGGATCGTGCGCGTCGCATTTCTAGGCTTCGCCTTCAGCGCCGGCGTAACGGCGGTGAGCACGAGCGCGATCATCACGTCACTGGTGCTGACCGTTGCCGGCGCCTGCTGGGTGCTGGCACTGTCGCTCTTCAATACCATTGTCCAGCTCTCCACCCCGCGATGGGTGGTTGGCAGGGCGCTCTCGCTTTACCAGACGCTCACCTTCGGCGGCATTGCGGTCGGCAGCTGGCTGTGGGGTGAGCTGGCGGAAGATTACGGCATTTCCTATTCGCTGCTCTGTTCCTGCGCACTGATGCTGCTCGGTGTCGTCGTCGGCCTCAAGCTCGCGATGCCAGCCTTCGCCTCGCTCAATCTCGATCCGCTCAACCGTTTCGTGGAGCCGCCGCTAAGACTGGACATCAAGCCGCGCAGCGGGCCCATCGCCATTCTCATCGATTATGAAATCCATGACGAGGATCTCGGCGAATTCCTGCCGCTGATGGCCGAGCGCCGCCGCATTCGCATTCGTGACGGCGCGCGCAACTGGAACCTGATGCGGGATCTCGAAAACCCCGACATCTGGACGGAAAGCTACCACGTGCCGACCTGGGTGGAATATGTCCGCCATAATCACCGCCGCACCCAGGCAGATGCAGAGGCCTGGGACCGGCTGCTGGAGCTTCACCGCGGCAAGACGCGGCCACGGGTGCACCGGATGATCGAACGTCAGACCATCCCGCCGACCGACGATATCTTTCACAAGCCTCATACCGATCAGCATTGAGAGACGATGGATAAGTGAGTGGCGATGCCCTTCCCACTCACTCCCCGTCATCCTCTGGCCTGTCCCGAGGATCCAAACACCTATCATTAAATCAATCGGTTGCAGATGCTCGGGACAGGCCCGAGCATGACGGAGGAGAGTTTTCACACGCTGCCAGCAACGCTACTTCAGCTTCGCCTTCAACGTCGCATCGGGAAAGCAGGTTGGAGCGAGCCCGTTTTTCGACTGCCAGTCCCCAAGCGAGCGGCGCGTCTTGAAACCGGCGAGGCCATCTGCCTTGCCGACATCGTAGCCCTTGGCGACCAACGCCTTCTGCATCGCTAAAACATCCGAGCGCAGCATCGATCCGACATTGCCCCATTCCCCCTGGAACGGCCCCGCGCCGTGGGCGATGCGGTCAGCGAGATTGCCGATGAAGAGCGCATAGAGATCGGAATTATTATATTCCTTGATGACGTAGAAATTCGGCGTCACCACGAATTCCGGCCCATGCCGCCCAGCCGGGACCAGCATCATGCCATCGGCAGAGAGGTCATTGGCCGGGAAGGCTTTTCCGGAAATGCGTGTGATGCCCATTTTCGCCCAATTCGCCACAGGTCGTGCGAGATCAGGCCCTTCCTGCGCGCAGGAAACATTGGCGGGGATCGAGACTTCGAAACCCCAGTCGCGATTGCGTTGCCAGCCGCGCTGAGAAAGATAGTTAGCTATGGATGCCAACGCGTCCGGCACGGAGTTCCAGATGTCACGGTGGCCGTCGCCATCAAAGTCCACGGCATACTTCAGATAGCTCGACGGCATGAACTGCGGCTGGCCGAGCGCACCGGCCCAGGAGCCCATCATGCGAGAGGCCGCGATATCGCCACTCTCGACGATCTTCAGCGCATCGATCAACTCGGCGCGAAACATCTCCTTGCGGGTAGACATATAGGCTTTTGTGGCCAGCACATCGACGACGGAATGCGGCAGCTTGGCTCGGCCGAAACCGGATTCGCGGCCCCAGATCGCAACGACGATATCACCCGGCACACCGTATTTCGCCTCTATCCGGCGCAGCGTCGCCGCGTGGGTGGAAGCAAGCGAACGCCCGGTGGCGGCAAGACCCTGCAGCCGCTTTTCCGAGAAATAGGCGCCGGGCGAGGAAAATTCCGCCTGGCTCTGGCTCTGCTCCTTTGGCGGCTTCTGGCCGGGAATGACGAGATCGGGCAGGTTCCAGCTGATGGAGAGACCGCTGAGCGTGGCCTCAAGCGTCCTTTGCGAAATGCCGGCCTTGCGCGCTTCCGGCCAGATTTCCTTTTTCAGCCAGGCATTAAATTCGGCATCATATCGGGCTGCTGCTGCTCCTGTCGGTGCCGATTGCGCCAACGCCGTCGTTGCTGAAAAAACGGAAAGAAGGGCAGCCAGTGCCTTCGGGGCAAAACGGTTTCGCATTCGGTCTCCTCTTTGAATGACGGGGAGGGAGGGGGACTTCAGATTGTCGTTCGCGCCCGAAGTGCCGCCGTCAAAGTGCCCTCGTCGAGATAATCGAGCTCACCGCCCACCGGCACGCCATGCGCAAGCCGGGTGATCTTGATGTCGAGACCGGAGAGGCGGTCGGTGATGTAATGGGCGGTTGCCTGCCCTTCCACCGTCGCATTGACGGCGATGATGAGCTCGCGAATGCCGCCGGCGCTCACGCGGTCGATCAGGCCCTTGATGTTCAGGTCCTCCGGCCCGACCCCGTCGAGCGGCGACAGAGTGCCCCCCAACACGTGATAGGCAGTGTTCATCGCACCTGTCCGTTCCAGCGCCCAGAGATCAGACACATCTTCCACCACGATGATGACCGACTGGTCGCGCCGGTCGTCGGCGCAGACGGTGCAGGGGTCTATCGTATCGACGTTGCCGCAGCAGGAGCAGATCTTCACCTTGTCATAGGCCTCGCCCATGGCATGGCCCAGCGGCCCCAGAAGCTGTTCCTTCTTCTTGATGAGATGCAGTGCTGCCCGCCGCGCCGAGCGGGGCCCAAGCCCCGGCACTTTTGCCAGAAGCTGGATCAGTTTTTCGATTTCGGGGCCGGTGACTCGTTTTGCCATGAGCGCTTTCTACTGCATAAATTAGGAAACGGGAATCATGAAGCGCAAAGGGTTGTCCATGAAAATCAGGGCGGTGTGCCGGGGCGAGGCGAAAAGGCTGCCGGGAAAGACCATGAAGACGGGCATCTTCAAACATGCCGTGCAGGGTCCCGTCATGGTCGATGCGGAAGGCATCGTCAGTGACGCCGTCTGCAATCGCAAACATCACGGCGGGCCGGATCAGGCGATTTACGTCATGGGCTCCGCCGATCTCGACTTCTGGTCGCGCTCTCTGGGCTTTGCGGTCGAGCCCGGGTTTTTTGGTGAGAACCTCGTTCTTGATGGTGTCGACAGCGCAAAACTCCACGTTGGCGACAGGTTCTCGGCAAATGACGTTGAGCTGGAAGTGACCGCCACCCGCATTCCCTGCGCCACCCTGTCGGTTCGCATCGGCGATCCCGATTTCGCACCGCGTTTCCGTCAGGCGGGCCAACCGGGGTTCTACTGCCGGGTGCTGAAAGGGGGCATGTTGGCTGCCGGGGAGGATATCGTATTCAAACCCTATCAGGGATTAAAGCTGCCAATACCGACCATTCTGCAGCGCTTTCGCCCCATGCAGCTCAACGCAGCCGAACGCCGGGCCTTTCTGGAAACGCCGCTGGCGAGCCGGTTTCGCGCGATGCTGGAAGCTTGAAGCCGTGATGGGACGAGGGCGTCCGCTCCATGCGCTTCGCCCTCTCTTTAGATCGGTTATATCAGAACGGCAGCTTCATGCCGGGCGGCAGCGGCAGGCCGGCGGTCAGCCCAGCCATCTTTTCCTGCGCCTGCGCTTCGCCTTTCTGCTTGGCGTCCTTATGCGCTGCGACGATCAGGTCCTCAAGGATTTCCACCTCGTCTTCCTTCAACAGCGAGGGATCGATTTTCAGGCCGCGCATTTCACCCTTGCCGTTCAGAATGACGGTTACCAGACCGCCGCCAGCACGCCCCTCGATTTCGAGCGCAGCGATTTCTTCCTGCACCTTCTCCATCTTGGCCTGCATTTCCTTGACCTTGCCCATCATGCCCATGATGTCACGCATGTGCCAATCTCCTGTTCTTTTTGTTTAAAACTCGATGTCGTCGCCGGGAAGGATGTCGCCTTCGCTCGATTCGGCAACCGATGGCGGCGCGATCTCTTCAGCCTCATCCTGTGCGGCGGCGCGGATGCGCACGTCGGTAATTTTTGCGCCGGGAAACTGCGCCAGGATGGCAGCCACATCAGGGTCCTGGCGTGCATCGACAAGACGCGCGTCCCGTGCGTTGCCCTCAGCCTCGACAAGGGTCGGTTCCCCCTGCTCCTTGCTGAGGCTGATGATCCAGTGGATGCCGGTCCATTCCTTGAGCTTGACGCCAAGTTCGCCGGGCAGGGAGCCGGGGGCACCTTCCCCGAGGCGCATATCGAGCCGGCCAGGCTCCAGCCGTACCAGCCGTACAAAGTTGCGCACTTTCGCCCGCATGACGGGATCGCGGTTCTTCTGACACAGATCGGCAATATCCTGCACGGAATTGACGGGAACTTTCGGCTCCGGCCGCTCCTCCGTTTTCGGTGCTGCGACCTGCATCTCCTGCGGGCGGCTATCTGGAATGGCGCGCAGTATGGCGGAGGTCTGTGGCGTTGCCTGGCGCTGGGTGGGAAGATCGACAGGTCGTCCCGCGGCCACGGTCTGTGCTGACGAATAGGCGCGCGCACCGCCGCCATTGCCGCCGCCGGAAGGTCCGCCATTGGCGTAACCCCCGTCACCGTTCGAAAGCTCCAGCAAGCGCCGGGCAGCATCTTCGGGTGCGGGAAGATTGGCAGCGTGCGCCAGCCGGATGAGAACCATTTCGGCAGCACCGGCCGGGCGCGAGGCGTTTTCCGTTTCCGGTATGCCCTTCAGCAACATCTGCCAGATGCGCGAAAGCGCGGTGACCGCAATCGTGTCGGCAAATTCCGCACCGCGCACGCGCTCTATTTCAGAAAGCGAGGGATCTTCCGCTGCATCCGGCACATATTTCATGCGGGTCACGAGATGGGTGAAATCGGCGAGATCGTTAAGGACCACAACCGGGTTCGCGCCCGCCTCATATTGACCGTTGAATTCCGACAGAGCGGCCGCGACATCGCCTTTGACGACGTGCTGGAAGAGATCGACGATGCGGGCCCGGTCGGCAAGACCGAGCATGCCGCGTACCGCTTCAGCTTCCACCCGGCCACCGCCATGTGCGATTGCCTGATCGAGCAGCGACAGGCCGTCACGGGCAGACCCTTCCGCCGCGCGGGCGATCATCGAAAGCGCCTGCGGTTCGGCTTCGAAACCTTCCTTGCCAGCGATGGCGGTAAAAAGGCCGACGAGATCGGCGGCACTGATGCGGCGCAGGTCGAAACGCTGGCATCGTGACAGAACCGTGATGGGAACCTTGCGGATTTCCGTTGTGGCGAAGATGAACTTCACATGCTCCGGCGGCTCTTCCAGCGTCTTGAGCAGGCCGTTGAAAGCCTGCGTCGACAGCATGTGCACTTCGTCGATGATATAGACCTTGTAACGCGCCGAGACAGGGCGATAACGCACCTGTTCGATGATTTCGCGAATATCGTCGATGCCGGTATGGGAGGCGGCGTCCATCTCGATCACGTCGACATGGCGACCTTCCATGATCGCCTGACAATGTTCACCGGGAATGCGCAGATCGATGGTCGGCTTGTCGATGGTGTCGGTTTTGTAATTCAGCGCTCGGGCGAGAATGCGGGCCGTGGTCGTTTTGCCCACGCCGCGGACGCCGGTCAGCATATAGGCCTGCGCAATACGTCCGGTCTCGAACGCGTTTGTCAGCGTGCGGACCATCGGCTCCTGTCCGACCATCAGATCGGAAAAATCCTTCGGGCGATATTTGCGCGCCAGTACCCGATAGCCGGTCCCGACCTGGGATTCGCTTGATGTGGTGGGTACGCTGTCGTTCATCGCCTCGCCAGTTTGTTTTGCCAGTTTGTCTTGGGGCGCTGAACTGGCCCGGCGAAAGCTGAGCACGTCTTTTAAAAGGTGGGAGGCTGGCACGGCGACCCGTGCCGGGCTCGTTAGGGCTGCTTCCTTCCGGACCTGACCCGGTTGGCGAGTGGCTCGTCCACCACCAACCTCCCGGGGCCACATATCGGCAATATCGACAGCAAATGCAAGCCAAGCATTCAAAAAACTGCTATCACAATGAAAACAAACATGGAGGACACCTTGGAGACATTCCAGCTGGACGAAAGACTGGCGCGCGATAGCGTGCTCGTGACGCGTTTGGGGCTATGTGAACTGCGTTTGCAAAATGACAGCCGCTGGCCATGGCTGGTGCTGGTGCCGCAGCGAGAGGGCGTCAGCGAGCTGTTCGATCTTACTCCGCTTGATCAGGCCGTGCTGACATTCGAGACCAATCTTGTCGCGTCCGCCTTGAAAGAAATTACCGCGGCCACCAAGATCAATGTGGGCGCTCTGGGCAACATCGTCCGGCAACTGCATGTCCATATTATCGCCCGCAATGAAGGCGACACCTGCTGGCCCGGCCCCATCTGGGGTCACGGGACGCCCGTGCCTTATGCCGCGGGCGAAAAGGAAACTTTGATGAAAAAAATCTCCGGCGCACTCTGATGATTTCCATGAAAATTTTTGAAACCACTGCCCCCCATCCCGAAGCAAGTCTGCTGACGGCTTTTTCCAAAAATGCCCTCGACCGTTTCGCGGAAAAGCGGACGGAGGAATGCGTTGCCGATGCGCTGAAAATAGACGGCACCCATATTTTTGCCTTTTCCGGCAACCGGCTTGTCCTGAAGCATGACGAGCAGGTCATCGACCCCCTGTTTTCCGCCTATGAGCTGGCCGAATTGCAGCCGGATTTCGACAATGCCGTCCTGCTTGGATATCGGGAGACGGGCGAACCGCGAATCGCCGTTCCGGTTGCCGTGGCCGAAGACCAGCTGGCGAGCCACTACAAACTTGCCGATGCCCGCACGCTTTATCGCGATCACCTGCTGGAAGAGGAATTGCTGAGTGAGGTCGCCCAGGCCGTCAGCCTCACACATTGGAACGCCGACAACCGCTTTTGCGGGAAATGCGGTGGAGCCATGGAGCTGCGAATCGGCGGCTACAAGCGCATCTGCGCCGACTGCAGCCACACTATCTTTCCACGCACCGATCCCGTCGTGATCATGATGACGATCGACATCGAGCGCGATCTGTGCCTGCTTGGCCGCGGAGCGCATTTTGCGCCGGGCATGTATTCGTGCCTCGCCGGTTTTGTGGAGCCGGGCGAGACCATCGAACAGGCTGTTCGCCGTGAAACGCACGAGGAATCCGGTGTCGAAATCGGCCGCGTCCGTTATCACGCCTCCCAGCCTTGGCCGATGCCGCATACGCTGATGATCGGCTGTTATGCCGAGGCGTTGTCTTTTGAGATCGCACGCGATGAGGTCGAGCTTGAGGATTGCCGCTGGTTCACGCGGGAAGAGGTGGCAAAGATGTTGGAGGCCCCGGCGGGCGAAGGTCTTTCTGCGCCGCCCATGGGAGCCATCGCGCATCGCCTGATGCGCGACTGGGTGGAATGGCCGAAGTAGGAGATCGCGGCAGGCTCAGCTCTGGTTGAGCTTGCCGCGCATCGCATGGCCCTTGTAGACGCCGAGAATGCGGACTTTTTCAGAGAAGAAGCGCAGCTCGTCCAGCGCATGCCGCACGGGTTCGTCATCGGGATGGCCTTCAATGTCGGCATAAAATTGCGTCGCCACGAATTTGCCGCCGAGCTGGTAGCTTTCGAGCTTCGTCATATTGATACCGTTCGTCGCAAAGCCACCCATGGCCTTGTAGAGTGCCGCGGGAATGTTGCGGACGTTGAAAACGAAGGTCGTGACGACGATTTCTTCGCTCGACTGGCGCTTGGCCCAGTTTTCATCGCGGGAAAGCACGACGAAGCGCGTGACGTTGTTTTCCGAATCCTCGACATTCTCGGCGAGAATATCGAGACCGTAAAGGCTGGCGGCAAGACGCGGCGCAAGCGCCGCCATGCTGCGGTCGCCCGTTTCGGAAACGAGCCTTGCCGATCCTGCCGTATCGCCGGCGATGACGGGTTTCCAGCCGTTGGAACGAATGATCTTGCGGCACTGGCCAAGTGCGTGGATGTGGCTGTGGACGGTGCGGATTTCGTCCTTTTTCACGCCCGGCATCACCATCAGCTGAAAGCGGATCGGCATGAAATATTCGCCGATGATATGCAGGCGCGATTCCGGCAGCAGGTGATGAATATCCGCCACGCGGCCGGCCAGAGTGTTTTCGATCGGGATCATGCCGAGATCGGCTTCGCCGTTTTCAATGGCGTTGAACGCATCCTCGAATGTCGGACACGGCAATGGTTCCATGTTCGGAAACATGTCGCGGCAGGCCATGTCGGAGTTCGCGCCGAATTCGCCCTGAAAGGCAATGCGATTGGTGATCAAGCTCATGGGACTGTCCGTTAAAGGGTTCTGCTTGCAAGAATTTTGCGGGCTTTTTCGAGATCGTGCGGTGTATCGACACCGAGCGGTACGGAGCGGACGATCTCGGCATCAATGCGCATGCCCGCTTCGAGAGCACGCAGCTGCTCCAGCCGCTCGCGCTTTTCCAGCGGTGAGGGCGGTAGACTCACGAATGTCTCGAGCGCAGCACGGCGATAGGTGTAGAGCCCGATATGATGATAAAGCGGCCCCTCGCCGTAAGGCGCGGTGGTGCGGGTGAAATAAAGCGCGCGCAGACGTGTTTCGGAAAGTGGGCTGCCCACAACTTTCACTACGTTCGGATTGGTTTTTTCTTCCTCGTCGGTGATTTCGACCGTCAGTGTCGCAATGTCGACGGCGGCGTTCTCCAGCGGGCGCAACGAGGCGCGTATAGTTTCCGCCTCGATGGTTGGAAGGTCGCCCTGAACATTGATAACATATTCCGCCTTGCCATAGGGGTCGGCCTTCTGCAGCGCTTCGAAAATGCGATCCGAACCGGATTGATGGTCGTCACGCGTCATCATCACGTCGAAACCGGCATTTTGAACCGCCGAAAATACCTGTTCGTCATCGACCGCGACGACGATTCGCTCCGCGCCGGCCTCACGTGCCCGCTGCGCAACCTGCACGATCATCGGCTTGCCACCAATGTCGGCAAGCGGCTTGCCGGGCAGGCGCGTGGAGGCCATTCGCGCCGGTATGAGGACGACAGCTTTCTCGAAATCCCGATTATTCATCCGACACCCTTCAAATCCCGCCCGAAAAGTGTCAAAACGTCACGGTGTGGGGAGCATTATTCAAGTTGCGCAGGCTGTGCAAAAGCCATAGCTTTCGAGCAATTTCAAGATGCCCGTTATATCGAGCGGATGCGAGGGAGCGCGTTTAGATGAATTCTTATGTTAATATGGGCGTTGGGGCGTTTCTGGGTACAGTATTCGTCCTGATGTCGGTGTCGATTGCGTCCGAGGGCATTTTCCATGCGCCCGCGCCCGAAAAGGAAGGTTACGCCATCGTCGCGGAAGAAAGCAGCGGCGGAACGGGCGGCGGAGAAGCGGCGGCTGAGGCCACCCCGATCGCACAGTTGCTCGCCAGCGCGGACGCCGCCAAGGGCGAAGCGGTCTTCAAGAAATGTACGAGCTGTCATACCGGAGAGAGTGGTGGTGCAAACAAGGTCGGCCCCAATCTCTTCGATGTCGTCAACCGGCCGATCGCCAGCCACGAAGGTTTCAGCTACTCCGCAGCGATGAAGGATTTCTCCAAGGGTGGAGCCGAGCACTGGGATTACGATCATCTCAACTATTTTCTTGAAGCCCCGAAAAAGCACGTTCCAGGCACGGCCATGGGCTTTGCGGGTGTGAAGAAAGAAACGGAAAGAGCAGATCTTATTGCCTATCTCCGCACGCTGTCTGCGAACCCGGCGCCGCTGCCGGACCCGGCTGCAGCTCCCGCGCCGACAAATTGAAGGTGACGACAGTTCATGAGAAAAGCCCGGCAGAGATGCCGGGCTTTTCTTTTCGCAATCTTGCCTTGCCTCTCGAAGATCAGAAGCCCTTGCCGCCCCGCAACTCGGAAATCACCGTTCCGACCATGATCCTGACATCCAGCCAGACCGAAAAGTTTTCGACATAATAAAGATCGGATACGATGCGTGCCCTTGCCTTGTCGCTGCGATCCGTCGGCCCGCGCAGGCCCCGCATCTGGGCAAGTCCCGTGATGCCTGGCCGCATCCGGTGCCGCAGGTGATAGTGCGGAACCAGCTCCTCGTAGAGACGGCCGGCCGCCAGCATGCCGATGGCATGGCAGCGCGGTCCGACCAGCGACATGTCACCCTTGAGCACATTGATGAGCTGTGGCAGCTCATCAATATTCGTGCGCCGGAGAATGGCGCCGATGCGGGTTATTCTCGGGTCATCCTTCACTGTTTGCGCCACGCCGGTAGCGTCGCACATGTCTGTTCTCATTGAGCGAAATTTATAGACGCGAATCTTCCGTCCATTCATGCCCCAGCGGACCTGCGAGAACAGGACCGGCCCGCGGCTGTCGAGCTTGACGAGCGCTGCCACCGTCAGCAGGACGGGAGCCAGTGCGACGAGGGCGATGGACGCCCCCGCAATGTCCATCGTTCTTTTGAGCGCGAACTGGCCGCGTTGTAGTGGAGATACCCGTTTCTCAAAAATGCAGGGCTGCGTTTCCGGTGTCTCGAAAGTGATGGCCGAGGAATAGGGATCGCCGAAAAAAACGGCATGGGATGAGCCTTTAGTACCCAACATAATATAGGATCCTGAAAAACTTATTTTGATAGAAGAAATTTAATTTATATGAACGATTAATAATTCATTTACCCTAAAAAGTCATCCGAAATGTAGCCGTGTCTAGGCAAATATCAATCTAAAGTTAACGTATGCACGCAGGTGTTGCGCTTCAGGCGCCGATTCGCCGCCGTGGATGGGGCGGCGGCCGGTTCGGCCACCGAAAGCGTGAAACAAAAGGGGTGAGGACGCGGACCTCGGTCGCTTCGTCCTTCGTTGCCGGGACTTGGCGACGATTTAAAAACCTGTCAGCGACCCATCAGAATGTCGAGCAGGGTGGTTTGTTTCGGTCCCGACGCGTCAGGCGCTTCACCGCCAATATCGGCCGGCGGCACAGGGCCGTTGCCGGCGGAATAACGGGGTTCGATATCCCGCGAAGGAATATTAGCCGGCGGCGTCAGCCCTCCCGGCTGCCCATCTGGCTGATTCGGTGTGGGTGATGCCGGCGCCGCGGGATAGGCGCGGTTATCAGTCGTTCCGCCGCCCAGCGCGTTGGAAATGATGTCGCCAATGGAGGAGGGCGCATTCTCCGGCGCCGGTTGCTGCATATCCATGAGCGGCGGCACGCCGCCTGCACCAAGACCGAAGAGGGGCGAAGGCGAAAGACCGGAATGAGCCGCGGTCATGAACTCTTTCCACGCCCTTGCAGGAAGGCCGCCGCCCGTGACCTTTTTCATGGAGGTGCCGTCGTCGTTTCCAAACCAGACGCCGGTCGTCAGATTGCTCGTATAGCCAACAAAGAGCGCATCGCGGAAAGACTGAGTGGTGCCGGATTTCCCCGCTGCCTGCCAGCCCTGCAGGCGCGCGGCCTTGCCGGTACCTTCGGTGATGACGCGCGACAGCATGCCGTTCATCGTGGCGGCAATTTCTTCGCTCAGCACCCGTGGCGGATTGTCATATTTGTTTTCATAAAGCACCTTGCCATCGGCATCGGTGATACGCTTCACGATGTGCGGCGTGGCTTTATAGCCGCCATTCATGAAGGGAGCATAAGAAGCTGTCAGTTCCATCAGCGACACTTCCGAAGTGCCGAGCGCGATGGAGGCATTGTTCTGCAGCTCCGATTCGATGCCCATGCGATGCGCCACCTGTGTCACCCGCTCGGGACCGACCTCCATCACCAGCTGGGCGGCGATGGTGTTCAGGGAGTTGGCCAGCGCCGTGGCCAGTGTCACTTCGCCGCGAAATTTCTTCTCATAATTTTCCGGGGTCCAGTTGCCGATACGAACAGGCCCGTCATTACGAATGGTATAGGGCGTGAGCCCGGATTCGAGGGCGGCGACGTAGACGAAGGGCTTGAATGCCGAGCCGGGTTGCCGTTTTGCCTTGGCAGCGCGGTTAAACTGGCTTTCGGCATAATCCGCGCCGCCCACCACGGCCCTGATCGCGCCCGTACCATCGATGGAAACCAGTGCCGCCTGGGAGGCGCCCTGTTTTTTGCCGTCGCCCTGCAGCACGTGGGTCAGCGCCTTTTCGGCATCGCGCTCGAGATCGGGATCGATTGTCGTATCGACGACGATATCCTGCTTGACCTCGCCAACCAGGCCGCGCACCTCTTCCAGCACCATGTCGGCGGCATAATGTTCGGCACCGGACCAGAAGCGTTTCGCTTTGGTCGGCGGCTGCGACATGGCGGTCTTGATCTCATCATCGGTAATGAAACCGACGTCGCGCATGGATTGCAGCACGACCTGCGCCCGTTCTTCCGCTGCCTGTGGGTCCCGTGCCGGCGAAAGGCGCGAGGGCGCTTTGAGAAGCCCGGCGAGCATCGCCGCTTCGCCCAGATTGACGTCGCGAGCGGATTTGTTGAAGTAGCGCCGCGAGGCCGCCTCGACGCCATAGGCGTTGGATCCGAAATAGACGCGATTGAGGTACATCGCCAGGATCTGATCCTTGGTGAACTTGTGCTCCAGCCAAAACGACAGCAGCACTTCCTGAACCTTGCGTTCGAGGGTCCTGTCCGGCGAAAGGAAAAGGTTTTTCGCCAGCTGTTGCGTCAGTGTCGAGCCGCCCTGCACGGTTCGCCCCGTCAGCACATTCGTGACGATGGCACGTCCGAGACCAAGCGGATCGACCCCGAAATGGGAATAAAACCGCCGGTCCTCAATCGCCATCACAGCCTGTGGAATATAGGGCGACATGTCTTCCAGCGCGAGCGCCTCGCCGCCGGTCGTGCCGCGGTTTGCAAGCACGCTGCCATTCACGGAAACGATCTTCACATTCGGCGGACGTTCTGGAATGGACCAGCTGCTGGCACTCGGCATGCGCGCGCCATAATAAAGCACAAGTCCGGCAATCCCGATACCGCCCCAAATGCCCAGCACGATGCACCAATAGACGAGGGACCGGATGAAACCCGTCGCCCCCCGACCTGTGCCGCGGGCGCGCTTTTCGTTTTTCGTCTTGGGTCGGCGTGAAGCCTGTTTCGGTTTCTTCGGCGACTGTTTTGCAGTGCCGCTGATGCGCTCGCTTTCGTCAAGACGCAGATCGTCACCGGACTCGTGGAAATCCCCGAAGGAGGGTTCTACCCGTTCGCGTGATCTACCCTTGCCTGCCATCCAGCCGAAATCGCTCCTTTTGGGGGACCGCCTGTGCCTTGTCGGCCTCAGGCGTCTATGCCTGCGCGATCCATAATCCAGGATGAAGAGTTTAAATGCGGCAATTTAAGGCGGGGTTAAGCCCAGGCCGGATCAAATCGGCGTCATTGGCAGACGTCGACCCATTCTGCTTTAGTCAGTTCGGCCATCACATGGGGAGAAATCCGCACCGCTGCATTGGTGGCGCCGGCTGCCGGAACCACTTCAAGATAATCTTTCAGCGATATGTCGCAAAACACCGGCAAAGGTGACGGCAAGCCGAAGGGGCACACGCCGCCGACAGGATGGCTGGTCACCGCAACCACCTCGTCCGCCCCCAGCATGCGCGGTTTCGTTCCGAAATGATCACGGAATTTCCTGTTGTCGAGGCGTTTCGTACCTGCGGTGACAACCAGCAGGATGGCTTCACCCGCCTTCAGGCAGATCGTCTTGGCGATCTGGTCTGGCTCGACGCCATGTGCTTCAGCGGCGAGCGCAACGGTTGCCGAACTGGCTTCCGTTTCAATGATCGTCACCTCGGGTGATTTTTCGGCAAAAAATGCTCTGACGGATTGAATAGACATGCGTATTTGTTAGGCGGTTAGAAATGGTTGTTCAAGATGTCACGCAGTAGCTATGCAATAATCGCAATGCTGCGCTGCGATAGAATGTCTGTTTTTTGAGCGGCGATCCTGTATGTTCAAAACATCGAAGCGACGCACTCCTCCTCCCAGCGTCGCCCGATTGGACTGACAATACTCCTCCTCCCAATTGTCAGTCAGTTTCAAGAACCCGGCGCACCTCCTCCCGCGCCGGGTTTTTGCTATTTGGCGCTTCCCTTTTTCGAGCCCTGGCGGACCCCTGATGCGATAGTTTCGTTCAAAGAAACTTGACTTTCAGCCCCTTCCAACCTAGGTACTTCGCCATCGATATTTGTTTGACGACCAGAGCTTCGGCGTCTTTCCAGACGCTCACGACGATCTTTTCCTTCAAATTCGACCCCAAGACCGCGCTGCTCGCAGCGCAAATACAATTGCCAACGGAAGGAAATCGTTATGGCGACTGGTACAGTAAAGTGGTTCAACGCAACCAAGGGCTACGGCTTCATTCAGCCGGACGACGGTTCGCAGGACGTATTCGTTCACATCTCGGCTGTTGAGCGCGCAGGTCTGACCGCCCTCAACGACGGCCAGAAGCTTTCTTACGAGCTGATGCAGGACCGCCGCTCCGGCAAGATGTCCGCAGGCAACCTCGTCGCTGCCTGATACGCAACAGGCCCGAAAGGGTTTCTTGCATGAACTGAAAGGCCGGATTTTTCCGGCCTTTTTCTTTGGAATGAAGTCCGGCGGGCGGGGTCTTGAAAACGGCGGTACGTATACCGATATAAGGTTCAACAGTGTTTCAGATGAAAACTGTCAGGGGCGTCTTAAGATGCCGCTGTTGTTGCGTTAACCAAAGATTAACCAAAACAGATGATCCTGATTATGAAAGCAGCGTCGGAAATCGACGCGCTCTGAAACATCAGACCGTTGAACCGCTTTGACCACGGATGTACTGGCATTGACGGAAAACGGATGGAAAGGTCGGGCTTGCCCGGCCTTTTTGTTTTTGGAGTGAGCGGAGGCGCCCGACCAGTGGCGCCTCCTCTTTTTTATTTCGCGGCCAGTGCGTCGAGAATGCGGATCCAGGAGCGAATGCCCTTGTGGAAGGACTGCAGGTCGTATTTTTCATTCGGCGAATGAATGCGATCGTCCGTCAAGCCGAAACCGACGAGCAGCGAATCCATGCCGAGCATCTTCTGGAAATCGCCCACGATCGGGATAGAGCCGCCCATGCCGATCACGACGGCCGGCTTTGGCCACTCTTCCGAAAGGGCGTTCTTCGCCTTGGTCAGGACGGGTGAATCGTATGAAAGCTGGATCGCCGGCGATGCGCCATGCTCATGGAATTCCACGGAGCAATCAGCCGGAATTTTCGAGCGTACATAGGCCCGGAAGTTTTTGCGAATGGCGGCGGGGTTCTGTTCGCCGACAAGGCGGAACGATACCTTGGCGGAAGCTTTTGCTGCGATAACGGTCTTGAAACCATCACCGGTGTACCCGCCTATGATGCCGTTGACCTCCGCTGTCGGCCGCGCCCAGGTCTGTTCCAGCACGGAGCGGCCCTTTTCACCCGAGGGAACCGAAAGGCCCACTTCACCGAGGAAGGTTTCTGCGCTGCGGCCCAGCGTTTCCCAGGCAGCCTTGATATTGGCGGGCGTTTCTTCCACGCCGTCATAGAAGCCGTCGAGCGTCACGCGGCCGGTCTCGTCATGCAGGCCAGCGAGAATGTCGGTCAGGATGTGGATGGGGTTTGCGGCGGCACCACCGAAAAGACCCGAATGCAGATCGCGATCGGCGGCGGTGATGACGATTTCTTCGCCGACCAGACCACGCAGCGCCGCGGCAATGGCGGGCGTATCCCGGTCCCACATGCCGGTATCGCAGACCAGCGCATAATCCGCCTTCAGCTCTTGCGCATTCGCTTCAAGGAACGGCTTCAGCGAGGGCGAACCGGATTCTTCTTCACCTTCAAAAAGAATGGTGACGCGCACCGGCAGGCCGCCATTCACGGCCTTGTAGGCGCGGCAGGCCTCCACGAACGTCATCAGCTGGCCCTTGTCATCCGCCGTACCGCGTCCTGTAATCACCTGACGGCCTGCGCCGATATCCTTGACGGCGGGTTCGAAAGGATCGTTTTCCCAGAGATCGAGCGGATCGACCGGCTGTACATCATAATGGCCGTAGAAAAGCACATGTGGGGCGTCTTCGGTGGCCGCATCGTGATGCGCCACCACCATGGGGTGACCGGCTGTATCGCGAACGGAGGCGGTAAAGCCGAGCGCTGAAAGCGTTCTCACAAGCCATTCCGCCGCCTTGCGGCACTCCGCCTTGTAAGCGGGGTCCGTGGAAATCGACGGAATGCGGACGAGTTCGAACAGTCGCTCGAGGCTGGAGGTGAGATTGTCATCGGCAGTGGAAAGAATGGGGGAAACGTCTGTCATCGCTGATCCTGTCATGTCTGTCGTGACCCGGCGATAAGACGAAACATCCGGGCATCGCGCATCGCGGGAAACAAGGGCCGGCGTGTCGTGAATCGGCAAACGCGCGGCCGCGGGAACGATAGAGCAGTTCAGGAAAACTGCGAAGCGGTTTCGAGTTGGAAGCGCTATTTTGCTTTTTTTGCGCTCTCGATGGCGCGGCGCATATATTCCAGCAGAAGCTGGCGTTCAAAACGCCGGAAATCCGCAAGCAACATGTCTTCGGTGGCCTCAGAAGCGGCAATGGCATTCGCTTCCAGGTCCCTGCCGCGCTGCGTCAATTCGATGATCTGGGCGCGGCGGTCACCGGGATGCGTCTTTCGCACGATCAGCCCGTCGCGCTCCATGCGTGAGAGCGTGTTAGCAAGCGTTGCCTGTTCGACATCGATTCTGTCGAGCAACTGCCTTTGCGTCAGCCCTTCTTCATGCCAGAGCTCGATGAGAATGGGGAATTGGCCGGGAGAGAAGCCCAATGCGGCGGCTCTTTTCTGCAGCGCCATAGTGAACTCCCGCGCCATTTTGGCGGCGAGATAGATGGCCGATTCATCCCGGGAAAATCCCATTCCTCCGTCCCTCAGACAGTTTTGGCCAGACGGCGCCGGCAATTCAATAGTGCGATATATATCGCACGATATGTTTTTGCCAGCCGGTAACAGGCGCAAAATAAAACCGCCATGGCCTGGAGGGGACGGCCATGGCGGTCATATTGGAGGACAAAGGCCCGGAGAGGGGGAAAGGCCTTTGTCCGGTCTGACGCGGCGGGGGACGAGCCAGCTATCAGACTACGGCGTGATCAGGCGCCGTCCTCTAAGAAATGTGTCTGCAAATGCGGCTTTTCAAGGGAAAGATGGATTACAAATCGGTAACGTTCGGGTGAAATGCGACGCGCTTTTTTCACCGCCTCGGTTCCGGCTCTTTACCGTGTGTTCCGCGAAGTTTCGGTAGACGTTAAAACGCCCCCGCGCTATCCATGCTACCCATGAAAAAAGGCGATCATCTCTTCCTCGTTGACGGGTCCGGTTTCATTTTCCGGGCCTTCCATGCCATCCCGCCGCTGAACCGCAAGTCGGACGGGCTGCCGGTCAACGCCGTTTCCGGCTTCTGCAACATGTTGTGGAAGCTCCTGAAGGATGCGCGCAACACCGATGTCGGCGTGACGCCCACGCATTTTGCGGTAATTTTCGATTATTCGTCAAAGACATTCCGAAATGAGCTTTATGATCTCTATAAAGCCAATCGCACGGCGCCGCCGGAAGATCTGGTGCCGCAATTCGGGCTGATACGGGAGGCGACGCGCGCCTTCAACCTTCCCTGCATCGAGACGGAAGGCTTCGAGGCGGACGATATCATCGCCACGTATGCCCGGCAGGCGGAGGCCATTGGGGCCGATGTCACCATCATCTCCTCCGACAAGGATCTGATGCAGCTCGTCACTGCCAATGTCCACATGTACGATGCGATGAAGGACAAGCAGATCGGCATCCCCGATGTCATAGAGAAATGGGGCGTGGGTCCCGAAAAGATGATCGACCTGCAGGCCATGACCGGCGATTCGACCGACAATGTTCCGGGCATCCCCGGCATTGGTCCAAAAACGGCCGCGCAATTGCTGGAAGAATACGGCGATCTTGATACGCTGCTCGCCCGGGCAGGTGAGATCAAGCAGCAGAAGCGTCGGGAAAATATCATCGCCAATGCGGAACTTGCTCGTATTTCCAGACAGCTCGTGGCCCTGAGGACCGACGTGCCGCTGGATCAGCCGCTTGAAGCACTGGTGCTGGAACCTCAGAACGGCCCGAAACTCATTGCCTTCCTGAAGGCGATGGAATTCACCACGCTGACGCGGCGGGTTGCCGAAGCGACAGAGACCGATGCTTCCGCCATTGAGGCCGCCAATGTGCCGGTTCAGTGGGGCGCTGACGCCCATGGTCCCGATCTCGATGCGCCGGCCACTCCAGCTGCGGGCGAAGCGGCTGCTGGCGTAACAGGGACTGCGGTTTCGCCCGCTATCCCGGCGCGGAAAGGTGCCGGGGAGGGCAGCGCGCCGGCTGATCTTGCCACCGCCCGCCAGACGCTTTTTGCCGCCGCCAAGATCGACACGAGCGCCTACACGACGATCAGGGATCTTGCGACGCTGGACCTCTGGGTTGCGGCGGCGCGGGAAACGGGGGTCGTCGCCTTCGATACGGAAACGACCTCGCTTGATCCGATGCAGGCGGAACTCGTCGGGTTTTCGCTGGCAATCGCCGATAATGGCAAGGATGCCTCGGGCAGCGATATACGCGCCGCCTACATTCCCTTGACGCACAAGACTGGCTCAGGCGGCGATCTATTCAGCGATGGTATCAGGCTCGCCGAAGGCCAGGTGCCGTTTGACGAAGCACTGGTCCGTCTCAAGGACCTGCTTGAAGACGAGGCCGTGCTGAAGGTCGCGCAAAATCTCAAATATGACTATCTGCTCATGAAACGCCATGGCGTCGTCATGCAGAGTTTCGACGATACGATGCTGATCTCCTATGTGCTTGAGGCTGGCAAAGCGACGCACGGCATGGATTCGCTGTCCGAACGTTGGCTCGGCCATACGCCGATCCCCTATAAGGACGTGGCGGGATCGGGCAAGTCGAGCGTTACCTTCGATTTTGTCGACATCGACAAGGCGACGGCATATGCAGCGGAGGACGCTGACGTCACCTTGCGGCTGTGGATGGCGCTGAAGCCGCGGCTTGTTTCAGAACGGCTGACCAAGGTTTACGAGCGGCTGGAACGTCCGCTTGTGCCTGTTCTGGCGCATATGGAGGAGCGTGGCATCACTGTCGACCGGCAAATCCTCTCACGTCTTTCCGGCGAACTCGCCCAGAAGGCGGCAGCGTTTGAAGAGGAAATCTACGAGCTGGCCGGCGAGCGTTTCAACATCGGCTCGCCAAAGCAGCTCGGCGACATCCTGTTCGGCAAGATGGGCCTGCCGGGCGGCTCCAAGACCAAGACCGGCCAATGGTCGACCTCGGCGCAGGTGCTGGAGGATTTGGCGGCTGAAGGTATTGAACTGCCCCGCAAGATCGTCGACTGGCGGCAGCTGACGAAGCTGAAATCCACCTATACGGATGCACTGCCGGGATATATCCACCCTGAGACGAAACGCGTGCATACATCCTATGCGCTGGCCTCCACCACAACAGGCCGTCTGTCGTCCTCGGAACCGAACCTTCAGAACATCCCCGTTCGCACGGCGGAAGGGCGAAAGATCCGCACGGCTTTCATCTCCACGCCCGGCCACAAGCTTCTTTCCGCCGACTACAGCCAGATCGAACTGCGCGTGCTGGCCCATGTCGCCGATATTCCGCAGCTTCGCAACGCCTTCGAAAACGGCATCGACATTCATGCCATGACGGCTTCGGAAATGTTTGGCGTGCCTGTCGAAGGCATGCCCTCGGAAGTGCGCCGCCGCGCCAAGGCCATCAATTTCGGCATTATCTACGGTATTTCGGCTTTCGGTCTCGCCAACCAGCTCGGTATCACCCGTTCTGAAGCCGGCGAATATATCAAGAAATATTTTGAGCGTTTTCCCGGCATCCGCGACTACATGGAGGCGACAAAGGCTTTCGCCCGTGAGAACGGTTATGTCGAGACGATTTTTGGCCGCCGCGCCCATTATCCGGAAATCCGCTCGTCCAACCCTTCCGTGAAGGCCTTCAACGAGCGCGCCGCCATTAACGCGCCGATCCAGGGCTCCGCGGCGGATATCATACGGCGCGCCATGGTCCGTATCGAACCGGCGCTGGAGGCTGAAAACCTTTCCGCCCGCATGCTGTTGCAGGTGCATGACGAACTCATCTTCGAGGTCGATGAAGCGGAAATCGAGAAAACTCTGCCCGTCGTCGTCTCGGTCATGGAAAATGCGGCCATGCCGGCAATTTCCATGAAGGTGCCATTGCAGGTGGATGCCCGCGCGGCTGACAACTGGGACGAGGCGCATTGACCGGCTTTTGGCCGGTCCATGTCATTGCTATGTCGCGTGCACGGATTAGAGGAAACGCTTCACGAGGAGTTTCCCATGCACGCCCCGCTCGTCTCGAAAGATCTCGGCTATATTTCTGCTGCCTGTCATGATCAGCCGCCGCGCCATCTCGGCAGCCGCTTTAATGAGAATGGTGAGTTTCTGCCTGAGCCGGGCAATACGGTCGTGTGCCATCTTGTTGGGGGCTCGCAGACCGAAAACGCGATCATTGCGACGCGTCAGCGCTTCCTGGATATGCCGGAGGCATCCCAGCTTGCTTTCACACCGGCTTCCAGCCTGCACATGACGGTGTTTCAGGGCATCATCGAGTTTCGGCGTGCTCTGCCCTATTGGCCGCAGACAATGCCGCTTGATACACCGATCGACACGCTGACGGATTATTATCGCGACCGCCTTTCTGCTTTTCCGGCGCTGCCGGGATTCAACATGCAGGTCACCGGTTTGCGGCCGGTAGGTCTGGTCCTGACGGGAGCCACCGCCGAGGATGATCGCATTGTGGCCCTGTGGCGGGATACATTCGCCGATTTCTTCGGATATCGCCATCCTGATCATGACAGCTACGAGTTTCACATCACCCTTTCCTACATCATCAGCTGGTTCAAGCCCGAGTGCCTGCCGCGCTGGCAGGCGATGCTTGACGAGGAACTGGAAAAGCTGCGTGCCGCGGCGCCAGTTATGGAGATGCGTCCGCCGGCTTTCTGTGAATTCAGGGATATGAACCACTTCAAGGAGCTCGTTGTTTTCGATAGAAGGTGAAGCATGATTTGCATTGCCTGAGGGCAGTTTGCCGCATGGTTTTTGCCGAATCGGAAAAAATGCGCGTCAGGGCTGGTCAAAGCCCGTTTGGGCATGTATAAGCGCGCCAAATTTCCGATATCGAGACATCCGACATTCGGCCTTTGGTTCTGGCCGGTTCCGTTGTTTCGCCGCTTAAGTGGAGTAACAAAAATGGCTGTACCAAAAAGAAAAACAAGCCCGTCCAAGCGTGGCATGCGCCGCTCGGCTGACGGTCTCAAGTCTGCGACCTATGTTGAAGACAAGAACTCCGGCGAACTGCGCCGTCCGCACCATATCGATCTGAAGACCGGTATGTACCGCGGCCGTCAGGTTCTGACGCCGAAGGAAAGCGCATAAGCTTCTCCGACGTGACTTTACAAAAACCGGCCCTCGTGGCCGGTTTTTTGTTTTGAGCGTTCTCTCACGGTGTCCAGCGCTCACTTGGAAAATGTCGTCACTCCTCCTACACTCGCTTCGGGAGAGCGGGTTGGCTACCTGCGGCATGAGGGGAGTTTCGGTGAAATATCGCTGGATTTTGTTGATGATGCTCGGTCTTGGCCTCGGTTACGGCGCCGTGACAAGAGGAAGCGGCGTCATTGCAGAAAGCTATTTCGGTGAAATGTCCGAGCAG
Organism: Rhizobium sp. ZX09; assembly: GCF_017357485.1. NCBI lineage: Bacteria > Pseudomonadati > Pseudomonadota > Alphaproteobacteria > Hyphomicrobiales > Rhizobiaceae > Rhizobium > Rhizobium sp. ZX09. The sequence continues at coordinate 2,798,920 of NZ_CP031363.1, forward strand.
GGGCGCACGACGCTCCGGCTTGCCGTCTCCGCCCTTGGCGGGCTGTTGAACCGTTACGAGCCGCTGCCTGCCTTGATTGCAGATCATGATGACATTGAGGAGCTGGTCGCACATCCCAAGGATGAAGCCCTGCGACAGCGCGCCAATGTTTACCTCAAATCCATCAACACCCTGCTGGAATCCTCCGATATCTACATCATTACGCTGGATGGCGAGACAATCGCGGCCAGCAACTATGATGGTCCGACAAGCTTCGTCGGTGAGAATTTCAGCTACCGTCCCTATTTCCAGGATGCGGCGAAGGGCCTGCAGTCGCGGTTCTTCGCGCTCGGCACGACCTCGCACAAGCGCGGATATTATTTCTCCGCGCCTATTCTCTTCAATGCGGAAATAAAGGGCGTCATCGTCTTCAAGGTCGACATCGAAGGCATAGAGGCCTCCTTCGGCGATGGCGAAAACCGTATTCTTGTGTCGGATCCCGAAGGCATCATTTTCATGACCGGCACGCCGCAATGGCTTTACTCCGGCCTGATGCCGCTGACGCCCGAGAGACTGGCGCGTACCGAGGCCTCACGCCGTTACGCCAATGCCACACTGAAGGAACTGCCGCTGAAACACGGCAGTTTCGGCTCGCATCAGCTGATGACGATTACCCAGAATGAGGGGGACAGGGAATATATGGTCCTGTCTCAGCCGATGGCGGATGCAGGATGGACCGTCAGCGTGCTGATGGATACCGGTTCATTGCGAACACAGGTGAAGACGGCAATGATCGCGATCATCCTGTGCCTGTGTCTGGCAGCCGCGCTGATTGCGGCGATGCTGCAGAGACGGCGACGGCTGCGTGAACGGCTGACCCATCAGGCAGAAGCCCAGGCGGAGCTGGAACGGCGGGTCGAGGAACGCACTGCCGATCTGGCGCGTGTGAACCAGGAGATCGAACACGAAATCGCCGAACGTCGCCAGACGGAAAAACAATTACGCAAGATGCAGAATGATCTGGTGCAGGCAGGCAAGCTTGCGGCGCTCGGACAGATGTCGGCTGCCTTGTCGCATGAAATCAACCAGCCGCTTGCCGCAGCCAAGAATTATGCCGAAAACGCGTCGCTTCTTGTAGAGCGCGGGCGGCTGGACGAGGTCAGGGAAAACCTCAGGCGCATATCGGGGCTGATCGATCGCATGGCCTCGATCAGCAGGCACCTCAGGAATTTCGCCCGAAAGCCGAACGAAAAAATGACTGCGGTCAGCCTGGAAACCGTGCTTCGCGACACGCTTGAAATCGTCGGTGCCCGGTTGAAGGCCGCCAATGCGGTGCTGGATGTCAATCTCGGCCCGGTGCCACTTGCGGTGAAAGCTGGTCCGGTGCGGCTGCAGCAGGTGCTCGTCAACATCATTTCCAACGCGGCGGACGCCGTGGAGGGGCGCGAGGATCGGCGCATCGCGCTCGAGGCCGTACAGCACGGCCAGACGGTTTCCGTCTTCATCCGCGACCGGGGACCAGGCGTTCCGCCGGCAATTTCGGATCGCATCTTCGATCCGTTTTTCACCACCAAGGGTGTGGGGCGTGGCCTCGGCCTCGGGCTTTCCATCTCCTATAACATCATCAAGGATTTTGGCGGCCAGTTGCGGGTGAGAAATCATGAGGAAGGGGGCGCGGAATTCGAGATCGAATTGCCCGCAGCCGCCTGGCGCATGGAGGCGGCTGCGGAATGACCATGTCGCGGGTTTTGCTGATCGATGACGAAGAGGAACTGCGCTTCTCCACTGCCCAGGCGCTGGAGCTTTCCGGTTTTACCGTTACCATGCTGGCGAGCGCCGAACACGCGCTCGAACTCATCGGCTACAGTTTTGATGGTGTCGTGGTCAGCGACATCCGCATGCCCGGCATGGACGGCATGACACTGCTGCAGAAGGTGAGGGAGCTCGATGCGGAAATACCTGTGATTCTGATGACGGGTCACGGGGATGTTCAGCTGGCGGTCAACGCCATGCGTAATGGCGCCTATGATTTCATCGAGAAGCCGTTCACACCGCAATATCTCGCGGGCATCATTAGGCGGGCCAATGACCGGCGGGCGCTGGTGCTGGAAAATCGCCGTCTCAAGGCGGTGGCGGGCAAGCATGACGATCTCGAAACGCGCCTGCCGGGCAGAACCCAGGTGATGGTCGATCTGCGGTACCGCATTCGCGCCATCGGTGCGACGGATGCCGATACATTGATCGTCGGAGATACAGGCGCAGGCAAGGAGGTGGTTGCGCGGGCATTGCACGATATCAGCAGCAGAGCCAACCGGCCCTTTGTCGCGATCAACTGTGCGGCGCTTCCGCAGACATTGATTGAGAGCGAGTTGTTTGGTCACGAGGCCGGCGCCTTTCCGGGCGCGCTGCGCCCGCGTTATGGCAAGTTCGAACACGCGCGCGGCGGCACCATCCTGCTGGATGAAATCGGCTCTATGCCTTTCGAACTGCAGGGCCGATTGCTTCGCGTGCTGCAGGAAAGAGTGATTACCCGTCTCGGCTCGAATGAAACGGTCGAACTTGACGTGCGCTTCATCGCCACCAGCAAGGTAGATCTGGAACAGGAAGTTGCGGCTGGCCGTTTTCGCGCCGACCTTCTTTACCGCCTCAACGTCGCGACAATTCTCGTGCCATCGCTCTCGCAGCGCAGCGCGGATATTCCGCTGCTCTTCCTCCATCTGGTACGAGAAGCTGCCGCCCGCTACGGGCGGGAGGATATGGAGGTGCCGCAGCACCTGCTCTCCGCTGTTTCGCTCAGGGAATGGCCGGGCAACGTCCGGGAATTGCGCAACGCTGCGGACCGCTTCGCGCTGGGCCTGGAAACCGACGTATCCGATGCGTCGCCGGCGTTTCAGGATGATGGCAGGTCGGCTCTTGCCCCGAGGGTCGCGGCATATGAAAAAAGCCTGATTGCGCAGGCCATCGCAGCCCATGGGGGAAATCTGAAATCCGTTTATGAGAACCTCGGCATCTCCCGCAAAACCCTTTACGAGAAGATGCAGAAATACGAGCTTCACCGGCATATGACCGAGATCTGATGGGTGGATTTCCACCCATCTTTAGGCCGTCATGGGTTGAAATCCACCCATTATCTTTGGTTACACGGATAAAACTGCGTTTCATCGCAACAGTGCCGTTGCTGAATGTCACTTCGGGATCGCAAATATCGTCACCCCGGCCGCCATGGAGGAGCATGCGCGGCTGAAGTGGCGATCATTTTCATCCGGGAGGAATCGATGAAAATACTGAAGACAGTTTCCGGCCTTGCTGCCGCCGCTGCCGTTTCCCTTTTCGCGCTGTCCGCATCCGCTCAGACCTATCCCGAGCGTAACATCACCATGGTCGTGCCTTTCTCGGCCGGTGGCCCGACGGACACGGTGGCGCGTCTTGTGGCTGAATCCATGTCGAAGGATCTCGGCCAGCAGATCATCGTGGAAAATGTCGGCGGCGCTGGCGGCACGCTTGGCGCTGGCCGCGTTGCCTCCGCAGATCCCGACGGTTACACCATCCTTCTCCACCACATCGGCATGGCGACCAGCGCCACGCTCTATCGAAAGCTCGCTTACGACACGACCAGTGCTTTCGAATATGTTGGTCTGGTCACGGAAGTGCCGATGACCATCCTGTCGCGCAAGAACCTTGAGACCACGGACCTCAAGGGGCTGATCGATTACGCCAAGGCGAACAAGGACAAGGTCACCGTTGCCAATGCCGGCATCGGCGCGGCCTCTCATCTGTGCGGCATGCTGTTCATGAGCGCCATCGAGACGCCGCTCGTTACCGTGCCCTACAAGGGCACCGGTCCTGCCATGACCGATCTGCTGGGCGGTCAGGTCGACATCATGTGCGACCAGACCACCAACACCACCAAGCAAATCCAGGGCGGCACTGTGAAGGCTTACGCCGTAACCTCGCCGAAGCGGCTGGATGTGCTGAAGGACGTGCCGACAGTTGCCGAAGCTGGCTTGCCCAAACTCGAAGTCGGCATCTGGCACGGCATCTACACGCCGAAGGGCACGCCTGCGGAAATCAACGAAAAGCTCTCCAAGTCGCTGCAGGTCGCGCTGAAGGACAAGAATGTCGCGGCGCGTTTTGCGGAGCTCGGCACTACGCCGTCGCCGGAAAGCGATGCGACACCGGCGGCGCTGAAGGCCAAGCTTGAGAGCGAAATCGCCCGCTGGAAGCCGGTGATTGAGGCTGCCGGCCAATATGCCGACTGATGAACGCGGAAAGACCGGCGGTTTCCTGCCGCCGGTCGACCGTGATCAACTTTAACAGGCGAACCGGCTGAATGTCGGGCGCCGTGGAGGGGCATCTTTCATGAAGTCGTTATTTAATGAACCTGCCGAAGCAGTCTGCGGGGCAATTTTTATGGGGCTTGGCGTCTTTTTTGCCTTGCAGTCCTATGGTCTGGAAATCGGAACCGCCTTCCGTATGGGGCCGGGCTACTTCCCGCTGGTACTCGCGATCATCCTGATCCTGCTTGGCGGCGTCATATTCCTGCGCGCAACCCGGCCGGCTGGCGAGGGCATCGGCGCAATCGCCTGGCGCGGCATATTTTTCATCCTGCCCGCGCCGATCTTTTTTGGTTTCACTGTTCGGGGCCTGGGTTTTGTGCCGGCGCTGTTTTTCAGCGCGCTCATTGCGTCCTTCGCCTCACACAAGATGAGCCCGTTGATGGCGGTCGTTCTTTCCGCGGCTATCACTGTCTTTTCCGTCGCTGTTTTCAATTATGGTCTTGGCCTGCCTTTCCAGCGCTTCGGCCCCTGGCTCAACTTCTGAGGTATAGCGATGGATTTGCTCGATAATCTTGCGCTCGGTTTCGTCACCGCCTCGTCGCTGGCAAACCTCTTTTTCTGCCTGATCGGCGTGCTGCTTGGCACCCTCATCGGCGTTCTGCCCGGCATCGGCGCGACGGCGACGATCGCCATGTTGCTGCCGATCACCTTCCAGCTTGAGCCCGTCTCGTCGCTGATCATGCTCGCCGGCATCTATTACGGTGCGCAATATGGTGGATCGACCACGGCGATCCTGATCAATATGCCCGGCGAATCGTCCTCTGCCGTCACCGCCATCGATGGTTACCAGATGGCACGCAAGGGCAAGGCGGGTGCAGCGCTTGCCATCGCCGCCATCGGATCGTTCTTCGCCGGCACGGTGTCAACCTTCCTCGTCGCAATCTTTGCGCCGCCGCTCACGGCAATCGCGCTGGAATTCGGCGCGGCGGAGTATTTCTCGCTGATGGTCGTCGGCCTTGTGTCTTCCATCGCGCTCGCCCATGGCTCCATCGTCAAGGCGTTGGCCATGGTCGTGCTTGGCCTGCTGCTCGGTCTCGTCGGCACGGATATCTATAGCGGCACGCCGCGTTTCACCCTCGGTATCCGCGAATATGCCGATGGCCTGAATTTCGTGGCTGTGGCTGTGGGTGTCTTCGGTATCGCCGAAATCCTGCGCAACCTCGAAAACGAGCTGACCCGTTCGGTGCTGATCGCCAAGGTTAGCGGCTTGATGCCGACCAAGGATGATTTCAAGCGCATGGTAGGGCCGGTTCTGCGCGGCACGGCCATTGGTTCGGCTCTCGGCATCCTGCCGGGTGGCGGGGCGATCCTTGCCGCCTTTGCCTCCTACACCGTGGAGAAACGTGTCTCCAAGAACCCGGAAGAATTCGGTCATGGTGCGGTCGCCGGTGTGGCCGGTCCGGAATCAGCCAACAATGCCGGCGCCCAGACGTCGTTCATTCCGCTGCTCACGCTCGGCATTCCGGCCAATCCGGTGATGGCGCTGATGATCGGCGCGATGATCATTCAGGGCATCGTTCCCGGTCCGAATGTGGCGACCGAACAGCCGGCGCTGTTCTGGGGCATCATCGCCTCCATGTGGATCGGCAATCTGATGCTCGTCATCCTCAACCTGCCGCTGATCGGGCTGTGGGTGAAGCTGCTGACGGTGCCCTACTACGTGCTCTTCCCGATCATCATGGCCTTCTGCGCCATCGGGGTCTACAGCGTCAATTCAAACGTCTTCGATCTCTATGCCGTCGCCTTCTTCGGCTTCATCGGCTACGTACTGGTGAAACTGCGCTGCGAACCTGCCCCTTTGCTGCTCGGCTTCGTGCTCGGTCCGCTGCTGGAGGAGAACCTGCGGCGCGCCATGATCCTGTCGCGTGGCGATCCGTCGACCTTCGTGACCCGGCCGATCAGCGCAACCCTGCTTTTCATTGCGCTCGCCGTGCTGATCATCGTCTTCCTCCCCAGCGTGAAGAAGAAGCGCGAAGAGGTTTTCGTAGAAGAAGACTGAGAATGCGATAAACTCAAAAGGCCGGCGATGTCTCCATCGCCGGCTTTTCTGTCTCTGTTTCCGCCATGCCGAATTCGCTTCACGAAAGCGACATATAGTTGACTCGCGAGCCTTTAGGCCCAAGGAAGGGCTGGAAAGAGAGGTCACCATGACGTCGGAAACCGAAGAACGGATCATCGCGCTCGAGGAAACGGTCGCGCATCAGTTGAAGGTGATAGAGGAACTGTCCGACCAGCTGGCGGAGCAGTGGAAGGTTGTTGAACAGACCCGCGCCAAGCTTGATCGCCTGACGGAGCGGTTCCTGAGTCTTGAGGAGCAATCGCTGGACGCGCCTGCCATCACAAGGCCACCGCATTACTGACGGGAGAACAGCATGAAAAACGACACAGCCAAGCTCGCTGAAGAAATCGTCGACTTCTGGAAGAAGGCTGGCCCGGAAAAATGGTTCGACAAGGACGCCGCCTTCGACAGTCACTTTCACGACCGGTTCCGTGACGCTCATTTCGCTGCCGCAAGGCGGGAACTGGATGGCTGGCTGGAGGGTGCAGAAAGCAGCCTCGCCTTGATGCTGCTGCTGGATCAGTTTCCACGCAACTGCTTTCGCGACACGGCCCACATGTATGCGACCGATCCTCTGGCGCGGCTTTTGGCCGATGAAGCCGTCCGGCGCGGACATGATCAGGCAGTGAGTGAGGATCTGCGGGTTTTCTTCTATCTACCGTTTTCTCACGCAGAAGATCTGGAGGCGCAGCACCGGGCGTGCCGTCTCAATCGGGCGCTTGGCGGGCTTTATCTGCATCACGCCGAAGAACATCGCGAGATCATCGAGCGTTTCGGCCGCTTTCCGCATCGTAACAAGATATTGTTGCGGGAAACGACACCGGAGGAGCGGCGATATCTGGAAGAGGGCGGCTTTTCAGGCTGACCCCAAAAAGAAAACGCCGCCAGTCCAAGGGATGGCGGCGTTTCTGATGGTGAAGAACGGCGGCACTCAGCCGTCGAAGAATTCCTTCATCCGGGCGAAGAAGCCCGTCGATTCCGGATTATTCTCCTTGGAAGACAGCTGCTCGAACTCCTGCAGCAGCTCGCGCTGTCGCTTGCTGAGTTTCTGCGGCGTCTCGATCTGAATCTGGATATAGAGATCGCCCGTCTGCGCCGAACGCAGCACCGGCATGCCCTTGCCCTTCAGACGGAACTGCTTGCCCGGTTGGGTGCCTTCCGGAACCGTGACGCGCGACTTCGTGCCATCGAGCGTCGTGACATCGAAGGTGCCGCCAAGCGCTGCCGTCGTCATCGAGATCGGCACGGTGCAATAGAGATCGGCACCGTCGCGCTGGAAGAACTCATGCGGGCGCACGGACAGGAAGATATAGAGATCGCCCGCCGGACCGCCACGCATGCCGGCTTCGCCCTCGCCCTGCAGGCGAATGCGTGTGCCGTCCTCGATGCCCGGGGGAATGTTGACCGAGAGCGAGCGCTCTTCCGTTACGCGGCCCTGACCATGGCACTTGCCGCAGGGGTCGGAGATCGTCTGTCCACGGCCATGGCAGGTGGGGCAGGTGCGCTCCACCGAGAAGAAGCCCTGAGCGGCGCGCACGCGGCCTGAACCCTGGCAGGTGGCGCATGTCTTCGGCTGCGTGCCGGGCTTGGCGCCCGAGCCGGAACAGACGTCGCAGGTGATCGAGGTCGGAACCCTGATCTGCGCCGTCTTGCCGGTGAAGGCTTCTTCCAGCGTGATTTCCATGTTGTAGCGAAGATCGGCACCGCGTTCGCGACCGCCGGAAGATCGGCGCGCGCGACCGCCGCCCATCATCTCGCCGAAGATGTCTTCGAAAATATCCGAGAAGCCGCCATTGGCGAAACCGCCGCCGCCAAAGCCGCCACCGCCGCCCATGCCGCCATTTTCAAAGGCCGCATGGCCGAAACGATCGTAGGCCGCGCGCTTCTGCGGATCCTTCAACGTTTCGTATGCTTCGTTGATTTCTTTGAATTTCCGTTCGGAATCGGCATCATCAGGGTTTTTGTCCGGATGGTACTTCATCGCGAGTTTGCGGAAGGCGCTTTTCAGCTCTTTTTCGTCCGCAGTCTTGCTGACGCCGAGTGTTTCGTAAAAGTCTGCTTTCGCCATTCAGTTAACAAGCCCCGCAAATGGATTTCCGGCTGCACGCGGCAGCCGGATGTCTTGCATAAATTGTCAGGAGACGGAAAGTCGCGCGATTATGCGGACTTCTTGTCGTCCTTGATTTCTTCGTAGTCAGCGTCGACGACGTCATCCTTGCCGCCTTCGGAAGCATCGCCAGCTTCGGCCTGCTGCGCTTCATAGATGGCCTGACCGAGCTTCATGGAGACTTCCATGAGGGTCTGGGTCTTCGCCTGGATGTCGTCGGCGTCAGGCTCGGAAGCCTCAACCGCGGTCTTCAGGGTGGCAATGGCGTCTTCGATCGCCTTGCGGTCGGTTTCGGAAACCTTGTCACCATATTCCTTCACCGACTTCTCGGTGGAATGGATGAGGCTTTCAGCCTGGTTCTTGGCTTCCACGCCCGCACGACGCTTCTTGTCGGCCTCAGCATTGGCTTCGGCGTCCTTGACCATCTTTTCGATGTCGGCGTCAGAAAGGCCACCGGAGGCCTGGATGCGGATCTGCTGTTCCTTGCCGGTGCCCTTGTCCTTGGCCGAAACCTGCACGATACCGTTCGCGTCGATATCGAAGGTAACTTCGATCTGCGGAACACCACGCGGTGCCGGCGGCAGGCCAACGAGGTCGAACTGACCAAGCAGCTTGTTGTCCTGCGCCATTTCGCGCTCACCCTGCGAGACGCGGATGGTCACGGCCGACTGGTTGTCTTCGGCGGTCGAGAAGGTCTGGCTCTTCTTCGTCGGGATCGTCGTGTTGCGATCGATCAGACGCGTGAAGACGCCACCCAGCGTTTCGATGCCGAGCGACAGCGGGGTCACGTCGAGCAGCAGAACGTCCTTGACGTCGCCCTGCAGAACGCCAGCCTGAATGGCCGCGCCCATGGCAACAACTTCATCAGGGTTCACGCCCTTATGCGGCTCCTTGCCGAACAGCTGCTTGACGACTTCCTGCACCTTCGGCATGCGGCTCATGCCACCGACGAGAACGACTTCGTCGATCTCGGAAGCGGAGACGCCGGCGTCCTTGAGCGCTGCCTTGCAAGGTGCAACGGTGCGCTGCACGAGGTCGTCGACCAGGCTTTCGAACTTCGCACGGGTCAGCTTCAGCGTCAGGTGCTTCGGACCGGAAGCGTCAGCCGTGATGAACGGCAGGTTGATTTCGGTCTGCTGCGAGGACGACAGTTCGATCTTCGCCTTTTCAGCAGCTTCCTTGAGGCGCTGCAGAGCGAGCTTGTCGTTCTTCAGGTCGATGCCCTGATCCTTCTTGAACTCGCCGGCCAGATACTCGACCAGACGCATGTCGAAGTCTTCACCGCCAAGGAAGGTATCGCCGTTGGTGGACTTCACTTCGAAGACGCCGTCGCCGATTTCCAGAACGGAAATATCGAAGGTGCCGCCGCCAAGGTCATAAACGGCGATCGTCTTGCCGTCCTTCTTGTCGAGGCCGTAAGCGAGTGCTGCCGCGGTCGGCTCGTTGATGATGCGCAGAACATCAAGGCCGGCGATGCGGCCGGCATCCTTGGTTGCCTGGCGCTGCGCGTCGTTGAAGTAGGCGGGAACGGTGATGACGGCCTTCTCGACCTTTTCACCGAGATAGGCTTCAGCGGTTTCCTTCATCTTCTGCAGGATCATCGCGGAAATCTGCGAAGGGGAATAATTCTTGTCCTGCGCCTTCACCCAGGCGTCGCCATTGTCACCCTTGACGATCTCAAAAGGAACAAGAGCCTTGTCCTTCTCGACGGTCGGGTCTTCATAACGGCGGCCGATCAGGCGCTTTACCGCAAACAGGGTGTTAGTCGGATTGGTGACCGCCTGGCGCTTGGCCGGCTGGCCGACAAGGCGTTCGCCATCGTCGGAAAATGCCACCATGGACGGCGTGGTACGTGCGCCTTCCGCGTTTTCAATAACTTTCGTGTCCTTGCCATCCATCACTGCGACGCAGGAGTTGGTTGTGCCAAGGTCGATACCGATTACTTTTGCCATGCTCTTCTCTCCTTGAAGCGCGCTGTCTGAACCCCGTGAGGCATTCCTTTGACAGCACCTTGACTTGGATTTGCAGCCTTCGCTGCTGTTATGCGGCGTATATAAGGAGCGATTTTTGCGGCTGCAAGGCGCAAGAGCAGGGGAAAGGCAGCAAAAAAGCGCCGGAAACTCTTTCTTTGCAGATGCATAGCCATCAAGGCTTGCGTAAGCCGAAAAACGCGACTTTGACGCTATGCTGCGCAGTCGTCCGGCGCCGCAGGCACAAGGACTTCAGGGATGCCATTATAAAGGTTTGAAGTGGGCGAAATGGCGGACAGGGTGGGATTCGAACCCACGGTACGCTTTCACGCACACACGCGTTCCAGGCGTGCGCCTTAAACCACTCGGCCACCTGTCCTTTTTCAAGTCTGCATGTCATGAAGAATGCAAATCACTGGAACGGCGCGATATATACCGATGAATTCGCAGGGATCAACACGAATCTGACAGTTTTTTGAATTGTCGGCAATTTCATGCCTTTCGATGCGATTGCAATCGCGTTTTCCGGCCTTTATCCATGCAGGAAATGTTTCAAAATGTGGCTGCCGTAAGCGGCAGACCGTGAGCGAGGTATCCCAATGAAAGCTTTTTTGCGGTTTTTGAGCTTTCTTTTCCTCGCCGCAGCGATTTTTCTGGGTGTGCTCGATTCGATCCGCTCTGTTTCCACGTCATCAGTCACCATCACCGGCATATTGTCAGTCTGGAACTATCTTCTTCCTGCTTCGCGAACCATGGTGGAAGCGTCTCTGGCTCACTATATTCACCCTGAAGCGTGGCGCTTCATAGAAAATGCCCTGTCGGCACTGCCTGCATTTGCCTTTTTCCTCGCTCTGTCCCTCCTGTGCTGGATGGCCGGTTACAGAAAATACAAGGCGACGAGACGTTTGTCGGTCTGACGGGGCTGGCGCCCGCGGATGTGAACCGTGAGAAGCGGCGGAACTGGCCGCATGGAGGACCGAATGTTCCTGTTCGATACGCTTTCTAAAAAAACGACGATGCCGACCGAAGAGACGGCGTTGCCTGGCCGTGAAGAGGCTCTCGTTGTGCCGGAACTTCACTTCGTCAACGGCAGACCTCTGAAGGGGCCTTATCCGGATGGCTTCGAGACCATCTATCTCGGCATGGGTTGCTTCTGGGGCGCGGAGCGGTTGTTCTGGAAGACGCCCGGCGTTTGGGTGACGGCGGTCGGTTATGCCGGCGGCTTTACCCGCAATCCGACCTATCAGGAAACGACGACGGGTCAGACGGGCCATGCCGAGGTGGTCAAGGTTGTCTACGATCCGGCGGTGATCTCGCTCGGGGCGCTCTTGAAGATATTTTTCGAGGAGCACGATCCCACTCAAGGCATGCGGCAGGGCAACGACGTCGGCACGACCTATCGTTCCGCCATTTATGCGACGACGGAAGGGCAGCTGCAGCAGGCACAGAAAGCTCGAGACGCATTTCAGCAGGCTCTGGAAGAGGCTGGCCATGCCGGCGCCATCACCACCGAGATCGGCCCGCTTGAAACGTTTTATTATGCTGAGGACTATCACCAGCAATATCTTGCCAAGAACCCGGGTGGCTACTGCGGCCTCAGGGGAACCGGCGTAAGCTGTAATATCGACTAGTTTTTTTGCAGTTCTGCCCGGTGGAAAGACTAAAAAATCGCCAGATCAAAGTTTTTCCACCGGGTCAAAAAAACCGGATGAATTTTTCATTGAGCCATGCAAGGATATGAGGCAAGCACAGCCGGTATAACGGCTGGCGGTTCCGCAGACATTCCCGGGAAACGGGATTGCGGGAGGACCCTTAAAATATCAATTGCAACAACAGGGCTGCACAATGAAAAAATCCCTTCTGACGCTTTTTGCGCTTGCCGCGATGTCGGCCTCCGCGCTCGCCGCGGATATCAAGCCTGCGCTGGTCTATGGCACGGGCGGCAAGTTCGACAAGTCGTTCAACGAGGCCGCTGCGGCCGGCGCTGAAAAGTTCAAGGCGGAAACGGGCATCGAATTCCGCGACTTCGAACCGACCAGCGACACGCAGGGCGAACAGGCCATCCGCAACTTCGCCAGCAAGGGTTTCAACCCTGTCGTCGCCGTATCCTTCGCCTGGACGTCGGCCATGGAAAAGGTTGCCGCCGAGTTCCCCGACACCAAGTTCGTCATCGTCGATTCCGTCGTTGAACTGCCGAACGTCCGCTCGGTCGTCTACAAGGAGCACGAAGGTTCTTACCTCGTCGGTCTGCTGGCCGGCATGGCTTCCAAGACCGGCAAGGTCGGGTTTATCGGCGGCATGGACATTCCGCTGATCCGCAAGTTCGCCTGTGGTTACGCTCAAGGCGCCAAGGCTGCCAACGACAAAATCGAAGTCTTCCAGAACATGACCGGCACCACCGGCGCTGCCTGGAACGACCCTGTGCGCGGCGGCGAGCTTACCAAAAACCAGATCGATCAGGGCGCGGACGTGATTTACGCGGCAGCCGGTGCGACCGGTATCGGCGTGCTCCAGACTGCCGCCGACAACAAGAAATTCTCGATCGGCGTCGATTCCAACCAGAACCACCTGCATCCCGGTTCGGTTCTGACCTCGATGGTCAAGCGCGTCGATCTGGCCGTTTACAACGCCTATAAGGACGCCAAGGATGACAAGTTCACGCCTGGCATCGTCGCTCTCGGCGTCAAGGAAGACGGCGTTGCCTACGCGCTCGATGATAACAACAAGGCGCTCATCACGCCTGAAATGACTGCTGCCGTGGACAAGGCCAAAGCCGACATCATCTCCGGCGCCGTCAAGGTCCATGATTACATGGCGGACAATTCCTGCCCGAAATGATATGATATGTGGCTGGGGCGCATGATGTTTTTCATCTTGCGCCCTTTTCATATCCAGCCTTCGGAGAGGTTTCGGTTTGAATATGGACCCTGCAATCGAACTCGTGGGCATCGACAAGAAATTCGGTGCCGTACACGCCAACAAGAACATCAATCTGACAATTGCCAGGGGTACGATCCACGGCATCATCGGGGAAAACGGTGCCGGAAAGTCGACTTTGATGTCGATCCTCTACGGTTTTTACCAGGCGGATGCCGGTGAAATCCGGGTGAACGGCACGCCGGTTTCGATCCGCGACAGTCAGGCCGCCATCAATGCCGGTATCGGCATGGTGCATCAGCACTTCATGCTGGTCGAAAATTTTACCGTGCTGGAAAATGTCATGCTGGGCGCAGAAGGCGGTGCGCTGCTGGCCAATGGCCGGGCTGGTGCACGCAGGGAGCTGAAGCGCCTGGAGGACGATTATGGACTGGAAGTCGATCCCGATGCGGTGATCGAGGAATTGCCAGTCGGCCTCCAGCAGCGCGTCGAAATTCTGAAAGCCATGTATCGTGGCGCGGAAATCCTGATCCTTGACGAGCCGACCGGCGTTCTGACGCCGGCAGAGGCCGATCACCTGTTCAAGATCCTCGGCGTGTTGCGTGATCAGGGCAAGACAGTCATTCTCATCACCCATAAGCTGCGCGAGATCATGGCGATCACGGACTCCGTCTCCGTCATGCGTCGCGGCGAGATGGTGGCGACCCGGAAAACCTCCGAAACGAGCGTCGAGGAGCTGGCCGAACTCATGGTCGGCAGACGGGTGCTGCTGCGGGTGGAAAAGGGCGAAACGACGCCGGGCGACGTTCTTTTGTCGATCCGCAATCTCACCGTCAAGGATAGCCGCGGCGTCACCATGGTGGATGACGTTTCGCTGGATGTCCGCGCCGGGGAAATCGTCGGCATTGCCGGTGTCGCAGGCAACGGCCAGTCGGAGCTGCTGGAAGCCATCGCCGGCATCCGAAAGCCCTATTCCGGCGAAATCTGGATCGACGGACAGAAGGTGGATCGCCCCGATCCCGCAATTTTACGCAGGCTTGGCCTCGCCCATATCCCGGAAGACCGCCATCACATGGGGCTGGTGCTGAAATTCGAGGAATATGAAAACTCCATCCTCGGTTATCATCACGACGAAAGGTACGGCAAAGGGCCGTTCCTCAACCCCGAGGCCATTCGCAGGGATGCGGTCGAGAAGATCGAGAAATACGATATCCGCCCGCCAAACCCGCAGCTGAAGACCGCCAACTTTTCCGGCGGCAACCAGCAGAAGATCGTTGTCGCCCGTGAAATCGAGCGTGACCCCAAGATGCTGATCATCGGCCAGCCGACACGCGGCGTGGATATCGGCGCGATCGAATTCATTCATCGCCGCATCATCGAAATGCGCGATGCTGGCAAGGCGATTTTGCTGGTTTCCGTCGAACTCGATGAAATCCGGTCGCTGTCGGACAGGATCATGGTCATGTTCGCAGGCCGGGTCGTCGGAGAAAAAACGGCGGAAGCCGAAGAACAGACGCTGGGCCTGATGATGGCCGGCATCGCCGCATGAGGCATGAATGAGCACCGCTTCCGTACCGCTGCCAAACTGGATTACCTACGGCCTCCTGCCGTTTCTCAATGTCGTTACCGCCTTTCTGATTTCCGGCCTCGTTGTCTGGTCCATCGGTGAAAACCCGCTGGCAGCGCTGCGCCTGCTGATCGAAGGGGCGCTCGGCCGTGGTGATGCCATCGGCTTCACGCTGTTTTATACGACGAGTTTCATCTTCACCGGCCTCTCGGTCGCCGTCGCGTTCCATGCCGGGCTCTTCAATATCGGCTCCGAAGGTCAGGCCTATGTCGGCGGCCTTGGCGCGGCGCTGGTGGCGCTGGCACTCGATCGTTATGTGCCATGGTACGTGACGATGCCCTTCGCCGTCATCGGCGCTGCTGTTTTTGGCGCTGCCTGGGCCTTCATTCCGGCCTGGTTGCAGGCAAAACGCGGCAGTCACGTGGTCATCACCACCATCATGTTCAACTTCATTGCTGCGGCCTTGATGGTTTACCTGCTGGTGAACGTGCTGATCGTGCCCGGCAAGATGGCGCCGGAAACCCGCACTTTTCTGCCGGGCGGCCAATTGCCGAAACTCGACTGGCTGATGGCGCTCTTCGGCCTGAAGCTTGGTCCGGCGCCGTTTAACGTCTCCTTCCTGATAGCGCTGGTGATGTGTTTTCTGGTGTGGGTGCTCATCTGGCGCACCAAGCTCGGTTATGAAATGCGCACGCTCGGCATCAGCCCCTCCGCCGCCATTTATGCCGGTATTCCCTATGCACGCACCGTCATCATCGCCATGCTCATCTCAGGCGGTCTGGCGGGCATGATGGCGCTGAACCCGGTTATGGGCGCGTCGGCCCGTCTGCAGGTGGAATTCGTCGCCGGTGCGGGCTTCGTCGGTATCGCCGTGTCGCTGATGGGCCGAAGCCATCCGCTCGGCATCATCTTCGCGGCATTGCTGTTCGGCATTCTCTATCAGGGCGGCGCAGACCTTTCCTTCGAGATGCCCAACATTACCCGCGAGATGATCGTGGTCATTCAGGGTCTTGTGATCCTTTTCGCCGGCGCGCTGGAATATATGTACCGGCCTGCAATCGTCCGCATTTACCAGCGTCTGGCAAAGGGGTGAGCTGACATGGATTTCTTCGATATGCTGGTCAGCATTCTGGGCTCGACCGTTCGTCTCACCATTCCGCTTCTCTTTACCGCACTGGCCGGGCTCTTTTCCGAGCGGGCCGGCGTGTTCGATATCGGCCTTGAGGGCAAGATGCTGGCAGCGGCCTTCGCTTCCGCCTGCGTTGCCTATATCACGGCGAACCCCTGGGCTGGCCTCTTGGCCGGTATTGCCGTCTCGATCCTGTTCTCGCTGATCCACGGCTTTGCCGTCATCACCAATCGCGGCAACCAGATCGTGTCGGGCGTGGCGTTGAACTTCATTGCCGCCGGCCTGACCGTGGTACTGGGACAGGCCTGGTTTGGCCAGGGCGGACGCACACCGCAGCTTCCGGGCGAGGGGCGTTTTGCCCCGATCATCCTGCCCGGCGCTGATGCCATGCGCGAGGTTCCCTTCATCGGCCCGCTCTATGCAAACGTCATTTCCGGCAACAACATCCTCACCTATCTTGCCTTCCTGGCGGTGCCGCTGTCCTGGTGGGTGCTTTACCGAACGCGTTTCGGCCTGCGCCTGCGCGCGGTCGGTGAAAATCCGGGCGCTGTCGATACGGCTGGTATTTCGGTGACATGGATGCGCTTCCGCGCTGTCATTGTCGCCGGTTTTCTCTGCGGTTTTTCGGGCGCCTATCTTGCTGTGGCTCAATCCGCTGCTTTCATCGCCAACATGTCGGCGGGCAAGGGCTACATCGCGCTCGCAGCGTTGATCTTTGCGAAATGGAAGCCGGTGCCAGTCATGTTCGCCTGCCTTCTGTTCGGTTTTCTGGATGCTGTCGCGAACTTCATGCAGGGTAAATCCGTGCCTGGCATCGGCGAAGTGCCGGTGCAGATATTCCAGGCCATGCCCTATATTCTGACCTGCATCCTGCTTGCGGGTTTCATCGGCGTTGCCAAGCCCCCGAAGGCCGGTGGCGTTGCTTATGCGAAGGAGCGTTAACCCCATGTCCTCCGACCCGAAATCCGATCCGCAGGCCCATGCCCTGTTTGAGGCGGCAGTAGAGGCCATGGCCTTCGCCCATGCCCCCTATTCAAAATTTCCCGTCGGTGCGGCAATCCGCGCCGAAGACGGCAAGATCTACAAGGGCGCCAATATCGAGAACATCTCCTTCCCGCAGGGCTGGTGCGCAGAACCATCAGCCATCAGCGCCATGATCATGGGCGGGGCGAAAAAGATCAATGAAGTCGCCGTTATCGCCGAGAAGCTGCCGCTCTGCTCTCCTTGTGGCGGCTGCCGCCAGAAGATCGCCGAGTTCGCCACGCCGGAGACAAAGATTTATCTTTGTGACGAAACCGGCGTCCAGAAGGTCATGACCATGGAAGAGCTGCTACCCTCCGTCTTCAAGACCGAGCTGCCCTGATGACCGACGGTTTGATCGACATTCTGGTGGACCGCCTGAACGGCCTCATGCCGCGCGTCGCCATCGTGCTTGGCTCCGGTCTGGGATCGCTGGTGGAAGAGGTGAGCGAGCCGATCCGCATTCCTTACGCCGAGCTGCCCGGCTTTCCCGCTGGCGGCGTTTCCGGCCATGCGGGCGAACTGGTGGCCGGTTATCTCGGCGGTGAGCCCGTCATGATGCTGTCGGGTCGGGTCCATTTCTACGAAAAGGGTGATCCCGCAGCGATGCGCCCGGTCATCGAAGCGCTCGCCGGCCTGGGCGTGCAGTCGCTCATCCTCACCAATTCGGCGGGTTCGGTCAGGCAGGATATGCCACCCGGCTCCGTCATGCAGATCACCGATCACATCAATTATTCCGGCATGAACCCGCTGATCGGTGAGGAAAGCGACCGCCGCTTCGTCGGCATGACGACGGCTTATGATCCTGATCTTATGCTTGCCATGCGCAATGCCGCCATCCGTGCGACGGTGCCATTGTTCGGCGGTGTCTATATGTGGTTCTCTGGCCCCAGCTTCGAAACACCGGCGGAAATCCGCATGGCGCGTCTGCTGGGGGCGGATGCCGTGGGCATGTCTACCGTGCCGGAAGTCATCCTTGCGCGCTTTTTCGGGATGCGCGTCGCTGCCGCATCGGTTATTACCAATTACGGTGCCGGCATGACCGGCGCGGAACTGAGCCATGAAGAAACCAAGGACATGGCTCCCGTGGGTGGCAAAAGGCTTGCCGCCATTCTGAAGGAAATGATCGCAGGAGGAGCGTGACCATGGAACTCCAGCGTCCGCGCGAAGCGGCTGCCCTCACTTTGTCCTTGCTGGACCTCACCAACCTCAAGGAAGACTGCACGCCACAGCAGATCGCCGCGCTTTGCCAGCGGGCGCATACGGAGTTTGGCAATACGGCCGCCATCTGCATCTGGCCGCGTTTCGTGGCGCAGGCGCGCGCCGCCTTCGGAAAGGACCACACGATCCGCATTGCAACGGTCGTCAATTTTCCGTCGGGTGATCTTGATGTCGCAACCGTGGTCGCGGAAACCGAGGTGGCGATCCGCGACGGTGCGGATGAAATCGATCTTGTCATTCCCTATCGCAAATTCATCGCGGGCGATGAAACCGCGGTTTCCGACATGGTGGCCGCCGTTCGCAAGGCCTGCGCTACACCCGTGCTGCTCAAGGTCATTCTCGAAACCGGCGAGCTGAAGGACAGGGCCCTGATCCGTCGGGCTTCCGAAATTTCAATCGCCGAAGGCGCCGATTTCATCAAGACCTCGACAGGAAAGGTTGCCGTCAACGCCACGCTGGAGGCGGCTGACATCATGTTGCAGGCGATCCGCGACAGCAAACAGAAGGTGGGCTTCAAGCCGGCCGGCGGGATCGGTACCGTGGAGGACGCGACACTTTACCTGCGGCTGGCGGAAACCATCATGGCGCCGAACTGGGCCATGCCTTCGACGTTCCGTTTCGGCGCTTCAGGTCTCCTTGACGACGTGCTGAACGTTCTGGCCGGCGGAGAGCCCGCCAGGACCGCCAGCGGGTATTGAGCTTGATCCCGCAGGAAACCATCCGCCGCAAACGCGATGGCCTGGCGCTCTCGCCGCAGGAGATCGCCGCATTCATCGAAGCGCTGTCGAAAGACGGCATCTCGGAAGGGCAGGCGGCGGCTTTTGCCATGGCGGTGTTTTTCCGTGGCATGAATCGGGATGAGATGGTGGCATTGACACTTGCCATGCGTGACAGCGGTGATGTCCTGTCCTGGAGCGATATCGGCAGGCCGGTTGCCGACAAGCACTCGACCGGTGGCGTTGGAGACAATGTCTCTCTGATGCTCGCCCCGATCGTAGCCGCCTGTGGTCTCGCTGTGCCGATGATTTCCGGCAGGGGCCTTGGGCATACCGGCGGCACGCTGGACAAGCTGGAAGCGATTCCCGGTTACAATGTCATGCCGGACGAGGTTCTGTTTCGCCGGGCGGTGAAGACGGTCGGCTGTGCCATCATCGGTCAGACGGGTGGCCTCGCCCCCGCTGACAGACGCCTCTATGCCATTCGCGATGTGACCGCGACGGTCGATTCCATACCGCTGATTACGGCTTCCATCCTGTCGAAGAAGCTGGCGGCCGGGCTGCAGACGCTTGTGCTTGATGTCAAGGTCGGCAACGGCGCCTTTATGCAAAGCATTGACGATGCACGAACGCTCGCCCGCGCGCTGGTCGATGTGGCTGTTGGCGCAGGTTTGCCGACAACGGCGCTGATAACAGATATGAACCAGCCGCTCGGCGATGCCGCCGGCAATGCCGTTGAAATCGTCAATTGTCTCGATTTTCTGGCTGGTCGCAAGGCTGGCAGCCGTCTGGAAAACGTGGTTCTGTCTTTCGCGGCGGAAATGCTCGTGCAGGCTCAAAAAACGGCCACACTGGAAGAAGGCGCAGCACTGGCGTCGGCCGCCCTCTCCTCCGGCCGGGCAATGGAAATTTTCGCGCGAATGATTTCGGCATTGGGCGGGCCAACGGATTTCGTTGAAAATCCTTTCCTTTATCTGCCGTCCGCGCCAGTCACTCTTCCGGTCCAGGCCGTGAGCAGCGGCTGGCTGACATCCTGCGCAACGCGCGAACTCGGCATCGCCGTCGTCGGACTTGGCGGCGGCAGACGAAAACCCTCGGACAGGATCAATCCCGCCGTTGGTATTTCGAATATCCTGCCGCTTGGGATGAAGGTGGAAAAGGGAGAACCGATTGCCATTGTCCATGCAGCGTCCGGAGAAGACGCAGCCTACGCCATTAAAGCGATAACGGCCTGCTATGGAATCAGCGACGACGCGCCGGAAGTCGCTGCACCCGTTCTCGAGCGTATCACCTGACCAGCCGCATTTCGCCGCCAGAAACCTTGAACGACGATAATTGCTTCAGGAAGCTCATGCCGACCAGCATGTTGCTCAGTGCATTGTCCTTCAGCACCATGGCGTCGACATTCTGCACGCGGATCGTGCCTATCTCCACCCGGTCGAGCTTCACATAGGCGGCCATGGTCTGACCGTTGGCGGTTGAGATCGCGTATTTGAAATCCAGACTGTTGACGCCGTATCCGAGCCGACGTGCAATCGTCTCATTGATGGCAACCGTTGAAGCACCGGTGTCGATAAGTCCGTCGAATGATTTGCCGTTGATACGAAAGGTGGCGTTGAAGTGGCCGCGGGCGTCAGCTTTCAGATTGACTCCGCCCAACGAAACAGGCTGGGGTTTGGCTGCTTCGGCCACAATTTCGGTTTTTGCTACGCTGCTTTCCGGGCGCGGCTGAAATTTGTCCATCAGAACGGGTATTTGTGTGGCGCCGATGGAAAGGCCAACAAGCAGAAAAATCGCGCGCGCCAGCAAGTCTTCACTCCTCCGAGGGCCGGTTACCCCTGGCAAGAATAGACGCAAAACATGCCGAAATCTTAAAAGAAAAAGCCACCCGCCGCTGATCGGGCGGCGAATGGCGTAAAAGGTTAAGCGATGATGAATGGTTACTTGGTGCCGTACATGCGGTCGCCGGCATCACCGAGGCCGGGGACAATGTAACCCTTCTCGTTCAAATGCCTGTCGATCGCGGCGGTGTAGATCGGCACATCGGGATGTGCCTCACGGAAATTCTTGATGCCTTCGGGGGCTGCCAGAAGACACAGGAAGCGGATGTTCTTCGCACCACGCTCCTTTAGCTTTTCCACGGCGGCGATGGAGGAGTTGCCGGTCGCCAGCATGGGGTCGACAACGATGACCAGACGGGCATCGAGGCTTTCGGGAGCCTTGAAATAATATTCGACGGCCTCAAGCGTATCGTGGTCGCGATAGACGCCGACATGGGCAACGCGCGCCGAAGGCACCAGTTCGAGCATGCCTTCCAGAAGGCCGTTGCCGGCGCGCAGAATGGAGGCGAAAACCAGCTTCTTGCCTTCCAGCACCGGTGCCTGAATGGTCTCGAGCGGCGTATCGATGGTTTCCATCGTCATTTCAAGATCGCGCGTCACTTCATAGCAGAGCAGCGTCGAAATCTCCCTGAGCAGGCGGCGGAAGCCGGCTGTGGAGGTTTCCTTCTTGCGCATGATGGTGAGTTTGTGCCGCACCAGCGGATGTTCGATGACTGTGACGCCGTCCATGAAACTGGCCTTCCTTTTTTCTTGTGCCCCTGTAATTGACCGAAAGTCGGCTTTTCGCAAGCCTTCTTCGTGGTTTTACCCTGCCAACAGCTGCATCAGGCGCCGTCGAGTTTTTTAAGCAGCCTTCCGCGCGTTGCCTCGTCAACGAAGGCACATTCCAGTGCGGTGCGGGTCATGCGGTTTATCTCGCCATCGCTGAAGCCGAACTCGTCGGCGGCCAGCGCATATTCCCGTGCAAGTGATGTAAAGAAGAATGGCGGGTCGTCGGAGTTGATGCAGACCCGCACTCCCGCGTCGCTGAGGGCTCTCAGCGGATGGCTGGCGAAGTCGGGATAGACCTTGAGCGCAATATTGGAGCCGGGACAGACTTCAAGGACTGTTCCGGTTTCGGCGAGCCGTGCAACGAGACCGGCATTCTCGATTGCCCGCACGCCATGCCCGATGCGGGATGGTTTGACGAGATCAAGTGCATCGGCCACGCTTTCCGGCCCGCAAACCTCGCCGGCATGAATGGTCAATCCAAGGCCGGCATCGCGTGCGATATCGAAGGCGCGCGCATAATCGGCGACGCGGCCCATACGCTCCTCGCCCGCCATGTTGAACCCCGTCACCAGCGGATGTTGGGTGCGCGCCGCATATTCGGCCGCGGCGATCACTCGCTCCGGACCGAAGTGCCGCTCGCCTGTGACGATGATGCGGGTTTCGATACCCGTCTTCTCTTTTGCAATCCGGATGCCTTCGGCAATGCCGGCCAGATAAGCGTCGGCGCCAAGCCCGATGCGGTCGCCATGGTCGGGCGAAATGATCAGTTCGCTATAGATGGTATTGGCTTCTGCGAGTTCGGTCAGATAGGCCTCGGTCAGAACGGCATAATCCTCATCCGTCTTGAACACTTGCGCCACCGCATCATAACAACGAATGAATTCGGCGAAATCCGACCATACATATTGGCCGTCCCGCAGAAAGCTGCTGGTGTCGATTCCGTATTTCTCAGCCTGTTTCGCGACGAGGGCGGGCGGGGCCGCACCTTCGATGTGGCAGTGAATTTCCGCCTTCAGCAAATGCGATGTCAAATGAAGCTCCTGCCGTGAGAACCGGCCTCGATACCTAGATGGTGGGCGATGCTTTCGCCGATATCGGCGTAGCTTGAACGAATGCCGACATCGCGCGAGCGAATGCCCGGGCCGAATGCCATGATCGGCACCCTTTCCCGTGTGTGGTCCGTGCCCCGCCATGTGGGGTCGCAGCCGTGATCGGCGGTAAGAAGAGCGATATCGCCAGGCGCCATCTTGCGGTGGATTTCGGGAATTCGCGCATCGAAAGCCTCAAGGGCGGCGGCGTAACCGGCAACGTCGCGCCGATGGCCATAAAGCATGTCGAAATCGACGAAATTGGTAAAGACGAGATCGCCGTTTTCTGCCTCGTCGATAGCCTGCAGCGTCGCATCCATCAGGGCGGCGTTGCCGTTTGCCTTGATGACGCGTGAAACGCCCTGGTGGGCATAGATATCGCCGATCTTGCCGATGGCGTGCACTTTTCGGCCGGCCTCCACAAGCCGGTCGAGCAGAGTAGGCTCCGGTGGCAGCACGGAAAAATCGCGGCGGTTGCCGGTGCGTTCGAAGGTCGCGACCGTTTCGCCGACGAAGGGGCGCGCGATGACGCGGCCTATGTTCAGCGGATCGAGCAGCTTGCGTACCGTCTCGCAGAGCGTGATGAGCCGCCCCAGGCCAAAATGCGTTTCGTGCGCGGCAATCTGGAACACGGAATCCGAAGATGTGTAACAGATCGGCTTGCCGCTCCGGATATGTTCTTCGCCGAACCGCGCGATGATCTCGGTGCCGGAAGCATGGCAATTGCCGAGAATACCCGGAAGATCCGCCTCCTCGCAGATCGCTTTCACCAGTTCCGGCGAAAACGCATCGCCCTCCGTCGGAAAATATCCCCAGTCGAACGTCACCGGCGTTCCCGCGATCTCCCAGTGACCGGACGGAGTGTCCTTGCCCTTCGAAACCTCGCTGGCGCAGCCATGCAGGCCAAAAATGCGTTCCGGCGCCTCCATGCCGGCGGGAATGTCACCACTTGCCTGCCTTGCGATCTCCAGCAGGCCGAGTGAACACATGTTCGGCAGCTTCAGCGGTCCGGACCGTAGTCCCGTTCTGTCAGCTGCACCGGCAGCGCAGAATTCCGCGATGTGACCGAGCGTATTCGCTCCAAGATCGCCATAGTGCTCCGCATCCGGCGCACCGCCGACGCCGAAGGAATCCAGAACGAGAAGAAATGCTCTTGCCATAACTCACCGAAACGAAGCTGCGCCGACGGGCATGTCAGGCCGAACTGTCGTTATAGATCAGCAAAACGTGAAGAAGGAAGGGGTTTTGTGAACCATCCGGTAAAACCGGCCGCTCAATCCTTGCCCCGCTTTGACCTCGGGGCGTTCAGATTGCGCAGCACATACCAGCCCGCCGCGACGACCATGGCCGCGAGAATGTACCAGGTAATGGCGTAGGAGAGATGGTTGTTGGGGAAGGTAAGCATGGTCTTGCCACCGACCGGCAGACCGCCGGGATTGGGCGCCGCATCGGCATCGACATAAAACGGTGCGACGCCCGAAAGGCCGGAGGCCTGCGATATCTGCGGAATATTGCGGGAGTACCAGCGTCCATTTGCGGGGTCATTGGTGCGGAGGAAAAGCCCGCCTGTTTCGGGGGCACGCATCAGCCCGATGACCTCCGCGCGGCCTGCCGGCTGACCTTCCTGTCGCGATGACGGGTCTCGCCTGTCGGACGGGACGAAGCCGCGATTGACGATGATGCTCGTGCCATCATCCCGTCTCAGCGGTGTCATGATCCAGTAACCCGGGCCGAGATCGGTAACGGTATAGACCTGGACCTCTTTGTCGTTGAGGAAAGTGCCCGAAAGTCTCACACGGCGATATTCGTACTCCGCTGGCTCGCCGAGCGCCGGCCACTGCCCGGCGGCGGGCGCTTCGGTGGGTTCTGCGTGCACACGGGCCTCGACACGCTCAATCAGGTCGAGCTTCCAGGAAAGCCTTTTGACCTGCCAGGTTCCAAGAGCCAGCAGCAGCCCTGTCAGGACGACGGTCAGAAACAGAACGACGATGGCTGCGGGGCGAATGCCGCGCTTGGGGGGCGTTGTTTTGGTCATGTCACGGTCCTTGAGAAGCGTGTCTGGCAGAGGTGTCGTCCACCTGACCGGGCCTCATCGCCCCGAATGCGCTTCTTCCAGCAGATAACCCCATAAATCGCGCCACGATTCATGGGGTCATGTGTTGGCGCGGAAGGCGGCCTGCCGGGCTCCCGGCAGGCCGCAATTTCTGGTTAAGGCAGGTTTTTCACATCTTCGATGTGCAGCGGCATCATGTTCTTGTTCATGTTGTACATGACCCACAGCGAACCGGAGAGCGTGATCAGCAGCACCACGACGGTGAAGATCAGCGCCATGAAGGTCCAGCCGCCTTCCGACTTCGTGTCCATGTGCAGGAAATAAATCATGTGCACGAAGATCTGGATGACGCCAAGGCCCATGATAGCGATGACGAGCAGCGTCTTGTTTTCAAGGACGTCGCCCATGACAAGCCAGAAGGGGATCGCCGTCAGAATGACCGAAAGGATGAAGCCGATCATGTAGCTTTTAAACGTGCCGTGGCTCGCGCCATCATGGTGATGATGGTCGTCGCCATGCGCGTCGTGATGTGCGTGTGCTTCGGAACTCATCAAAGAACTCCCATGAGGTAAACGAAGGAGAAGACGCCGATCCAGATGACGTCGAGGAAGTGCCAGAACATCGACAGGCACATCAGGCGACGCTTGTTCGCCGCGATCAGGCCATGCTTGGCGACCTGCACCATCAGCGTGACGAGCCAGATGATGCCGAAGGTGACGTGCAAACCGTGGGTGCCGACCAGCGCGAAGAACGACGACAGGAAAGCCGAACGGTGCGGACCGGCTCCTTCTTCGATCAGGTGGTGGAACTCGTAAAGTTCGACGGCAAGGAAGGCGAGGCCGAAGAGACCGGTGATTCCGAGCCAGACCAGGGTCGTCTTCACCTTCTGCTTTTCCATTTCCAGCATGGCGAAGCCATAGGTGATGGAGGAGAAAAGCAGGAAGCCGGTGTTGATGGCGACGAGCTTGAGATCGAACAGATCCGCGCCCGAAGGTCCGGCCGCATAGCTGCGGCCGAGGACGGCGTAGGTGGCGAAGAGCACGGCAAAAATCAGGCAGTCGCTCATCAGGTAGAGCCAGAAGCCGATCGAAGTGCCGTTCTCGGGATGATGGTCTTCCTTCAGGTAAAAGACCGGTGGTTCAGCGCCGTCGACGCTTTGTGCAGGTGTATGAGCCATGTTTCGTTACGCCTGTTTCGCGAGCAGCTTGGTACGTTCCGCCTCAACCGTAGAGACGTCGGAGGCTGGAATGTAGTATTCGCGATTGTAGTTGAAGGTATGGGCGATCGATACCGCGACGATGCCGATGAATGACAGAACTGCCAGCCACCAGATGTGCCACACCAGGGCAAAGCCCAGCACCACGCTGATGGCGCTGATGATGACGCCCGAGCCGGTATTCTTCGGCATGTGGATTGGGATGAAGCCTTCCAGCGGGCGGCTGTAACCGCGCTTCTTCATGTCCGTCCAGGCGTCAACATCGTGAATGACGGGCGTGAAGGCGAAATTATACTGCGGCGGCGGCGAAGACGTCGACCATTCCAGCGTGCGGCCATTATAGGGGTCGCCGGTGACGTCACGCAGCTTGTCGCGCTTCAGGAAGCTGACGATGAGCTGGATGACGAAGGAGGCGATGCCGAGCGCGATCAGGAAGGCGCCGAAGGCGGCAATCAGGAACCAGATCTGAAGAGAGTTGTCTTCGAACTGGCTGAGGCGGCGGGTAATGCCCATCAGGCCGAGAATATAGAGCGGCATGAAGGCGAAATAGAAGCCGGTGAACCAGAACCAGAAGGACAGCTTGCCCCAGAACGGATCGAGACGATAGCCGAAGGCCTTCGGGAACCAGTAGACGATGCCGGCGAGAACGCCGAACACCACGCCGCCGATGATCGTGTTGTGGAAGTGGGCGATCAGGAACAGCGAGTTATGCAGCACGAAGTCCGCTGGCGGTACGGCGAGAAGGACGCCGGTCATGCCGCCGATGACGAAGGTGATCATGAAGCCGATCGTCCACAGCATCGGCACGTCGAACTTGATGCGGCCCTTATACATGGTGAAGAGCCAGTTGAAGATCTTCGCACCCGTCGGAATCGAGATGATCATCGTCGTGATGCCGAAGAAGGCATTGACGTTTGCGCCCGACCCCATGGTGAAGAAGTGGTGCAGCCAGACGATATAGGACAGGATGGTGATGACGGCAGTGGCGTAGACCATCGACGCATAACCGAAGAGGCGCTTGCCTGAGAAGGTGGCGACGATTTCGGAGAAGATACCGAAAGCCGGCAGTACCAGAATATAAACTTCCGGATGGCCCCAGATCCAGATGAGGTTGACATACATCATCGGATTGCCGCCAAGGTCGTTGGTGAAGAAATTCGTACCAGCGTAGCGGTCAAGGGTCAGAAGCGCGAGCGTTGCGGTCAGGATCGGGAAGGATGCCACGATCAGGATGTTCGAACACAGCGACGTCCAGACGAAGATCGGCATACGCATCATGGTCATGCCCGGCGCGCGCATCTTGATGATGGTCACGATCAGGTTGATGCCTGACAGCGTCGTTCCGACACCCGCGATCTGCAGACCCCATATATAATAGTCGACCCCCACTCCGGGGCTTCCGTCGATGCCGGAAAGCGGCGGATAGGCAAGCCAGCCCGTCTGCGCATATTCACCGATGAACAGCGAGATCATGGTGATGACGGCGCCAGCCGTGGTCATCCAGAAGGAGAAATTGTTGAGGAACGGGAATGAAACGTCGCGGGCGCCGATCTGCAGCGGCACGACGAAGTTCATGAGACCGGTGATCATCGGCATGGCCATGAAGAAGATCATGATGACGCCGTGGGCGGTGAATATCTGGTCGTAGTGATGCGGCGGAAGATATCCCTCCGATCCGCCGGAGGCGATGGCCTGCTGCACGCGCATCATGATGGCGTCGGCAAAACCGCGCAGAAGCATGATAAGCGCCAGAATGATGTACATGATACCGATCTTCTTGTGATCGATGCTCGTGAACCATTCATTCCAGAGGTAGCCCCACAGCCTGAAATAGGTGATGGCGCCGACGACGGCGATGCCACCCAGAGCCACGGCCGCGAAGGTGGCGACAAGAATGGGCTCGTGAAGCGGGATTGACTCCCAGGTTAGCCGTCCGAACAGGAACGACGTTTGATCGGAGTTGACGACCATTTTAGCCTCTTGCGATTCAAAGACGTAAATTCGGCGCGGACAGGCCGCGCCGCAGAATGCCGGGACGTATCGTCAGCCAGCGACTTGTTTGGTTTCCGGCAGCGCCGCAGGTTCGAAAGTCTGGCCTTCGATAGCAGCCGGAGTGGATTGTGGACCGCTGGCGACGCCATAAGGCGCAAGCGGGGTGCAGACGACGGAGTTAAGCGCCTTGGCGATGTCGATGCCTTCCTTGCCGCCGCCGCCATTGGCGTCGATATGCATCATGTCGCGCATGCAGAGCTTGTTGGGCTCCACGCAACGGTTGAGGATGGCGCTGTAGAGTTCCGGATCGACCGAAGCGAAATATTGCACCGGCTCGCGCTCCGAAGGCTTGGCGAATTCGAGATATTCCTGGCGCCCGAAGCCCTTGCCGCCTTCCTTTGCCTTGGCCACCCACTGGTCGAAGCCCTGCTGGCTGAGGCCGTGGAATTTGAAGCGCATATGCGAGAAGCCGGGGCCGGAGAAGTTGGCCGAGAAGCCGTCATAGACGCCTTCCTTGTTGATCACGGCATGCAGCTTGGTCTGCATGCCGCCCATGGCATAAATCTGGCCGGCCAGTGCTGGAACGAAGAAGGAGTTCATCGCCGTCGTGCCGGTGATCTTGAAATTGATCGGAACATCGACCGGAGCGGCGAATTCATTGACGCTTCCAATGCCGAGTTCAGGGTAGAAGAACAGCCACTTCCAGTCCATGGCCACAACTTCGACGGTGATCGGCTTGATATCGGCGGTGACCTGACGGTTCTCGTCGATGCGCTCCAGCGGCCGATAAGGGTCGAGTCGGTGGGTGGAAATCCAAGTCACGGTACCGAGCATCAGAATGATCGCGACGGGTGCCGACCAGATCACCATCTCAAGGCGCGTGGAATGGTGCCACTCGGGATCGTAATCCTCGGCCTTGGCCGACTCGCGGTACTTCCATGCGAAGAACAGCGTCAGGGCAATGACGGGAACGATGATCAGCAGCATCAAGACCGTGGACGTGATGATAAGATCGCGCTGCTGGATGGCGACGTCGCCCGACGGATTCATGACAACAAGGTTACAGCCGCTGAGCAGCAGCATTGCCGGAATTGCCAGGAGGGCGGATGGGAGTTTTTTGATCATGCGCACGTTCTTTGAACTCGTACAGTTTGGATTATGCCGCGAATAATTGCCGAACATCATTTTTCAAATGAGGTATATTGTCGCGGTGCAGCGAAATCGTTGCGATGCACCATATGGCGGTCAAAGCTGCGTTTACAGGCGGAGCGCGTGCATTATCGCATAGGAAGCCCGTGGGGCAAGCCTTTCTTCTCAAACTTCAATTGACGTTACGTAGGGTGCGTGTGACAATCCGTCACATCGTAACGCAACGGAAGAGGAGCCTGCGCGTTACAGGAAATGGTTCGTCCATGACGCAGGAGGAATATTATGAGTTATACGAATGCTGCTCCATCTTTTGGGCAGGCGCCAGAGGCGAACGGACACGGTGCCGGCCCCGTAAAGGTCGATCCGGATCGCATTACGATTGCAGTCATCCTTGCGAGAATGACGGAGTTTTTTGATTTTTTCATTTACGCCATCGCCTCCGCGCTCGTTTTTCCGCATGTCTTCTTCTCTTATGTGGATCCGCTGACGGCCACGCTTTATTCCTTCGCTGTCTTCTCTCTCGCTTTTATCGCAAGGCCGATCGGTTCTCTGATCTTCCTCCAGATCGACCGCAGGTTCGGCCGCGCCGTCAAGCTGATGGCCGCGCTCTTCACGCTCTGCGGTTCCACCATGGCGATCAGCTTCCTGCCATCTTACGCCGAGGCTGGCATGCTGGCCCCCTGCCTGCTGGCGGTTTTCCGTATCGGCCAGGGCCTTGGTCTCGGCGGCGCCTGGGATGGCCTTGTCTCGCTGCTCGCCATGAACGCTCCGCCGAGGCAGCGCGGCTGGTACGCCATGATGCCGCAAATCGGGGCGGCTATGGGTTTTGGCCTCGCGAGCGCCTTCTTCATCGTTTTCGTCACGCAGCTTTCCAGCGCAGAGTTTTTGGCCTGGGGTTGGCGTTTCCCCTTCTTCGTGGCGCTGGCGCTGAATGTGCTTGCGCTCTTTGCCCGCCTTCGCATGATCGTGACGCCGGAGTTCCAGGCCATGCTGGAACAGCATGAACTGGAGCCGCGTCCCATGTTCAGAATGCTGCGGTCGCAGTTCCCGGTGGTTGTCACCGGTGCATTCGTGCCGCTGGCGAGCTTTGCGCTCTTCCATCTCGTCACCGTCTTCCCGCTGAGCTGGGTTTCTCTCAACACCAGCCAGCGCGTGTCGGACTTCCTCTTCGTGCAGTTCGTCAGCGCCATCATTGCCGGCGGCATGATTGTCGTTTCGGGCATTCTGGCGGATCGTATAGGGCGGCGGAAACTTCTGGCCATCGCGGCGGTCCTGATTGGTCTCTTCAGCCTTGTGGCCCCCGTTCTTCTCAGTTCCGGTGATATCGGCCGTTATCTCTTCGTGCTGATCGGCTTCTCGCTGCTGGGCCTGTCCTTCGGTCAGGCGGGCGGCGCGCTCGCCTCCCGCTTCAGCCGCGAGTACCGCTACACCGGCGCATCTTTGACCTCGGACATTTCCTGGCTGATCGGTGCTGGCTTCGCGCCGCTCGTTGCGCTCGGATTTTCGTCCAAATTCGGCCTTTTTGCGGTCGGCATCTACCTCATGTCGGGCGCCCTTTGTACGCTTATTGCACTCTGGTTTAGCCGCACGCTCGAAATGCCGTCTGAGTGATCCGAGCAATTTAAAAAATTCCTGAAGCCGTCACGCCGCGAAATCCTGTCGGATTTCGCGGCTTTTTTGTTTTTTTATTGCGTCGGACCGATTTTAATCTTGACTTTCCCAATCATGAAATATTACGTAAGCAATACTGACGTAATTCGGCGTATCTCAGCGCTTGAAAGTCGGCCACTAGGGAACGCGATGCGAACGAACACGATCATTATTTGCGAAAAAGCGGCGATTGCCGCCCAGCCGTTTGACGGCCGCAAAACGACCGTTCGCGCCATCAAACGCCGATAAGCAGAAGAAGAGGAGCAGCCAGGTCGCCTGCGGCTCCGCCCGCAGAGCGCCGGCTGACGCGCCGGATTCGGAAAAAAGGCGATGCCGCGCGAATTGCGCAATGAGAGGAGAGTGCCTTGAGCGTGACGGAGCAAAAATTCGGCCTTTACGATGCCGCATTTGAAAAAAACAGCTGTGGCGTTGGTTTCATCACCCGCAAGGACGGCGTGCAGACTCACGATGTGTTGAAGCGCGGCCACGAGGCGCTCTGCGCCGTCCCGCATCGCGGTGGCATGTCGGCAGAAGGTGTCGGCGATGGTGCCGGGGTGTCGCTGGATTTGTCGCTCTCCTTCTTTCGGAAATTGACTGGCGAACACGGTTTGCAGGCCGGCCGTTTCGGCGTCGGCAATTTTTTCCTGCCGCAGAACTCCGCGTTCCATGATGAGGCGGTTGGCATTATCGGCAGCGCGCTGCAGGAGCAGGGATTTTCGGTCCTCACCGTCCGTGATGTACCGGTAAATGACGCGGCCATCCGTGCTGCCGCCATCCCTTACCAGTTGCCGATCCGCCAATGGGTTTTCTCTGCTCCGGCCGAATGCGCAACTCTGGCGGAATTCGACTGGCGTATCCACAAGGCACTGATTGCCATCGAGGCGCTTGCGTATAGCGTGCCTGACCTCGCCGGCTTTTATCCGCTCTCGCTCAGCGCCCGCACGCAGGTCTTGAAGGGCCGTCTGAACTCCCATGAGGTGATGCCCTATTTCTGCGACCTGACGGATCCGCGCCATGAAGTGCATACGATGTATTTCCACACGCGGTTCTCCACCAATACCGATCCGCACCCATCCATGGCGCAGCCTTTCCGCCTGATGGCGCATAATGGCGAACTCAACACCGACAAGAAGAACCGCCTGTCGGAAGCGGCAGTCGCCCTGGCGAAGAATGCCAGCATCATCAGGCCGAAAGGCCAGTCGGATAGCTGCCGTCTGGACCAGACCTTGCAGGCGCGGGTTATGGAGGACGGTCTTGACCTCGTTACCGCTGTGGTCTCGATGATGCCACCAGCCTGGGAAAACGACGACACCCTGTCGCCGGGCGTGAAGGAGATGCTGGAATATTTCTCTCTCTATGAGGAGAAAAATGACGGTCCGGCCGCGCTGATCTTCGGCGACGGCACTATCGTTGGCGCGCGGCTCGATCGGCTTGGCCTGCGCCCGCTGCGCACCGTCGAGACGGACGAATATCTCTGTGTCATGTCGGAGGCCGGGCAGATCGCCTTTCCGGCGGAGAGCGTTATCCGGCGCGGCCGCATCGAGGCGGGCGGCATGCTTTATTACGACCACGCCGCGCGCCGCGCCTTTTCCACCGTCGAGGCGCTGGAGCTTCTTGCCGCGCGCCGCGACTATTCATCCCTGCTGCGCGAAGCCCGTGTCATGCTGGAGGATCTGCCGGAAGTGCCAGCGGAAAAGCAGGGCTCACCGCTGCGTTATAATGGTGATCTCGAACGTCACCAGCGTTACGTCGCCTATTCGCACAATCAGGAAAGTTTTAAATTCCTGATGGACCCGATGCTGGCTTCCGGTTCCGAAAAAATTTCGGCGATGGGATACGGCAATGCCATCAACGCGCTTTCCGATCAGGAAGGTGGGGTCGCCAAGTATTTTTCGCAGCGTTTCGCGCAGGTCACCAATCCGCCGCTAGACAGTATTCGCGAAGCTGATGGCATGACGCTACGGGTGGCCCTGGGTGCCAAGCCGAACAGCGGCGCTAAGAAGGCACGCCAGATCGTCGTGCGCTCGCCAATCCTTAGCCACCTGGACATGCTGCGCATCCGCGAGCAGACCGAGACGCCGGTGTGCCGTTTCGAAATGCTCTATGCGCCCGTCTTCGATCAAGGGGAGGCCAATGAAGCGGCATTGAGAGAGGCGATAGACGGACTGTGCGCCGCGGTCGCCGCTTTTGCCGCTGGCGAAGGTGGCATTGCCGTGATCACTGACCGGCATGTTTCCGCACGTCGTGCCGCTTTGCCGATGATCATGGTCGTTTCCGCCATCAATCAGCGACTGATCGAGGAAGGCCTCAGGCTGCGTGTGTCGCTGATCGTCGAAAGCGGACAATTCTCCTCCTCCCATCACATTGCAGCCGGTCTCGGCTTTGGCGCTTCGGCGGTCTATCCGCTCGCCGTGCAGTTCCGCGCCGAGGAGAAATTCGGCAGCGAAGCCGACAAGGCCTTCAAGCGCTTCGCCAAGGCGGCGGAAAAATCGCTGATGAAGACCATGGGCAAGGTGGGCCTGTGTACGGCGGAAAGCTATATCGGGGGCGAGTTCTTCGAGCCGAACTTCCTCGATACGGAAGATGACGTGCTGAAGCGTTATTTCCCGAATGTGAAAACGCCGGTCGGCGGCGTGAGCTTCGCCGTCATCGCCCAGGCCGTGGCGGACTGGCACCGCAAGGCGCTGTCTGTAAAGGGAGAAAGCGACATTCCGCTGCTCGGTCTTTTCAAGGAGCGTGCCGAAGGGGCCGGCCATTCCTATGGCACGACGGCCGTCCGCGGTTTCGTGGATATGACGGAGGAAAAGATCGGCTTCGACAAGGGAACCGAAAACGAAGAGGCGCTGCGTCTCCTGCCGCTCAACCGCTTGGAAGATGCCTTCGGTCTCGGCGACGCGGCCTATTATCACACCAGTTTTGACCGGTTGACCCCGGAGGCGATCGATGCCTTCGAGGTAACGCCCGGCTACCGCGCATTTGCCAGTATGATGGCGGAAGAAAGAGCGCGTCGCCCCGCCGCCCTGCGCGATGTCCTGGAATTGCCGGCGGATGTGACGTTCGCCGGTTCGGCGGAAGAGTTTCGCCGTGAAATGGGTCGGTTTTCCCGCAAGGGCAATAACAGCTTCATGGTACGGGGCTTGCTCTGCGAAGGCGCAGAGGAAGGCGCCTTCCGGCTGCAATTGACCGGCCCGGACGGCCATGAGCTTGCCAGGCTCGCAGCACTTGGCCAATCGCTGATCGATCGCTTCGGCGAGGACATAGTTGGACATTGGCTTGAAGGGGGCGCTCTTCTGGTTCAGGCGAGGGGCGAGGCTTCCGATTACCTCTCGCTTGTTCGCACCGCGCCGGCGAGCATTTCGCTCAATGCCGTGCAAAAAGCCAGCGAGATCACCATGACCCTCGCCTCTGGTGCAATGAGCCATGGCGCGCTTGTCGCGGCCGCTCATGAGGCTGTGGCGCATGGCACCAACATGGTTGGCGGCATGTCAAATTCCGGTGAGGGCGGCGAGCATATATCGCGATACGGCACCATTCGCGCCTCGCGCATCAAGCAGTTCGCATCGGGCCGCTTCGGTGTCTGGGCCGGCTATCTTGCCGATCCGATGCTGGAAGAGATCGAGATCAAGATCGGCCAGGGCGCAAAGCCCGGCGAAGGCGGACAATTGCCGTCTCCAAAGGTCACGGTGGAAATCGCCGCCGCGCGTGGCGGTACGCCGGGCGTCGAGCTTGTCTCGCCGCCGCCGCATCATGATACCTATTCCATCGAGGATCTGGCCCAACTCGTCCACGACGCCAAGGCAGCGCGCGTGCGGGTCATCGTCAAGCTGGTCTCGTCAGAAGGCATCGGCACGATCGCGGTCGGTGTCGCCAAGGCGGGAGCGGATGTCATCAACGTCGCCGGCAATACCGGCGGCACGGGGGCGGCGGCCGTTACCAGCCTCAAATATACTGGGCGCGCCGCAGAAATTGGCGTTGCCGAGGTGCATCAGGCGCTTTGCGCCACCGGCCTGCGCGCCAAGGTGCTGTTGCGCTGCTCCGGCGCGCACCAGACGGCGAGCGATGTCGTGAAATCGGCTCTTCTCGGCGGGGATAGTTTCGAATTCGGCACCACGGTGCTGATGATGCTGAAATGCGTCATGGCGAAGAACTGCAACATCAAATGCCCGGCCGGCCTCACCACCAATCAGGAGGCGTTTAACGGCGATCCGCGGGCGCTGGCGCAATATCTCATGAACATCGCCCATGAAACGCGCGAGATCCTGGCCGCACTCGGGCTCCGTTCGCTGCGGGAAGCGCGAGGCCGCTCAGATCTTCTTCACCTACTCGATCATCCCGCAAGCGTTGGCCAGCTTGACCTCCGGGCAATGCTAACAGTGGTCGAGGAAGTGAAGATCGACAGCCCGGTCTATATGGAAAAGGACTTCGCGCTGGACGATGCCTTCATCGAACTCGTGCGCTCGGCACTGGTCGACGGCGGGCGCGAAAGCATCGAGCTTGGCGGCAACCGTTTCCTTAACAATTGCAACAAGAGCGTCGGCGGCCAGCTCGCCGTCGATATCGAACGTATGCTGAACCATGAGCTTTCCGACGAAGAGGCGGATGCGCTGCCGGCCGTCAGGCGGGACAGCCGTGGCCGTCGATTTCTGGAAGCGGGTTCCGTGCGCATCGATACATCAGGTTCGGCTGGACAATCCTTTGGCGCTTTCTGCAACGACGGCATGGTCATGGTCCATACCGGTACCTGCAATGACGGCGTCGGCAAAAGCGCCTGCGGTGGCACCATCGTCGTGCGTTCTCCCGGCGGCGGTTCGCAGGAGGCGGGCGGGAATGTGCTGGTCGGCAATTTCGCACTGTTCGGCGCAACCGGCGGCCGCACCTTTGTGGAAGGGCAGGCAGGCGACCGTTTCGCGGTGCGCAACTCCGGCGCGACCGCCGTTGTGGAGGGCGTGGGGGATTTTGCCTGCGAATACATGACCAACGGTGCGGTGCTTAACCTCGGCAGTTTTGGCAAGGGCTTCGGCAACGGCATGAGTGGCGGTTTCGTCTATCAATACGATCCCTATGGCGACCTGCCGAAGAAAGTCAGCCACGATTCGATCCTGCTTGGCTCCATCACGGGCGAGGACGAGCAGGCGGCGATCCATCGTCACGCCGTTCACCAGCTTCTGAACTGGCACGCGGTGGAGACTGGCTCAGCGAAGGCCGCATGGCTGCTGGAAAACTGGGAGAGCGAACAGCACAATTTCGTTTACGGCATGCCACGCGCGCTGCTGCTTTATCAGGACAGCGACGAAATTCTCAAGGCCAAGCCGCGCAAGGAATTGCTGGAGGAATTGGCTTCCGCACTTGCTGCCCATCAGCTGCGGAAGTTCAAGCTGGCCTATCGAGATCGCAAGTCCGTATTGAACGGCACCGTGCCGGCCTATGGCGAAACGGATACGGAAGACATGTACGCACTGATCAACAATTACACTGTGTTGAGCATGGCGCAGGCCATTGCCTTGCAGCGATTGCCGATGGCATCGGGTCCTTCCGACGCCGCCATCGAAAAGGCGGTGCGCAATCTCATCCTTACGGAAGATTATGCCCTGATGCAGCGTCTGCTGAAATATGCGCGCGAGGCTCTTTCCGACCATAACGACGCACAGCTTGCGGTGATGATCGCCGCCAAGCGACTTGATGACTACAAGCAGGCACTGGCGCGCCGCAACATCTGGTCGGTGGACAGTCCAGGCACCTATGGCTGGATCATTCAGCAGAGCCGCAAAAACATCGAGAAGATCGGTCGTCTGCCGGGCTTCGAAGAGCTTTTCGCGGCCCGCGCCATTCCTGACCTAACCGCCGCATCCAGCCAGAACAGGGCAGCATGATGAAGATACCTTACATTCCCGAAGACGCGCCCTTTAACGGCGACCAGCGCGCCTGGCTTGCGGGTTTTTTAGCCGGGCTCCACTCCCGCGCGGCCATTGGCCTGGAGGCATCTGTCGCCGCTGCCGCTCCCAAGACGGCAGCGAGCGTGCTGAACATCCTCTTCGGCACACAGACCGGCAATGCCGAGGCGCTGGCGATGGATATCGCCGCCGCCGCCCGCACGCGGGGTATGCAGCCGGCGGTGATGGCGCTTGACGACGTGTCCATGGAGCGCCTCGGTTCGATGAAACGGGTCATTGTCGTGACCTCGACCTATGGCGAGGGTGAAATGCCCGATAATGCGCAGCTATTCTGGGAAGCGCTTGCCGCTGACGGTGCGCCACGACTGGAGGCGATGAATTTCGCCGTGCTGGCGCTGGGTGATACGGGGTATGACGGATTTTGCCAGGCCGGCAAACTCATCGATACGCGCTTTGAGCAGCTCGGCGGCAAACGTATGAAAACGCGGATTGATTGCGATATCGACTTCGAGGACGCCGCCGCCGCCTGGATCGATGAGACCCTGCCAATTGCACTTGCGCTCGATGGCGACCAGGCGGCGACTATCGTCATGCCTCGGCCGGCCCAACTCCCCAGGCGGGCGAAACAGGAATGGAATCGGAAGAATCCCTATCTGGCGCGGCTAAGCGTCAATCACCGTCTTTCCGGTCCGGCTTCATCGAAGGAAATCAGGCATTACGAATTCGATCTCGGGGAAAGCGGCCTCAGCTATGAGGCGGGTGATGCGCTTGGTGTCGTTCCGGTCAACTGCCCGAAACTGGCTGGTGCGTTGCTCGACCATTTCGGGGCGGAAGCCGATAGCGAAGTGGCCGGGCTGGATCGTTCGGTGGGAGACGCATTTCTCCGCATGTTCGAAATCTCGACGCCTTCGCGCGAACTGGTCGCCGAAATCGGCAAGCGCGCGGGTCATGACGAACTGGCGCATGTTCTTGCGAACGGCGACAGGGAGCAGCTGGCCGCCTTTCTCTGGGCTAAGGATATTCTCGACCTGCTCAATCTTGGCGGCAGGCGTCTTTTCGATCTTGCTGAATTCGTGACTTTCCTGAAACCGCTGCAGCATCGGGCTTACTCCATCTCCTCCAGCCCCCTTGCCGCGAGAAACAGCGTGCATCTGACGATCGCCAGCGTGCGTTATCGCGCTCACGACCGCGAGCGCGGCGGCGTGTGCTCCACCTATCTGGCAGATCGGGTGGAGCCAGGGGCGACTGCCGGGGTTTTCGTTTCGCCCAACAAGGCGTTCCGTGTGCCGCAGAACGACGATGCGCCGGTTATAATGGTGGGTCCGGGCACGGGAATAGCGCCGTTCCGGGCCTTCCTGCAGGAACGGCTGGCGCGGGGCGCCACCCGCAGGAACTGGCTGTTTTTTGGTGACCAGCACCGGCAGTCGGACTTCATTTACGAGAGTGAGCTGGGTGAAATGAGCCGTGCGGGCGTGCTGACGCGTCTCGATCTCGCCTTTTCGCGCGATCAGGCGGAAAAGATCTACGTGCAGACGCGCATGCGGCAGAATGGCAAGGCGCTTTATCAGTGGCTCGAAGAGGGGGGCTATTTTTACGTCTGCGGTGACGCGACCCGCATGGCGAAGGACGTAGACGATGCCCTGCACCGGATCATCATTGACGAGGCCGGCCTGTCGGCGGAAGCAGCAAGCGAATATGTCAGCCAGCTGAAGCGCGAGAAGCGCTATCTTCGTGATGTCTACTAGCCGTCAGCGCGAGGGGATCCGGATGCAACGGTGCATTCAGCAATTGCTGCAGACTGTCTCCGCATCGCGCTGCTTGAAGAAATAATCGCGGCCGATGGTGATCGACTTGACGCCAGAGGAGGAGATGTCGGTCATGAACATCAGCAGTTCATGCGGGACAGAAAGTTCGACATGGATGAGGAAGCTGTCAGCAATCAGCAGGCGGGTCGGCACCACCACCGCAGAGCCGACCGCATAGGGCCGTTGGTTCTTCTCATCCCAGGACCAGGTGATTTTCGCCTGTTTCTGGGCATCGATCTTGATACCGCTGATCTTTAGGCGGAGACCCTTCGTGCTATAGGGCGCGAAGACTGCGGATGCTACATCCCCCATGCCTGCAAGATAGGTCTTGTCTACAGAACCCGTTTTCGAAATCAGGTCGTTGATCGTCGCGGCGGCGCTGCTTGCCCGCTTGTAGGTATTGTAGCCGATGGTGAGTTCGAAGGACGTCACATAAAGTGCGAGCAATATCGGGAAAATGATCGCGAATTCCACCGCGCCAACACCGCGGCGATCTCTTGCGAAGCGTGAAGCAAGCGCAATGAAACGCAGATTGCCTTGCGTCACGGCGGCAATCAGACCTGCCATCAGGAGCCCCCGCTTGTCGTGTATTTTTCGTTCATGAAAGCGTCGGTCGCGACGATCAGGAAGTGAGAAGGCATCGATCCATCGGCCGGGCGAATTTTTGTAAGATAGGGGCGAATGATATCGGCGGTCACGCGCCAGCGATAATAGACACGCAGCATGTTGATCGTTTCCGGCCCACCCGGCTTGAAGCCGAATTGCGCCGTATCAAGATCGTAATATTCTCCGAAGGCCTTCAAAGGTATGGCGGTGGGGATATCCTTGAAGGTGGTGAAAGAGCGAAGATCGATATAGAGCTTCTGTTCCGTTTTGATCTCATCCGCGGAGCAGGTGATTATCACCGAGACTTCGTTGCAGAAGTTCTTTCGGAAGTCTTCTTTCGAAATTGAACTGCTGATCTGCCCCGTCCTCAGCCGCCGGGCCATGCTTTCGGTGGCATTGACGACCACCTGCTCCGCGATCATGGCGATGAAGGTTTCGATGATTGCGAAAACAACCAGGAAATAAGGGATGGCGAGGATCGCGAATTCGATGGCTGCGGTCCCGTCGCGCGAAACTCCGAATTTTTCCAGCAATGGCTTCAGTTTGGCCAGTCGCATGAGGCAGTGTCGATCTCTAAGCATATGCGGCAAGCGCAACCGTTGAATTGTTGCGGACCATAATCAACCGATGTTTAAAATCAGTTACCTCGGTGATTTATACTTTAGTGATTTATGAAAATGACACAGACGCCAAATGAAAAAAGCCCGGCACGGGGCCGGGCTTAAATAAACCAGGGACGTGATTATTCCGCGTCCGCTTTCGACAGAACCTCGAGCGTGGGTGTCGAGGTGATATTATAGCCGCAGTCTACGTAATGGCACTCACCCGTCACGCCGCGCGAGAGGTTGGACAGAAGGTAGAGCGCAGACCCGCCGATATCGTCGATATCCGCCGTCCGTCTCAGCGGCGCGTTCTTCTGGTTCCATGCGTAAATGGCGCGCGCGTCGGAGATGCCCGCACCTGCGAGCGTGCGGACCGGGCCGGCCGAGATGGCGTTGACGCGAATGTCCCGAGGGCCGAAATCGGCAGCGAGATAACGCACGGAAGCCTCGAGCGCCGCCTTGGCAACGCCCATGACGTTATAGTTGGGAATGACGCGCTGCGAACCGTTATAAGTCAGTGTCAGCATGGAGCCGCCATTCGTCATCAGCTCGGCGGCGCGCTTGGCGATTTCCGTGAAGGAGAAACAGGAAATGACCATGGTGCGGCTGAAATTCTCGCGCGTCGTATCCGCGTAAAGGCCCTTCAGCTCGTTCTTGTCGGAAAAGCCGATGGCATGCACGACAAAATCCAGCGCGCCCCATTTTTCGCGAATCGTCTGAAACAGCGCGTCCACAGAAGCGATATCTTCGACATCGCAAGGCACGATGAAGTCGGAGCCAAGTTCCGCGGCGAGCGGTTTGACACGCTTGCCGAGCGCTTCACCCTGATAGGTGAAGGCCAGTTCCGCGCCCTGTGCCGCAAGTGCCTTGGAGATACCCCAGGCGATGGAGTGATTGTTAGCGACGCCCATGATGAGGCCGCGTTTACCCTGCATGATGCCGTTCATGGGCAATTATCCGTTATGACGCTGGAAGACGAGCGTGGCGTTGGTACCGCCGAAGCCGAAGGAATTGGATAGGATGGTGTCGATCTCGGCATTGTCGATGCGGCTGCGAACGATCGGAACGCCCGCAAATTCCGGATCGAGTTCGGAAATATGCGCGCTCTCGCCGATGAAACGTTCCTGCATCATCAAGAGGCCGTAGATCGATTCCTGCACCCCGGCCGCGCCAAGCGAGTGGCCAGTGAGAGATTTTGTCGACTGGATGTGCGGGATCTTGTCGCCGAAGACTTCGCGGATCGCGCCGATTTCCTTGCTATCGCCAACCGGCGTCGAGGTGCCGTGGGTATTGATGTAGTCAATGTCGCCCTTGACGGTGGAAAGAGCCTGCCGCATGCAGCGGATCGCGCCTTCGCCTGAAGGGGCAACCATGTCGTAACCGTCAGAGGTCGCGCCATAACCGACGATTTCGGCATAAATCTTGGCACCGCGTGCCTTTGCGTGTTCCAGCTCTTCGAGAACCAGAACGCCCGCACCGCCGGCGATGACGAAGCCGTCGCGGTTGACGTCATAGGCGCGCGAGGCGACGTCGGGGGTCTCGTTGAATTTGGACGACATGGCGCCCATGGCGTCGAAAAGGTTCGACATCGACCAGTCGAGGTCCTCGTGGCCGCCAGCGAACATCACGTCCTGCTTGCCCCACTGGATCATCTCGGCGGCGTTGCCGATGCAGTGCGCCGAGGTGGAGCAGGCCGAAGAGATGGAGTAGTTGACGCCGTGGATCTTGAACCAGGTCGCGAGCGTGGCCGAAGCGGTGGAGGACATCGCCTTCGGCACGGCAAACGGACCGATGCGCTTCGGGCTGTTGTTCTTCAGCGTAATATCGGCAGCTTCGACGATGGTGCGGGTCGAAGGACCGCCCGAGCCCATGATGATGCCGGTGCGCTCATTGCCGCTGATATCGCTCTCTTCCAGACCGGAATCGGCGATTGCCTGCTTCATGGCAACATGGTTCCACGCGCCGCCCTGTGACAGGAAACGCATGGCGCGGCGGTCGACCAGATCGGTGGGGTCGAGAGAAGGCTTGCCCCAGACCTGGCACTTGAAACCGTGTTCGGCAAAATCCGGCGAAAAAGAAATGCCGGATTTGGCATTGCGCAGCGACGCGGTGACTTCAGCGGCATCACCGCCGATGGAAGAAACAATACCGAGGCCGGTGACAACAACTCGTCTCATGAAAGGGACCTTTTCTTAAGATTTCGGCTGGACAACCGAAGCCGCCCGGCGTTTGTCTGAACTATTCCGTCTGCCTCAGGCAGCCTTTTCCTTGGACAGGCCGACCCGCAGGTCTGTCGCCTGATAAATGGTTTCGCCGTCCGCCTTCAGCCAGCCGTCAGCAGTTCCAAGCACCAGACGGCCACGCATCACGCGCTTGAAATCAATACCATATTGAAGGAGCTTGGTGTGAGGGCGCACCATGCCCTTGAACTTCACTTCGCCGGTGGAAAGCGCCATGCCGCGGCCTTCTTCGCCCAGCCAGCCGAGGAAGAAGCCGGTCAGCTGCCACATGCCGTCAAGGCCGAGGCACCCCGGCATGATCGGGTTGCCCTGGAAATGGCAGGGAAAATACCAGTCATCGGGGCTGACATCATATTCGGCACGGATGAAACCCTTGTCGAACGCGCCACCGGTTTCTGAAATTTCGGTGATGCGGTGAACCATGAGCATGGGAGGCAATGGGAGCTGTGCATTTCCCGGGCCGAACAATTCGCCGCGACCGCAGGACAGGATCTCCTCGTAATTGTAACTTGATTGCCTCGTTGCCATACCGCTTTCACTTCCCCAATTACTGGTGTTGATCGACTTCAC
The DNA here is from genome assembly GCF_017357485.1 of Rhizobium sp. ZX09. NCBI lineage: Bacteria > Pseudomonadati > Pseudomonadota > Alphaproteobacteria > Hyphomicrobiales > Rhizobiaceae > Rhizobium > Rhizobium sp. ZX09. The sequence continues at coordinate 2,841,376 of NZ_CP031363.1, forward strand.
TAGAGCAAGTTAGGTTCAAAATGAAGCGCTGCAAGGGCAGAGGCGGTTCCGCCCCCATTCTTTGTCTTCGAACCTTCTTTGCAGAAGTCATTACCTCAATATGCCGTCCGCATACAGGAACCATCCGGTCGGAACCAGAGGAAATTTGCAGGAATGGCCGGTTTGCGGCCATTTGCGACACTCGGCGGCGCTGAAACTATTGAAAGCATTCCCTGCAAAAGATATATGCTATTGCAATTGACGGGTGGCATACCTCTGTTTGGAATGGGATTGCATGGCATTTGACGCCACATTGGATATCGGAACGAGGCTGCGGCGCTCTGGGCTGAGGCCCACGCGCCAGCGCGTGGCTTTGGGCGATCTTCTCTTCGCGAAAGGTGACCGCCACCTCACCGTCGAGGAACTGCATGATGAGGCTGTGACAGCTGGCGTGCCCGTTTCTCTCGCCACGGTCTACAACACGCTGCATCAGTTCACCGAGGCCGGTCTCATCCGTGTTCTCGCCGTGGAAGGTGCCCGTACCTATTTTGACACCAACGTGTCGGACCACCATCACTTCTTCGTGGAAGGCGAGAACGAGGTTCTCGATATACCTGTCAACAATCTCCAGATCGGCAATCTGCCGGAAGCGCCTGAGGGCATGGAAATCGCCCATGTGGATGTGGTGATCCGCCTCCGCCGCAAGCGCGGCTGAAGTTCTTCGGTTCGACAATGGATGTGCAAATGGCGCCCGCGGGCGCCATTTCTGTTTTCAGCGACGTTCCATGGGTCACTTCATGACATCTTCCGGACGTCTGCCGGGCTTGCCTTTATAGGGCGGGAAAGTCCAGCCGAAGATCAGCGCGCCGGACCGGATCCCAAAGGCCATCAGCACGCCCGCTGCCGAAGCGGCATAAAGCGGCGCGCCGAAGAAATAGACGACAATGAAGGTGGAAGAGCCCAGAAGCGCGCAGGTGATGTAGATTTCCGGCCGCAAGAGCACGGAAGGCTCACCGGCGAGAATATCGCGCAAAACCCCACCAAATGTTGCCGTCAGAACGCCGGTGACAATGGCGACAGTGGCCGAACCGCTTGCTGCAAGGCCCTTCGCCGCTCCCATGACGCAATAAGCAGAAAGGCCGAGCGCATCGAGCCAGATCAATACCCGGTAACGGGATTCGAACAGATGTGCCGTGAAGAACAGCAGCACCGCCACCGAGACGCAGACGAGAATATAGGTGGGGTTGATGACCCAGAACACCGGCGTTCTGCCGAGCACGAGATCACGCACCGTGCCACCGCCGATACCGGTGGCCGCCGCAAAAAACAGGAAGCCGATCAGGTCGAGCTGCTTGCGCGAAGCGGCAAGCGCACCGGTTGCGGCAAACACTGCCACGCCGGCATAGTCGAGAAACCCCAGAAGTGTCATGAAAAGGTTCCCCCCGGAACACGGGCGGCGAACACGTCAGTGTCGCGCAAGCACTAAACTCTAGGCTGGCCGCCCGGATGATCGCAACATCCATAACCCAAACGGATGCAAAGGAAAATGCCGTGCGAATCGCTCTCGTTGCCGCTCTTCAGGCGCTGGTTCTCTTGATGTTCCCGGTGGCGCTCTCGGCGCAGCAGCAGCTGGTGAGCGATCCGGAGATTTACGAGAAGGATCATTTCCGCAACGAGTGCAAGGTGGCAGCATTCGGCGACGATTTCGTCACACGGCTGGATATCAACAATGACGGGTTGATGGATGCCGTCGTCAATCACGGAGTTCTGGATTGCGACGGCGAAAAAGGCCGCGCCTGTGATGACGAGGGATGCCCCTATAATTTTTACGTGCAGGTGAAAGAAGGCGGCTACCTGATGATCGCGACGGCCCGCATCTACGGTTATGACTTCATCAAGCGGTTCGGCAACATGGTCTTCGTGCTGAAGATGCATCCGCGTTATTGCGAGCGTACTGATAAGGAGCCCTGCCTGATGACAGTGCGGGTGCGCGGGACAAAATTCGTCACGATCTCGCGAAAGTGAGCGCAACGGTTGCTACGGCGTAATCCGCCGGATTTTCACCCTCTGATTATAGCGCTGTCGGAGTGAGCGCGGAATGATGAGTGTGGCGATGGCGACAACGAAGACAGCGACCGCCACGACCCAGAGGGCATCCGATTGCAGCTTGGCCCCGAGAACGGCACCGCATATCGCGCCGCTCAGCATGCCCAGCCACGGCACGATCTGGATGCCCCAATCAAAGCTCCGGTCACCGAGAAGAAAGCGGCCGATGCCTCGGCCGAAACGGGAAAGGGCACCCGTCACATAGGTAAGGCCGATCGGCAGTCCCTCGATATGCTCGACGGCCGCGTTGACCATGCCCATGGCGAAGACCACGAGGTAAAATTGCACGAGGCCCGAGCTCTCGCCACGAAGCAGTGCCGAAATGGCCACAAGCGATCCGACGGCCATGAGGACTGCAAATATACGCCGCTCGAACTTGTGGGCCACCACGATCCCGCCCGCGTTGCCCGCCACAAAGGCAATGATCGCGACAAGGAGTTTCACGGCGTGGGAATAGATGCCCGCTTCCGCTGAAACCGCGGCGCGCGTGGTATTGCCGGTCATGAAGGATACGAAGTCGCCGGAAATATGCAGTCCAACCGCGTCCGTCATGCCCGCGATGAAGGAAATGGCGGCAACCAGCGCGATACCCGTGCCGGTCCTTCTGGCCTTGATGATATTACGACGTCTCTGTCTGGTCATGGAGAGCTCGATACGGGAAATCGTTGGGCCTGCTCGCCGGCCGCGTTCTTCTATGTCTAGAATGGCTGGCCGTGCATTTGCAATCGTTCCAGGGATGTTCGTGCGCTTCTGTTTTGTCTAGACAAATACAAAATGCCTGCCTACGATGCCTCAAATAAAGCGAAAAACAATGTCGCACAAAAATAAATCAAAAGGGGTTCCGATCATGAAAATAACCTGGGTTTTCGCCACTCTGGCGGCACTTTTCTCATCCGCTTCCGCCTATGCCGAAACGTCCGTGACGATAGGCATGTCGGGCTGGACGGGTTTTGCACCACTGACGCTTGCAAAACAGGCCGGCATTTTCGAAAAGAACGGCCTGAAGGTCGAGATCAAGAAAATCCCGCAGGCCAGCCGCCATCTCGCTCTCGCTTCCGGCGACATCCAGTGCGCCGCCACCACGGTGGAAACCTGGATCGCCTGGAACGCCAATGGCGTGAAATCCACCCAGATTTTCCAGATGGACAAATCGCACGGTGCCGATGGCATCGCGGTGCGCAGCGATGTCGCAAAGGTCGCGGACCTCAAGGGCAAGACGGTGGCCGCGTCCGCACCGGGCACCTCTCCCTATTTCTTCCTCGCCTGGATCCTCAAGGAAAACGGCCTGACACTGAAGGATGTGAAGGTCGTCAACCTTGAGCCGGGGCCGGCCGCGCAGGCTTTCGTCGCCAGACAGAACGATGCAGCCATGACCTATGAACCCTATCTCTCTACCGTGCGCGCCGCTCCCGACAAGGGTAAGATTCTTGCCACGACACTGGATTATCCCGCGGTCATGGATACGTTTGGCTGCACGCCAGACTTCCTGAAGGCCAATCCGCAGGCAGCCAAGGCTCTGGCGGACAGCTATTTCCAGGCACTTGATCTTATCAAGGCCGATCCCGAAAAATCCTATGCGACGATGGGCGCGGATGTGAAACAGTCCGGCGAGGCCTTTGCCGCTTCGGCAAAATTCCTCGAATGGCAGGACAAGGCCGCCAACCAGAAATTCTTCGAGGGCGAGTTCAAGGCTTTTTCCGAAAAATCGGCTGACCTGCTGCTCGAAATCGGCGTGATCAAGTCGAAGCCTGATCTTTCGACCCTCGCGGACACGTCCTTCATCAAGTGACGGAAACAGCCAGCTGCATTTCCCTCTCCGGATATTGCAGTCAGTAAGAAGCGCGACAGTGTTCCCGCGTCTTGAGTGCGGGAACATGTTGATGGCGTGGCGAAGTGCCGCGCCGGTTCGGGACAGGCGACAGAATGCAACCACTTCAACCCATAAAGAACAGCACGAGGATAGCGCTTGGCATCCTGTTCTTCGTGCTTTTTTTCTCTGCCTGGGGCTTTGCCACGCTGGGCGGTTTCGTGTCGCCGACCTTTCTGGCCGACCCCGTTACCATGCTTAAGGATGGTATCTATCTGCTGACGAATCAGGGTTTTGCCAGCGATATCGGCATGACGATCTGGCGTGTCGTGGGCGGTTTCGTGCTGGCCTCCGTAGTCGCCGTCCCTCTCGGTATCGCCATGGGGGCTTATAAGCCCATCGAGGCGCTGCTTGAGCCCTTTGTCTCCTTCGCGCGTTACCTTCCGGCTTCCGCCTTTGTGCCGCTGCTCATTCTCTGGGCCGGCATCGGCGAGATGCAGAAGCTGCTGGTGATCTTCATCGGCGCCGTCTTCCAGATCATCCTGATGGTGGCTGTGGCCGTCGCCGGCACGCGGCGGGATCTGGTGGAGGCCGCCTATACGCTGGGGGCGAGGGATCGGGGTGTGGTGCGTCGAGTCCTCATTCCCGCCAACGCGCCTGACATTGCCGAAATCCTCCGTCTCGTCCTCGGCTGGGCCTGGACCTATGTCATCGTCGCGGAACTGATCGGCGCCTCCTCCGGTATCGGCTACATGATCATCAACAGCCAGGCGCTGATGGCGACCGGCCAGATCATCTTTGGCATCATCGTCATCGGTGTTATCGGCCTTATCTCGGATTTCGCGTTCAAATCGCTGAACCGGAAGCTTTTTGCCTGGAGGCTTGCCTGATGAGCGAACTCGTTATCACGGGCGTCAGCCGCACCTTTCCAGGCGTACATGGCGGGCAGCCGACGCTGGCCCTGCAGCCCACCAATCTCGAAATCCCGCGCAATGATTTCGTCACCATCCTCGGTCCTTCGGGATGCGGAAAATCGACCCTGCTGCGCATCATCGCCGGGCTTGACCGTCCGACGACGGGCGAGGTGCTGTTGTCAGGCAGGGCGGTGACTGGCCCCGGGGCGGACCGCGGCATGGTGTTCCAGTCCTATACGCTGTTCCCTTGGCTGACGATCCGTGAAAACGTCGCTTTCGGCCTGCGCGAACGCGGCGTTGCCGAGAAGGAAAAATGGGAGATTGTTGACAGCTATATCGACAAGGTCGGCCTGCGTGGTTTCGAAAACCATTGGCCGAAACAACTCTCCGGCGGCATGCAGCAGAGAACGGCCATTGCCCGCGCCCTGGCAAATGGCCCAAAAATCCTGCTGCTCGACGAGCCTTTCGGCGCTCTCGACAATCAGACCCGCGGGCTGATGCAGGAATTGTTGCTCGGCATATGGGAGCGTGAGCAAAAGACGGTCATTTTCGTCACGCACGATATTGAGGAGGCGGTTTTCATGGCGTCGCGCGTGGTGACCATGTCTGCGAGGCCGGGCCGTATCAAATCGATCACGCCGGTCGACCTGCCGCATCCGCGCCACTACACCGTCAAGGCCAGCCCGGAATTTTCCGAACTGCGTGCAAGGCTGACGGAAGAAATCCGCAGCGAAGCGATCGCCGCCGCCGCTCACGGATAGCAGGGCATGGAACGGGGAGGATAGAAGCATCGGGATGAGGCGCACAGGCACCGATCTTCAGGAAAAGTCACTGCACGAGCGAATCCGCAACGATGTGGAGCGCCACATCATGTCAGGCGAATGGCCGCCGGGATATCGTATCCCATTCGAACACGAAATGACCCGCCAATATGCCTGTTCGCGCATGACGGTGAACAAGGCTTTGGGAGAACTGGTGCAGCGGGGTCTTATCGAAAGACGCCGGCGTCTCGGTAGTTTCGTCCGTCAGCCCCACGCGCAATCGGCCGTGCTGGAAATCCACGATATCGAACGCGAGGTGCAGGCACTCGGGCTGGTTTACGGGTATCGCCTCGACAAGCGGCGTCTGCGGCCTGCGGGTAAAGACGATGGTGCGGCTATGGCGCTTGCGGCCGATGCGCCCGTGCTGGAACTCACCTGCACGCATTTTGCCGGTGGCGTCCCATTTTGTCTGGAAGAGCGCCTCATCAATGTCACTGCTGTTCCGGAGGCCGAGTTTGCCGATTTTTCGCAGATCGGCCCCGGAACGTGGCTGCTGAAGATGGTGCCCTGGAGCGCTGCTGAACATCGCATCAGCGCCGTATCGGCCGACCGCAAAAATGCCGCCGCGCTGGGTATCGGATCGGGAGCCGCCTGTCTGGTCATCGATCGCCGGACCTGGCACGGAACGGATTACATCACCCGCGTGTCGGTCACCTATCCCGGTGACCGACACGCGCTCGTTGCGCAGTTTTCGCCTTCGCAGAGCAGCTGAAGACGGTAGATCGGTCAATTTTTTGTAAAGAAGAGTTTACGGGTCGTCTTTTGGCAATATAATAGTTGTCAAAAGAACTCAGGTTTATTATCGGAACGTCAAGCTTTTACGACGGCATCCGTTATGACCCCGGTTTCAAACCGGTCAATCTGCGGATGGGTTCATCGACGGAAATCCGGGATAAAAAACATGTCAGTTGCGACCACCACTTCTTCCGCGTCTCTCAACAAGGCAAGCAGGACACGGCGCATTTCCCTTGCCACGACGGTTACCTTACTGGTTGGATTGAGTGCCGGTGCGGTTTTCGCTCAGACGGCATCCGAACCCCAGATTCAGTCCGCACCGCAAGCGGAAACGGTCCAGCCGGCACAGCCGTCTCCACAAACCCCGGCGGCGCCGGACGCTCCGGTCGTTCAGCCGAACCAGCCTTCCACGCCTGCACAGGAACGGCCGGCAGCCGTGGCGCCTGCACAACCTCAAGGCAATGAAGCAGCGCCTGCAGAGCGCGCACAATCTCCAGTCGCTCCCGCCCTGACACCAGAAGGTGCCGCGCCGACCAACGAGGTTTCAACCCCGGTAGAGCCCGTCGGCGCCGACCCGGCAAGTGCCGAACATCGCGCGGATATCCCACACAACCTGTCCCCCTGGGGCATGTTCATGGCGGCGGACTGGGTCGTGAAGGGTGTCATGATCGGTCTGGCCTTCGCCTCGCTGGTGACCTGGACGGTGTGGGTTGCAAAGTCGGTTGAACTTGCAGGTGCGCGTGTTCGGGCCGGCGCAACGCTGAAGGTCATTCGCAAGGCGAAAACTCTTAACGAGGCTACCGAGGCTGTCGAGAAGAAGGGCGGACCTGCGGCGCTCATGCTGCGCATGGCAACTCATGAAATGCAGCTTTCCGATGCTGTGGTCGAACATACCGATGGCGGCGGTATCAAGGAACGTGTCTCCTCGGCGCTGTCGCGTATCGAAACCCACGCCGGTCGCCGCATGTCACGCGGGACGGGCGTTCTGGCAACGATCGGTTCCACCGCCCCCTTTGTCGGCCTGTTCGGCACCGTCTGGGGCATCATGAACTCCTTCATCAGCATTTCGGAATCGCAGACCACCAATCTCGCCGTCGTCGCGCCCGGCATTGCCGAAGCGCTTCTGGCCACCGCCATCGGCCTCGTTGCCGCCATTCCCGCAGTGGTGATCTATAACGTCTTCGCGCGCTCGATCACCGGATACCGCCATCTGCTGGCGGATGCCGCAGCGGGCGTGGAGCGCCTCGTCAGCCGCGACCTCGATTTTCGCCGCATTCCGCCGGGCAGCACCAGCAAACCCGCAGTATCGCTGGTTGGACGGTGATCGGACATGGCTGGAGGAATTCGCGAAAACAGCGGTGACGATCTCTCCGAAAACCATGAGATCAATGTGACGCCCTTCATCGATGTGATGCTGGTTCTGCTCATCATCTTCATGGTGGCCGCGCCACTCGCCACCGTCGATGTGAATGTCGATCTTCCCGCATCCACCGCAAAACCCGCGGAACGACCGGAGGAGCCGCTGTATCTTACGGTCAAGGACGATCTCTCGCTTAATCTGGGCAATGATGCGGTCGCCCGTGAAGCCTTGGCGGCCGCCATCGACCGCCAGACGGGTGGCAAGAAGGATACCCGCATCTTCCTGCGTGCAGACAAGGCGGTTGATTACGGCCACTTCATGGAAATCATGAACCTGCTGAGAGATGCGGGTTATCTGAAGATCGCCCTTGTGGGGCTGGAAAATGCCGCTGCCGCGTCGCAGCCTCCGGCTGCTGGCCAGCCCGCCCCGTCGGCGGTGCAGGAAGCGACGCCATGAGTGAAAACGGCTATCCACAGGCCCGACATTCCCGCCTTTGGGAGGTGACGCTGTGGTCCGCCGCGGCGTTGCTGATGCTCAGCGTCCATGCCGGGTTCGCTTATTATCTGATGCAGGAGCCGGATGAGCTTGAGGCCGGCGGGCCGCCCCCCGCCGCCATCATGATCGAAATGGCCGCGATACCGGAAGCCGTCCAAACGGAAGAAACGACGCAGGCGCAGGATGTCGAGGACGCCGAAGAAGTGAAGAGCGACAGCAGCGAACCGGTTGAGGAAGCTGTCCCCGAAGAGCCGCCGCCACCACCTGAACCGGTTGCCGAAACGCCGCCACCGGAGCCGGTGCAGCCGCCTGAGCCACCGGTCGAGGAGATCGTCGAACCGCAGGAAATTCCCGAGCCGGTTGACCCTGTCGATCCCGTTCAGGAGCAGATGATGGCGGAACTTGAAAATGTCGAGGTTCCCTTGCCCGTCATGCGGCCTCCGCCTCCGCCGGTCGAAAAGAAGGTGGAAAAGAAAGAGCCTGAAGAGAAAAAGAAGGTCGAGCGCCAGCGCCCCAAACCGCAGCAGGCCTCGGAACTGCGTGAAACTGCGAAAGCGGAAGCCCAGCAATCCGACCGCACGGCCGCACCGCGCAGCAATGCCGGCTTCTTTTCTTCGTCATCCGCCTCTCCGGCAAAATGGGGATCGAAAGTCCGCTCGCATATTCAGCGCCGCAAACCACGTTCACTCCGCAGCGATGCAATGACTGCGACGGTGCGGTTCCGCGTCAATGATGCCGGTGCCATCAGCGGTGTCAGCGTTGTTCAGTCCACCGGCGATTCGTCCGTGGATCAGCAGATCGCCGCCTGGATTCAGAGCGCGTCGCCCGTGCCCGCCCCGCCGCCGGAAGCAAACAGGACGATCACGCTGCCGATCAGCATCCGCTAGCAGCTCCCCTGGCGGGACCGATTTTTTCCGACCTGTCCCGTGGTGTGGCCTCAATGATATTTCGCGAATGTTTTCGATGGTGTAGGTCTTGACGACATCACAAGCAGAGGCATTCCGGAATGAAATTCTCAATCGCAGAGGCGGAGGATCTCGTATCCTCTATCTTTGAGCGCAACGGCGTCCTACCGCAAAACGCCCGCTCGGTGGCAAAGGCGCTCGTCGCCTCCGAGGCCGCCGGGCAGGGTGGTCATGGTTTTCGCCGTATACCCGTTTACGTGCGTCAGGCCCGTGTAGGCAAGGTCGATGGCAAGGCGCGTCCGGTGGCCACACGGGTGAAGCCCGGCGTCCTCTCTGTCGACGCCAATCATGGTTATGCCTATCCGGCGATCGATCTCGCGCTTGAGGGATTGCCTGAAATGGCGCGCCAGCAGGGGATCGCGCTCGCCGCCATCCACCGTTCCCATCACGCCGGCGTCATGGCGCTGACTGTCGAACGTATTGCCGAAACGGGTCTCGTGGCGCTGATGTTCGCCAATGCGCCTGCGTCCATGGCGCCATGGGGCGGCAGCAAGCCGCTTTATGGTACGAACCCGATTGCCTTTGCCACGCCCGTTGGCGGCGCCGATCCACTCGTCATCGATCTGGCTCTCTCCAAGGTCGCACGCGGAAAAATCATGGCGGCGCGCCAGAAGGGGGAGACGATCCCGGGCGACTGGGCGCTTGACAGAAATGGCCGACCGACCACCGATCCGGAGGAGGCCATAGAAGGAACCATGGTTCCTGCGGGCGAAGCCAAGGGCGCAGCGCTGGCGCTGATGGTGGAAATCATGGCCGCTGCAATTACCGGCGGAAACTTCGCCTTCGAGGCCTCCTCCCTTCTGGACGACAAGGGTGCGCCCCCCTCGCTCGGACACACCATTATCGCAATAGACCCTGTATCATCAGGCGGCTCTGCCTTTACCGAAAGGCTGGCTCTTATCGCCCAGGAGATAGAAAAACAGGAAAATGTCCGCCTGCCCGGTCGCCGCAGCCAGGGTATCCGCAAACAGGCGTTGGAAAGCGGTATCGTGATCGAAAGCGATATTCTTGGCGAAATTCAATCGCTTTGACCGGACATTAAACCCGGCGGGTCGACCGTGACCCGCCGGGTAAACCGTAAATGGCTGCGTTTATCTGCATCGATGGGACCGGACATCATGTCCAGCCGCCATTTGGTCCGCCGATCCCGCCATTGATATGGAAGGATTTTGACGCAGAAAGCCGCTCATTCGGTTTTCAGCTTCCGGAAAGGACTTTGTCGCGGAAGCTTGAGTTGAGCAGGTGGCGATTATGCCTCCTGTTCGATCAGGCCGCGCAGCAGGGCAATACTGACGGTATTCAGCAGATTGGTCGCACCGAGCCTGTGGCGCACCTTTTCCAGAGTATCCTTGACGTCCGCTTCGTCGGCGCCGACTATCACGGCGACGTGCGAGGGATGTTTGCCCCGCGCGACCAGCCCCAGATATTGCCGCTCACGCTCCGAGAGGACGACTTCATGCGTCTGGCGATATTCATGCGGCGTATTTGAAGACATTTCTTTCAGCCTCAAAAAAGATTGGCCTTCCCCGGCAGGAGCAGGCAGTGTTCATTCTCCGACACCAGCTCGTTGGCCGCTCCGTCCACACGCGAACAGAAACGCCAATTTCGCCAATAGGTTTCATCTGGCCTCAGGAGTTTTGCGGTAAGGGGCCGCTTTCGCAGCCTGTAAATCCGATGCGGACGTTCTATTCCAGCCATTGAGGGCCTGCGACAACGACGCCCAGCGACGACAATCTGTCTGGCGTAAAATGCAGTTTCAAAGCTTTGGAATGTTTTCGTCACACCTGAAGGAGATCGGCGCTCTAATAATCGATGTATTCCACCGATAAAATAACATGACGCGCCAAGTTTTTCATTTTATTGTTATGTTTCGGCACACATCGCGACAACTGTTGATATATTCATCAACTTTAATGCCTCGTTCCGAAATATTGATGCTGTAGCCATGTATTATCCGGCGGAATGATGCGCGTGTTTCCGGCGAATATCCGTAGGTGTTGCCCCGAACCAGCGGGAAACGGAGCGGGAAAATGCACCTGGGGTCGAATATCCAAGCCGGTAACTGATGTCGGAGACCGGAAGATCACTTTCCACCAGAAGCTTGAATCCGGCATTCTTGCGAATGGCATCCTTTATCTCGTTGAGATTGGTCCCGAGTTCGGCAAGGCGCCGCTGAAAACTGCGTTCCGAGAGGTTGAAATAGGGGGCAATCTCGCTGAGCGAAAGCTCCGCATCGGAAAGCCTCATCTGCATATACCGCTTCACCTGATCGATGAAATGCGTCGCGTCGGCCGATGTCTCCGGTCGAAGCATCCGGCACTGCAAATTCATCAATTCGAACAGGCGTTCATCGGCGTTCGGATTGGCCACCTCAAGGAGAGATAGGGGAAGGCGCATGGTATGGATCGGTTGGGAAAAGCTGATCCGCTTCGTCATTCTTTCTTTAAATAATTGAATATTATCGGGTTTCTGTCGCTCCATCCCAATCTCGATCTGATGGATGCGCTCTCCCAGAATATCGCGGAGCCGCTGTATCAGGATTGCCAGGGACAGATCGACATATTGATCACGCTTGACAATCACCGGTGCAAAGGACCATGACAGCGTCACCCCGGTCGCATCTGCAACCATGGTGAAATTGCTGTTATTGGTCGCATAATAGACGTGATCCTGAAGAAAGCGCAGAAACGCCCGCACCGTCGGGGCGCTGATCAGGCCATATCCGAAAGCACCGGACGCGCCGGCGGGAAAAGTGGAGGCGCACTGCAATCCGAAAGCGTCGTCGCCGGATATCAGGGCGCAGGTTTCCAGCAGACGGCATAATCTATCGAGGCTGATGCGCTCTGTGAGACTTCCGAAATTGCCGGGATCGATCTCAAGAGCCTTGCAGATGGGTGCGATATCGATGCCACGCCCCCGCGCATAATTGCTGACGCCGGCGGCCAGACCGGCCACCACAGTTATTTCGTCGCTGAGCCTCTTTTCGGGCATCCCTAGCCTTGGCGTACCATGTTTGGAAATTGTCGCCTGATGGTAAGCCTCGCGCACCCGTTTGTCGAGCAGTGCGGCCGGGGATTTTATGTACGGTTGCGGACGCTTTGCTCCAGAAGCTGCATCATTGTTTTTCCCGCATCTTCGATCGCGCCGCTGTTGTCCACAGTGATCACGTCAAAATCGCCGTCGACACAGAGAGAACTACGTTCAAGCCGTCGCAGGATATCGTCGCGGCTCTCCCGTCCTCGCTGTTCCAGCCTTCGTGCTAGAACCTCCGGTCGCGCCACGATATTCACGACCTTCAGGCGGGAAAATGCAATGCCGAACTGAGGCAGGGCCGACCGGGAACCGTTGGCGATAACCACGTCCCCGGCGTCCAGCTGACGATAGACAGCGGCCGGAATGCCGTATTTCAGCCCATGCGCCTCCCAGGAGACTGCGAAAGCGCCTTCACTCTCAAGCCGGTTGAATTCCTGCATGGAAACTGCGTCGTGGTTTTCACCGCCCGCGTCGCCGCTGCGGGTAATGACGCGGCGGGTGAAGTGAAAGCCCGGCCGGCCGGACAGCTGCATTGCCGCATAATCCATCAGCGTATCTTTGCCTGCCCCGCTGGGGCCGACAATGACAATCATGGTTCCGGGCGATCCCTCGCGCCGGCTATCTTGTCCGTCGCCGGTCATGCCACGCGCTTGCCCAGACGCCAGACGGAACGTGCCACGGGAACGCCATCTTCGCGGTGAACCCGGACCAGATCGGCCCGCAGACCGCCGGCTATGCGGCCGCGGTCGTGAAGACCAACGGTCCGCGCCGGCGTGGCGGTGACCATACGCAGAGCTTCCGGCAGCGTGATGGCTTCCACCTGATCGGCAAGCAGGAACGGCGCGAAGAGCAGGCTGAAGGGCACGTAGTCGGAAGAGAGAACATCCAGAACACCAATTTCGGCCAGATCGCGGGCGGCGATGTTGCCGGAATGGGATTTGCCGCGAACGATGTTCGGGGCGCCCATCAAGACACTCATGCCGGCGCTGTGCGAAGCTTTTGCCGCCTCGACGCTGGTGGGAAATTCCGCCAGCTTCACACCGTGACCAATCGCTTCGCCGACATGCGCTTCTGTTGCATCGTCGTGGCTCGCAACGGTGATTCCACGCTCGGCGCAGCGGGCAGCCAGATAATCACGATGCTTGGCGGAATATTCCGCCGATGCCGCCTGCCTGCGCCGCACGAATTCGGCGAACGCCTCGTCGCTCAGACCGCGCTTCTTCTGATAATAGAAAATATACTGGTCCATCGACTGGAACTGGCGCTGGCCCGGGGAATGATCCATCAGCGAAATCAGCCGCACGCGCGGATCGGTTTCGAAATCTTCAAAATGCTCCAGCACATCGGCGGAAGCGACCTCACAACGCAGATGCAGCAGGTGGTCCGAGCGCAGGCGGTTCTGATCCGCCGCCGCCTCGATGGCGTCAGCCATTTCCCGCATTTCACCTTTTTTGAAACCACCGTCTTCATCCGAGCCAAGTCGCAGGCAATCGAATACGGTGGTGATGCCGGAGGCCGCCACCTGTGCGTCATGGGCCTGAATGGCGGCAATCTTGTCCCAGATGACACCGGGGCGCGGCGAATAATGCTGCTCGAGATGGTCGGTATGCAGTTCCACCAGGCCGGGAATCAGGAAATCGCCTTCAAGATCTTCTCCGGTCTTGGAGGCGCCTTCGCTGATATCGGCGATCTTGCCGTCGCGGATCAGAACGGAGCCCAGAATAATATCGTCTTCCAGAACGATACGGGCGTTGGAAAGGGCGTGCTCAGTCATGGTGTCGCATCTTCCTTTGGCTGCTGGTCAAGCGGGTGCCAGCTGTGAACGGTGAAGGGGGCGCCGCGCGTTTCTTCAATGAACAGGGCGAGGCCGGAAACGGTGAGGGGTTTGTCGGTGAATTCGGCAAATCGTGCGGTGAGAAGCTCACGCACGGCGGGCTGTTCGCTTTCGTCGATCCGGCCGGTCAGCGTCATATGAAAACGGAAATCATCCATGACATGCGGATAGCCCCAGAGCGACAGATTTTCCCGCTGGCTTTCGGTCAGCATCTGCGGCCGGCGGCGGGCAATATCTGTTTCGGACAGGGGCGCGCGGAACCGGTCGAAATGATCCACGATCTCCGCCGCAAAGTCTTGCAGCGGCTGGTAAATGCGATCCGGCACCAGGGCGAAGAATGGCCCAAGTGCACCAACCACGATACGCGGAATGTCAAAGGCCGGCTGGCTTGCAGCAAAGTCCGCGACGGCCGCCAGCAGCTCTGCTTCGCTGTATTTCTCGGACAGCTCGAAAGGCGCTTTCAGGGTTGCGTGGAAGCCATAACGGCGGGGCTCTTCCGTCATCTCCGCATAGTGGGCTTGGTCATCATGCAGTCTGCCGGAAAACGCGTTTCGTCCAAGCCAGCGGGATGCCGTTTCGGTCAGAGGATGATCTTTAGCCGGAGAAAAATAGATGGCATAGCGCACGGCAAGCACTCTTCGGTGTCATGGAAAACCAGGGATGAGAAGCTATTTGGCGTGACTCGCCCGCCTCCCGCAAGGTCAGGAGTGCGAAGTAATCTCTTTCCGTGACAGAATGATGATGCGGATGGAAAAAAGCGCACCCGGAACCTCATAGAGGTTAAGGGGTGCGCTTGAGGATAAGTTAGCCCTACGCACGCGGGACGGAGAAAGGATCAGTCGCTTCTCCTGATGTGCGGGGCGGGATGACCAACGCTTGCGGCGTCACGTGAAGTCCCGCCTTGCCGGGTTTAATGCTGCGTTTTTCCGATCAGACGCGAACGCAGCGAGTTAGAAATGTGGTCGAACAGGAAAACGACGAAGAGGATCAGCAGGACCATATAGGCCACCTTGTCCCAGTCGGCATTGGTGCCCATCGCTTCCAGCAATTTCAGGCCGATACCCCCGGCTCCCACCGCACCGATGATGGTGGCGGACCGGGTGTTGCTCTCCCAGAAATAGAGTGACTGTGAAATGAACACCGGCAGAACCTGCGGCAGCACGCCGAAGCGATTGACGGCAATCGGCGAGGCGCCGACCGATTTGACACCCTCGCGCTGCTTGTCGTCGACATTCTCCAGCGCCTCGGCATAGACCTTTCCGAGCGCGCCGGTATCGGTGAAGAAGATCGCGGCAATGCCGGGGATCGGTCCCGGGCCGAAGCTGCGGGTGAAGAACAGTGCCCAGATGAGCATGTCGATCGAGCGCAGAAAATCGAAAAGGCGCTTCATGCCCCAGTTCGCCGCCCTGTTCGCGGTGATGTTGCGTGCGGCGATAAAGGCGAGCGGCAGGGCAACGACGGTGCCGAAAAGCGTACCCACGAAAGCCATGACCAGCGTTTGCATCAGCTTGGACAGGATGTCGGCGTGTTGCCAGACACTGTTGTCGAGAAAATCATCGACCATATGGCTGAGATTGGAGCGCGCGGGATCGAGCCTCTCTTCCCAGAGAGCGAGAGCGGCAAGCTCGCCATAACCCTTGCCCCAGAATTCCGATTTCGTATCGAACAGGAAGTTCGCCCATCCAAGGAAACGGCGCTGCACATAAACCTGACTGGTGCGGATTTCCGCCTGACCGGCAAAGCCGTAATGCACCAGCACCTTCTTGCCGTCCTGCTGGATTTCGGCAGGCAGCCCCTGTGGTGCAACAACGCCGTCGTCGTTGATCATGACGGGATAGTTCTTGCCGTCGACATAGACATCCACGCGGGTTGGCGTCACATCGAGGCGGTTTTCCGAACCCACATAAACAACGCTGTAACCGCCATCGGGCAGGGGTTGCAGCCAGTCGATCTTCGCATCGACCGGATATTGACCGCGGCTCGACCATTGCGGTTCAACCTTGCCGGCTTCGAAACGGAGGCGCGGTTGGGCGCGCCAGGAATACCAGTCCTGGATGTAGCTGGAGGCGCGATCCCATCGGCCCTGCATGAAAGCCGGACCAACATTGAAGAGGAAAAAGCAGCCGACGAGGTAGGCGGTGACGGCAAGAAGTCCGACAAGCAGACCATATCGCTGCATGAAACTGCGATTGAATACCTCAGGATGCGCAGCCGTCAGCCTCTCGCGCTCGGCAGTGTTGAGAATGAAGCTGGAAGACATCAGGCCGCTCCCCGTCCGAATTCGAAGGATTGATGGCCGATCAGCCTGCGGCGCAGCCAGCCGGAAAACTGATCGACGGCGATGATGGTGATCAGCAGCAGAATGATGATGGCATAGGTCTTCGACGCATGATCATTGCCGATGGACAGCCGGAACACTTCGCCGATGCCGCCGCCGCCCACGGCGCCGATGATGGTGGAGGCGCGCACGTTGATTTCGGCGCGCAACAGCGCATAAGAAACGAAATTTGGCAGCACCTGCGGCACGATGGCGAAACGCACACGCTCCAGCCAGTTGGCACCGGCGGCGCGAAGGCCTTCATCCGGCTTCATGTCGGCATTTTCCACCACTTCGAAGAAGAGCTTGCCGAGAGCGCCGATGGTGTGGACCGAGATTGCGATGATCGCCGCGATCGGACCGATCGACAGAATGGCTGTCAAAAGCCCGGCGACGACGATTTCAGGAAAGGCGCGCAGCACTTCCATCACCCGGCGCACCAACCAGCGCACAAGGCCGGCGCCAACGAGATTGGTGGAGGCGAAGAAGCAGAGCACGAAGGCGAAGCCGGTGCCGATGATTGTCGAGACCAGCGCAATATTGAGAGTGATGATCAGCTGGTAGATGAAGTGCGGGATGTAGAAACCGCTGGTGATGTAAACGCGATCCGCGACATAGTTGTATTTCAGCGAACCGTCCGCATAGGGCGACGGCAGGTCAAACATGGCCCGGAAGATTTCCAGCGGACTATCGGGTACGAAGGTCTTCATGAAATCGAAGAAATAGGGCAGGCGCTCGAAAAATTTGCCTGAATTGGCCGCATTGGCGAAATTCAGGGAGGCGGCAAGGATGACGAGAAAGATCACGAGCGAAATGACGGTATAGATTCGCCGAGTCGCAAGCTGCTGTTGATAATGACGCATGACCGTCTGTGACGATGCGCTCAATCCTTCTGGCGAGAAGGTACCATGGTGCAGTGTGGTCGCCATGCCGCTTTTCCTTTATTTGCAAAAGCGGCGGCGCCGCAAGGCACCGCCGCTTCCGGATATGATCTGAGGATCAGCCGCCGATAACCGACTTACGGGCGTCGATGATCGTCTGGTAGAAAGACGGATCGACCTTGATGTAGGCGGTGTTCTTGCCCTGGGTGAAGCCCTGGAAGCAGGCGAGGTCCTTCTTCGGCAGTTCCATGAAGAAGTTTTCGACCTTCTGCTTCATCGCGTCGCCGAGCTTGTTGGCGACCATCAGCGGGCCGTTCGGGATCAGTGGCGACTTCCAGACTTCGACGATATCGTCCATGTCAAGGTTGCCCTTCTTGACCATCTGGTAGAGGTTGCCGGCCGTGTAGCCTTCTTCCCACTTGCCCACGCCCGAACCAAAGGTGGTACCGACATCGAACTTCTTGTCGAGAACGGCGAGAACGAGGTTCTCATGGCCGCCGCCAAAGCCGGTTTCGGAGAAGTATTCCTTGACCGGAACGCCGGTTTCCTTCGGAATAGCGACGTTGGGAACGAGGAAGCCGGAGGTGGAATCGGGGTCCGCGAAGCCGATCTTCTTGCCCTTGGCATCAGCCAGCGTCTTGATGCCGCTGTCCTTGCGGGCAACCATGATCGTGTAATAACCGGTCGAGCCGTCAGCGCCGGCGGTGGTCAGAATCGGATCAACGGCCTTCGGATCGGCCAGGGCGATCTTGGCGTAGGAAGAAGCGCCCATGGAGGCGATGTCGATGGTGCCGCCGAGCAGACCCTGGATGACGCCGTTATAGTCCGGCGATGGGAAGATCTGAACTTCGGAAACGCCGGTCGCGGCCTTCAGGCCGTCGGCTACGCACTTCGTGTTGCGGATCTGGTCCGCTTCGTTTTCGGAACCGTCGAGACCGATGCGCAGGACCTTGACGTCCTGGGCCATGGCGGAACCGGCCAGAACGCCAAGGGCGACTGCCGAAAGAAGGATTTTCTTCAACATGGACTTTCTCCTGTTTCCCGGCAAGCCGGAGTTTGTTGTGAACCATCGGCCCTTGACGCGGGCGCAAACGATGCTGGGCGGTTCCCTCAGAGCCCGGCGAGAGCGAGCGGTTCGGGACCGGCAGATTGCTGCACCGGACGCGCGGCAAGTTGCGCGCCGGGAATATTGATGCTGGTCGAGGTCATGGTCTCGTCGATGCCGGATCCCTGAGAGTCGGTTCCGTAAATCTCGGTAACGGCTGCGGCCGTCAGTTCGGCGGGCGTTCCGTCGAAAACGACGCGGCCCTGAGACATGCCGATGATGCGTTCGCAATAGTTGCGCGCGGTATCCAGCGTGTGCAGGTTGGTAATGACGGTGATGCCTTCGCGCTCATTGATGTCGCGCAGCGCATCCATCACGATCTTGGCGTTCAGCGGGTCGAGCGAGGCGATCGGCTCGTCGGCAAGGACCATCTTCGGAGACTGCATCAGGGCGCGGGCTATGGCGACGCGCTGCTGCTGACCGCCGGAAAGCGTACCGGCCGCCTGCATGGCCACATGTTCGATACCAAGCCGCTCCAGCGCGGCGATGGCCATCAGACGCTCTTCATGTGTGAAGATGTTAAAGAGGCTCAATGCCGTGGAACGGTGGTTGAGGCGTCCAAGCATGACATTGGTGAGCACGTCGAGGCGCGGAACAAGATTGAATTGCTGGAAGATCATGGCGCAGTCGCGCTGCCAGTTGCGCAGTGCAGCCCCCTTTAGTGACGAGACTTCCGTGTCATTGAAATAAATGGAACCCGAGGACGGGTCGACGAGGCGGTTGATCATGCGCAGCAGCGTCGACTTGCCGGCGCCCGAACGTCCAATCACGCCGACCATCTGGCCCTGCGGAATTTCGACATTCACGGAATCGACCGCAGTGTGATTGCCGAAACGGCGCGTGACTTGCTTCAGGTGAAAGCTCATTTCCCCGTCCAATCTTCTTTTGACGGGGTTCGGCGTAACAGCGGTGCGTGAAGTGCGAATGTCAGTTTGATGAAGAAAATATTACAAAGAGCTCATGTATTACGGCCGCATGTTTGCCGGCGAATGTCTGGGAACCAGCCCGCCGCGTCTTCAGGACACCAAACTGAAAAAGCAAACCCCGGGAACTTCCCGGGGTCGATCAGGTCTGTAATGTTTCAGCCGCGATATTTTCTGATGAAATCCTCGGCCGACATGCTGCGAAAATCATCGAGCGCGTCGCGCAGTCTTCTGTGATCCCAATCCCACCAGCCGAGGTCATCCATCTGCCGGCCCAGTTCTGAGGGGAAACGCTCCCGGATCAGTCTTGCGGGTACACCTCCCACGATGGTGTAGGGCGCTACGTCCCTCGAGACGACAGCACCTGCTCCGATCACCGCGCCGTTTCCAACGGCGACCCCAGGCAGGATGGTGGCGCCGTGGCCGATCCAAACATCGTGACCGATCACCACGCGTCTGGCGCGGCGAGCGGCAAAAAAATCGGTCTCGTCTTCCGCATCGTCCCAGTAATTGCGCGCGCGATAGGTGAAATGATGCAAGGTCGCCCGCTGCATGGGGTGATTGGTGGCATTGATGCGGACGGAGGCAGCGATGTTGACGAATTTGCCGATGGTCGCGCACCAGATGGCGCCGTCCTGCATGACATAGGAATAGTCGCCCATCTCGACCTCCTCGATCCGGCAGCGCTCCGAAATTTCGGTGTAGCGGCCGATCGCGCTGTTGGTGACGCGGGCGGTTTCGTGGATGACGGGCTCGAGGCCGACCTTCACACTCATGCTGCAGCCTTCCGTGGAGAAAACTGCGAAACGTCGAGAATGCGGTCGGCCACGGCTTCCCGCACTTCTTCATCATGAAAGATGCCGAGCAGTGCC
Organism: Rhizobium sp. ZX09; assembly: GCF_017357485.1. Lineage (NCBI taxonomy): Bacteria > Pseudomonadati > Pseudomonadota > Alphaproteobacteria > Hyphomicrobiales > Rhizobiaceae > Rhizobium > Rhizobium sp. ZX09. The sequence goes on from NZ_CP031363.1 coordinate 2,861,523, forward strand.
GTGCCCTTTTCCTTTTTCTCCCTGATCATCTCAACGACGACACGCCGGTTGGTGGCATCAAGGGAAGCAGTTGGCTCGTCGAGCAGCAGGATCGCATGATCGGTGATGAAGCCGCGGGCGATGTTGACGCGCTGTTGTTCACCACCTGAGAAAGTGGCGGGCGGCAACGACCACAATTCGCGCGGCAGGTTAAGTTTCGAAAGCAGAGCGGCCGCCTGCTCACGTGCCTCTTCAGTGGCAATCCTGCGCGCCAGAAGCGGTTCGGCAACAACGTCTATGGCGGCGACTCGGGGTACCGTGCGGAGGAATTGGCTGACATAACCGATGGTGCGATGGCGAATGTCGAGGATCGTGCGAGGGGAAGCGCTGCCGATGTCGACAACTTCACCCTCATGGCGGATCAGAATCTGTCCGCTGTCTATGGCATAGTTGCCATAGAGCATCTTCAGGATCGAGCTCTTGCCGATGCCGGAGGGTCCGCCGAGCACGACGCATTCGCCGCTGCAGACAGAGAAATTGACATCGCGGACGACAGGCAGTTCGATGCCGTCGCGAAGATGCATGGTGAAGCTTTTGAAGACTTCCGAAACGATGAGAGGCGTCGGCATGGCGTCAGACCTGCAAGATGGAGGAAACAAGCAATTGCGTATAGGGCTCGCGCGGATCGTCCAGCACCCGGTCGGTCAGGCCGTGCTCGATGACGTCGCCGCCCTTCATCACCATCATGCGGTGAGACAGCAGCCGGGCTACCGCGAGGTCGTGGGTGACGACGACGACGGCGAGGCCGAGATCGTTGACGAGGCCACGCACAAGATCAAGCAGACGCGCCTGCACGGACACATCGAGACCACCTGTTGGCTCATCCATGAAAACCAGGCGCGGCGAGGTGACGAGATTGCGGGCGATCTGCAAACGCTGGCGCATGCCGCCTGAGAAGGCGCGCGGCTGATCATCGATACGGTCGGTGCTGATTTCCACCCTCTCCAGCCATTCGCTGGCAGATTGCCTGATATTCCCGTAATGCCGGTTGCCAACTGCCATCAGCCGCTCGCCGACGTTTGCACCGGCCGAAACCGCCATTCGCAACCCGTCTGCCGGGTTCTGATGCACGAAGCCCCAGTCGGTGCGCATCAGGAAACGCCGTTCGGCCTCACCCATATGGTAGAGATCGCGCATAGAGCCGTCGCGCATGCGATATTCCACGCTGCCTGCCGTTGGCATCAGCCGGGTGGAAATGCAGTTGAGGAGCGTGGTTTTGCCGGAACCGGATTCGCCGACTATGGCGAGAACTTCACCTGGATAAAGTTCGAAAGAAACATTGCGGCAACCGGCTCGGTCACCGTAATATTTTGAAACGTCACGGACTTTGAGAAGCGGTGCGTCGCTCATTCTGCGGCCTCCTTCACATCCGCCAGCATATGGCCCTTGTGGCCATGGGCGCGGCGGTCCTCGCAATGATCGGTATCGGAGCAGACGAACATCCGTCCGCCTCTGTCATCAAGCACCACCTCGTCGAGATAGACATTTTCTGCGCCGCACAGCGCGCAGGGCTTGTCGAAGCGCTGGATTTCAAAAGGATGATCCTCGAAATCGAGGCTGACGACGTCGGTGTAGGGCGGTACGGCATAGATGCGCTTCTCGCGCCCGGCGCCGAACAGCTGCAACGCGTCCGACATGTGCATTTTCGGGTTGTCGAATTTCGGGGTTGGCGATGGATCCATCACATAACGCCCGGCCACCTTCACCGGATAGGCGTAGGTGGTGGAGATGCGGCCGTTGCGGGCAATGTCCTCATAGAGCTTGACGTGCATCAGGCCATATTCCTCTAGCGCGTGCATGACGCGCGTTTCGGTCTCGCGCGGCTCAAGGAAACGCAACGGCTCGGGAATGGGAACCTGATAGACAAGCACCTGGCCCGAATGCAGTTCCTCTTCCGGAATGCGGTGCCGCGTCTGGATGATGGTCGCATCCTTCGTTCGGGTCGTGACGGCAACATTCGACACCTTCTGGAAGAAGGCGCGGATGGAAACCGCATTGGTCGTGTCATCGGCGCCCTGGTCAATTACCTTCAGCACGTCGTCGGGGCCAAGAATGGAGGCGGTCAATTGCACACCGCCCGTGCCCCAGCCATAGGGCATGGGCATTTCACGGGAAGCGAAGGGAACCTGATAACCCGGAATCGCGATGGCTTTCAGGATTGCCCGGCGGATCATCCGCTTGGTCTGTTCGTCCAGATAGGCGAAGTTGTAGGCAGCCAGTCCGTCGTCAAATGAAACTTCTTCAAGCATTGCGCGTTAGCCTTGTGAAAAAAGGAGTACAAGCTCATGGAGATTGGAATTCTTGTAGCCGTGTTCTTTGCTGTCTTTGCAGCAACGACCGTCTTTTGTGCTTACTGGTTCGGCGAGCAGCACAGCCGCTGAGTCATTCGGCCGCATCGCCCATCCATTCCGCGCCAGTCGCGTTCGTCGCTTCGAAATCAGCACGCATTTTTCGGACGAGCCCGAGTTCCGCCTGGAAATCCACGTAATGCGGCAGTTTCAGATGTTCGACGAAGCCCGTTGCCTGCACGTTGTCGGCGTGTGAGATGACAAATTCTTCGTCCTGCGCTGGCGCGACGACATCTTCGCCGAATTCGCCGGCGCGTAGTGCACGGTCGACCAGCGACATCGCCATCGCCTTGCGCTCGCTCTGACCAAACACCAAGCCATAACCGCGCGTGAATTGCGGAGGGGCCTTGGACGAACCCTTGAACTGGTTCACCATCTGGCATTCGGTAACCTGGATATCGCCCAATGAGACCGCGAAGCCAAGTTCCGGCACGTCTAGCTGGATTTCAACTTCACCGATGCGAATCTCGCCGACAAAAGGATGTGTCCGGCCGTAGCCGCGCTGCGTGGAGTAAGCGAGCGCCAGAAGAAAACCCTCATCGCCGCGTGCCAGTGATTGCAGGCGCAGATCGCGCGACATCGGGAATTCCATCGGTTCCCGCGTCAGGTCACCGGCAATATGGTCGTCCGGCAACTCGCCATCGCTTTCGATCAGCCCTTCCTGGGCGAGAATATCGGAAACGCGCATGACATGTTCCGGCTCGCTATCCCGCTGGGTTGCTGCTTCGACCGTTTGGTCTTCGAGAAGAGAGGGGTCGAGCAGGCGGTGGGTATAATCGAAGGTCGGCCCCAGCAATTGTCCGCCCGGCAGGTCCTTGTAAGTCGCGGAAACGCGCCGCTTCACCGTCATATCAGCTGTGTCCACCGGTACCGAGTAACTGAAGCGCGGCAGCGTGGTGCGGTAGGCACGCAGCAAAAAGATGGCTTCGATCATGTCGCCGCGCGCCTGCTTGATGGCTAGGGCCGCGAGCGACTGATCGTAGAGAGACGCTTCCGCCATTACCCTGTCGACAGCGAGCGAAAGCTGTGAAACGATCTGCGCGACCGTCATGGCAGGCAGGTCCCGGTCTCCGCGCCGCTTGTCGGCCAGAAGCCGGTGGGCATTGGCGATGGCGGTTTCACCGCCTTTGACAGCAACATACATCTTATGACTCCACGAGTTTGATGCGCGTCGTGCGCGGCAGGCAGACGAATCTATCGCCAGCCGTCAGGATCACGTCGACGCCGCGCGGGAAGAAGGCGTTGTTCTCCGCCCAGAGCCTCGGGAATATGTCGGGCAGACCGGAAGGACTGATCACGTTGACGTGGCGGATGCCAGTGCCGGAAAGCTGCAATTCCCGGCCGCCATCCAGATCAGGCAACTCGATGATGAGCGTGGTGGAACGGTCGGGATATTCCTGGCTTCCCACAGCAAAGAGACCGAAGGACGAAATGGCGCTGCCGGCCTCGAAGACCGCGAAATGTGCCGCGCCCTTTTCTTCTGTCGCAGCTGCGCCAGTGTGAAAACCGATCCAGCCGGGGACAGCGGTTTTTCGTAGTGCGCTGCTCAGCCAGACCGGAGTGTCATGGTCACAGAGCGCCAGCAGAACCGCTCCGGTCGCCGCGGCAAGCGGCAGCGGCGGAAAGACTGCTGTTTCGACCGCCTGTGTGGTGCCCGGACGGGCCATGCCGTCCATCAGTTTTTTGAAAACCCGTTGGGAATCGAAGACGGCGTCGGAGAAACCGCCCGTCAGTGCTTCGGCCTTGACACCCATCAATCTTCTCCTCGAACCATGGTGAAGAAATCGACCCGTGTGGCGGCAGTCTCTTTCATTGTCCGCTCTTTCTCTGCGGTCAGCCTTTTTTCGAGAGGCGAGAGAAGCTCGGTCTCGATGAAATCCCGTGTCGGGCTTTCCTGCCAGAGCGCATCGAAAACGGCGGCGTACCAGGCTTTTTTGCGACCGGTGCCGAGAACATGCGCATGACCCACAGTGCCGGAGGCCAACTTGATCGTCGCCCGGGTGACTGTCGTTTCACCGAGGTTGAAAGGAGCGCCGCCACCGCCGATCCGGCCCTTGACCATCACCAACCCGGTTTCCGGCCCGCGTACGGTTTCCGTTTTGGGGTTCTCACCCTGGCGGTTCCAGGCCGTTTCAAGTTCCTGAACCGTGGCGCGGGCAAGAAGCGCTGCCGCTCTTTTTCTGCCTGCGTGTATGTCTGCCGTATCGTTTGTCATCGCTTGACCTCTAATGTCTATTGATATAGACAACTATACAATATAAGCTACAAGTAATGGCGATGAATGACAAGCGTGTGACATGAGCCCTTCGGCAACGATGAAAAGAAAGAATGGAGTGGCGCTCTGGCGGCAGATCGCCGACCGGATCAGAGGCGAAATCGCCGCTGGTGATCACGACGAAACCGGCATGTTACCGCCGGAAATGACATTGGCGCAAAAATTCGGCGTCAACCGCCATACTGTCCGGAGTGCCATTGCCGCACTGGCGAGCGAGGGCATACTCGAGCCGATGCAAGGACGCGGCACGATCATCGCCCGCAAGGAGCGTCTCAGCTTTCCGATATCGCTACGCACGCGCTTCACTGCTGGCATCGGCGATCAGGTAAAGGAAATGGAGGCGCTGCTGCTTTCCCACATCACCGAGCCGGCCAATGCCGATCTGGCGGCGCGACTACAATTGCCGGTGGGTGCGCCGCTCATACGTCTCGAAACGCTCCGCAAGGCGGACACTCGCCCGGTCTCTCGCTCGACCACGTGGTTCCCCGCCGACCGTTTTGCCGGAATAGGAGAGGCTTATCAGAAAAGCGGCTCCATTACGGCTGCGTTCAAGATGCTTGGCGTGGCTGACTACGTGCGCATTTCGACCGTCATTTCCGCTAGTCACGCGGATACGCGCGATCTCGCCGATCTCGAATTGTCACCAGGCGCCATCCTGCTGATAACCCAGGCACTGAACGCAGATATGGACGGCGTGCCGGTGCAATACGCCATCAGCCGCTTCTCGGCCGATACGGTCGAATTCACGGTGGAAAACTAGGGTCAAAATCGAGGTGGAAGACTATTCCGCCTGCGACAACCCCAGCACATCCAGCATCGAATAGAAACCGGGCTTCTTGTCGAAGGCCCAGACCGCTGCCGTGATCGCGCCGCGCGCGAAGATGGAGCGGTCGCCGGCGTAATGGGAAAGTTCGACGCGCTCGCCTTCGCCGGCGAAGATGACAGAATGTTCACCGATCACCGAACCACCGCGCAGTGTGGCAAAGCCGATGGTTCCGGTCTCTCGCGCCCCGGTATGGCCGTCACGCACACGAACGGATGACGTGGAAAGATCGACGTTGCGGCCGGCGGCGGCGGCTTCGCCCAGCAGCAGCGCTGTGCCGGAAGGTGCATCCACCTTGTGCTTGTGGTGCATTTCCAGGATTTCAATATCCCAGTTCTGCGCATCCAGCGCCTGCGCCGCCTGCTGCGTCAAGACGCTGAGCAGGTTGACACCGAGGCTCATATTGCCCGACTTGACGATGCGGGCATGGCGCGACGCCGCCTTGAATTTTTCCTCATCTTCCGGCGCGCAGCCCGTGGTGCCGATGACATGCACGATGCGGGCCTGTGCAGCGAGACCCGCAAAGGTGACGCTGGTTGCCGGTGAAGTGAAGTCGATCACCCCTTCGGCGTGGAGAAATGCCTGCAGCGGATCGCTGGTGATTTCGACGCCGATGGGGCCGAGACCGGCAATCTCCCCGGCATCGCGGCCGACAAAGGCCGAACCCTCGCGCGCGACCGCAGCATGCAGCTGAACGCCCGGCGTCTGGTGAATGAGGCGGATCAACGCCTGTCCCATGCGGCCCGCCGCGCCGACCACCACCAGTTTCATGCCGCTGCTGCCCATGCTGTCACTCACTTCTCATGTCGGGCGGATCGGAACCCGCCGGTATCGGATGTTTGATGTGTTCCGCATTGACGTTAAAGACCGTCCGCCCGCTTCGCAAGCATCACGTTGGAACGGTTCGGGCGATCAGACCCTCCAGCGCCGCCCGTCCAGCGCCAGGCCGAAATCGGAAGGTGTTCTCGCATAGGTGGCGAGGCCGGAAAGGGCCGCCTGAGGGTGGGTGACGACGAAAGTGGGGATGGTCCGCATCAGCGCGCTGTGCGGCGCCTTGTCTTCAAAGGCGGTCCGGAATTCCGGGCTCTTGAGCGCCGGAATGATCTTCTGCGAAATGCCGCCCGCGAGATAAACGCCGCCCTTGGCCATGAAGATTAGCGCGAGGTCGCCCGCCACGCGGCCGAGATAGGTGCTGAAAAGCGAAAGCGTTTCTTTGGCCTGTGCATTCTCGCCCGTGAGCCCCTGCGCGGTAATATCGGCCGGATCGGAAAAGACGGCTTCGATGCCATCGGCCTTGCAGACGGCGCGGTAAAGATTGACCAGCCCGCGCCCGCACAGAATCTGTTCGCCAGCGACGCGACCTTCGATGGTTTGGATATGCGGGAAAACCGCGTAATCACGCGCGCTTCTCGGGCCGATATCGATATGGCCGCCTTCGCCCGGAACCGGAAACCACATATGGCGCGCATAAACCAGGCCGGCCACACCAAGTCCCGTGCCCGGTCCAAGAACGACGCGAGAGGCCAGCACGTCTTTTTTGCCGGAGCCGATGGCGTCGCGGTTGTTGTCATCCAGAGCCGCAATCGCGAGCGCCTGCGCCTCGAAGTCATTGATGACGATGACGTCCTTCAGGCCGAGATTGGCGAGCATTCCCTTCGGCTTGACGACCCAATGGCAGTTGGTGAGCGGTATCTCGTCACCTTCGATCGGGCCGGCAATGGCAAGGATGGTCGAGACGGGCTGAAGCGAGGTCTTGTCCAGAACAGCCTGCTGGATGGCGTCGTCAATAGTTGGGTATTCCGCCGTCTTCACCGTTGTAAGGTGCACGGGCTCCGCAAAGGAATCGATCAGGATGGAAAAGCGGGCATTGGTGCCGCCGATGTCGCCAAGAAGGATTGGAAAGGACAGATATTCGGTATCGGACGTCTTCGGCATTGCCTGTTCCATGGTGGGAGGGTCAGTTGGCGACGTGGAAGTCGATGAGATTTTCTGCGGTGGCGCGGTTGAGCGCCATGGGAATATCATAGACCGTGGCAAGCCTCGTCAAAGCCTTCACGTCGACATCATGCGGCATTGCCGTCAGTGGATCGGTAAAGAAGATCAGCATGTCCACTTGGCCAGTGGCGATCATCGCGCCGATCTGCTGGTCGCCGCCGAGAGGGCCGCTTTTGAGGCGAATGACTTCAAGCCCGGGGCAGGCTTCCTGCACCCGTCCACCGGTGGTGCCGGTTGCGACAATCTTGAAATTGGCAAGCGCCTTCTGATGATGACGGGCGAAATCCGCCATATCGTCCTTTTTCTCGTCGTGAGCGATGAGCGCGATACAGCGTTGTCCTTCCATGGTCCCAGCCCGTCCCCGTAGAATTAAATCGATTTGAAGCCTTCTATAACAGCTTGCCGCCATTTGAAAAGGGAAGCTGTTGAATGCCTCATTTCTGTTTCAGTTCAATGTCGGGCGCTGGGTCGGAAGTGGAATATCCGAAGGCGGCTGCAGGGCGGGGGCCGCCTGAATGACCTGTTCCACGCTTTGCTGGCGCACGGCCTGGGTCGGCGAAGTTGAATAAGCCTGGGCAGCAATACCCTCGGGGTTGGCGGAAGGAGCGGCGGCCACGGCGGCGCAGGCAGCGGGCAGGTCGGAAACCATGACGGGACGCGGTTTCACCGGCTTGGCATTGGGGTCCTTTTTCGGCGGCGCCCATGGCTCCTTGGTGAACCACCAGGCAAGAGACTTATCGCAGCCATCGCCCCTGCCGACGGCGGCCTGCGGCTTGCAGTTCGGCGCGCCGGGCGGGCATTCGAGACGGATGTGGAAATGCTCGTCATGGCCGTAGATCGGCCTGATCTTGCCCATGAAGGTGCGATCGCCGGTCCAGGTCTGGCAGAGCTTCTGCTTGATCGCCGGGTTGACGAAAACACGCTCCACCTGCGGGTAACTTGCCGCCATCATCACCAGCCGTGCGTTCAGCGGCGACCACTTGCGGTCGTCAACCGTCAGAAACTTGCTCTTGTCCAGCATGGAGATGAAGGGCACCGTTTCGCGCTGTTCGACAGTGAGCCGAGGCGTGGGCATGGGCCGCCACCAGACATCTACATCGAGGCCGATCTGGTGCGAGGCATGGCCTGTCAGCATCGGACCGCCGCGCGGCTGGGAAATGTCGCCAAGCAGCAGGCCCGGCCAGCCGATTTTCTGGGCGTCCTGCGAAAATTGCTCAAGGAAGGAAATCAACTGCGGCTGGCCCCAGCGCCGGTTGCGCGAAAGGCGCATGGCCTGCCAGCCGGGACCATCCGTTGGCATGGCGACTGCGCCGGACTGGCAACCCTTGGCATAGGAGCCGATCGGCTGCGATGCGGCGGCGGAAGGCAGCGCCATGTGGCCGAACACTTCTTTTGCGGGCCTGTCTTCGGCTGACGCGGTTTCGATCTGCAGCTGCAGCGACGAGACGACCGACATCGCCAGCATGGTCGCCTTGAAAATTCTCGATGATCCCGCCGTCATATAGCCGTGCCCGCCCGATCAGTTGATTCTCTTGCCCCAAGAATAAACTGGAACGGGATTTTGTTAAAACCGTGTTTCGTGTTGCCCTTCAGGGCGGGATAACGACGCTGATAAAGAGCTTGTGAGACAGCGCATCTGTTTTTTGCCAATGTTTCTTTTATGCTCTCCGCAACAGGCACAAAAACAGGGACATTGACCCGATGATATTGGCACCACTGAAATCCCGACTTCTTATCGCCCTTATGGCGTCCGCCCTTCTGATGCCGGCGGCGGCTTCCGCCCAGTCGGGCGATGTCTGGCGAAAGGGGATTTCGACGGTCGGGGAGCTGAAGCATCCCGATGGATTTGACCATTTCGATTATGTAAACACCAATGCACCAAAAGGCGGCACGTTGCGCCTCTCCACATCGGGCACCTTCGATACGCTGAACCCGCTGCTGGCGAAGGGCGAGGCTGCGACGGGCCTTTCGCTCGTCTTCGATACGCTGATGAAATCGACGGAAGAGGAACTCTCGGCCTCCTATGGTTTGCTGGCGGAAGGCGTCAGCTATCCCGAGGATATCTCCAAAGCGACGTTTCGCCTGCGTCAGGAGGCCAAGTGGGCGGATGGTAAGCCTGTGACGCCTGAGGATGTCGTGTTCAGCTTCGAAAAAGCCAAGGACCTGAGCCCGCAGCTTGCGACCTATTACACCCACGTCACCAAGGCGGAGGTGAGCGGTGACAGGGACATCACCTTCACCTTCGATGAAAAGAACAATCGCGAGCTGCCGCAGATCGTCGGTCAATTGCTGATCGTTCCCAAGCACTGGTGGGAGGGCACCGGCCCGGACGGCAAACCGCGTGACATATCGCGCGGCACGCTGGAGCCTGTGATGGGTTCCGGCCCCTACAAGATCGCTGCCGTCGCCCCCGGATCGACCATCACTTATGAACGCCGTGACGATTATTGGGGCAAGGACGTCAACGTAAATGTCGGGATGAACAACTTCAAAACCATCGCCTACACCTTTTTTGCCGATCAGGACGTGGAATTCCAGGCGTTTAAATCGGGCACGATCGATTTCGCGCGGGAGGCTTCCTCCAGCCGCTGGGTCACGGGTTATGATTTTCCCGCTGTCAAAGACGGTCGGGTGAAGAAGGAGGAGCTGCCGAACATCTACCGTTCCGTCGGCATCATGCAGGCCTTTGTGCCGAACATGCGGCGGGAAAAGTTCCAGAACCCGAAACTGCGCAAGGCGCTGAACTATGCTTTCGATTTTGAGGAACTCAACCGCACGCTGGCTTACGGTCAGTTCCAGCGTATCAACAGCTTCTTCATGGGCAGCGAACTGGCTTCGTCAGGCCTGCCAACGGGTCGCGAACTGGAACTGCTTCAGGAGCTCAAGGATCAGGTTCCACCTGAGGTCTTCACGACGGAATACAAGAATCCCGTGGCGGGCGATCCGGCCAAGCAACGCGACAATCTGCGCGAAGCCGTCAGGCTGATGAAGGAGGCGGGATATGAACTGCGCGGCAATCGCATGGTCAATGCGAAAACCGGCCAGCAACTCGATATGGAATTCCTGATTGATTCCGCCGGCATGGAACGAACGATCCTTCCTTACGTCCAGAGCCTGAAGAAAATCGGCATCAACGCGACCATCCGCACAGTCGATGCCTCGCAATTCACCAACCGCACCCGCAGCTTCGATTACGACATTATCGTCAAGCTCTGGGCGACGTCGGCCAATCCGGGCAACGAGCAAGCCGATTACTGGGGTTCGGCGGCTGCTGATCGTCAGGGATCGAACAACCTCGCCGGCATCAAGAACCCGGCCGTCGATGCTTTGGTGCGCAAAGTCATTTTTGCGCCCAATCGCGATGAGCAGGTCGCTGCTGCCCGGGCGCTCGACCGGGTGCTGCTCGCCAACAGCTATGTCATTCCGCAATTCTACCGCGGCGAGCTGTTCATCGCCTATTGGAACACGATTATCCGCCCGGAAAACCTGCCTGAATATGGCATCGGTTTTCCTGAAGCCTGGTGGTCCAGCCAGGCCGGAAAATGACGCCGGCCTTGCTTTCGCGATCAAGGCTTGATTCACATAGGCCGAGACGAATCGCTTGAAATGCGCGTGACGCCGCTTTGAGGAAAGGACCGGGCTTGACCGAGACGAAAATCGCTGACCGAACGGCTGGGGGAAGAGGCTGATGGGCGCCTATATCCTCAGACGTCTGGCGCTGATGATCCCGACCATCATCGGCATCATGGGCATTTCGTTTCTTGTCATCCAGTTCGCCCCCGGTGGGCCGGTGGAACAGGTCGTCGCGCAGCTGACGGGTCAGGGCGACAGCGCCTCCGACCGGCTCTCGGGCGGCGGCGATCTCATGGGACAGTCAGGCGGCTTCGATGAAAGCGGTTCGAAATATCGCGGCGCGCAGGGGCTCGATCCGGAGCTGATCAAGAAGCTCGAAAAGCAGTTCGGTTTTGACAAACCGCCGCTCACCCGGTTCCTTGAAATGATGTGGAATTACATTCGCTTCGACTTCGGCGACAGCTTCTTCCGCAATTCGTCGGTCATCGATCTCATCATTGACAAGCTGCCGGTCTCGGCCTCGCTCGGTTTCTGGATTCTCATCATATCCTATGTGATTTCCATTCCGCTCGGCATCAAGAAGGCCGTTTCCGATGGCTCGACCTTCGATGTCTGGACCTCAGGCATCATCATCATCGGTTATGCGGTGCCGAGTTTCCTGTTCGGCATCCTGCTTATCGTGCTTTTCGCCGGCGGATCGTTTTTCGACTGGTTTCCGCTGCGGGGCTTGGTGTCTGATAATTTCGACCAGCTGAACTGGTGGCAGAAGATCATCGACTATTTCTGGCATCTTACCCTGCCGTTGATCGCGCTGTCGCTCTCCGCCTTTGCGACAACGACGCTTTTGACCAAAAATTCCTTCATCGACGAGATCAAGAAGCAATATGTCATCACTGCCCGCGCCAAGGGTCTCACCGAGCGCAAGGTCCTTTATGGGCATGTTTTCCGCAACGCGATGCTGATCGTGATCGCTGGCTTTCCGGGTGCTTTCATCTCGGCCTTTTTCACAGGCTCACTGCTCATCGAGAATATCTTCTCGCTGGATGGTCTCGGCCGCCTCGGTTATCTCTCGGTCGTCAACCGTGATTACCCGATTGTCTTCGGCACACTGTTCATCTTCTCGCTGATGGGCCTTGTCGTCGGCCTGCTCTCTGACCTCATCTACACATGGATCGATCCGCGTATCGACTTCGAGCGGAGGGACGTGTGATGTCGCTCGCTCATCCTGCAGGAACCGAGACGCTGGTAAATCCCAACCGCCCGTGGTTTTCGCCGACGACCAAGCGCCGCTGGCAGAATTTCAAGGCAAACCGCCGTGGATACTGGTCATTCTGGCTGTTCCTGCTCCTGTTTTTCCTGAGCCTGATGGCGGAATTCATCGCCAATGACAAACCCATCCTCGCCTCCTACAAGGGCGAGCTGCTGGTGCCGGTCATGGTGGATTATCCGGAGGAGAAATTCGGCGGGTTCTTGGCCCAGACCGACTACAAATCCTCTTTCATTCAGGACGAGATCAACGCCAATGGCTGGATGATCTGGCCACCGATCCGCTACTCCTACCAGACGGTCAATTCCAATATTCCGCATTCCGCGCCCACGGCACCTTTCTGGCTGATGGATAAAAAGGAGCGCTGCTCGGCCTATCCGCAGGGCGATGCCGATCCCGGCTGCACGCTTGGTAATCTGAACTGGCTCGGCACCGACAATCAGGCCCGCGACGTCACGGCGCGGATGATCTACGGCTTCCGCATCTCCGTGCTGTTCGGCCTGACGCTGACCATTGCTTCCGCCATTGTCGGCGTCACCGCCGGCGCAATTCAGGGCTATTTCGGCGGCTGGACGGACCTGCTTTTGCAGCGTTTCATCGAAATCTGGTCGTCCATGCCGGTGCTTTACATCCTGCTCATCATTGCGGCCATTCTGCCGCCCGGCTTCTTCGTGTTGCTTGGGATCATGCTGCTGTTTTCATGGGTCGGCTTCGTCGGCATCGTTCGTGCCGAATTCCTGCGTGCCAGAAACTTCGAATATGTCCGTGCCGCCCGTGCGCTCGGCGTCGGCAACTGGACGATCATGTTCCGGCATCTTCTGCCCAATGCCATGGTGGCGACGCTGACCTTCCTGCCCTTCATTCTTTCCGGCTCCATCACCACGCTTACCTCGCTCGACTTCCTCGGCTTCGGTATGCCGCCGGGCTCACCGTCGCTGGGCGAGATGATCGCGCAGGGCAAGAATAACCTTCAGGCGCCCTGGCTCGGTCTCACGGCCTTCTTCACCATGTCCATCATGCTGTCGCTCCTTATTTTCATCGGCGAGGCCGTTCGCGACGCCTTCGATCCACGCAAGACGTTCCGGTGATCGCCATGACGGAAACAAATATCCAGCCGCTGCTCTCCGTTCGCGATCTCTCCGTCGCCTTCCACCAGGGCGGCGCGACAAGTGTTGCGGTCGATCACGTCTCCTTTGACCTGATGCCGGGCGAAGTCGTTGCCCTTGTCGGCGAATCCGGCTCTGGCAAGTCGGTGACAGCCAATTCCATCTTGAAACTGCTGCCCTATCCGGCAGCAAGCCACCCCTCGGGCAAAATCCTGTTCGATGGCAAGGACATGCTGACATTGCCGGAGCGCTCGCTACGTGCGGTGCGCGGCAACGATATCACCATGATCTTCCAGGAGCCGATGACCTCGCTCAATCCGCTTCACACCATCGAGCGTCAGATCGGAGAGATCCTTGAGCTGCATCAGGCAATCACGGGGAGCGAGGCGCGTGAACGCACACTGGAGCTTCTGCGCCAGGTCGGCATCCGTGAACCGGAAAAACGCCTGAAAGCCTATCCGCACGAATTGTCCGGCGGCCAGCGACAGCGTGTGATGATCGCCATGGCGCTGGCAAACCGGCCGAAACTGCTGATTGCCGACGAGCCGACGACGGCGTTGGACGTGACGGTTCAGGCCCAGATTCTTGAACTCCTCGGTGATCTGAAGAAGCAACACGGCATGTCCATGCTGTTCATCACCCATGACCTCGGCATCGTCCGTAAATTTGCCGACCGCGTCTGCGTCATGACGAAGGGGAAGATCGTAGAAACCGGGACCGTCGAACAGGTTTTCAACGATCCGCAGCATGCCTATACACGCCACCTGCTGGCGGCGGAGCCCAAGGGCGAGCCACCGGTTTCCGACAGCAGTAAGCCTGTGGTCATGCAGGGCGACGATATCAAGGTCTGGTTTCCCATCAAGGCGGGGCTGATGCGTCGCGTTGTCGACCATGTTAAGGCGGTGGACGGTATCGATATCACGCTGCGTGCCGGCCAGACGGTGGGTGTGGTCGGGGAATCCGGGTCCGGAAAGACAACCCTTGGTCTCGCGCTCTCCAGGTTGATCGCATCTGAAGGACGTATCAGCTTCATCGGCCAGTCGATCGACCACTATTCCTATGAGATGATGAAGCCGCTCAGGAACCGGCTGCAGGTCGTGTTTCAGGACCCCTATGGTTCACTCAGCCCGCGCATGTCGGTGGGTGAGATCGTCGCCGAGGGCTTGAAGGTGCATGAGCGGTCGCTGTCTGCCGACGAACGCGATACGCGCGTCGCCACCGCGCTGGAAGAGGTCGGTCTCGATCCGGCCACCCGCTGGCGATATCCGCATGAATTTTCCGGCGGCCAGCGCCAGCGCATCGCCATTGCCCGCGCCATGGTGCTTAAACCCCGTTTTGTCATGCTGGACGAGCCGACATCGGCACTCGACATGAGTGTGCAGGCGCAGGTGGTCGATCTCTTGCGTGATCTCCAGGCAAAGCATGAACTCGCTTATCTCTTCATCAGCCACGACTTGAAGGTGGTGAAGGCACTTGCCAACGACCTGATCGTCATGCGTCACGGCAAGGTGGTGGAGAGCGGCCCGGCGGCGGAAATCTTCGCCAGTCCACAGCAGGATTACACCCGGGCGCTCCTGGCGGCTGCCTTCCACATCGAGGCCGTGAAAACGAAGGCGATTAGCCAGTAGGCCGCGTGGTGTTTCTGTTAAGGCAATGATTTTTCTGTTGCTTCGCGGAAAATGCCGACCCATGTTGCTGGGTATGTGACCCAGAGACGGATTGATTGCCATGGCAGCGGATGTGATCGTTTTGGGGGCGGGGATCATCGGGGTTTCCACCGCCTTGCAGCTGGCCCGCAGGGGCAGGTCGGTGGTGCTGGTCGACCGGCGCGGACCGGGTGAGGAAACCTCTTTCGGCAATGCCGGGTTGATCCAGAGAGAAGGTGTGGTGCCCTATGCCTTTCCGCAGGATATCGCCCTGCTGCTGCGCTATTCCCTGAATAACAGCATCGATGCCCGTTATCATCTCTCAGCTCTGCCCAAGATCGCGCCTTTTCTGGGCCGCTACTGGTATAATTCCGCAGCCGCGCGCCATGCGGCAATTGCCCGCGCCTATGCACCGCTGATCGAGCATTCGGTATCCGAGCACAACATCCTGATCGAGGAGGCCAAAGCCGGTGACCTGATCGTCAAGAATGGCTGGATGGAAGCCTACCGGACAGCCGCACGGCGGGACGCTGATTTTGCCTTTGCCGAACGTCTGGCGCGAGACCATGGCATTTCCCATACGAAACTCGACGCTGAGGAACTTGCCGCTGCCGAACCGCATCTGAGCCATGATTTCGTCGGCGGCCTGAAATGGAACGATCCCTGGTCGGTGCTCGATCCGCATGCGCTGACGCTCGCTTATGTCCGGCTGTTCGAGAGCCTCGGTGGACGAGTGTCAAGGGGCGATGCGTCCACCCTCAGTCAGACGGCAAGCGGTTGGACGGTGCGCACCGAAACCGGCGCAGTCGAGGCCGAACATGCCGTCGTGGCACTAGGCCCCTGGGCGGATACCGTCACCGAGCGACTGGGCTACCGTTTTCCGCTCGGCGTGAAGCGCGGTTATCACATGCATTACGCGCCGCAGGAAGGCGCTAAGCTCAATAACTGGCTGATCGATGCCGAGCGGGGATATTTCCTTGCGCCGATGCGAAAAGGTATCCGGCTGACGACGGGTGCGGAATTTGCCGAACGCGATGCGCCGAAATCGCCCGTGCAGATTGAACGGGCGGAGCGGGTGGCGCGGACCGTCTTTCCTCTTGGCGGCCGGCTGGATGCGGAACCGTGGATGGGTGCCCGGCCCTGCACGCCGGATATGATGCCGATAATCGGCAAGGCGCCACGTCACCGGACTTTATGGTTTGCCTTCGGCCACGCCCATCACGGGCTGACGCTCGGGCCCATTACTGGTCGTGTTCTGGCTGAAACGATACTGGGCGAAACACCTGTTATCGCGATTGACGCGTATCGCCCGGGAAGGTTCAATCCCTGAGAACGAAATCCGCTGGCCTTCTGTGAGCGGGCCACGTAACATGGTCCCATGCAAAGGGGAAAAGGGGCAGACGTCATCATGGTGGCGAGGTTTCTCATCTATCAGCAGCAGGATGATTTTCGCTAGCGAAGATTGCTGCGCATGATCAGAGATGGAAACGGCTTGCTGGTGCATGATGGATGATATTGAAAACGCAAAGAAATTTTTCGTCGATAACCCCGATATCGAAATACTCGAAGCCTTTGTCATAGATGCCAACGGCGTGCCGCGCGGCAAATGGATTCCGCGCGAACGGGCAATCGACGTGCTTGAAAAGGGGATGGCCATTCCCCGTTCCGTTTATGCGCTGGATATTTGGGGCCGTGATGTCCACGCTGCGGGCCTCGCGGAGGGCACGGGTGATCCGGACGGCTTCTGCTTTCCCGTTCCCGGCACACTGTCGCGTGTGACATGGCTCGGCCGGCCGACGGCGCAGGTTTTGCTCGCCATGAAGAATCCGGATGGAACCGGTTTTTACGGCGATCCGCGCCATGTTCTGGCGCAGGTTCTCAATGCTTATAAAAAAGCGGGTTTGACCCCTGTCGTGGCCACTGAACTCGAGTTTTACCTGATCGATCCCGTTCGTTCGGCGCTCGATCCCGTGCGTCCGCCGCACAGCCGCGAGGGCCGGTGGCATACGGGCCAGACGCAGGTCCTGTCGATTTCAGAGTTGCAGGATTTCGAAGATGTTTTCCACGACATCGCGACAGCGTGCCGCGCGCAGGGCGTGCTTGCCGATACGACGCTGCGGGAAAACGGTCCCGGCCAATATGAGATCAACCTCAATCACGTGCCTGACGCGTTGCAGGCTGCCGATTTTGCCGTTTTTCTAAAGCGTATCGTTAAAGGAGTGGCGCGTCGGCATGACCTCGACGCCACCTTCATGGCCAAGCCCTATGGGCTGCAGGCAGGCAATGGCATGCATGTGCATTTCTCCGTTCTCGACAGGGATGGCAGGAATATCTACGCGGGAGAAAACGGCCCTTCGGATGCGCTGCTGCATTCGGTCGGCGGCCTCCTTGAAAACATGGGAGAGAGCATGGCGATCTTTGCACCTCATGCCAATTCCTATCGCCGCCTCACACCGAGCGAACATGCGCCGACCTATGCCTCCTGGGGTATCGATAACCGCTCGGCAGCGGTGCGCGTCATTGTTGCCAGCAAGGCGGCGACGCGTATCGAACACCGCGTCGCCGGCGCCGACACCAACCCCTATCTGGTTCTCGCGATGATACTGAGCGCCGCGCTCGCCGGCATGAAGGAGAAGCGCCAGCCCGGCGGCGCGATTTCCGGCGACAGTCACGCGATCAACCATGAGCCGCTGC
Source organism: Rhizobium sp. ZX09 (assembly GCF_017357485.1). Lineage (NCBI taxonomy): Bacteria > Pseudomonadati > Pseudomonadota > Alphaproteobacteria > Hyphomicrobiales > Rhizobiaceae > Rhizobium > Rhizobium sp. ZX09. The sequence goes on from NZ_CP031363.1 coordinate 2,879,289, forward strand.
CCACCAACTGGGACTATGCGCTGCAACGCTTCACGCGGTCCAGCTTCGCCTATGCGACGCTTGGCCAAAAATACCGTACGCTGTTTTCCGCCTGCAAACAGCAGGAGCTTTCCGAATTCTCCCTGCGTGTAACCGACGTCGAATATGACGCCTATATCAGGACTGTGTGAATGGCTGAGGTCACCAACATTCCCAATCCCGGCCACACATCGTCATGGTATGCGGCCTCCGCCAATGTCAAAACCGTGCGCCCGACGCTTGAGGGCGCGCTGGAAGCCGATGTCTGCGTGATCGGCGGCGGTTTCACCGGCATTTCCGCCGCCCTTGAACTCAGTGAACGTGGCTACGCGGTCATTGTGCTGGAAGGCGTGCGGGTGGGCTTCGGCGCGTCGGGGCGCAACGGCGGGCAGATCGTCAACGGTTACAGCCGGGATCTCGAAACCATCGCCGGCCGCTACGGGCATGACAAGGCAGTGAAGCTTGGGGAGATGTCGCTTGAAGGCGGCGCGATCATCCGCAACCGCGTCACCAAATATGCCATCGACTGCGATCTGGTCGACGGCGGTTTCTTCGCCGCCTTCACGTCAAAGCAGATTCGCGAAATGGAGGCACACAAGGCCCATTGGGAAAAACATGGTCATGGCGGCCTGGAAATGGTCTCCGGAGCGGATGTCGGCCGCTACGTGAAGACCGATCGTTACGCCGGTGGCATGATCGATCGTTTCGGTGGCCATATCCATCCTCTTAATCTCGTGCAGGGCGAGGCGGCGGCTGCCGAAAGCCTGGGCGCTCGGATATTCGAAAATTCGCGGGTCATTGCGGTAGAGCAGGGGGAAAACCCCGTCGTGCGGACGGCAACGGGCAGCGTGAGGGCGAAATATGTTCTCGTTTGCGGCAATGCTTATCTCGGCAAATTGCTGCCGGAAATCGGCGAAAGGATGATGCCGGTCTCGAGCCAGGTCATGGCAACGGAGCCCCTTAATGCCGATCTGATTGAGGCGCTTCTGCCCGCCAATTACTGCGTCGAAGATGCCAATTACATTCTCGATTATTACCGTCGCACCTCGGACAACCGTCTGCTTTACGGCGGAGGTATTGGTTATGGCGGCAGCGATCCGGCCGACCTGACAGGCGTGATCCGCCCGAACATGCTGAAGACCTTCCCGCAGCTGGAAAAGATAAAGATTGAGTATGCCTGGAGCGGCAACTTCGCCTTGACCCTGACGCGTATTCCGCACATGGGCAAACTGTCGGACAATATCTACTTTTCCCATGGCGACAGCGGTCACGGGGTCACGACCACGCATCTGCTCGGCAAGATTTTGGGCGAGGCCGTTGCAGGCCACGCCGAACGTTTCGATATCTGGAGCTCCTTGCCGAACTACCCCTTCCCGGGTGGCAAGACGTTCCGCGTTCCGCTGACCGTACTTGGCGCCTGGTGGTATGGCCTGAGAGACAGGCTCGGGCTTTAAAACGCGACCGTTTTCAAAGCGGAAAGCGCGTTCGAAACGATCTCTTCCGGGGTCGTATCGATGCTGACGGCCACGACGCCGGGCTCTCCCGTTGGTACTTCCAGCGTGGCAAGCTGGGTCTGAAGCAGCGAGAGCGGCATGAAATGGCCCTTGCGCTCGCCCATCCGCCGGCTAAGCAGTTCCAGGCTGCCATCCAGATAGACGAACGCCAGCGGGCCGCCTGCGGCCTGGCGGAGGCGGTCGCGATAGATTTTCTTGAGCGCCGAGCAGGAAACGACAACACCGTTGCTTTCGCTGCCTTTGCGCAGTTCCGCGCCGACGAGATCGAGCCAGGGCCAGCGGTCTTCATCCGTAAGGGGAATACCCTCTGACATCTTGTCGACATTGGATTTGGGGTGGAGTTTATCGCCCTCAATAAAGGCAATGCCCAGTTTCTCCGCCAGACCTTCCGCGACCGTGGACTTGCCAGAACCGCTCACTCCCATCACGACGATTGCCTGTGTCACCCGAACCTCTGAAATTTCTGTTTCGACGGTCTGCCCCTACCATGTGCGGCGAATGTCGGGAATATAAAATGTGACGCATGTCCGGGTCATTGCCCGGTTCTGCGGGCCGCGGTCCTTTCCAGGGCGGAAAAGCCGGTGTGTATCAGGATCGCCAGTGCCGCAACAGTAAGCCCGCCCTGAAGGATGAAAGCGAGATTGTTGGATTGCAGGCCGGCGATGATAACTTCCCCAAGCGTCCTTGCGGCAACGGTTGAGCCGATGGTGGTGGTGGAAAGGCTGATGACCGCCGAAAGTCGGATCCCGGCGAGGATGGCCGGCAGGGCGAGCGGCAGCTCCACTTTTACGAGCCGTTGCCAGCCGGTCATGCCGCTGCCTCTTGCGGCATCCACCACTGCTGGCGGAAGGGTGGTAAGTCCGGTCAGCGTATTTTCGAAGACGGGTAGCAGGGCATAAAGAAACAGCGCGATCAGAGTGGGTTTTTCGCCAAAACCGATTATCGGCACCGCAAGCGCCAGCACCGCCACGGGGGGAAAGGTCTGGCCGATATTGACGATGCTGCGGGAGAGCGGAAGGAAATCCCTTCCGAAGGGCCGGGTTACGAGAATGGCGAGCGCACCCGCCATCATCGTGGCAAACCCCGTTGCGATAGCAACAGTGGCGAGATGCGAAAGGGTGAGGGAAAGCAGATTGGCCTGCGTGTAGATGGCTGGCGCATTGGCCTGCACAAGGGGGCTGAACAGGGGCGAGAAGCTCTGGGGCGAGGTAAGAAACGCCATCAGCGCCAGCACCAGAAGCCCCAGGGCGAAGAAAGAAGCGGCTTTTCTCATCGGTTTCCGGCGGCGCGCTGGAGGAGAACGTCACGCCGCACCAGGCCCGCGGGCTGTCCGCCGTCTTTTATTACTGGCAGGACATCGCGGCCCGCCCATAACATGGCCGAAAGCGCGTCGCGCTGGCTTGTATGTTCGCTCAGCGGCTCGCCCTCGGCGCTTCCCGGCTCCACAACATCGGCAACCGAGAGGACCGAGAGCAGTTTCAGCGCGCGTTCGTTTTCCCCGATCATGGTGCGCACGAAGTCATTCGCGGGTTTCAGCACCAGTTCTGCCGGCGGACAGTCCTGCACGATACGTCCCTTGTCCATGACTGCGATACGATCAGCCAGATGAAAAGCCTCGTCCATGTCGTGCGTGACGAGAACAATGGTCACGCCAAGCTTCTTCTGTATATCGATGAGGTCTTTCTGGGCCTTGGCGCGGATAACCGGATCGAGAGCGCCGAATGGCTCGTCCATGAGGAGAATGTTCGGTTCAGCGGCCAGCGCCCGCGCCACGCCGACACGCTGCTGCTGGCCTCCGGAAAGTTCATGTGGGAAACGCTCGGCATAAAGCGCAGGTTCGAGCTGGAAGAGATGCATCAGCGCATCGATCTTCGCAGCGATGCGTTTGCGGTCCCAGCCGATCAGCTGCGGCACGGTCGCGATATTCTCCGCCACCGTTCGATGCGGAAACAGGCCATGGCCCTGAATGGCATAGCCTATCTGGCGGCGAAGCTTGAATCCGGGTATCGCGCTGGCATCTTTTCCGTCTATCCGGATTGCGCCGGAAGTTGGCTCCACCAGCCGGTTTATCATGCGCAGCAGGGTGGTTTTTCCCGACCCCGACGTGCCGACGATGACGGTGACGGTGCGCGGCGCGACCGTTAGTGATACTTGGTCCACAACGGTCGTATCGCCATATCGCTTCGTGATGGTGTCGATTTCGATCATGCCTTTTGCCTTCCGCCTGCGCTGAAGAGATTGCTGTCGATGAGGGCGTCAAGCATGATTGCAGCCGCAAAGCCGAGGAGAACGGTCGGCACGGTACCCAGCAGCACGAGGTCCATCGCCGTCTGCCCGATGCCCTGGAAGACGAAAACGCCAAAACCACCGCCGCCAATCAGCGCCGCGATCGTCGCGAGCCCGATATTCTGCACCAGCACGATGCGGATGCCGGTGAGGATGACCGGCATGGCCAGCGGAAACTCCACCCGCAGCAGGCTTTGCGTCGAAGTCATCCCGAGTCCGCGCGCCGCCTCCCGGACTGCTCGCGAAACGCCGGAAAGGCCAACCACCGTGTTGGAAACCACCGGTAGCAGCGAATAGAGAAATAGCGCCACGAAGGCGGGCGCCATGCCTATGCCGGCGATGCCGATCTTTGCCGCGCCCGGCACCGTCGCTGCGATCCATCCAAGCGGCGCGATCAGCAAACCGAAAAGAGCGATGGAGGGTATGGTCTGGACGATGTTGAGGGTGTTCAGCACGCCCGCCCTCAGCCGCTCCACCTTGTAGCAGAGGAGGCCGAGCGGAATGCCCACGAGCGTCGCCGCAACGAGCGAGCCGATGGCGAGCTGCACGTGCCGCAGTGCCTCGGTCCAGAATGTGTCGGCTCTCCCGGTATATTCCCTGATGATCGAGAGATCGTTCCAGAGACCGCTTGTCAGCACGGCCGCAAGCGCAGCCATCGCCAGCAGCAACAGCAAAATCCGAACGACGGGCCTGGGCCTGAGACGGGCTATACAATCCGTAGCAAGCAGAGCCAGCCCGGCAAAAATCAGCCAGAAACCGCTGGCAGGCGAGACGCGGGCAAAACTATTGCCCTCCGGTGTCAGGAAAGAAGCAGCCTGACCGACGAAAACCGCCAGTACTGCAAGCCCGACCAGCGCAATCGTGAGTTTGAGGCTGGTGGAAAAGCGAAAGAACGCGATGAAAGCAGCAAGAAGAACGACGGTGGTGATAATTGCGGCAGCCGAAGCCGGGAGGGCTTCGAAAACCGTTCGTGTCTCACCCTGAACGATCCGGTTCGCACGGAATGTCATGAAGGGCGCCACGAGAAGCGCATAGAGAAGCAGGCATGAAATCACCACCCCCACCTTGTCAGGCCATTTCGTCAAAATCCCGCTCCCCTGTCTCATCGATCAGGCGAAGGCCGGAAGAACGAATTTTCCCGACCCGTCGCCCGGAACCACAGACTATTACTTGACGAAGCCGTTCTTGGTCAGGAAGTCGAGCGCGACGGTTTTTGCCTGCTCGCCGCCCACCTGCACACGGGCGTTAAGCTCCTGCAGGGTCGCCAGATCGAGCTTTTCAAACACGGGTTTCAAAAGTTCCTCGATATTCGGATGCTTTTTCAGGACTTCTTCGCGAATGATGGGCGCCGGCTGATAGACAGGCTGCACATGTTTGTCGTCCTCCAGCACCACGAGACCGGACGGGGCGATGCCGCCATCCGTGCCGTAGACCATGGCGGCATTGGCGTTGTTGGTCTGGTTGGCTGCGGCTGCGATGGTAGCGGCCGTATCGCCGCCGGACAGCGTGATCAACTGGTCCGGCTTCATGGTGAAGCCGTAAGTGGTCTGAAACGCCGGCAGGGCAGCAGCCGAGTTGACGAATTCGGAAGAAGCGGCAAGAACCACTTCACCGCCGCCGGCAACATATTTGCCGAAATCGGAGAGCGTCTTCAGCTTGTTTTTGTCCGCAACATCCTTTCGCAGCGCGATTGCCCAGGTATTGTTGGCCGGGGAGGGCGTCAGCCAGACGATTTTGTTGGCGTCATAGTCGAGCGTCTTTGCTTCCTGGTAGGCCTTGGCGGCGTCCTTCCAGAGCGGGTCATCCGCCTTGGAGAAAAAGAAGGCGGCGTTGCCGGTATATTCGGGGTAGATGTCGATCTCGCCCGCGGTAATCGCCTTTCTGACGACTGGCGTTGCGCCGAGCTGAATGCGATCCGTCGTCTCGATATTGTTCTTGCTGAGAACGGCGAGAATGATGTTGCCGAGAACGCCACCCTCCGTGTCGATTTTCGACGACACGACCACTTGCGCCTGAGCGATCGAAACAGAAAAGGCAAGCGCAAGTCCGGCGCCCGTCAACGTCATCAAGCGGTTCATGAATGGTCCTCCGATGGGTCAGCCTGCCGAACAGGCGAAAGGTCGCCGCCCGCAATTGCGGCTAAGCGTGAACGTACCGGAGAGAAAAAGGTTGCAATGCTGCCAGCATTTTTCCGGCAGATGTCAGGTTTCGCCGTCTCGTTTTCGGGCATCCTTTCCCATGACGAGCGGCATAAGAACCGACAGGAACAGAAGCCTGATGACGTGATGCGAGCCGACATAGGCGGTATCTGCGTGCATCATGACCGCCATCGCAGCCATGGTTTCGAGGCCGCCCGGTGAATAGGCGATCATTACCGCATTGAGCGGAACGCCGGTCACGTGGGAAATCATCCAGGCAATACTGCCGGCGATCACCATGACGGCGATGGTGACGACAAAGCCCGCTACAAAGCCCTTGCGCACCTCCATCAGCGAGACATTCGAAAACCGTGTCCCGATCAGGCAGCCGATCAGCACATACACTGGAAGGCTGAGCCAGGTCGGGACGCCGCCTTCAGTGAGGCCGGTAATATGCGTGCCAATGGAGATCGCGACGCCGCCGAGCAGCAGGGCAGCAGGAAACTTCCAGCGCAGGAAAAGCCAGCCGGTCAGCAGGGAAGCGACGATGGTCAGTCCCAAGGTAAGGAGATCCATCGGCGGTTTGGTGAGGAGCGGTTCGGTGCTGACAAGATCGAAATATTCCACGATCAGCGGTACGGAAAGAGTGAGCGCAAGTACCCTGACGCTTTGCACGATGCTGACGGTTGCGAGGTCGCTTTTCGTCTCGGCCCCGAGGCTGATGATATAGCTGAGGTGGCCGGGGGAAGCGCCGAGCATTGCCGTGGTCCTGTCGTAACCGAAGCCGTAATGCAGTATCCAGTAAGCGACATAGAGCATGATGACGACAGCGACGAGGACGACGACAAAGCTCACCGGCCAGGTCTTCGCAGCGTCTATCACGGAGGGCGTCACGCTCGTTCCCATCGAAATGCCGACAACGACGAAACAGGCATTGCGTATGAAGGCGGGAATGCCAAGCCTGAGGCCTGCCAGTCCAGAGATCGTCACCGCAAGTGCCGGGCCGGATAGAAAGGGTGCCGGGATATCGATGAGGCTGGCGAGCAGCGCACCTATGCTGCCGATGAGCGCGGTAAGCGCAAATGTATGGAATTCAGGCTTGATGATCATTGCGACGCTGATTGGTTGCTTGAAAAAGCTCGCGACCAAATGCGCCGCTTCCGTTCGCGAGGTCAACACGCGGGATCAAAAATATTCTGTCTCGCGCGGCTTCCTTAAAGAAAAGCCCGTGACCTCATGGGCACGGGCTATGGTGTAATCGCCAGGGAAGCAATAAGACGATCATGCAGCCGGAAGGGCAGCGACCTTCGGCATCGTGGTGTCGAGGCCAAGCAGAAAGTTGATCTGCGGCCGAGCCTTGACGAGATCGTCGATCGAATATTCGGCCAGTACGTCGAAGAAGGCGTTGAGCGCCTTGCGCAGTGCCGAATTCAGGCCGCAGCTGTCAACAAGAGGACATTCGACGGCGCCGTCCTCGAAACATTCCGCCATGGCGAAGCTGTCTTCGGTGACCCTGACCACATCGAACAGGCTGATCTTTTCGGCAGGCTTGCCAAGCCGCACGCCGCCATTGCGGCCGCGAACTGTTTCCACCAGGCCGGCCTTGTTGAGCGGCTGGAGGATCTTGAACAGGAACAGCTCGGAAACGCCATAGGCCTTGGCAATCTCCGGAATGCGGCTCAGATGGCCTTCATTTGCGGCGCAGTACATCAACATGCGCACGGCATAGTTGGTCTGTTTGGTCAAGCGCATGCTGGTCTCCTAACTCTCAATGTGGAGTTATATAGTCTCTTTTTCAGTTTAGAACAATTCCAGAAACCGAAAAAACTGGCATCCATCCGAGATTTCTCAAACAGCCTTGTTGACCGCCTTCATGATTCATGAACAAACAAGTCAAGAATCGGAATGTAATGGAGGCATTCACAATGGCAAGCTTGAAATCATATTTTTCCGCTGCCGTTTTTTCAGGGATGATGATCCTTTCCTGCGCACCCAAAGCCTGGGCAGAGGGAGAGGTTAATGTCTATTCCTATCGCCAGCCTGAATTGATCCAGCCGCTGCTCGACGCCTTTACCAAGGAAACGGGAATAGAGACGAATGTTCTTTTTCTCGACAAGGGACTGGTGGAACGCATCCAGGCAGAAGGCGTCAATTCGCCGGCCGATGTGCTGTTGACGGTCGATATCGCCCGGCTGGTCGAGGCCAAGGAGGGCGGTGTCACGCAGCCTGTTCTCAACGATCCCGTCATCGAAAAGGATATCCCCGCCAATCTGCGTGATCCCGAGGGCGAATGGTTCGGCCTGACGACACGCGGCCGGGTTGTCTATGCCTCGAAGGAGCGGGTGAGCCAGAAGGATATCACCTATGAGGAACTGGCGGATCGGAAATGGAAGGGCAGGATCTGCATTCGCGACGGCCAGCATTCCTATAATATTGCGCTGATCGCCTCAATGATTGCACATCATGGTGTCGATTATACCCGCACCTGGCTTACCGGCCTGAAGAACAACCTTGCCCGCAAACCTGATGGAACCGACCGCAGCCAGGCGAAATCAATCTTTTCCGGGGAGTGTGATATTGCCCTTGGCAACACCTATTATGTCGGCCTGATGCTGACAAATGACCGCGAGCCGGAAGAAAAGGAATGGGCGGGTTCCGTGCGCGTCATTTTTCCCAATGCGGGCGACCGCGGCACCCATGTGAATATTTCCGGCATGGCCCTGACGAAATACGCCCCCAACAAGGACAATGCCCTGAAACTCATGGAATTCCTGGCATCGCGCGAGGCACAGGAAATCTACGCCAGGCAGGTCTTCGAATATCCGGTGCTGCCCGGCGCCGAGCCGTCGGATGTGGTCAAGGGCTTCGGCCCCATCAATCCCGACAAGTTGCCGCTGACGGACATCGCCGCCCATCGCAAGCAGGCATCCGAACTGGTGGACGAAGTGGGCTTTAATGACGGCCCGACCAACTGATCTCGGGCCCTGCTTCCAGCACGATGAATTCCAGTCAAAAAAGCCCCGCTGCAAAACAGCGGGGCTTTTTTGTATGCCTGCTTGCGGCTTATTTCATCGTCGGCATGACGAATTCGGCACCCGACTTGATGCCAGACGGCCAGCGCGAGGTGATGGTCTTGGTCTTCGTCCAGAACTTGATCGAATCCGTGCCGTGCTGGTTGAGGTCGCCGAAGCTCGAAGCCTTCCAGCCGCCGAAGGAATGGTAGGCGAGCGGAACCGGGATCGGAACGTTGATGCCGATCATGCCGATATTGACGCGGCTTGCGAAATCGCGGGCTGCATCGCCGTCGCGGGTGAAGATGGCGACGCCGTTGCCATATTCATGCTTCATCGGCAGTTCCAGCGCCTCTTCGTAGTTCTTGGCACGAACGACCGACAGAACCGGTCCGAAGATTTCCGTCTTGTAGATGTCCATGTCAGGGGTGACGTGGTCGAACAGGCAGCCGCCGACAAAATAGCCGTCTTCATAGCCCTGCAGCTTGAAGTCGCGGCCGTCGACCAGAAGCTTCGCGCCCTGTTCCACGCCGCTGTCGATCAGGCCCTTGACGCGCGTCTGGGCTTCCTTGGTGACGAGCGGGCCCATATCGGCCTTGTCGTCGGTGTAAGGACCGATCTTCAGTGCCTCGATCTGCGGAATGAGCTTTTCAACGAGACGGTTTGCCGTCTCTTCGCCGACAGGAACTGCAACGGAAACAGCCATGCAGCGCTCGCCGGCCGAACCGTAACCGGCGCCCATCAGCGCGTTCACGGCCTGATCGAGATCGGCGTCCGGCATGATGATCATGTGGTTCTTCGCGCCGCCGAAGCACTGCGCGCGCTTGCCGTTCATGGCAGCGGTGCCATAGACGTAACGGGCGATCGGCGTCGAGCCGACGAAGGAAACCGCGCCGATATCGGGATCGGTGAGGATGGCGTCGACGGCACCCTTGTCGCCGTTGACGACGTTCAGGATGCCGGCCGGAAGACCGGCTTCGATCATCAGTTCCGCGAGGCGGATCGGCAGCGACGGGTCGCGCTCGGAAGGCTTGAGGATGAAGGCGTTGCCGCAGGCGATCGCCGGGGCGAACATCCACATCGGGATCATGCCGGGGAAGTTGAACGGGGTGATGCCTGCGCCGATGCCGACCGGCTGGCGGATCGAATACATGTCGATGGCCGGGCCCGCGCCTTCGGTGAACTCACCCTTCTGCAGATGCGGAATGCCGCAGACGAATTCGCAGACTTCAAGCCCGCGGACGATATCGCCCTTGGAATCTTCGACAGTCTTGCCGTGCTCGCTGGAGAGCAGCACCGCCAACTCGTTCATGTCTCGGTTCAGAAGTTCGACGAACTTGAAGAAAACGCGGGCACGACGCTGCGGATTGGTCGCAGCCCATTTCGGCTGTGCCGCCTTGGCGCTTTCGACAGCCGCGCGCAGTTCGGCGTCGCTGGCAAGCGCGACCGTAGCCTGAACTTCGCCCGTGGCCGGATTGTAGACATTCGATGTGCGGCCGCTGGTGCCCGGCACATGTTTGCCATTAATGAAATGACCGATTTCCTTCATGGTGTTCCTCCAGAATGTGATGGCGCAGCATTGCCTTTCGATTTGCACAAATCAATCGCCTGAAATAAGCATCAATTGTGCAAAAACAGACACAAGGAACGTGGCGTGAACTGGGATGATGTACGTTTGTTCTTGAGCGTGGCGCGAAGCGGCCAGTTTCTTTCCGCGGCCAGAAAGCTCGGTGTGAACCACGCCACTCTCAGCCGCCGGGTTTCCGCACTGGAAGCCGCCATCGGTACCCAGCTCTTCCTGCGCAGCACCAATGGCTGCGAACTGACGGAGGAGGGTCAGCGACTTCTTGCGAGTGCGGAGCGCATGGAAACCGAAATGCTGAATGCCCAGGCTAATCTCGGTCGCGTCGATACGGCGGTTGCGGGAACGGTGCGCATCGGCGCGCCGGACGGCCTCGGCGTATCCTTCCTCGCGCCAAGGCTTGGCAGACTGACGGCGCGTTATCCCGATCTGAAAATCCAGCTCGTTCCGGTGCCGCGTTCCTTTTCGCTGTCGCAACGTGAGGCTGATATCGCCATCACCATCGAAAGGCCGGAACAGGGCAGGCTGATGTTTTCCAAGCTCACCGATTATTCACTCGGCCTCTATGCCTCGGCGAATTATCTGGCTGACTACGGAACGCCTGATGATGTCGAGGCACTGAAACGCCACCGGCGGATCGGTTACGTGGAGGACCTGATCTTTTCGCCTTCGCTAAACTTCACCGGCGAAATCATGCGTGACTGGGACGCCGCCTTTGAAATCTCAAGCGCTACCGGCCAGACGGAGGCAGTACGATCCGGTGCAGGGATCGGCATCCTGCACAATTACATCGCGGGCCAATATCCCGAACTTATACGGATCATCCCGCATCTCACCATCAGCCGGTCCTATTGGACGGCTTATCACGAATCCGCTCGCCAGTTGGTCCGTGTCCGCACGGTGGTCAATTTTCTCCAGGAACTCGTGGCCGAAGAACGACGCATCTTCACCTGATATCCGAAGCCCCGGCGTAATAGTACTATTAATTGTGCAAACCCGTCCGTTCTGGACTTGACAAAGGACGGCTGGTTGGACGACCAATGCAACCATTGGGAGATCGGAACTGACATGTCGACTATGATAAAAAAGCTTTCGCCGACGGGCCTCGGCGTGGCCGTGATGCTGCTTGGAATGCTGCTGTTTGCGTTGAACGACGCCATGGGAAAATGGCTCGTATCGACCTACAGCCAGGGCCAGGTGATCCTTATCCGAAGCGCCGCGGCGCTGGTCATCCTTGTTCCGATCGTCTGGAGAGCCGGCCTCTCCGGCCTCGTGAAAATCGAGCGGCCCGGCCTTCAGGCGGCGCGCGTCTTTTTCTCCACGGCCGAGCTTTTCTGTTTCTATTTCGCGGTCGCGGCGCTGCCCCTGGCGGACGTCATGACCTATTGGCTCGCGGCGCCGATTTACGTGGCGGCGCTCTCCCCGTTTCTGCTCGGAGAAAAGGTCGGCTGGCGTAGATGGACGGCCATTGGTATCGGTTTTGTCGGCGTTCTCATCGCGCTCAAGCCGAGCTCGGCAAGCCTAACCTCCGCTGCACTCTTTTCTATCCTCGGCAGCGCCGCCTTTGCATTCATGATGTTGTCCGGCCGCCAGCTGCGCAATACGCCCGACACGGTGCTCGCCTTCTGGCAGATCATCGGCGCGGCGCTTGCGGGCATTGTCGCCGTGCTCGTCACGCCATCGGGATGGCTGCCGGTGCAATCCGGTTTTGATCTTGCTTTCCTCGGCCTGCTCGGCGTCGTCGCCATGGCGGCGCATGTGCTGGTCAACCGGGCGCTCAAACTTGCCGATGCTGCAACGGTTGCGCCGCTGCAATATACGCTGCTGCTCTGGGCGGTCATTTTTGGATGGCTGTTCTTCGGCGATGTGCCCCAGACAAGTATCGTGGTCGGCGCGGGTCTGATTGTTCTTTCGGGCCTTTACATCTTCTTTCGCGAAAATACGCTCAAACGCCGCCGCGAAACCGCCGAAGATCTGGCCGCAGAGCAGGTTTGATCTCTGGTTGCAATCACGGGACTTGACGAAGGCGTGATCTTCAGGGAGTAAGAAGGGGCCCTGCGATGATTTGTCTCGCAAGGGCAGAGGAAACAAAGGTGCCGGGCCCCTCTGGCGAGAGTTTTACGGCGCTCTCGTGATGTCGGTACCGCCTGCAAAATTCGCCGGCGGATTAAAAACTATGAAAAACCTGAATGTGCTTCGCGCGCGTGCTTTCTGCGTGCGGCCTGACGCCCCGCGTCGGTCTGCAACCGTCCTCGTAATGAACGGTGACCGGACATGAGCGCTGCCCAGAAAACCACGCTCTCCTACTTCAAGTGGGCTTTTATCGTCACCATCGTCGGTCTCATCCTCGGCGGCTATCTTGGCTGGGAAATGACCGGTACGGTTGGCGGTACCGCGACGATCTTCTTCATCTGCGTCGTTCTGGCGGTGCTGGAAATCTCGCTTTCTTTCGATAACGCCATCGTCAACGCGAACAAGCTGAAGGACATGACGCCGGTCTGGCAGCACCGCTTCCTGACATGGGGCATTCTCATTGCCGTTTTCGGCATGCGTATCGTCTTCCCGCTGCTGATCGTTGTCGTCGCCGCCAATGTCGGTCCCTGGACGGCCATCGTCATGGCGGCAACCCAGCCGGAACGTTATGCGGAAATCATGCAGGACGCCCATCTGCCGATTGCGGCTTTCGGCGGCACCTTCCTGATGATGGTCGGTCTCAACTTCTTCTTTGACCATGAAAAGGACGTGCATTGGGTGCGCTGGATCGAGGAAAAGGCTGCGACCTATTCCTCCGTCAAGGGGATCGAGATCGCCTTCGTGCTTGTTGTCATGCTGATCTTTTCGCGCATCATCGGCGCCAGCGACAACCCGGAACTCGGTCCGGTCGCGGCCAACACGTTCTTCCATTCGGCGATCTGGGGCCTCTTGACCTTCCTGCTGGTAGAAGTTGTCGGCGGCATTCTTGATCGTAGCCAGGAAATGCTGGAAGGCGCAGCAAAGGGCGGCTTCGGTGCGTTTCTTTATCTCGAAGTGCTTGACGCCAGCTTCTCCTTCGATGGCGTGATCGGTGCCTTCGCGCTGACGCAGAACCTGTTCATCATCGCCATTGGCCTCGGCATCGGCGCCATGTACGTGCGCTCGATGACAATCATGCTGGTCGAGAAAGGAACGCTTGCCGAATATCGCTATCTGGAGCACGGCGCCTTTTATGCGATCCTGATCCTGTCCGTCATCATGTATGTGCAGACCATGGTGCACATACCTGAAGTCATCACGGGCCTTGGCGGTGCAACCCTGATCGGTATCTCGCTCTGGTCGTCGATCCGCTATAATCGGCAGCAGAATGCCGATGCAGTCGATGCCGCACGCGGCGCAGAGATTTGATCCACAATACCCCTGTCTTCCGCCGTCACGGCGGGAGACAGTTTTTAAGCGTTGAGTTCGTTCTTGCCTCTTTTTATCGCCATTTACGCCTTGCAAACGCCTTCGCTGCGCGCGTCATTTATCCATTAAGTCCCTGATTTAAAATATACTTGTGCGGCGCGGCAAAACTGGCACGATTTCTGCACCTCATCTTGCAAGTCCAGAGGGGACATATGGCCCAAAAATGGGTCAACAAGTACCGCCGCGCCGCGCGATCTTTCGGATCTGCGCCGTGCGGCGGTTCTGTTTGTGGGGATGGTTCTTGAGTTTTTCGCGCTGTTGCATGAAAACGATAGGACAACGACTGGAAGGTTTATCGGCTTGCCTGCAGAACTTTCGCCCACGGCCGCCCTCGGGCTCTGGCATCGCGTCTCGATGGCGCAGGTCACGGCCGATGCGCCCGATTTGACCTTGCGTCAGACGGCCATCCTGCTGCAGATTTATCTTGTGCCGCCGCCGCATACCGTGCGCGGCCTCGCCGGCCTGCTGGGCGTGACCAAGCCGGTCATCACCCGCGCGCTCGACAGTCTCGGCGCGCTAGGGCTGGTTGACCGGGCCCGGGATGAGCGGGACAGGCGCAATGTCGTGATAAAGCGCACCGTCGCAGGCGCGCTTTATCTGGAAAAATTCTGCGATCTGATTATTGATCAGGCCCGTAATATCTAACCTCTGGACGTGAACCCCATGATGCTCGACCGCCGCCTGAATATCTTCCGCTCCGATCTCGCCGACGAAAAACTGCAAGGGGCGGTGCAGGCCGATCGTTTCGTCAGCGGATCTCCCGCACAGGTCGTGGTACCTGTCATCGGCCTGCGGCCCACGCCGGACCTTGTCGCCGGTATCGATACCGAACTGCTGTTCGGCGAGACCCTGCGCGTTTTCGACAGGGCGAACGGCTGGGCCTGGGTGCAGGCGGATGCGGATGGTTATGCGGGTTACGTGCCGGAAACGGCCATTGGTGATGTCGTCGCGGCCACTCACCGTATCGTTGCTCCCCGTACCTTTGTTTATCCTTCGGCCGAACTGCGCAAGCCACCGGTGGCGGCGCTGTCCATGGGCAGCCTGATCCGGATCGTCGGTGAAGAGGAGACCCGTGGCACCCGGTATCTCATGACCGAAAATGGCGAAGGCATCATTGCCGCCCACTGCCGAACCGTCGATGCTGCCGCAGACGACGACTATGTCGCGGTGGCGTTGCGCTTCATCGAAACCCCCTATCTCTGGGGCGGTCGCTCCGGCTTTGGTATCGATTGTTCAGGTCTCGTACAGCTTTCCATGGCGATGGCGGGCCGGCGGGTGCTGCGCGATACCGACATGCAGGTAAAATCGCTCGGTGTGGAAATAGAGCGGGACGAATTGCGGCGCGGCGATCTGGTTTTCTGGAAAGGCCATGTCGGGCTGATGGAAAATGAGGAAACGCTGCTGCACGCCAACGGCCATACCATGAATGTCGCGCGCGAAAATCTCGATGCGGCCATTGAGCGCATCGGCTGGCTTTATGAAAAGCCGACGGCGTTCCGTCGCCTGGAGGACTGAGGGGGCGCTTCACGAAATTGTTCCCGTCTTGCCCTTTGTGGGAGAGCCGTCGCCGGCCTACATGCTGTCAATAATGGTACGGGACCGACACTCATGAAGACAAGAACGGCGGCACGATTGGCAGCGATCCTCGCGGCGGTCTTATTGAGCACTTCGGCAGAGGCCCAGACGGTGTTCCAGAACGGTTTTGCCCCGGCACCCGACGCCTATGCCAACCTGCCCGGTGTAAAAGACCCTCGAACGCTCCAACCCAAGGTCCGTTATAACTGCCATAGCGAACTGGGAAGTACCGGATATTCACGGGGGCCCTACCGGACCGTCTTCGGCAGTCGCGGACTTCCCGTCCAGGGTTACCGCTGCACCGATGAAAACGGTATTTCCAGCTTTGGCGGACGTAACCCCGTTTCCAAGGATTGGTACCCCGGCATCAATCCCGTTGATCCGACTTTCTGACGCGGCGTGCCCGTAGCGCCGGGCTGAAAACGATAATGAGGTTGCCGGGAAATCAACGCGCGAGCAGGCTGGTGAGGCATTTGCCGGGCCGGTGCTCTGGACTTGTTGTCGCTTTTTCAGATAAATCTTCCACATGACGGGTTGATACCTGCCGGGGTGCGGATTGACATCGGCTATTCTGACCTTTGGCCGATACTGGGGAATGCAAGTATGACGAAGACCGATATAGCCACCCGTGTCCACAATCATACCTGGAAACTTGACCCGATCGTCCGCAGCCTGATCGACACGGATTTCTACAAGCTGTTGATGTTGCAGATGATCTGGAAGCTTTATCCGGAAGTCGACGCGACGTTTTCGCTGATCAACCGCACCAAGACGGTGCGGTTGGCCGAGGAGATCGACGAGATGGAGCTGCGCGAACAGCTCGATCATGCGCGTACGCTGCGTCTTTCCAAAAAAGAGAATATCTGGCTTGCGGGTAACACGTTTTACGGCCGCTCGCAGATTTTCGAGCCGGAATTTCTCTCCTGGCTATCAAGCTATCAGCTGCCGGAATATGAGCTTTTCAAGCGCGACGGGCAGTACGAGCTGAATTTCCACGGCCGCTGGATGGATACGACGCTCTGGGAAATCCCGGCGCTCGCCATCATCAACGAGTTGCGTTCGCGTAGCGCCATGCGCTCGCTCGGTTACTTCACGCTGGATGTTCTCTATGCCCGCGCAAAGGCCAAGATGTGGGAGAAGGTTGAGCGGCTGCGGGAACTGCCGGGCCTGCGCATTTCCGATTTCGGCACCCGCCGCCGCCATAGCTTTCTGTGGCAGCGCTGGTGCGTCGAGGCGTTGAAGGAAGGCATCGGGCCGGCCTTTACCGGTACGAGCAACGTGCTGCTCGCCATGGATTCGGACCTTGAAGCCGTCGGGACGAACGCGCATGAACTGCCGATGGTGGTCGCGGCGCTGGCGCAGACTGATGAGGAGTTGGCTGCCGCGCCCTATCAGGTTCTGAAGGACTGGAACCGGCTTTATGGTGGCAACCTGCTGATTGTTCTGCCCGACGCCTTCGGCACGGCGGCGTTTCTGCGCAATGCGCCGGAATGGGTGGCTGACTGGACGGGTTTCCGCCCGGACAGCGCACCGCCGATCGAGGGTGGCGAGAAGATCATCGAGTGGTGGCAGAAGATGGGTCGCGACCCGCGCAAGAAGATGCTGATCTTCTCCGATGGCCTCGATGTCGATGCCATCATTGACACTTACAGGCATTTCGAAGGCCGCGTTCGCATGAGCTTCGGCTGGGGCACCAACCTCACCAATGATTTTGCTGGCTGCGCGCCAAAAACCATCGCCAGCCTCAAGCCGATCTCCATCGTCTGCAAGGTCAGCGATGCCAATGGCCGACCGGCTGTGAAACTCTCGGACAACCCGCAAAAAGCAACTGGTGAACCGGCTGAAGTGGAGCGTTACCTGAAATTCTTCGGCCAGGAAGATCACAAGGAACAGAAGGTTCTGGTTTGATCAAAGCAGGGCGCTCCGGTCGACGAAGCGCCCGCGACGCCGCTATTTCGTGAACTGGTGTGCGATATAATGGAAGAGGGCGCGAATACCCTGCGCTTCTCCACCGATCGATGAGTGGTGCCTTTCACTCAGCGACCAGCCGTAAATGTCGAAATGCGCCCAGCGCCGGGTGTTGGTCACGAAACGCTTGAGAAACAGCGCGGCGGTGATCGATCCGCCCATGCCGCCGGAAGGCGCATTGGTGATATCGGCCGCGCGCGAGCGAATGTCCTTGTCGTATCCCATATAGAGCGGCATGCGCCACAGCGGATCGTCGGTATCGATGCTGGCTTCAGCGATGTCATGGGCCAGATCGTCGTCGTCGGTGTAGAAGGGCGGCAGATCGGGACCGAGTGCGACGCGGGCGGCGCCGGTCAATGTTGCCATGTCGATCATCAGGTCTGGGGCGTCCTCATCGGCGTAGGCCAGAGCGTCCGCCAGAACGAGGCGGCCTTCCGCATCGGTATTGTCGATCTGCACCGTCAGCCCCTTGCGGCTCCGGTAAATGTCACCGGGACGAAAGGCGTTGGAAGAGATGGAGTTTTCGACGGCGGGCACGAGGACGCGCAGGTCGACCGGCAGCTTCGCGTCCATGATCATCAGCGCCAGGCCAAGGACATTGGCGGCGCCGCCCATGTCCTTCTTCATCAGGGCCATGGACGCTGCGGGTTTTATATCGAGACCGCCGGTGTCGAAGCACACGCCCTTGCCAACAAGCGTCAGACGCGGATTACCCTTTTTACCCCAGTTCATTTCCAGAAGCCGTGGTGCGCTTTCGCTGGCGCGGCCGACGGCGTGGATGAGGGGGAAGTTTTCCTTCAGCAGGTCGTCGCCGGTGGTCACCTTCACCTTCGCCTTGTAATGGGCGGCAAGGCCCCGGAAAGCGATCTCCAGCTCATCCGGTCCCATGTCGTTGGCAGGCACATTGATGAGATCGCGCGCGAGGAAGACGCCCGCGAGAACGCGCTTGATCTCGCCGTCTTCGGCATCCTGGGGAATGAGCAGCTTCGCCCCGCTGGTTTTGGTGGTCTTGTATTTGTCGAAGCGGTAGCTGCCGAGGCCGAAACCGAGAGCGAGGCGATTGGCCGTCAGTGGTGCGGTCTCGATGTGCCACTCGCCTTCAGGCAGTTCGCGGGCGAGTTTACCGGTGATGAACGGGATTTCAGAGGGATTGCCGCCAAGGCCGAGAAGCACGCCGCCGAGCGAACCATCGGCGGAGGGAACGAGCAGGATGGCACCGGCCTCGGCCTTGAACCCTGCTTTCTTTGCCCAGTCCAGAGCCACGGGATCAATGGCGCCCTGCTCGATGTGGGCCGGCGTGACTGCGAAAACCGGCAGTGTACTGCCTGCCTTTGAGCTGAAAGGGGTCGGGCGTTCGATGAACTGATAGGGCGCCATTATATGCTTCCGTAAATGTCGAGAATCGGTGCGATTAACGCTCTGTTAGGGTTAACAGATTATTGCTTAAGCGAAAGTTGCGTCATGTGAGTCTGTCGTTTGTCGGGCGCAAGATTGATCATTCTTGGGCGAGGGCGCTGCCATGACTGCTTTTTCTTTGGCTGAGACAGGCCGGACAGGGTTGCTGCGGGGCGTGTGTTTTGCCGCATTGGTTCTTGCGGTTTCTGGATGTGCAAGCACCAACAAACCGGACCGGATGTCTACCGGCTCCATTCCCGCCGCCGCGCGCTCCTATGATCACATGAACATGGACCAGCTTCGCCAGGCGGAAGAAACCGCCGGCAAAGCCTATGAACGCAATCCCAAGGACAAGTCGGTGGGCATGAATTATGCCAGCGTCTTGATGATGACGGGCAAGAACACGCAGGCTCTTGCAGTCATGCAGCAGATAGCCATCGCCAATCCCGCCGACCGCGACGTGCTTGCCGCGTATGGCAAGGCACAGGCGGCCGCGGGACAGCTGGAGCAGGCGCTTTCAACCATCCAGCGGGCGCAGACACCCGATCGACCCGATTGGCGCCTCTATTCGGCCGAAGGCGCGGTGCTTGACCAGCTTGGACGTTCCAGCGAAGCCCGCTCCCGCTATCGGCAGGCGCTTGACCTGAAGCCGAACGATCCGAGCGTGCTTTCAAATCTCGGCATGTCCTATGTGCTATCGAGCGATCCGCGCACTGCCGAAACCTATCTGCAATCGGCCATCGCCCAGCCTGGCGCCGACAGCCGCGTTCGCCAGAACCTCGCGCTCGTTGTCGGCCTCCAGGGTCGCTTCGCCGAAGCAGAGCGCATTGCGGTACAGGAACTCTCGCCGCAGCAGGCCCAGGCAAACCTGACTTATCTGCGGGCAATGCTGTCCCAGCAAAATTCCTGGCAGCAGCTCGCAAAAAAAGACGGAAAGCCGGCGGGCTGATGCTTCGCGCGATGCCGCGTCCTTATATCCGGAACTTGACGCGTCGCCGCGAAATTCGGGCGAAATGTTTTTCAGAACGTGTCCAGCACGCGGATGATGGCAGGGCCTAGAATGACGGCGATGAGGACCGGCAGGAAAAATACAATCATCGGCACAGTCAGCTTCGGCGGTAGTGCAGCCGCTTTTTTCTCCGCTTCGTTCATGCGTTCGTCGCGGCCTTCCTGTGCGAGAACGCGCAGCGCCTGAGCGAGCGGCGTTCCGTAACGTTCCGCCTGAATAAGCGCTTGCACCACGCTTTTCACGGCTTCGAGCTGTGTTCGCGTGCCGAAATTCTCGAGAGCGACGCGCCGGTCCTGCAGGAACGACAGTTCCGCCGTTGTCAGCATCATTTCTTCAGCCAGTTCGGGTGACTGCTCGCCCATTTCCTCCGCCACGCGGCGCATCGCGGCCTCCATGGACACGCCGGATTCGATGCAGATCAGCATGAGGTCGAGCGCATCCGGCCAGGCCTTCTTGATCGATGCCTGCCGTTTGTTCATGCGGTTCGACACATAGATATTGGGAGCATAGAAACCGATATAGCCGAACAGCAACACAGCCATCAGCCGGACGATGAAGGCTTTGTCGGAGAGATTGCCGAGCACGAAGATCCAGGTGAAGGCTACGGCCAGAAAAATGAAAGGCAGGATGAAGCGGGCGGCGAGAAACGTGTTGAACGCGTTTTGGGAACGAAGACCCGCTGCCCGCAGCTTGTTCATCGTGTTCTTGTCCGCAAGCGCTTCCTGGAGGTTGAATTTTTCCACGATGCGCCGGGCGGACTTGTTATTGGTGCCGCGCAGGGAGGTTTTGCCTTCCCTGGTAACGGTCGCAAGCCGCTCGCGCTCGCGGCTGCGGATGAGATCGCGTTCAGACGACACGGCTTTCATGCGTTTGGCAAAATCCTTCCGCTCGAAAACCGGCATGATGAGCGTATAAAGGGTGGCGAAAACCGCCAGCGTCACCAGAACGGCGACGATCGTTTGCGGATTGGTGAGGCTCGAAAGAAAACTCCCGCTCATTCTGCGCCCTCAAATATCGAAATTGATCATTTGGCGCATGATGAATATCCCGATCAACATCCAGACGGCCGACGCCCCAAGAATGATATGGCCGCGAATATCGGTAAAAAGCACCGATAGATATTCCGGCGAGGTAAAGTGCACCAGCATCATGACGACAAAGGGCAGCGAGCCGATGATGACCGCAGACGCCTTTGCCTCCATCGAAAGTGCATTCACCTTGGCGCGCATCTTCTTGCGGTCGCGCAGAACTTTGGAAAGGTTCGACAGCGCTTCGGAGAGGTTGCCGCCGGCCTGCGCCTGAATGTTGATGACGGTGCTGAAAAAGCTCACTTCGAAAAGCGGCATGGTCAGCATCATGCGCTCGATCGCCTGGGGAATGCCGATGCCGACCTGCTGCGCGTCGACAACCCGTTGGAACTCCGTTTTCACCGGCTCCTGGCCGTCAGACGCGATCAATCGCACCGCGTCGTTCAGCGGCAAGCCGGATTTGATCGAGCGACACATGACATCAAGTGCGTTGGGAAACTCTTCGAGGAATTTCTTCTGCCGGCGCTTGAGGAGGAACGCCAGTGCCCAGCGCGGCAGCCCCAGCGCGATAACGGCGCCTATCGGTAGGGCGATAAGCAATGACAGGCCATAAAGAAGTGCGATGAGGGTGGCAAAGCCCGCCGCGCCGACGCTCAGCAGCTGAAACTGTCGCAGGGACAGCGTCAGCCCTGCCTGAACGAGCTTTTCGCGCAAACCGACATTTTTTGCCTTTTTTGCCCTCTCATTTTGTTTTTTTTCCATTTCCCGCAGGTTGTCCTGCATGGATTTGCGACGTTTGCTGAGCTCCTGCACGCGGTCACGTGCGGCTTTGATGTTGGTGTGGTCAGTCTCCGCGGCCTGGACCCGCTTGAAGCGGCTGGTGGTCTTTTTTTCGACCTCTATCTGCTGGAAAAGAAAAGCGTAAGCGAGCGCGCCCGCCGAAACGGCGACGAGTGCGGCCAATAAGAGGATTGTCGGGTCCATGGCGGTCGCTTTCCGTTAAGAGGTCTTTTCCATTTCATCGAGCGCGGCGGCCAGGCGTTTTTCCTCGCCATAATAGCGTGCACGGTCCCAGAAATGGGGTTTGCTGATGCCCGTCGATACATGTCTGCCGATCAGTTTGCCGTTGGCATCCTCACCTTCGATTTCGTATCGCATCAAATCCTGAGTGACGATGACGTCGCCTTCCATGCCGATCACTTCCGTGATCTGGGTTATCCGGCGTGAACCATCACGCAGGCGCTGCGCCTGAATGACGACATCGATTGATCCCGAGATGATTTCACGCACGGTTTTGGCCGGCAGGGTGAAGCCGCCCATGGCGATCATGGATTCGATGCGGCTGAGGCACTCGCGTGGTGTATTGGCGTGCAGCGTTCCCATTGAACCGTCATGGCCGGTATTCATCGCCTGGAGCAGGTCGAATACCTCCGGTCCGCGCACTTCGCCGACGATGATGCGTTCCGGCCGCATGCGAAGGCAGTTCTTGACGAGATCCCTCATCGTGATCTCACCTTCCCCTTCGATGTTCGGAGGCCGCGTTTCGAGTCTGACGACATGCGGTTGCTGCAGCTGCAGTTCGGCGGTGTCTTCGCAGGTAATGACGCGCTCATCCCTGTCGATGAAGCTCGTCAGGCAATTGAGAAGCGTGGTCTTGCCGGAGCCGGTGCCGCCCGAGATGACGACGTTGCAGCGGACACGACCGATGATCTTGAGCAGTGTCGCGCCTTCGGGTGTGATCGCACCGAAACGCACGAGCTGGTCGAGCGTAAGCTTGTCCTTCTTGAATTTTCGGATTGTCAGCGCCGGGCCGTCGATGGCGAGCGGCGGCGCGATGACGTTGACGCGCGAGCCGTCCGGCAGGCGGGCGTCGCATATGGGGCTCGATTCATCCACACGTCGGCCAACCTGGCTGACGATGCGCTGGCAGATGGAAAGCAATTGCGCGTTGTCGCGGAAGCGGATGTCGGATTCGATGGTCTTGCCGCCGACTTCGATGAAGGTCTGGCCAGAACCATTGACCATGATATCGGCGATATCGTCGCGGGCAAGAAGGGGCTCAAGCGGCCCATAACCGAGAACGTCATTGCAGATGTCTTCAAGCAGTTCTTCCTGCTCGGCAATCGACATTGCGAAATTCTTGATCGTGATGATGTCGTTGACGATATCGCGAATTTCCTCGCGCGCGCTCTCCGCATCAAGTTTGGCGAGCTGCGAAAGGTCGATCGTATCGATGAGCGCGGAAAATACCTGGCCCTTGGTATTGTAATAATCCTCCGTGCGGGCGCGCTTTTTTTGCGCCGGCTGCGTGACCGCCATCTGTCGCGCTACGGGTGATTGGCCCGGCTCGAGCGTGTCGATGGAGAGAGAGCGCGGCTCGGGCGCCGCCACCTGCATGGGGACAGGTGCGACGGGATCCGGCTTCGTGTTTCTGGCTGGGCCCTCGGCCCCGCGTTTTCCGAACATCGGCGTTTCCGTCAATAGGCGCGGAGGGAATCCCTACTTGCGCTTGAGAATATTCTTAAGTCTGTCCAGACCGCCGCGCCGGCTTTTGCGCAGCACCGTGCGACCGGTGATGGTATGGGCAATTTGCGAGAAGGTTTCTGCGATCTGGGATTTTTCATCCATTTCGCTAATCATGCGTCCGCTGTTTGCGGCGTTTCCAAACAATTGCGCCTCGAATGGAATGATCGCAATCGGCTCGATTTCCAGCGGGTCGAAAAAATCCGCCGGAGCGATTTCGGGTCGCTTCGGCATGCCCACCTGGTTGAGGATGAGATGCGGCAATTTATCGTTGGGACGCAGTTTTATCAGCGCGTCGAACAGGTTCTTCGTGTTGCGAAGATTCGCAAGATCCGGAACCGCGGTGATGACGACCTCATCCGCTTCCGCAAGCACAGCCCGTGTCCAGTCGCACCATTGGTGGGGAAGGTCGAGGACGGCGACGGGGGCGCTACGCTGCAAAACCTCAAGGATCGGCAGAAAGGCCTGGCGGTCTAGATCGTAAGTCCGGTCAAGAAGCGACGGTGCCGCGAGCAGCGATAGGTGATCGGAGCATTTCGTCAAAAGGCGGTCGAGAAATACCTCATCCAGCCGCTCCGGCGAGAAAACCGCTTCCGCCATGCCCTGGGCCGGATCCTGATCGAAATCGATATTGGCTGTGCCATAAGCCAGATCCATGTCGGCGAGAATGGTTTCCGTCGAAAACAGGGTCGAGATGCCGAAGGCGCAATTATGTGCGACCGTCGAGGACCCAACCCCACCTTTGGCGCCGATGAAGGCGATGTTGCGGCCAAGCGGCTCCGCTTCGGGGTCGACGAAGATCGCGGCGATCGAAGCCAGAAGATCGGCCATGTTGACCGGGGCGACCAGATATTCGGAAATACCGTTGCGGATGAGGTCGCGATACAATGTTATGTCATTGTGGCGGCCGACAATGATGACACGGGTGGAGGGATCGCAAACCTCCGCGAGAGGAGCAAGATCATCCAGCAGCGAAGCCGGCGCGCTTGCCGTCTCCAGAATGATGAGATTTGGCGTAGGCGAGGCAGAGAACATCGTGGCCGCAGCGTTGATGTCACCCTTCGTCACCCGCAATGTTACCTTGCTCATGCGCCTGTCACCGGACAATGCGTCCATGACGCCCTGCATGTTGTCGCTGATGCAGAAGGCGTGGATGGAGATGCGGGGCAGGGGCCGCAGGCGGTCCATATCGGAGGTGCGCACCGGCTGCAGGGTGTCTGCTCCGTCGCTTGACTTGATGTCGTATTCTACAGCGCTCATCGTCTTTCCTGCCGTGACAATTGTTGGGACCGCATCAGTTTGCGGTGGCCGTGTTCTTGCCGTTACGATACGTATCGATAACCACTGCACGGCGCTCGGCATCGATGGGGCTCATGCCGCGCGGGCCGACCAGATCCATCGGATTGGCGACCTGAGCCGCGAGATTGCTTTGCGAAGCGCACCCGAAATTGTACCAGTTCTTGTTGGCGAAGGTGTTGTCCGAAAGGTCTTCCGGCCACTGGCCGCATTGCCCGGTCATGGCGGTAATAGCGACATAGCTCAGTCGGATGGGGGCGGAGTCGCCGTTCGGCGAAGCCGCATAACGTGTCTCCATGATCTTGCCCGGTGCGACCCCGGCGCCGGACAGCGTAGTGCGGATCTGTTTCGCCATTCTAGCGGCGCTTGCCGAATTGGCTGATCCCGATGGCATCTGGATGTTGATGACACCCGTCGACATCGACGCATAATTCTGGGCGAAACCACGTATATTGTCCGCCATCGCCGTGGTGAGACGGCTATCGCCTGCCGAAACCGGTATATCAAGCGAATGTTCCGCTTCCGACAGGGTGATCGGATGGCGGGTCCGGTAATCGTCGGGAATGGCGTTGGTCGTGAGCGGATCGCGCGCACAGCCTTGCAGAAGGCCGGCGGTGAGTGCAACCACGGCGACAAGCCCGGCGCGCCCCAGGGAAGAAGAGGAGGACGTTTCCCGCATGGTGTTTCCTGCCCTGAGGAGGCCTGTTCTGAAGAGGGGGTTTCGTGCGCGTGTCGTCATTTGTAGATGAACCCCACTGATCCCTGATAGGGAGCTGCCTGAACCTGATCCTTGCGGCCATAGACCTTGTTGACACGGTTCATGAAATACATGGCTGCATCGTTTTCCGGATTGAAGTTGTCATCCGGCCGGGCGATCTGGTTGCGCGCGACCGGGCGCACCAGATAGGGCGTTGCAATGATGACAAGTTCCGTTTCGTTGCGAAGGAAGTCCTTGCTGCGGAAAAGCGTGCCGAAGATCGGAACCTTTGAAATGCCCGGAAGCCCCGACATGGCCTGGCGGATATTATCCTGGACCAAGCCGGCGATGACGATCGAGCCGCCCGATGGGAGTTCGACGGTTGTCGAGGTCTCGCGCTTGCGGATCGACATATAAGTCGAACCTGGGATGTTCCGGCCTGCATTTCCGGTTACCACGTTACCTTCATAGGTAGGCTCGGAAACATTGGTCTCGATCTTGAGGCTGATCCGTCCTGGCGAAAGCACGACCGGCCGGAAATTCAAGGTTATGCCGTAGTCGACCGTGTCGGTCGTGCGCGTTATGGTCTGCTGGCCCGTATCCTTGTCGATGGTGACTTCCTGTTCCGCAGGCAGACGGAAATCGCCCCCGACATAGAACTTTGCCTGCTCGCCGGAAATGGCGGTGAGGCTGGGTTCGGCCAGCGTGCGTACGACGCCGGCCTGCTCCATGGCATTGAGATAGGTGGCAAAGTTGAGCGAACCGGAACCGATCGCGCCGCTGGCGATCCGCGAGGCGCCGCTGATTGCATTTCCAAGATTGGACGGATTTGCGAATTCGAAGCCGTTATTGCTTGTCGAACTGCTGATGGAGCCATTGAAACCCAGCTGTTTCAGCACCTGCCGGCTGACCTCGGCGACGGTAACCTTCAGCGTTACCTGATCTTCGCCTTCGATCGTCAGCATATTGACGATTTGCGATACCTGGCGGTTTTCGGCAAAAATTGCGGCGTCTCCGCCATTGTCGCCACCTGTCAGCGATATGTTACGGGTGGTGGCTTCACCACCCTTCAGAAAGGCTTCGGCAAGCTGTACTGCCCGTGCCGAGTCCTGCGGTGTACGAACCGTTCCCGTCAAAACGATATTGTCTGAAACAATTTCGACCTTGATGTCGGAGTCGGGAATAAAGCGGCGAATATTGGTCTCCAGCCCGACAATATCGCGCTCCACCTCGAGATCGAGGCTGACGATTTCACGGCCACTATCGCCGAAAATGAAAATATTGGTCTGCCCCACCGTTTTTCCGAAGAGATAGATTCGTCTCGACGTGCGGGTCACGGCATCGGCAAGGCTGGGGTCAGCAACGAGAATATCATGGGCGTCCTCGGGCAGGTCGATGACCAAAGCCTTGTTGAGGCCGAGTTTCAGGCGTTTGCGAACGCCCGAGCCACTCTCGGTGATGCGCACGATGCTGGCGCTTTGTGCCGCGGCCTCGCCGAGACGCAGAAATTCGGGCGAATGCGGGCCTGGAATGCCTGAAAAAGCCACGCAGAATGCAAGTCCGCCCAGCATCGATGAACGCAGGTGTTTTTTAACGCGCTTTGCCATGAACCCCCTGGTCATTGTGATGCTCCCTGATTGCCCTTGACGATTGAACCGGATTTGATCACCTGAATTTCCGGTTGGCCGGAGCCACCGTTGAGAAGATAGCCCGCCGAAAGCGTGTCGTTTTCCTGTGCATCGGCGATCGAGCGCAGGGCGAGAGTGAGGCGATCCGCCATCTGCTGCGCCACCGTTATGATCTTCGCCTGCTCAGGCGTCAGTTCCAGTGTGGCCGTTGCGCCCACGACGGCGGAAATCCCGTCTTCGCCTTCCTTGATCTGCTGGTCGATCGCGAGAACCCGGACATTGTTCAAAACATTCTCGGTCAGGAAGTTTCCGTTCTCACCCTTGCGAACCATGATGACGTCGACACGGTCATTGGGCAGTACGAAGCCGCCCGCGCCGGTTGAAACGGAAATTTCCGTGGCGACGGCGCGTTTTCCTGCCGGCAGAAGCGATGACATGATGCGGGTACTGGAATCGACGACTTTTTCCGGCCGCACCGGTTCCCCCTCGAACAGGGGCAACCGCACGACGGCGCCGGTGAGTTCGGTGATTGCGTTGGGGTTTTTGGCTTCGGTTATGAAGCTGTCGACGACATTGCCCTGCGGCCAGGGCGTCCAGCGCACCGAGCTGTCATTCAGACGGCTGCCGACGGGTAAATTGACCGAGGAAACGAGAACGTTGACCGTCGGCTCTTTCTGGATGATCGTTTCCGCCTTTTCGATAACCTGTTTTGCACCGGAAATCTGCATGGCGACAAGACCGGCAAGGCCGGCTGCAACCAGGGCAACGGAGAGAATGACGATACGCGACGGTTTCATGCTCGATCCTTGAGGGAATCAGATTCTTCTCCCGTCAGGATGGCGCGTCATTGGTATAATTATGGTTAATATTATACTTGGGTTTGTGGTTAACGAGCCTTTAATTTCGGTCCTTGAAGTAATTCATTCAAAGAAGACCGGCGATGGCGGCCTTTACCAGCGGCGCTTCACCGTATGTCAGAAGTCCGGCAATGGCGATACCGATCCCATAGGGGATTTTCTTTGCCACCATCAGTGAATCTGGGATAGGAATGCCTATCGCCATTATTTCCTGTGAGCGGGATCGCAAAAGCAGGATGCCAAGTGTCAACACACCGCCGATGAAGGTCACTGCGAGCAGAAATTCCATGAGGGAGATGTTGAAGCCGTACCACACGGCAGCGGCCGTCAGAAGCTTGGCATCTCCTCCACCCATGACATTGGCGGCGAAAAGCGCAAAACAGGCAAAAAATACAATAGCGGCGGCCGCGAGGCTCATGGCAAAAGTATGCCAGTCCATTCCGGAAAAAGGGGCTATGACCACAAAAGACGATAGCAGGAAAAGTGTTATCCTGTTCGGTATCGTCATGCTGAAGAGATCATTCAGAGCAGCAAAAGCGAGGCAAAAAGGCAATATCAGGAAAATTGCAGCGACTACCACGACCATCTCCTCGTGCTGCTTTTCACGGCAGCTACTCTATCGAAGGTATTCATAAAAAGACACGCCGCCTCAAGGGCGGCGTGTCCACTTCTGATTCAGTAACGCTTAGTTTGTTGGGGCAGGCGCATTGGCGTTGATTCTCTGAGAAAGAGCGGTGAAGAAAGCATTGAGCCGCGTACCAACGGCCGAAGCGCCGCCGATGATTGCAACGGAAATAAGCGCGGCGATCAGGCCGTATTCAATTGCCGTGGCGCCGGATTCGTCCTTGAGGAAACGAGCGAAAATCTTGGTCATGAGTATCTCCTAACTCTTGTTTGGTTCAGCACGCCGACAACTGTTCTCCGTTGTTCGGTTGCGTTCAAACTACCGCCGAGCAATTTCCAAGCACTTAAAAAAAAGGATTAATCCAAAGTAAACGTCCTGTTGAGTTTCTCTTGGTAAACAAATATAAAAAGTATTGCCTGTATTTTTATATTTGCTGGAAAACGAATATATTCCGCTGCAAGCTGTTTCCTGTTTTGAGAAGAGCGCGCTATAGATGAGACATATATGTTCATTTTTGGTGCGGGTTTGCGGCAGTGGGGAATGACTTGAGATGCGCATGGTTATCGCTTTAATCGTGCATTTTCGTCACTTAACGCTTCATTCACTAAAACCACGCATTCTTTGACGCGGTAAACTGCTGGTTAGTGAGCAAGGGCAAAAAGCGTGTCATCCGGAAAACTGACGAAAATTGTGGTCGGCTTGTCCGTCATTCTGGGAGCGGCGTTCCAGCCCGGTTTTGCCCAGGAAGACATATTGCGCGTCTCGATGAATCACGCCCGCGTCCTCCGTCTCGACCGTCCTGTCAGCAAGGTTATCGTCGGCAATTCGAAAGTTGCCGATGCCACGGTTGCCGACGCCACCACGATCGTGCTGACCGGTCGCAGTTTCGGCACGACAAATCTCGTACTTCTCGACGCTGAAGGGAATCCAATCGTCGATGAGCGGATTCTCGTCTCCATTGATGAAGGCAATACGGTCCGTGTTTTCCGCCAGACGGAGCGAACCGTTCTTTCCTGTACGCCCAATTGTGAGCAGCATTCGCAAAACAGTGGCGACAAAGACGCCCAGCCTTAACAGGGCTTGGTCCGCCTCAAATCCGAACGATCGAGCCGCCGCATTCGATGACGTGAAGGCGTGAGCCTCGGCTCGTCATCTGCATCTTTTCCTAAGGGTAAGATTGGCGCTGGACATCAGCAAAACGAAAAACCGCAACATGTACCCCTGCGTTCTGCAGGAGGACCAAATGTTGCTGTTTTTTCGTCTAAGTATTTGATCTGGCTAAGATCAAAAATGGAATGGTGCCCAGAAGAGGACTCGAACCTCCACACCCTTGCGAGTACCAGCACCTGAAGCTGGCGCGTCTACCAATTCCGCCATCTGGGCGACGGAGAGCGATGTACGAGGGCAGCCGCCCGGTGTCAACAGGCTTTTTGAACTTTTATGACGGTCATTGATTTTAAAGGGAAAAAACTTGTCTGGTGCTGTTGAAACCCGTCGCCGGGTCAGGTGTCGAGGCCTTCGTGCTTCGTCCTGTCGACGTGACCGAGGTCTCGTTCCGGGTCGATGATGTCGCGGATTCTCCGTTTGAGCTCTTTTGGGCCGGGAAAACCGCCGTCACGTTTGCGTTCCCATATAATGGTACCGTCCACCCCGATCTCGAACACGCCGCCGGTTGAGGGGACAAGGCTCACTTCGCCGATGTCCGAGGCGAAGGTCTGCAGGATTTCCTGCGCCATCCATCCAGCCCGCAGCAGCCAGTTGCACTGGGTGCAGTAGCGTATCGTTATGCGCGGTTTGGTGTCGGTCATCATCACGTCTCCTTCGCGGCCGAGTCACGATAATGTTAACTTTAACGCTCATGTTTTTACCCGGCATATGCTTGTTCTTATCACGGGGCTTTGCGAACAGATAAGTCAATCGAAGGCTCAAGCAGAGAGATCCTATGGCCCAGTTCGACAATAATCGTCAGCGTCTGTTCGTTCCCGCCGTTGCACCGCTTTATAAAGGGACACACGATGTGGTGGAGACCATTTTGCGTGTCACGGCGGGACTTCTGCTGGTTACCCATGGTTTTGGCAAGATTCTCAATCCCTTCAGGGCGGTCGGCATGGTGGAGAGCCTCGGTTTTTACCCGGGCGTCTTCTGGTCGCCGCTGCTGGCGGCAACGGAATTCTTCGGCGGTATTTTCGTTGCCATCGGCCTTTTCACGCGGCCGGCATCCTTCGCCGCCATGATCGTCCTTCTGGTAACGGTCTGGTTCCATGGTGTGGTGAAGGCGGAAGGTCTGGGCGGTGCGGAAAAATCGATTCTCTGGGCGGCGATTTTCCTGTTCTTCGCGATTCGGGGCGGCAACCGGCATTCGGTCGACGCGAAGCTCTCGCGGGAATTCTAATATCCAGTGGCGGGGCCCATGCTGTGCCACGCCACTGCTGCCGTACCTCTTGAAAATCCCTTTTCATCATGGTGAAGCTTGGGTTCAATCGGCGAAACCCGCCGGCTGAATCATCTGTTATCATCAAGAGGTCGCATGCGCGTCGCAATTATCGAAAACATGGCGGGCACGCCGCATGGACAACTCGGCGTGGCATTGGCGGAGGCAAATGCGGAGGTACACGTCATTCGCGCCTATGCGGGGGAACCGCTTCCGAAAAATGCGGGCGGTCATGATGCCCTTATCGTTCTGGGCGGGGAGCAGAACGCACTCGACGATGCCCTCTATCCCTATCTTCCAGAGCTTGCGCGTTTAATGAAAACCTTTGGCGATGCGGGCAGGGCCGTCATGGGTGTTTGCCTCGGCAGCCAGCTGCTGGCCCGCGCTTATGGTGGCGAAAATATTCTATCCGGTCCACCGGAATTCGGCTGGCAAAAGGTGTCCCTCACGGAAGAGGGCATATCCGATCCGCTTTTGGCCGGGCTGGATAGAGCTTTTCCGATTTTTCAATGGCACTGCGATACATTTACACTACCACCCGGTGCCACCCGGCTTGCGACCAATGCCGTGACGCGGAATCAGGCCTTTCGCCTCGGACGGGCGGTCTATGGCACACAGTTCCATTTTGAGGCCTCCGCCGCAGTCGTTGACGGCTGGTGCGAGGCCTTTCCCGCTTCCATCGAAAAAATGGCGCCCGGCTGGCTGGCACAATATCCCGATCATCGCGATCTCCGCGCGGGGATGGCGGATGCAGCGGGTCTGGAGATTGCCCGTGCCTGGGTGCGGCTCATCTGACGGATTTTCTGTTGCGAATATCATGGTGCCAGACCAGAATTGCGTAGAGTTCGTTTTTCAGCGCGAAGGAGCCGTAAAGCCGATGTACAAATTCGAGATCTATCAAGACAAAGCCGGAGAGTTTCGCTTTCGCTTCAAGGCTTCGAACGGCGAGACGATGTTTGTCTCTGAAGGCTATAAGGCCAAGGCCTCGGCCATTCACGCGATTGAGTCGATCAAGAGAAATTCCCCCGGCGCCGACACCGTTGATCTCAGCACCATGACGGCCTGAGCCGTACAGTGAGAACCGGAATGCAATTTACCTGCCAGAAATGAAGGGCGCTTTGGTGGGTGCCGGCGTAAAGATAAGATTCAGTCTTTTTTGATAATCTTCCGTTAGCATTTGTATTTCGAGGTCTCCGGGTGGCGCCAGTGCGTCCCCGATTTGTTTTGCGTACGGGTTCTCATGCGTTCTTCGGCTGTGCCAGCACTTCTTTTCGGTTGCCTTCTGCTTGGCGGCTGCACGTCCAGTTCCGGTCCGGAAGGCCTGGTTGCCGGCTTGCCGTCGAAGGAAACCACGAGTTCTGTCACGCCATCAGCGCCGGTGCCGCAGGCAAGCGTCGGCTCACAGCCGATAACGGCTCAACCCCGGCAGGAAGTACTGGCTTGGGGTGGGCCGGTGCCGGAAGAGCCCAAGGCTTTTTCCGCCGTCACGCCGAGGGCGTCGCTGCCGCAGGATGCGCCTGAAATCCGTTTGCCGGTCCCGCCGCAGGCCGGGATGATACGGCCGGCCGAACGGCCGATGGAGCGTCCGGTCCAATTGGCCATGGCGGCGGCTCCGGCGGCGAGCGCCGGTGCGCAGATCCGCTCCCGCATTTTCCGTTCCAGCTTCAGCGATGCGAAACCGATCAATTTCGGCCGGGTTCAGCCGCGGCATTTCCAGGTGCACGGCGTGGATGTGTCGCGCTGGCAGGCCAATATCGATTGGCCGTTGCTGCGCACCCGCGGGGCCAATTTCGCCTTCATCAAGGCCACGGATGGCGGCGATCACCTTGATCCGATGTTCCGCACCAACTGGCAGGGTGCAAAGGCCGCGGGCATTCGCCGTGGCGCCTATCACTTCTTCTACTGGTGCCGTTCGGCCAGCGAGCAGGCAGACTGGTTTATTCGCAACGTGCCACGCGATCCCGACGCGC
The DNA here is from genome assembly GCF_017357485.1 of Rhizobium sp. ZX09. Taxonomy (NCBI): domain Bacteria; kingdom Pseudomonadati; phylum Pseudomonadota; class Alphaproteobacteria; order Hyphomicrobiales; family Rhizobiaceae; genus Rhizobium; species Rhizobium sp. ZX09. The sequence goes on from NZ_CP031363.1 coordinate 2,912,281, forward strand.
TGCCTCCGGTGATCGATGTGGAATATAACGGCGAGTCGAGCTGCAAGATGCGCCATTCCCGTGAGCGCGTTCTGGAAAAGATGCGCGTCTTCATGAACAAGCTCGAGCGCCATTACGGGCAGCGGCCTATCATTTATACCGCGCCGGATTTTTACAAGGATAACCTGACCGGCGAGTTCCAGGACTATCCTTTCTGGCTGCGCGCCGTCGCCCAGCACCCATCGGTGGTCTATCCCGGTCGCAAATGGCTGTTCTGGCAATATTCCGGCTCGGGCCTGTCACATGGCGTCGATGGCCGCATCGATCTCAATGTCTTCAACGGCAGCGAAGATGCGTGGCACCGCTGGGTGGATCGCCGTTCCAGCTGAAGGATCGCCCGTGTCAGCGCGCGAATTTTCTGGCGCCCGCGACGCAGATCACCACAACCAGCGTAATGGCAATCATGGCAGGGCTTACCTCTTCGTGCAGCAGGGTTGCGGCAAGCGCGAGGCCGAAGAACGGCTGCAGCAGCTGCAATTGTCCGACTGCCGCAATGCCGCCCTGCGCCAGGCCGCGATACCAGAAGATGAAGCCGATCAGCATGCTGAACAGGGAAACATAGGCAAGGCCGCCCCAAGCCTGGGGATCGATGCCGGCAAGCGTTTGCGGCCCTGTGAAAAACGCGAGCGGCAGCATCACCGGCAGGGAGAGAACCAGCGCCCAGGAAATGACCTGCCAGCCCCCCAGCTTGCGGGAAAGGGCGGCGCCCTCTGCATAACCGAGTCCGCAGACGATGATTGCGCCGAGCATCAGGAGATCACCGGCAAGCGAGGCCTCAAGCCCGGTCGAAAATGAATTCCACATCGAAAAGCCCGCCACCAGGGTGCTGCCCGCGCAGGAAAACAGCCAGAAAGCCGGGCGCGGGCGCTCGCCTCCGCGCAGAACAGCAAAAATTGCGGTGGCCAGCGGCAACAGCCCGACAAAAACAATGGAATGCGCCGAGGTAACGTGTCGGAGGGCAAGCGCCGTCAACAGCGGAAAGCCCACGACAACGCCAAGCGAGACGATGAAGAGCGATATCAGATCATGGCGCGCCGGGCGCTTTTGCCTGAAAACAAGCAGCAGCGCCACCGCCAATAGACCCGCAATGCTGGCGCGGGCCACAGTGAGGAACACGGGATCGAAACCCGTCACCGCAATGCGTGTGGCAGGCAGCGAGCCGCTAAATATCACCACGCCCGTCATACCGTTCAGCCAGCCGCTTGTCGCCTTGTCCATCGTCATCTCCTGCATTTTGTCCTTCTTCCTCCGGAATTGCTGGCGGCAACAGCGACAGTCATGTACAATTTAAAGAAACTGTTATGGTTGGTGTTCCAGTACGGATGGAGAGAGTTGTGGACGGGCGGCTTTCAAACCTCGCGCAGATCGAACCCGGTACGCGCATAGAAAAGGTCATGGCGAGCATTCGCCAGCGCATTGCTGCGCGCAGCCTCGTTCCAGGCGCGCGCCTGCCTTCGGTGCGCGGGCTGGCGAAAGCCATGCAGGTTTCCACCTCCACTGTTGTCGAAGCCTATGACCGGCTGGTGGCCGATGGCACAATAAGCTCGCGGCCGGGCTCCGGATTTTTTGTAGCCGGTCCGCTTGCGCCCCTGTCTCTCGCCGATATCGAGCCCCGGCTGGACAGGGCGGTGGACCCGCTATGGGTATCCCGTCAGGCGCTGGACGAAGGGTCCGTCCTTGCCAAGCCCGGTTGCGGCTGGCTTCCCGCGTCCTGGATGCCGGAAGAGGCAATGCGGCGGGCGATCAGGGGGCTTGCGCGCGCGGATGCCGCCCTGCTGACGGATTATGCGAGCCCGATGGGGCTTCTGCCGCTGCGGCAGCTCCTGTCGCGCAGGCTGGCCGATCACGGGGTTCAGGCCGGGGCCAGCCAGATCATGTTGACCGATTCCGGTACCCAGGCAATCGATCTCCTGTGCCGCTTTTTGCTGCAGCCTGGAGATACGGTAATCGTCGACGATCCATGTTATTTCAATTTCCACGCCCTTTTGCGCGCGCACCGCGTCAGGGCCATCGGCGTACCCTATACACCGACAGGGCCGGACCTGCCGATTTTCGAGCAGGCGCTGAAAGAGCACCGGCCGCGGCTCTATATCACCAATTCCGCGATCCATAATCCCACTGGCGCGCGGCTCTCCGCCGTTCATGCCCACCGTTTGTTGATGTTGGCCGAACAGTCGGGACTGACCATCATTGAGGATGATATTTTCGCCGATTTCGAAACTCAGGCCGCCCCGCGTCTGGCTGCGTTCGACGGCCTGAACCGCGTTGTCCAGATCGGTAGTTTTTCAAAAACACTGTCGGCTTCCGTGCGCTGCGGTTTCATAGCAGCGCCCCTGGCGTGGGTGGAAGCGTTGACCGACCTCAAGATCGCCACCGCTTTTGGCGGAGCGCATTTCTCAGCCGCGCTGGTCCTGTCGCTTCTGACGGATGGCAGTTATCGCAAACATGTCGAGGCGCTTCGTCTGCGGCTTGCGGCGGCGATGCCGGAGGCGGCGGCGCGCCTCGTCTCACTTGGATGCGTACCGTGGATCGAACCGCAGGCGGGCATGTTTTTATGGTGCCGCCTGCCGGAAGGCGTGGATGCTGCCGATGTGGCGCGCCGCGCGCTCGCGCAGCAGTTGGTGCTCGCACCGGGGAATGTGTTCAGTTCCTCGCAGAGCGCGTCCGGTTTCATGCGTTTCAACGTGTCGCAAATGGGTGGTCCACACGTCATGACCGTGCTTGCAGACGCTCTTCGTCAGCCGCCCGTTTCACCTTCGTCCTGACCGCAGGGGCGACTGATCGGAACAAAATCGCGGGAACGTCGTTTTCTCGGCAGAATGAAGAGGAGGAAACACCATGACATTCGATCCCAACAACCCGCGTCCGGACCGCGATCTTCGTCCGGAACTGAATATCAACAACGAACCGCGTGCCCGCACCTCGTCGTCCTGGGTGCCGTGGCTGGCAATCATCGTCGTCGTATTGGTGGGCGTCTTCGCCTGGTCGCAGATGAGCGGCCCGACCACCGATCCGGCCACGACGTCGTCAACTACGCCACCCGCTGCGACGGACCAGGCGCCGGCACCGATGGCACCGACTACCCCGGCAACGCCGCCGGCAAATAACGCCGCCCCGGCAAGTCCGAACACGGGTGGAACCCAGACCCAGCCTTAATGGCTGACTGGACATGATGAAGCCGCCTGCTTCCGAGCAGGCGGTTTTTTCGTTTGAGCAATCGCTGGTTCACTCGCTCAGAGCTGGTCCATGGCGGAAGGATGATTGGAGACTTTTGACCAGCGGGTGATCGATTCTGCCGCCAGCGCCGAAAGCGTAATATTTCCGAAGCGGGATAACAAAATGCTCTCCGCCTCGGTCATGGCCTCGAAAAGTGCAGCATTGACTGCCTGTTCAATAACACAATCCGGATTGTCACCTGCCAGCCCGATAGAGAACAGTTCGGGTGCGCCAAGCGCTCTGTAGATATCGAGTAATGTAATCTCATTGAGTGGGCGCGCCAGAACCCATCCTCCGCCATGTCCTTTTTCGGAAGAGACATATCCCTGCTCGCGCAGGCCCGCCATCGTCCTGCGCACCACCACGGGGTTGGTCTGCAACATGGCTGCGATACTTTCCGAAGTCGCCGCGCCCTCATGTTTTTCCATATGGATCAAAATATGCAGCACCCGGGAAAGTCGTGTGTCGTGTCTCATTGTTGAAGCCCGCCTGTTTGCATTCACGCTTACCACCCTCCGGCTGACGTAACAATATAAGTTGCATGACCATTGACTCGATCTTTCATGTAACAATATAAGTAGCATGACATGGACCGCGGTTACGGGCGGTCTCAAACCATGGGTGCATCATGAAATTCGACGTGATCATAATTGGCGGCAGTTACGCCGGGTTATCCTCCGCCCTGCAGCTGGGCCGCGCAAGGAAGCGGGTTCTGGTGGTGGACGCAGGCGAAAGACGAAATCGCTTTGCCAGCCACTCTCATGGTTTTCTTGGGCAGGACGGCAAGGCGCCCGGCGAAATCGTGAGCGAGGCGCGCAGCCAGATCGAGCGCTACCCGACGATCGAGTGGGCGCGTGGCAGGGTAACGGATGCGGAAGGGACTTTTGGTGACTTTGAGGTTGAAATCGATGGCGGTCGCCGTGAAAGCGGCGCCCGTCTCATTCTCGCCATGGGCGTCACCGACGAACTTCCGGATATAGTCGGGCTAAAGGACCGCTGGGGGTCCTCTGTTTTCCACTGCCCTTATTGCCATGGCTACGAACTGGATCAGGGAAAGATCGGAGTTATCGCGGCTTCACCTCTGGCCATACATCATGCCCTGATGCTCCTGGACTGGGGGGAGACGACCTTCTTTACCAATGGCGTCTTCGAGCCGGATGCTGATCAGGATGCGCTTCTGTCTGCTCGCGGGGTCCATGTGGAAAATACGCATATCCGGGAAATCGCCGGACATGCGGATATCGCTCTGGTGGATGGGCGTAATATTGCGCTGGCGGGCCTTTTCACCCAGCCGAAATTACGTATCGCCTCAGACTGGGTAAAAAAACTCGGCTGCGCCATCGAGGAAGGACCAATGGGATCGACCGTCGTTACCGATCCGATGAAACAGACCACCATTGCCGGCATATTTGCCTGCGGCGATGTGGCAAGGGCTGCCGGCTCTGTGGCCCTTTCGGTTGGTGACGGCGCAATGGCCGGTGCGGCGGCGCATCGGTCGATCCTGTTTCCGGAGATATGAGAATAAAAGGAATTTATAAAACTGGTGGCCTTGGGAGGCCACCAGCACCAGTAAAAAGATCAGTCAGCCCTTGGGCGGAAACGGATCATTGCCATAAGAGTTACGCTCGCGGATGCGACCGTTCTCTCCGTGAACCAGCATTTCCGTTGCCTGATTTTGTACGATTCCGCGGGCAATATCGATTGCTTCACGTTGGGTTTCCACCACCCTCGTTGCCCGTTCTGCGCCGGCGCCTTTTACGGCCCAGCCATCGGGATGAGGAACAACATGCTGATTACGTTTATTCGTCATGTTGAGAACCTCTCGTCACGCGGCGCGCCGGGAAAGCGCGGCTTCACGGCTGCCGACATGTTTCCGCTCTTTAAGGACATCGTTAACGCGGCCCGGATTGACGTCGAAGCTCGCTGCAATCCGGTTCTGGAATTCACCCTTCCAGTGGCGAAGCCAAATCTGGATGGCATCATCAAAAGTGAGCGTGTAGCTCGGCATATTGTCGTTGGTCATTATATTCTCCTGACTACGACGGAATGCCCTCTTGAAACGGAGACCGGAAAATGCGATTCTTGAAGTGTTAAGTGCTTCAGATATCGGCAATTCCAGTCACTCCGTCCAACGGATTTGGGCTTGTCCGCTGACACCATGGGTCACATTTCAGGTCGGGTGCCAGCCTTTCCTGCTTTGTGGCCCTTTTTGTTATTGCCAATCGCGACGGTGCTCGTTGCTGCGGTCAGCTAGTGCAATTCTTTCCATGTGATTCTCCTTTGCAACAATACTTGATCGGTACTTCTGTGGAGTCAATCCATTCACGGCGATAAATGCGTGATTTTTAAAAATTCAGACAAAAAAATCACGAGATCAACTTGTCTATGTCAATCTTTAATATGCTGATAGACGTGAATTTTTCATAAAAAACTGATATTATACAATGCGTTACGATGTTTATGTCTGTCTGTTTGTGGATTTCTGTAGTCATCCTTGTTGTCTGAGTCAGATTTCGTCCCAATGGATGGCGGGTCACTAGAGCCGTTGACGCGTTTGAGTCGCTCTGTAATAATAAGATAAATAGGAGTCGGAAGATGACTGGTCAAAAATCTAAAGACGCGTTGCTTGGTTTTCTCGACTATCTCGCTCGCAAGGGACTCATGAACAAGACAACAGCCTCCTCAAGAAAGGCGGCCGTTAACAATGTTCTGGGGATTCTGGACAACGAGGAGGCGAAAGATGTGTCCATGATCGATCTGGACGATGTGATGCGTCGTTTTCAGAACCTAAATGGAATGAAATATACCGGCGACAGCTTGGCCACCTATAAGAGTAGGGTGAGGTCTGCTATCGATGATTTTCTTAGTTATGTTGAAAATCCGATGGCATTTAGGCCAAGCACAGGCAACGGCAAAAAAGCACGTGAGAATTCACGACCAGCCAATAGAGCGCAAAAAGAAAATACTACGCCGCTTGCTTCTTCACCGACACTAAACACTCAAACACCGCCGCCGGTTGCCACGTTGATTTTGCCGATACCAGTTCGCGCTGATTTGACGGTTTATGTGCAGGGGATACCTCACGATCTAACTCAATCAGAGGCGTCAAGGATAGCGAACGTGATACGTGCTATGGCAATTGTTGATTAGTGTTAGCGGCGGATTTTCAGGTTACTTCTAGTAGGCGCAGGTTAAACAAGCGTAGCGCGCTGCCTGCTGTCGCGCCACGCCCTTGCAGCATTACAGATGCATCACTCGTCGTTCATCTTCAGAGCGGCGATAAAGGCTTCCTGCGGAATTTCCACCTTGCCGAACTGGCGCATGCGCTTTTTGCCTTCCTTCTGCTTGTCCAGAAGTTTGCGCTTGCGTGTGGCGTCGCCGCCGTAGCACTTCGCCGTTACATCCTTGCGCAACGCGCGCACGGTTTCGCGGGCGATGACCTTGCCGCCGATGGCGGCCTGGATCGGGATCTGGAACATGTGCGGCGGAATGAGTTCCTTCAGCTTTTCGCACATGCCGCGCCCGCGCCGGTCGGCCGCCGAGCGGTGGACCAGCATGGAAAGCGCATCGACGGGATCGCCATTGACGAGGATCGACATCTTGACGAGATCGCCTTCGCGATAGTCGATGATGTTGTAGTCGAACGAGGCATAACCCTTGGAGATCGATTTCAGACGGTCGTAGAAATCGAACACCACTTCGTTGAGCGGCAGCTCGTAGGTAATCATCGCGCGGTTGCCGACATAAGTCAGCTCGGTTTGCAGTCCACGCCGGTCCTGACAGAGTTTCAGGATGCCACCGAGATATTCGTCCGGCGTCATGATCGTCGCCTTGATCCACGGTTCGCGGATTTCCTTGATCTTCACCACGTCGGGCATGTCGGCCGGGTTGTGAAGTTCCTTTTCCGTGCCATCCGTCAGCGTCATTTCATAAACGACCGAAGGCGCTGTCGCGACGAGATCGAGATTGAATTCGCGCTCGAGGCGTTCCTGAATGATTTCGAGATGGAGCAGGCCCAGGAAGCCGCAGCGGAAACCGAAGCCGAGAGCGGCAGACGATTCCATTTCGAAGGAGAAGGAGGCGTCGTTAAGGCGAAGCTTGCCCACCGCCGCGCGCAAATCTTCAAAGTCGGCCGCATCGACCGGGAAGAGGCCGCAGAACACCACGGGCTGCGCGGGCTTGAAGCCGGGCAGGGCCTGCGCCGTCGGGCGCTTTTCGTCGGTGATGGTATCGCCAACGCGTGTATCGGCCACCTCCTTGATCGAGGCGGTGATGAAGCCGATCTCGCCGGGGCCGAGGCTATCGACATTGACCATCTTCGGGGTCAAGACACCGACGCGCTCGATGCCGTATTTCGCGCCCGAGCCCATCATGCGGATCTGCTGGCCCTTGCTCAGCACGCCGTCAATGACGCGCACCAGAACCATGACGCCGAGATAGGTGTCGTACCAGCTGTCAACAAGCAGCGCTTTCAGCGGCCCGTTTTCGCCGACATCGCTCTTCGGCGGCGGCAGGCGATGGACGATGGCTTCCAGAACATCGGGAATGCCAAGACCTGTCTTGGCGGAAATCATCACGGCGTCGGAAGCGTCGATGCCAATGACTTCCTCGATTTGTTCCTTGATGCGGTCGGGTTCGGCCGCCGGCAGGTCGATCTTGTTGAGCACCGTGACCAGTTCGTGATTATTGTCGATTGCCTGATAGACATTGGCGAGCGTCTGGGCTTCCACGCCCTGCGAAGCGTCGACCACCAGCAGCGAACCTTCGCAGGCCGAAAGCGAGCGGGAGACTTCATAGGCAAAGTCGACGTGGCCGGGCGTGTCGATAAGATTAAGCACATAGGTCTCGCCGTTATTCGCCTTGTAATGCAGGCGCACGGTCTGAGCCTTGATCGTGATGCCGCGCTCGCGCTCGATATCCATCGAATCGAGGACCTGTTCCGACATATCGCGTTCGGCGAGGCCGCCTGTCGACTGGATCAACCGGTCGGCCAGCGTCGATTTGCCGTGATCGATGTGGGCAACGATCGAAAAGTTGCGGATATGGTCCAGGGGCGTGCGGGTCGAATTTGTGCTCATGTTCCGCGCTATAGCAGGGGCTTGTCATGCCGCAAAGCGGGAATTTGGTTAAAAGCCTTTTAAAATCGGCTTTTCAGATCGCAAATTGCTCCGGCCAGTCACGGCGGGTGGCCACCTGTCCTTCGGTGCGCAGCCTTGCCACTGCGGCAAGATCGATATCGGCGATCAAAAGGCTGCTTTGCGTCACCGCATCACTTTCGCTTTCCGCGACGATGCCGGATGCTGGCATGCCGTAGTCCGACGGCACGTAAAGGGCAGCGCGACCACGATTTTCATCGACGGCCGGGGACCATGGCGCTTCCCCGGCGGTGGGCGATGACAGGACGGCATACTGGTTTTCCAGCGCCCGCGCCTGCGCGCCGATGCGGACCCGATAGGCACCCGCGAGGGTATCGGTGCAACTGGGCGCGAGGACCAGTTCGACGCCGAGTTCCGCCAGCCTGCGGCCAAGCATCGGGAACTCGTTGTCGTAACAGATGAGAATGCCCAGCCTGCCGATCTGCGTATTAAACGCTTTAAGGCCCTCGACGCCGGCATGGATGTTCCATTGCTCCCGTTCGAAGCGGGTCATGATCTGCTTGTCCTGATAACCGATCAGGCCATCCGGACCGAAAAGCCACGCGCGATTGCGGAATTTGCCGTCCGGGTCCTTCACAGGCGCGCTGCCGGGCTGGAACAGAATTTGATGTTGCCGCGCCAGCTCCTCGCATAGCTCTACCCAGGAGGGGATCATCGGCTGTATCTCTTCGATGGAACGGTGCAGATCAGAACGGATGTCGGGTGGCAACTGACCGGTCAGCGTCATAGCCGAATATTCCGGCAGCAGCAGCAGTTCTGCGCCCTCGCTCTTGGCCTCGCGGACAACGGCGGACAGATGGGCGGTATAGGCCTCCCATGTCTTGATCAGCTCGATGGCATATTGGCTGGCGGCGAGGCGTGTCATGTGTCTCCATCTCCGGCAAGGATGGTCTTCATCCAGAATGACAGGGGTTTGGGGCTCTCGGTGCTTTCGTCGAGGTCCTGCCAGATGAAGCTTGTATGCAGCTCGGGGTGGTGGCGATAACCGCGCTTTTCCCAGAAGGCATTGAGCGGCACGTAATCCATCGGCCAGCGGGGATGGTCGGCAGGCCGCTCGACAGCGCAGAAGGTGCACTGGTTAAAGCCGAGCCGCTTTGCATGTGCCTCCCGCTCCTCGAAGAAGCGCACGCCGACGCCGTGGCCGCGATAGCCGGGAAGCAGCACGCTTTCACCGAAGTAGAATATCCGGTCCGGATCGTAGCCCGCTTCCACGAATGGCGTTTTCACCTCGTCGGTTTCGGCGGCCATCGGCATGCCGGTGGACATGCCGACCACTCTGCCGTCATCGAGCGCCAGCACGAAGACCGCCCCGTCCGTATCGGCATAGGTCGCAAGATATTTGCGCTCATACTCCAGCGAGCCGTCATAGAGATACGGAAAGGCGCGAAACACCTCGATCCGCAGGCGCGCGAGGTCATCGAAATAAGGTGTGGCGTCAATGCCGGAAAGAGACTTGATTTCGACGGTCATGGGCATTTTCACTCTCGGTTGCACTGGTTATACCGTCATGGAACACCCGCGCAAGCATGAACGGAGAAGACGATGACCGCTGCCGAGACCATCCGCGCCTATTACGATGCCTTCAACCGTCAGGATATGCATGCCTTCCTGGCGCTGCTTCACGATGAGGTGGTGCATGACATTAATCAGGGCGAGCGCCAGACCGGCAAGGCCGCCTTTGCGTCCTTCATGGATCATATGAACCGCTGCTATAAGGAAAACCTTACCGATATGGTGATCATGGCGAGCGAGGATGGAAAGCGCGCGTCCGCCGAATTCATTGTCAATGGCGAATATCTCAAGACTGACGAGGGGTTGCCCGAGGCGAACGGTCAGACATATGTGCTGCCGGCCGGCGCCTTTTTTGACCTGAAAGATGGAAAGGTTAGTCGAGTAACGAACTACTATAATCTGAATGACTGGATTGCCCAGGTCGGCGCCTGACGCCTATTTGCCGATAAGCACCCGGCGGAAAAATGACAATTCCACTATGAAGGATATTGACTCCATCATGTGAGAGTGAAATTCTCATATGATGGAAAACGAAGATCACATTCTCGAACGCTCGATCGGCGAGCGCATCAAAACGTTGCGGGCTGAAAGCGGCCTGACGCTGGACAGGCTTGCATCCGAATCGGGCGTCAGCCGCGCCATGATTTCCCGTATTGAAAGGGGAGAGGCGAGCCCCACCGCGTCGCTGCTCGCCCGCATCTGCGCGGCATTTGGCCTGTCGCTCTCCGGTTTCTTCGCCGAAAATGAGGAAACCGTTTCTCCGCTGGTGAGAAAGCGCGACCAGCAGCTCTGGAAAGATCCCGAGACAGGCTATGTCCGCCGCGCCATTTCCCCGCCGCGCGTGGGATCGGATGTCGATATTGTCGAAGTCGAATTTCCAGCCGGCGCGCGCGTCGGTTTTCCGCCGCATGCGGCAAGCCGGGGCATGACGCAATATGTCTGGCTTTTCGAAGGCGTGCTGGAAATGACGAGCGGCGGAAACGTTCACCGGCTGGAGCCGGGCGATTGCCTTTTCATGCCGGTCGGAGAAGGGCACGTCTTCCACAATCCTTCCGAAAAACCTGCCCGTTATGCCGTTGTGCTGGATCAAAGACAGCGCTGATTTCCCCACAGGAGTTTTTATGACCATCATCCGCATGTTGAACGGGCAAGAGACCATCGATGCCCTGCCAGAACTCTGCGAAGTCCTCGCCGCCTGCGTGAACGGCGGCGCCTCCGTCGGCTTCATGTTGCCCTTTTCCCCGCAGGATGCCGAACCCTTCTGGCGATCCGTGGCTGAAGCGGCAGGTCAGGGTGCGACTATTCATGTGGTAGCGGAAGTGGATGGCAAGGTAGTCGGCACCGTGCAGGTGGGGCTCGCCTCCAAACCCAACCAGCCACATCGCGGCGATCTGATGAAACTTCTCGTGCACCCATCCGCCCGAGGCCTTGGCGTCGCCCGCAAGCTCATGCAAAGGGTGGAGGAGGAAGCGGCAAAACGTGGCCGTACCCTTCTGGTTCTGGATACGGCAACTGGCAGCGATGCCGAGGCGATTTATCCCCGTCTCGGCTGGGAACTGGTCGGCGTCATTCCGGATTACGCCCTGTTTCCGGATGGACGCTTTTGCAGCACGACCCTGTTCTATAAGCGGATCGGCTAGGCCTTTGAGACTGCGGCCTCACTGGCCCGGCTTCAGCGTGCGGTTGAAAGCTGTAAGGATCATCGTCTCCAATTGTGCGTGAATATCCGCGCGGTCTCGTGGTCTGGCCGGTTCGCAGATCGGATCATGCTCGCCGATGGACTTGAGAAATGCATCGGCATCCGGTTTGCAGAGGGGCAGGAAGCTGAAATGGTTGGCGTCGTCCACCCGCAGATAGGTCGCGCCGGGCACGTCGTCTGCGAGTTTATCCGCAAGCACGGCCGGCGGAATTTTACCTTTGCTGCCGAGATTGATGAAGGTCAGCGGAATATCGATCGCTTTCAGGCTCTCCGGTTTGAAAGCCAGCGCCAGGCCGGGATCAACCAGCACGGCGGAACGGATGCGGGGATCGCGGTTCTGCTGCTCGAAATGGGCCTTGTCGAGGGTTTTGATATCCAGCTTCGGAACGCTGACCGGCTCGCCATTGAGGTAACCCCGGCCGCCGGCGAACCACTGGCAATCCATCATCGAAGAATAGTAATCGCAATAGCGGGCATAGGCATCGAGATCGGCGCGCGCACCCACAATCTCCATCGCCGCGCTGCCGCCCAGCGAGAAGCCGAGAACGCCGATCCTCTTCGTGTCGATCGCATTCGACCACTTGCCTTCTGCCGTCATGACAGTAATGATCGTTGAGAGATCGTCCGTTCGCTCCCAGATTTTCGGCGTATCGGCGGGCGTGGAATCGCCGCTGGTGGTGCCGGGATGGTTGGTGCCGGCGACGATGAAACCCTCGCTCGCAAGCTTCGCGGCGATCCATGCCATGCCGGACACTCTTGAACCCGAGCCGTGGGACAGAAGCACGAGCGGCAAACGGCCCGTTTTCACCGCACCATCCTTGAACACGGGCGTGCCCTGAAAAATTCGGTCCTCGCCGGAAGGCGCCTGTGTGCCCTTTCCGTCAGATGGATACCAGACGGTGAGAGCAAGGTCTTTGCCGCGAGCTGGCGAATGAACGGTAGTTTCGCTGATGCCGACGGCGTCCGCCGCAAAAACCGGTTGAGTGACGAAAGCGGAAAATAACATGGTCGCTATGGTGGTGACAGGGCGCATGAAAACCTCGTGTGTTTGGGAAGAACGGTGCTCAATCTGCGCCGCCACGTATTTTTTGCGTCCTTGATCGCGTTAAAGGTCGTACCGAAACGCGATCTGGTCCATGAAGTGCGACAAGGTTTCGCTCCGGGATGGTTATCGTGCTTTTCATTCCCCTGCCTTTCGTCGTGGCGCTGTTGTTGGTGGTCATGTTCATCGTCTTCTTTCGAAGCGGAGACGATGTGCGGACAAGCCGCGTATTTTTGGCGCTTATCGCCCTTTGCGCCGTGCAGTCTGTGCTCGTCGGCCTGCGCTGGGGATATGGGGTGAGCCTGGTGCGATACGTGCTGCCGGTTTTGGCCGCCTGCTTGCCACCACTTGTGTACATTGCCTTTCGCGGCCTGATGAAGGTGGGGCCGGAAAGCAGAAGGGCCATGCTGGCAAGCCTCGCCCTGTCCCCTCTGCTGATCATTCTTCTGGAATTCACATTCCCGGTCGCTATCGATCTTGGCCTGATTGCCCTCTTCGTTGGCCATGCCACCGCTCTGCTATTACTCGGAAGAAAAGGGCCTGATGGGCTGGACGAGGCGCAATTCGCCAGCGTCGCTTCGGCACACAAGGCGCTCATCATCGCTGCTGCGGCGCTGTGCGTTTCCGCGATGTTCGATCTTCTGGTGTTTCTCGATTTCGAATGGGCACATGGCGAGAACGTCGCGGCGCTCGTCAGCAACGCCAATCTTTTCGGCCTGCTGCTGATCGGGCTGATGGCGGCCATGGCCGGGAAAAGCAAGGCGTCGCAAGCGGCCGCGGAGCCGCCGGCAGAGGTGCCGCCTCCTTCGGAACCATCACAACAGGACCGCGAGATTGTTGTGGGCCTCGATCGCCTGATGACGTCGCAGGCGCTCTACCGCGACGAAAATCTCAACCTGTCGCGCCTAGCAAGACGCCTCGGCCTGCCGAGCCGGCAGATTTCGGGTGCGATCAATCGTTCGCTTGGCGTCAACGTCTCGCAATATGTCAACCAGCTGCGCATCCGCGAAGCCTGCCGGTTGCTGGAGGAGACGGAGCAATCGGTGACATCGATCATGTTTTCTTCCGGCTTTCAGACCAAGTCCAACTTCAACCGGGAATTTCGCCGCGTCACCGGCATGAGCCCGGTCGACTGGCGGGAACGGCAGGTTTGGAAACTGGTCTCCCCCAACAAAACGGCCACCCGGCAGATGCCGGATGACCGTCTGAAGATCGTCGGGAAATGATTGTCGATCAGAGCGTGCCGTTACGCTGCTGGATCATCATGTAGGTGTCATAGGTGTATTCGGCGATCTGTGCCCAGAGATAGGCATCCTTCTTGAAGGCCTGCTGGCTCTCGTAGATTTTCTTGAAGCTCTCGTTCTTGGCCGAAATCTCCGCGTAGGTTTCCTGCGCCGCCTTGTGGCAGACATCGAGGATTTCCTGGCTGAAGGGGCGCAGGATGGCGCCCTGCGCCACGAGTTCCTTCAGCGCCTTCGGATTGCGTGCATCGTAGCGTTCCAGCATGCTGGCGCTGCCCGCGGCGCAGGCGTCTTTCAGGATGCGTTTGTAGTTTTCCGGCAGTTCGTTGAACTTCTGCAGGTTGACGAAGGCATGAACGGCCGGGCCGCCTTCCCACCATGCGGGGTAATAGTAATATTTCGCGACCTTGTAGAAGCCGAGCTTCTGGTCATCATAGGGGCCGACGAACTCGGTGGCGTCGATCGTGCCCTTTTCGAGCGCGGCGTAGACATCGCCGCCGGCGATCTGCTGCGGCGTCACGCCAACCTTCTGCATCACCTGGCCGGTGAGGCCGGCAATACGCATCTTCAGACCCTTGAGGTCGTCGATGGTGTTGATTTCCTTGCGGAACCAGCCGCCCATCTGGGCACCGGTGTTGCCGAGCAGGATCGAGTAGATATTGTGCTGGGCAAGGAACTCATTGAGCAGCTCGTTGCCGCCGGCCTGGTTGAACCAGGCATTCGTCTGGCGCGCATTGAGGCCGAAGGGAACCGAGGTCCCGAGCGCGAAGGTCGGGTCCTTGCCAACGTAATAATAGGCGCATGTATGCGCCATTTCGACGGTTCCGGCCGTCACCGCGTCCGCAGCCTGCAGGGCCGGCACGATCTCTCCGCCCGCGAAATGCTGAATGACGAAATTGCCGCCGGAAGCTTCCTTAACGTGATCGGCGACGATCTGGCCCGCGCCGAACAGAATGTCGAGGCCCTTGGTGAAGGACGACGTCATGCGCCAGGTAATCTTGGGATTTTCTTGTGCGATGGCCGGAGCGGCCAGCGCCGTTGCGGTAACACCGGCGCCCACGGCGCCAGCCTTGCGGATAAATGATCTGCGATCCATGTCGATAAGCCCTGCTATGCTTCATATTACAGGCGAACCGCACGGTACGCCTCCCGCCGGCTACTAAACATTTATCCTTGCGGCCATCAAGAGGGAATGTTCGAAACCTGCGCGCTCCTGCGCGGCGCTTAGTCATAGTTCCAACTCTGCAATCAGGTGCCGTACCCAGGCCCCGCGCCTTGCGGTTAAGACGACGATCGCGTCAACGCGGGATCATCGAGCGCCGGATTGTAAAAGAGCGAGAGCGTCAGGCTTCTGGCGATGCGTTCAGCGGTTTCCATAAACCAGTCGTGCGCCTCTCTGCCCGGTGCAATGTCATCGAGTGTGGCGGAAAACAGCGCAAGCCATTGGGGGAAAAGCTCGGCGGTCATGCCTTTTACGCCAAGATGGGCTTGGACCGGCTCGCCGCCATAGCCGCCATTCTTGAACGCGACGGCCGCCCAGAACTGCTTCATCCTGGCCATATGTTCCGGCCAGCGGCCTGCAAGCCGCGCATCGAAAACGGGCCCGAGCGCGGGGTGCTCCAGCACGCGACCGTAAAATGTTTCCACCAGCAGATCGATGAAACGGGCATCGACACCGATAGCCGCCATCGCTTTTTCTGCCCTGTCCTGAATTTCTGCGCTGTGGGCGGCTCTTGCCGAGGCTGGGTTCTGCATCATCGATCCTTTCCCAACGAATTTACGCCGCTGCGCTGCCACCGGCAATGCGGCGCTTTGACTGATTAGAATTATTCTAAGATGGCTTGATCGCGGGGTGATGCGGATGTATTTAGAATTATTCTAAAAAGGTTTCAGCCATGTTCCACAGTCTTTTCTCGCTTTCCAAACGTCCCTTTTCCTCCCTCAGCGAACAGGAAATCCTGGCGCTCGCCATCTCGTCGGAAGAAGATGACTCTCGCATCTACCGCTCCTATGCCGATCACCTGCGCGCGCAATATCCTCAATCGGCGAAGGTTTTTGACGACATGGCCGAGGTCGAGCAGCAGCATCGAAACGTGTTGATCGACATGCATCGCCGCCGCTTCGGAGAAACCATACCGTTGATACGCCGCGAACATTTGCGTGGTTTCTACGAACGCACACCGGACTGGCTGGTGAAGAATCTCTCATTGGAAAAAATTCGCGCCCAGGCGGAATTGATGGAAGCGCAGGCAATCCGTTTTTACGACGAAGCCGTCAAGCGCACCACGGATGCCTCGACGCGCAAGTTGCTCGGTGATCTGGCGGAGGCAGAGCGCGGCCACGAGGATATCGCCCATATGCTCGAGGAAAAACATCTCGATGAAAACGGCAGAACGGAAGAAGAGGAGACCGCCAGGCGTCAGTTCCTCCTGACCTATGTGCAGCCGGGTCTCGCCGGGCTTATGGACGGTTCCGTGTCGACGCTGGCGCCAATCTTTGCAGCGGCCTTTGCCACACAGGATACCTGGCAGACCTTCCTCATCGGTCTTTCCGCCTCCGTCGGCGCGGGCATCTCCATGGGGTTTACGGAAGCCGCTCATGATGACGGCAAGCTTTCCGGTCGAGGCTCGCCACTGAAGCGCGGCCTGGCATCGGGCATCATGACGGCCATTGGCGGCCTCGGCCACGCGCTGCCCTATCTCATCCCGCATTTCTGGACAGCCACGGCTATTGCCGCGATCGTTGTTTTCGTGGAACTCTGGGCTATCGCCTTCATTCAGAACCGCTTCATGGAAACGCCATTCCTGCGCGCCGTCTTTCAGGTGGTCCTCGGTGGCTCATTGGTGCTGGCGGCCGGCATTATCATCGGCAATGGCTAAAGGCAAAAGCCCGCGGCGCGTGCCGCGGGCTTTTCGATATAATCGATTTCATGCAGATCAGCGCAACGCGCCGACCAGAACGTCCCGACCATCCTCGATGGAAACCCAGCGGCCCGTATTAAAGGACGCCTGCCGCTTCAGATAGGTGTAGTTTGTGTCGGTCCAGAGCTTCACGTCGTCGGTGAGATTGTCGAGAATATAGTCGCCATCCGTGGTGCGAAGGGTAAGCACCGCATGACCTTCACCATCAGGCTTGCGAACGACTGTTATCAGCAGGTCGGCCACGGAAAATCCACGCTCGATCAGCTTCTTGCGCTTCAGCAGTACGAAATCTTCGCAATCGCCGGCGGTTGTCGGGTATTCCCAGACCTCGTCCTTGCCATAGATTTCCTGGTCGGTCATCGCCACGATGGTCGTGTTGACGGAGGTGTTGACCTCGCGAATGACGCCCCAGCCATAGTCGGTGACGCGTGGCGGCGGCGTCGCCTTGCTGCGAATGTTGCACTCGTCGGCATATTTTTGACAGAACTCGTAATGGCCGATCGGCTGGGAGGTGATCCCGCCCGTCACCATGGAAGGGCTTCCCTTGGTTTCCGCCATGGCGGAGGCAGCAGTCATTAGCCCGGCGGCAACTGCAGACAGCAGCGCACGCGCCAGCGGTGCGTTCATCATGAAACCCGTCCCTTAATTCTTAATGAAAAGTTAAGAGGGTTGGGGGGCAGGAGTCAATCTTTAGCAATCAATGGCGCGCAAGACTCGTTGAATATGGTTAAGAGCGTTGCGGAAATGCCTATGTTGCAAGGGCTCTCACCGCCGTGAGCATCCTTTCAATGTCCTGTGGCCGGGAGAGCCGGTGGTCGCCGTCGCGGATCAACGTCAGAACCACGTCGTCGGCTGGCAGGTGTTCCAGAAGTTTCAGCGCGTGTTGATAGGGCACGTCGGGATCGCGCATGCCCTGCAGGATGTGAACGGGGCAACCGGTGGTGATGATGCCCTGCAACACGCGGTTCTGCCGGCCGTCTTCCATGAGCGCGCGGGTGAAGATGTTGGGCTCGGGACTGTATTCCGAGTGCTCCTCGAAATAGCCCCTCTCCAGCAGCGATGTCTTTTCTGCCTCCGTCAGGCTGGGCTCTATCAGTTCCGCCGTGAAATCAGGCGCAGGCGCGATGAGGATCAGGCCTGCGACGGATGGGGCGCCACCTGTCTTGCGTAGTTCCTCAACCATGCGCAAGGCGATCCATCCGCCCATCGAAGAGCCGACGAGAATGACGCTCGACGGCGCCTTTGCACGCACTACGGCGAGAGCCTCTTCCAGCCATCGGGAGATCGTGCCTTTTTTGAAATCTCCGCCGGACGCGCCGTGGCCAGAATAGTCGAACCGAAGGCAGGCAAGGCCGTTTTCCGCTGCAAAGCGATCCAGTTCGACCGCCTTTGTTCCGGTCATGTCTGAACGATAGCCGCCGAGCCACACCAGCATGGGTGCGCTTTTGCCGGAAATCGCCGGACGATGGAGAATGGCAATCTCGCGGCTGTCGTTATCGGGACCTACGCGCAGGAATTCGGCGGCTTGTTCGCTCATGTATATGCAATTCTCCTGATTTTAGTGCAACAACGGCGGCGTATTTGCAAAAACCGTGACAACAGGTGATCTTTTCGGGCAGATATGCTATTGACTTCGCCACGGCAATAACGACATTTCCGCCGCTTGTACCAAACAAGCTGTTTTTTGCCGACGTGATCCAGAAACAGATCAGGAGAATACGACCATTCGCAGACCTTTCAAAGCCGATGCCCCCGTCAAGGAGGGGCCGCGCTCCAACCGGGAAATTCGGGTTCCCAGAGTTCAGCTTATTGATGAAGAGGGCCAGAACCTCGGTAGCATGCCGACGGATCAGGCATTGAAACTGGCGGAGGAGGCCGGTCTCGATCTCGTTGAGATTTCGCCGAACGCTGAACCGCCGGTGTGCAAGATCCTCGATCTCGGCAAACTGAAATACGCGACCCAGAAAAAGGCCGCTGAAGCGCGCAAGAAACAGAAGATCGTCGAAGTCAAAGAAATCAAGATGCGCCCTAACATCGACACGCATGATTATGACGTGAAGATGAAGGCGATGGGCCGTTTCTTTGAAGATGGCGACAAGGTGAAGGTGACGCTGAAGTTCCGTGGCCGTGAAATGGCTCACCAGGAACTGGGCATGAAGCTTCTTCTTCAGGTGAAGGAAGACACTCAGGCGATTGCCAAGGTGGAGGCCGAGCCGAAGCTTGAAGGCCGTCAGATGATGATGGTTCTCGCGCCGAAATAATTTATACCGCCACAGAACTGGCGTAATGAGCCGCACGGGGAAGTTCGCTTTCCCCGTTGCGCTTTTAACCGACTGCGGTTATAAGCGCGCGTCCGAACGGTCCGGCAGGGCATGCCGAGGCCGTTCCTGAATAGCTTGAAATAGGCCTCGTCTGCCTGTTTCGATACAAAAACGGAGTAGCAAAATGCCCAAGATGAAGACGAAGTCCGCTGCAAAGAAGCGGTTCAAGATCACTGCAACCGGCAAGGTTGTTGCAGCCGCCGCCGGTAAGCGCCACGGCATGATCAAGCGTACCAACAAGTTCATTCGCGACGCGCGTGGAACCATGGTTCTCGCCGAAGCTGACGGCAAGAAGGTCGTCAAGAACTACCTGCCGAACGGTCTCTGAGACTTTTCCGCATTTTTGGACACTTTAAGGAGATCATGACATGGCACGCGTAAAACGTGGCGTAACTTCCCGCGCCAAGCACACCAAGACACTCAAGGCAGCCAAGGGTTTCTACGGCCGCCGCAAGAACACCATCCGCGCAGCAAAGGCTGCCGTGGATCGTTCCAAGCAGTACGCTTACCGCGACCGCAAGGTCAACAAGCGTAACTTCCGCGCTCTTTGGATCCAGCGTATCAACGCTGCTGTCCGCGAATTCGGCCTCACCTATGGCCGCTTCATCGACGGCCTGAACAAGGCTGGCATCGAAGTGGACCGCAAGGTTCTGTCCGACATGGCTATCCATGAGCCGGCAGCATTCGGCGCGCTCGTCGAAGCAGCGAAGAAGGCGCTTGAGTACCTCAAGGATGCTGGTACGGCCAACGAGTTTGAAACCGCTGTAAAGTAATTACGGCGCGGACAATCTGTTGTTCATTTGAACCCGCGTCGGGCAACCGGCGCGGGTTTTTTCTTTTCAGCTGCCATACATTTCTATCGGCGTTTTTTAATTTAGAAATTTAGAAGACTTGGAGTATTCACGCCGTTTGAAGCGAAACCTTTGGTGGACGAAATGCAGGTCAATAAAAGTGAGGTTGTGGAAGCGGAAGGTTTCCGCGTTCATCTCGACGACGATGACATCGCAACCGTGATGCGTGTCCTCCTGAAAAGTGACCGTCGCATTCAGAAGGTTGAACTCTCGCAGCTGACGGTGTGGATCAAACGGCAGGGCACGGAGCGTGTGACGTGGTGGATGAAAATTCAGAAGCTGCTGTCAAAACTCCTGCCCTACGCTTTTCTTCGCCCTTCCGAACCGCGTGATGGCGCGGGCCTCATGCAGCGGGAACTCGAAACCTTGCAGCAGTTCCAGCAGCGCGGCTTCCCGGTTCCGCCGCTGATCTACTCATCCCGCACGGCCGTGGTGCTGGGAGATGTAGGCCCGACGCTCATGGAGCGCATGGATGCCCTGAAGGCCTCCGATCCGATCGAGCATGACGCCCTGCTTGTTAAATCCGCAGAAGCACTTGGCGAGCTGCATGCCGCAGGCCTCTGCCACGGCCGCCCGCATGTACGAGACTTCTTCTTGAAGGATGGCCGTATCGGTTTCATGGATTTCGAGGAGCGCCCTCAGGATGTCATGCCGCTGGAAACGGCGCAGGCTCGTGATATCTGGCTGCTGTTTCTGCAGGTTGCCACGCGCGCCAATGATGCCCCCAAAACCCGCGACGCCGCCTTTTCGCGCTGGCTCGAAAATGCTCCGCCCCGCGCACTGGAAGAATTAACCCGCTTGACCCGCATTCTCGGGCGTTTTTTACCGCTTGCCCGGTTGATCGGGCGCGTGCGGATGGGTAGTGATCTGCGACGCTTTATCATGGCGACCGACTATCTGATGAATGCTGTGAACACCGACGCCGCTGTTAAAAAATCCGGCAAGGCAGGAAAAGATGACTGAACTTGATACCTTGAAATCGCAATTGATGTCGGAGATCGCCGCCGCTGCCGATGAACCGGCCATCGAAGCCGTGCGCGTCTCCGCGCTTGGCAAGAAGGGCTCGGTTTCGGAGCTTCTGAAGACGCTTGGCAGCATGAGCCCGGAGGAGCGCCAGACCCGCGGCGCCGCCATTAATCAGCTCAAGACCGAAATTACCGACCTTATCGGCGAGCGCAAGAACGCGCTGAAAGACGCCGCCATCGCCGCGCGTCTCAAGGCCGAAACGGTGGACGTCAGCCTGCCCGTCCGCCAGTCTCCGGCAGAGCGCGGCCGCATTCATCCCATCAGTCAGATCGTCGACGAAATCACTGCCATCTTCGCGGATATGGGCTTCTCCATCGCCGAAGGTCCTGACATCGAGACTGACTATTACAACTTCACGGCACTGAACTTCCCGGAAGGCCATCCGGCCCGCGAGATGCACGATACCTTCTTCTTCCAGCCGGACGAAAAAGGCGAGCGTAAGGTGCTGCGCACCCACACCTCACCGGTGCAGATCCGCACCATGGAGAGCCAGAAGCCGCCGATCCGCATCGTCATCCCCGGCAAGACCTATCGCCAGGATTCCGATGCCACCCATTCGCCGATGTTCCATCAGGTCGAAGGTCTTGTCATCGACAAGAAGGCGCATGTCGGCAATCTGCGCTGGATTCTTGAGGAGTTCTGCAAGGCCTTCTTCGAGGTCGACAGCGTCGTCATGCGCTTCCGCCCGTCCTTCTTCCCCTTCACGGAGCCAAGCTTCGAGGTGGATATCCAGTGCGACCGTTCCGGCCCCATCGTCAAGTTCGGCGAGGGCAAGGACTGGATGGAAATTCTCGGCTGCGGCATGGTGCACCCGAACGTGCTGCGCGCCGGCGGGCTGGATCCGGATGAATATCAGGGCTTTGCCTGGGGCATGGGTCTCGACCGCATCGCCATGCTTAAATACGGCATGCCCGATCTGCGCGATTTCTTCAACGCCGATGTCCGCTGGATGAACCACTACGGGTTCCGCCCGCTCGACATGCCGACGCTGTTCGGCGGTCTGAGCGTTTAATCCGGTTAGCCAAGGAGCAAAGACATGAAATTCACTCTTTCCTGGCTGCAAGAGCATCTCGATACCGATGCGACGCTGGACGAGATCTGCGAGCGGTTGACGGCGATTGGCCTTGAGGTCGAGGATGTTGACGACAAGGCGGCCTACAAGCCCTTCGTCATTGCCAAGGTGGTTTCCGCTGAAAAGCACCCCGAGGCCGACCGCCTGAAAGTGCTGATGGTCGATGCCGGTGACGGCAAGCCGGTGCAGATCGTCTGCGGTGCACCGAATGCGCGCGCTGGGCTCGTCGGTGCGCTCGCACGTCCCGGCACCTATGTCCCGGGCATCGATGTCACGCTCGCCATCGGGAAGATTCGCGGTGTGGAAAGCCATGGCATGATGTGCTCCGAAAAGGAGCTCAACATTTCCGACGATCACGACGGCATCATTGACCTGCCGGCGGATGCGCCCGTCGGTACTTCCTTCGCATCATATGCCGGCCTCGATGATCCTGTCATCGAGATCAATCTCACGCCCAATCGTCCGGACTGCACCTCGATCTACGGCATTGCGCGCGATCTCGCGGCCTCCGGTCTCGGCAAGCTGAAGACAAAGCCTGCACCCTCCTTCAAGGTGGAAGGCGCAACGCCCGTCGATGTGAAGCTGGAACTGGACGATCCCGCCCTCTGCCCTGGCTTTTCGCTACGCATCGTGCGCGGTGTGAAGAACGGCCCCAGCCCGAAATGGATGCAGCAGCGTCTTCTGGCGATCGGCCTGCGTCCGATCAATGCGCTTGTTGATATCACCAACTACATGACCTTCGATCAGGGCCGGCCGATGCACGTCTTCGACGCCGCCAAGGTCAAGGGTGATCTGACCGTTCGCCGCGCAAAGGAGGGTGAGACGATCCTCGCGCTCGATCAGCGTGAATATAAGCTCGGCCCGAACAATGTCGTCATCGCCGATGAAAAGGGCCTCGAGTCTATCGGCGGCGTGATGGGTGGCGAACATTCCGGCTGCGACGAAAACACCGTCGACGTGCTGATCGAATCCGCCCTCTGGGACCCGATCAACATTGCCAAGACTGGCCGTTCGCTCGGCATCATCACCGATGCGCGCTACCGTTTCGAGCGCGGTGTCGATCCGGAATACATGGTTCCGGGCCTGGAGCGGACCACCGAACTGGTTCTCGAACTCTGCGGCGGCGTTGCCGGCGAAGCCAAGGTGGTCGGTTACAAGGGATATCAGCCCAGGGTCGTGGATTTCCCGCTTGCGGAAGTGAAGCGGCTGACGGGGCTCGAAGTCTCGGCCGAAGAGAGCCTCGCCATCCTCAAGGGCCTGGGTTTTGGGGTCGAGGGAACGGGCGAGCGCGTGTCCGTCACTGTGCCGTCCTGGCGCCCGGATGTCGACGGCAAGGCTGATCTGGTTGAAGAGGTCATGCGCATTCATGGCGTTGACAATATCAAACCCGAGCCGCTGGAAAGCTTCGGTGCCGTCAACGGTCGCATCCTGACCACGCTGCAGGTCCGCACGCGCACCGCGCGCCGTGCGCTGGCAAGCCGCGGCATGCTGGAGGCCGTCACATGGTCCTTCATCCCGGAAGCGCAGGCGAAGCTATTCGGCGGCGGCTCGCCGGCGCTCAAGCTCGCCAACCCGATTGCGGCCGATATGTCGGATATGCGGCCCTCGCTGCTGCCGGGCCTGCTGACCGCCGCACAGCGCAATGCCGACAAGGGCTATGGTGACGTCGCAATCTTCGAGGTCTCCGGCACCTATGAAGGCGACACGCCTGATACGCAGCGCCGTGTTGCTGGCGGTGTTCGCCGTGGCACGGCCTCGCTCGCTGGCAGCGGCCGCATGTGGTCCAATGCGTCCAAGGGCGGCGGCAAGCCCGTGGATGTCTACGACGCAAAGGCGGATGCACTGACGGTGCTGGAAGCCTGCGGCCTCCCCATGGCCAATGTCCAGATCGAGGCCGGCGGGCCTGCCTGGTATCATCCCGGCCGCTCCGGCACCATCAAGATGGGCCCGAAGGTCGTGCTTGGTTACTTCGGTGAATTCCATCCGAAAACACTGTCCGAGCTGGATGTGTCGGGTGTCTATTGCGGTTTCGAGATTTATCTAGACGCCATGCAGGAGCCGAAGAAGAAAGCCACCCGCACCAAGCCTGCGCTCGAACTTTCCCCCTTCCAGGCGGTCAAGCGCGACTTCGCCTTCGTGGTCGACAAGGCCGTAGAGGCGGGGGCGATCATCAAGGCGGCAACGAGCGCTGATCGCAAACTGATTACAGGCGTCAATGTCTTCGATATTTTCGAAGGCGCATCGCTCGGAGAAAACCGCAAGTCGGTCGCCATCGAAGTGCAGATTCAACCGGTCGACAAGACTCTGACCGATGAGGATTTCGAAGCCTTGACGGCCAAGATCGTCGGCAATGTCGAGAAATCGACAGGCGGCGTTCTGCGCGCCTGACGTCGGATAACAGATTGAAAAAAGCCGCGGCAACCACCGCGGCTTTTTGTTTTTTAACGATTGGCCATCTGTGACATGCGTTCGGGATAACGTTCGCCCGCAACCTTGGACGGAGCCAGCAACGCGCCAAGGCTTTCGACTTCCTCCGGCGTCAGGGACACATCAGCGGCCGCGACGTTTTTCTCCAGATTGGCAATCTTCGTGGTGCCCGGGATCGGTACGATGAAATCCCCCTGCGCCAACACCCAGGCCAATGCAAGTTGCCCGGCAGTCACACCCTTTTCGGCAGCCATGTCTTCCAGAAGTCTGACCAGCGCCAGGTTCGCGTCGAAGTTTTCACCCTGGAAACGCGGCAGGCCACGCCGGAAATCATCGGCTGCAAGTCCGTCCAGCGATTTCAGCGCTCCGGTCAGCGCACCGCGCCCAAGCGGGCTGAACGGTACGAAACCGATGCCGAGCTCACGGCAGGTATCCAGCACGCCATTTTCTTCCGGGTCGCGGGTCCACAGCGAGTACTCGCTCTGAATGGCGGCAATCGGGTGGGTGGCGTGGGCTTTTCGAAGCGTTTCGGCACTGGCTTCGGAGAGGCCGAGATGTTTTACCTTGCCCTGCTTCACCAGTTCCGCCATCGCCCCAACAGTTTCTTCGATTGGCACATCCGGGTCGACACGGTGCTGGTAAAAGAGGTCGATGGCGTCAACGTCGAGGCGCTTGAGGGAGGCTTCAGCGACGGCACGAACATTTTCCGGTCGACCGTCCGTTCCCACCATCATCTGGCCCGCGGGTTTGCTGCCATCAATCTTGAATCCGAACTTGGTGGCAATCACCACCCTGTCACGATAAGGCTTCAGGCCCTTGCCGAGGAGAATTTCGTTCGTGTAGGGCCCATAAACTTCCGCCGTATCGAAAAATGTAACGCCGAGGTCAACAGCGCGATGCAGCGTCGCGATCGCACTGCTTTCATCGCCCGTCGGGCTATAGGCATGGGTCATTCCCATGCAACCGAGGCCGAGCGCCGATACGGTCAGATTGTCTCCAAGGGTTCTGCTTTTCATCTGTTCGTCCTTCCATAAGGAACCGCCCGTCATCAGGGCGTGATGGGAACATAGCGAATGAGATCAGCAAAAATAATCACTGCAAATCCGCGTGGGTTGTTCTATAATTTAGAACAATGAACCGTGTGCAACTCTCCCAACTGGCCGTTCTCTCCGCCGTTGCCGAAGGCCGGAGCTTTCGCAAGGCGGCTGCCGAACTCGGCATTGCCCCTTCCGCCGTCAGCCATGCGGTCTCGTCGCTGGAGGCGAGCCTGGGCCTGCGGCTACTTCACCGTACCACCCGCAGCGTTTCTCCGACAGAGGAGGGAAAGCGGCTTCTCGAAACCTTGGGTCCGGCGCTTGCCGATATCGACGCCGTCATCGATACCCTTGCCGAACAGGGCGGTCGACCCGCAGGTCCTTTGCGCATCACTCTCCCCAGACTTGCCGCTGAAGATCTTATTGTGCCCCGGCTGGGGGAATTCCTGCGGCTCTACCCCGAAATCTCCCTCGAAATTTCGACCGATGATCGCTTTGAAGATATTGTCGCAAAAGGTTTCGATGCCGGGCTTCGTCTCGGGGAACATCTCGATGCAGATATGATCGCCGTGAAAGCGAGCGGGGCCTGGCGTGGCGCGATTGTCGGCGCACCGTCCTATTTTGCGGAAAATCCGCCTCCCCGTGATCCGAGGGACCTCATCCGGCATCGCTGCATCCGCCGGCGTTTTGCGAGTGGATTGATCTATCGCTGGGAGCTGGAGAAAAATGGCAAAGCGCTTGTGGTCGACGTTCAGGGGCCGCTGATCCTGTCGGACCAGAGTCTCATTCGCCGGGCGGCGATAGACGGCGCAGGGCTTGCCTTCGTTTTTGAACAGCGTGTCGAAGACGATATAAGGGAGGGCAGGCTGATCCGCGTTCTCGAGGATTGGTGCGCGCCGTTTGATGGATTTTACATCTATTACCCCTCGCGCCGGCAGATGCGTCCGGCGCTGAGGGCCTTCGTGGATTTCTTCCGCTTCCGGGGGTGATCAGAAGGTGATGCGATAGCGGATATGGCCGTCGCTTTTCACGTAGCTGTCGTAGAGCTTCTGGGCGCGGTGATTGTCCTCACCGGTGTTCCAGTAAAGCCTAGACCAGCCCTTTTCCTTGCAGATAGCGATAAGGTCGTCCATCAACGCCCGGCCCGTCCCCTTACCGCGGATTTCGCCATCGACAAAAAGGTCTTCCAGATAGCAGTCAGGCGTTTTCACCCAGGTGGAATCATGGAAGTGGTGAATGGCGAAACCGGCCATGCGGTCGCCAAGCATTGCCACCCGCATCGAAACGCGCGAGGCGGGGTCGAGAATGCGCTCCCAGGTATGGTCGGTTACCTCGTCGGCGAGATCGACATCGTAAAAGGCGAGATAGTCGTTCCACAGGCGCAGCCAGTCCGCCCGGTCAGCCGGCTGCGCATCGCGAATTACAAGCTCCATTTATGCACCCGCCTTGTCGAGAAGCGTCATCATCTCATCCGTCAAGGTCAACTCGACGGCGCGTTTGAAGCTTTCGAGCTGGGACAGGCTGGTGGCGCTGGCGATGGGCGCGGTTATCGCCTTCTTTCTCAACAGCCAGGCCAGCGCAATATCTGCAAGCTTGGCCCCCGTTTCGACTGCCACCGCATCCATGGCCCCCAGAACGGCAAGGCCACGGGCATTGACATATTCGCCCACGCGATAGCTGCGGGCGACGCCCTCTGTATCGGCCTTGGCACGATATTTCCCGGTCAGAAAGCCGGCCGCTAGGCTGTAATAATTGATGACGCCAATCTCTTCCTTCTGGCAAAGCTCGGCAAGCGGGCCTTCGAAATCCTTGCGGTTATAGAGGTTGTATTCCGGCTGCAGCACGTCGTAACGCGGAAGATTATTTTTTTCTGCCGTGTCCAGCGCATCCTGAAGCTGGCCCGCGGAATAGTTGGAGCAGCCTATGGCGCGAATTTTTCCCTGTTCCTTCAGTTTTGCGAAGGCGGCAAGTGTTTCTTCCAGCGGCACGTCGGCATCCGGCTTATGCGCGAGGTAAAGGTCGATATAATCAGTCTGAAGCCGCTTCAGCGAAGCTTCGACGGCTTCGGCGATCCACTTGGCACTGAGACCGGTCTTCTGGCCGCGATTGTCGAAACCTACCTTGGTGACGATCACCGCGTCCTCGCGCCTGACGCCGGATTGTTTCAGCCACTTGCCGATGATGGCCTCGGATTCACCGCCCACATGCCCATCCACCCAAGCGGAATAGACATCCGCCGTGTCGATGGCGTTGAACCCCGCATCAAAAAAGGCGTCAAGCAGGGCAAAGGACGTCTTTTCATCCGCTGTCCAGCCAAACACGTTGCCGCCGAAGACGATGGGCGCGATGGAGAGGCCGGTGCGGCCGAGGCTTCGATTTTCCACGGGGAATGCTCCTGTTGCTGTCTTATCGCAAGGTTAGCAACTGCCCGCCGGCATAACCATTCAATTCCTTTGATGGCAATCATCAGGCTGCGGGAGGTCCGAGATTATCAGGCGTGAAAGCCGCGATAGTGGCTGGGCGGATAACGGTTATGCTGCTGCCAGACCCGTCGCAAATGCCGCGCGGAGGCAAAACCCGCCCGTTCGGCAATGGCCTCCATATCAAGGCGGCTGTTTGCGAGAATATCACGGGCGAGGTTGACCCGCATCAGGTTGACATAATCGATGACGCTGATGCCGGCATGCTCGCGAAACAGACGTGAGAGATGCCTTTCGCTGAGCGCGGCGATATCCGCTAGCCGCTCCAGCGACCAGTCCTGCGCCGGTTCGGCCATCACGCGGTCCTGCACCCGGTGAATGGCGGGATGGATGTGGTTGCGGCCTGTGAGCCAGGGGGAGATTTGCGGATCGTTACCGCTACGCCTGAGATAAACCACCATGGTTTTGGCGATGCGTGCCGCAACCGCAGGCGATGTCAGCCGGGAGACCACATGCAGCATCAGGTCGATGCCGGTGGAAATACCGGCGCTGGAGAAACGGTTGCCGTCCTCCACGAAAAGGCGGTTTTCGGCCACCTGTGACAATGGCGCAATGCTGCGTAGCCCCTCTATACAGTCGGCATGGGTCGTGCAGTTGCGTCCATCGAAAAGGCCCGCTTCGCCCGCCAGAAGCGCGCCGGAGCAAATGGAAATCACCGTGGTGTCGGGACGCACTGCACGGCGCAGCCATGTCGCCAGCGCCTGCCGCTCACGCTGCGTTCCCGGATCACTGTCGAAGCGTGATGTGCTCCCGGAGATCAGTAGAAGAGCATTTTCCGGCAACGTCGCCGGTAAGCTCTCAAGCCGGGCAAGCGCAAGGCCAATGGAAGTTTGTTGCTCGTCGCTCGCAGCAATGTACCGGCAGTCAAAATGGATGTCGCGCTGTTCCCCGTTGGCATAACGGATCACCTCAAGCGGGCCGGCTATATCGAGCAACAGCGCATGTGGCGGCACAAGCGTATAAAAGGGAATGACGCGGGTGCCGCCCTCATCCATCAGGCGGCCTCTTTGATGGTTGCAAGCACGTCGCTGACAGTTGCGATGCGCGCGAAGCGGCCAGCCAGCACCAGTTCGGTTCGCTTGCGGATATCTTCCGCACTGAAAACGGTGCCGGAAGCATGTGTCATCGGGAAAGTCAGCGTCGCTTCGCTGACGTAGTCGACTTTGTAACCAAGATCGGAAGCGTGCCGGGTCGTGGTTTCGCAGCATTGCTCGGTACGGATGCCGGAGACGATCAATCGGTTGATGCCCTTCTCAGTCAGCCAGATTTCAAGACCGGTGCCGGCAAAGGCCGAATGGCGGTTCTTGTGAAAGGTGACATCTGGGGTAATTCTTACGCCCTCAAGTGCGCGGATGTAACCGCTGTCTTTTGAGAAGGCCTTGTCACCATCGACATGGAGAATCTGCACAACGGGAATACCAGCAGCTTTGGCGCCATCGATGAGCGCCTGCTGCTTCTCAAGATAAAGCGTGAGGCCGCTCTCATCAAAGTAGGGGGCGTGACGAAAGGATTCCTGAACGTCGATGACAAGCAGCGCGGTGTTGGAAGAGGACATTTCACGGTTCTCCGTTGGGTTCATGTCTAGCATCATTTCCCTTTTGATGTACGTATAAAAGCAGCCAGACCGACAATGACCGGACAAATCCGGCCATTCTTTATCAGTCGCGCTGCCGCGGGTTGCCAGAGTGTGTGGCGGTGCTAAGTTTCCAGGAATGACAGAACGGGAGAACGGAATGCTGCGCTTCGGTATAATCTCAACGGCGAAAATCGCTCAGGACCACATTATTCCGGCAATACAGGATGCACAGAACTGTGTGGTCAGCGCCATCGCCAGCCGCGATCCTGCCAAAGCGCGCGCGGTGGCCGATCGCTTTTCAGTGCCCTACGCTTTTGGCTCCTATGAAGAAATGCTGGCTTCTGATGTCATCGATGCGGTTTATATTCCGCTTCCCACCTCGCAGCATGTGGAATGGACCGTCAGGGCGGCTGATGCCGGCAAGCATGTTCTTTGCGAAAAGCCGATTTCATTAAAGGCCGAGGAGATAGACGCCCTTATCGCCGCGCGCGACCGTAACGGCGTTATCGTATCCGAGGCCTTCATGGTGGCCTACGCTCCGGTCTGGGCGAAGGTGAAAGAACTGCTGGCTTCGGACGCAATTGGTTCGCTGAAACACGTGCAGGGCGCTTTCACGTACTTCAACCGCGATCCCGGTAACATGCGTAATATTCCCGAACTGGGCGGCGGCGCCCTGCCGGATATCGGCGTCTACCCGACGATCGTGACGCGTTTTGCCACCGGTGCGGAACCGAAACGTGTGCAAGCGACCGTCGAACGCGACAGTGAATTCGGCACGGATATCTACGCTAGCGTCAGGGCCGATTTCGGCGGTTTTGAACTGAGCTTCTATCTGGCGACACAACTCGCCTCCCGCCAGCTGATGATCTTCCATGGCAC
The DNA here is from genome assembly GCF_017357485.1 of Rhizobium sp. ZX09. Lineage (NCBI taxonomy): Bacteria > Pseudomonadati > Pseudomonadota > Alphaproteobacteria > Hyphomicrobiales > Rhizobiaceae > Rhizobium > Rhizobium sp. ZX09. The sequence goes on from NZ_CP031363.1 coordinate 2,942,773, forward strand.
GGACGGTTACATCGAGGTAAAGTCGCCCTTCAACGCCAATCGGTGGGGTGCGGAAGAGATCGAGTTAACCAATCAGACGCATAACGTCTCGCAAATCTTCCGGTTTCAGGACAGCCGTCAGTACAAGCTGGAAGCGGAAGCCTTTGCCCGTGCGGCGAAAGGTGAGGGCGACGTCGTCACGTTGGAAAGCTCAAGGAAGAACCAGCTTTTCATCGACGCCATCTACCGGGCGGCGGAAAAGGACGGCTGGGAAACGGTTTAGTCTCGCTCTTGCCGTTGCCTTTGAAGCCGCCAATAGCCGTAAAGCGCCAGCACCAGTGCCGCGAATGCTGAAAAGACAAGTGGCACGAGCGGTTGCACCAGGGGGTTGCGCCATTGCAGCAGCGCAAAAAGCCCGACGCTGACAATACGTGCTGTAAAAGTTACGGCGTTCATCAAGAAACCGTTCGGCCTAACTGATGCCTCAGCATTGACCCTGTTCAGCCGCCAGCTTGTTGCGAGCCCCGTTGCCGCGCCGGGCACGCGGGCGACGAGCGCATCAACGCCGAGATAGAACATAAGCAGACAGGTAACGATAATGTCGGCGGCCAGCCCGCAAATCTCGGTAAGGGCAAAGCGCGGAAGCCTCAAGGCCGGGGGCTTTTAGAGGGTTGGCTGAGTGGAACGCGGGCGCTGCAGCACGAGAAGGCTGATAATGACACCGACGACACCGAAATTGTAACCGGCGAGTGCCAGAAGCAGCGACATCAGCGGTACGGCCGTGGGAGAAAGTGCAATCGCCACGCCATAGGCACCGATAATCATCATGCAAATGAAAACGATGCTGAAAACCGAACGTAACGCAATTGCGGTTACGCCAAGCACTGTGGCGGTAAGAAAAATCATGATGCCGCCTCCTCTTTGGTTGCCGGGCCTGGGACAGACGTAACGCCGTCTTCCCTAACGAACCCTTGTTTTCTCCTCCATTCCCCATTTTCCTAACTCTGTAGTTGAGGATATGGTTTCATCGCGGTTAAAAAAGCGCTGGCCGGCGCTGGCATTTCCGAATCGACGGCTTTTGGTTACAAACAGGCATGAGCGATATCTTCTCCCACGCCGCATTGAGCAATCTTGCCGAATTCTCGGTCTCCGAACTGTCGGGCTCCATCAAGCGCACGGTGGAGACGGCGTTCGAACAGGTGCGGGTGCGGGGCGAAATTTCTGGTTATCGTGGGCCGCATTCGTCAGGACACGCCTATTTCTCACTGAAGGATGATCGCGCCCGCATCGATGCGGTGATCTGGAAGGGCACCTTCTCGCGGCTGAAATTCCGCCCGGAAGAGGGCATGGAAGTCATCGCCACCGGCAAGATCACCACCTTTCCCGGTTCCTCGAAATACCAGATCGTCATCGAAAACCTTGAGCCCGCCGGCGCCGGCGCGCTGATGGCGCTTTTGGAGGATCGCCGCCGGCGGCTGGCGGCGGAAGGGCTGTTCGATCCGGCCCGCAAGCGCCGCCTGCCTTTCATGCCGCGCGTCATTGGAGTTGTGACCTCGCCGACGGGCGCGGTCATCCGCGATATTCTCCACCGCATTTCGGATCGTTTCCCGGTCCATGTCGTCGTCTGGCCGGTCAAAGTGCAGGGCGAAGGCTCGGGCGAGGAGGTGGCGAACGCCATTCGCGGCTTCAACGCGCTTCAGCCCGGTGGCGAGATTGCCCGCCCCGATGTAATGATCGTTGCGCGCGGCGGCGGCAGCCTCGAAGACCTCTGGAGCTTCAATGACGAAATCGTCGTGCGCGCCGCTGCCGAGAGCGAAATCCCGCTGATTTCCGCCGTCGGACACGAGACCGATACGACATTGATCGATTATGCCGCGGACGTGCGCGCCCCGACGCCGACGGGAGCCGCCGAAATGGCGGTGCCGGTGCGGGCGGAACTCGAAGCGCAGCTTTCGGGCCTTGCTGCCCGTCTTTCGGGCTCGGTATCACGACAGATGGACAATCGCCGTCAAGGTGTGCGGGCGCTGGTGCGCGCGCTGCCTTCGCTCGATCAGCTTCTTGCTTTGCCGCGCCGCCGGTTCGACGAGGCCGCGAGTGGTCTTGGTCGCGGATTGGAAATAACAGCCCTCAACAAGCGCCGTGCCTTCGAACGTTCTGCCTCGGGTCTCAGGCCGGAAACCCTGTTGAACGGTCTCAAACACCACAGGCAGCGGATCACCGAACGCATGCACCGGGCCGAGACCCTGGTGGAACGCCGCCTGTTGCAGGGGCAGGGCCGCGTTGATGCTTTCGATTCCGCGTTGCGTTCGCTCCCCGCCCGACTTCTCGGCCAACTGGAGCGGCAGAAGGAACGCGTCGTCACCGCGTCTCGTCGCGCCGATACCGCCGTGTTGCATCGCATGGCGCAGAACCGTTCCGGTCTCGCCGCCCATGATCGTATCCTGCAATCGCTGTCCTATAAGAACGTGCTGAATCGCGGTTATGCGGTGATCCGCGATGATGAGAACCGGCCGCTGACTCGCGCGGCGGCTATCGCGTCAGGCGCTGTTGTCTCTATGGAATTTGCTGACGGTCGCGTCTCCGCCATCACAACGGGAGAGGGGACGCCGTCCCCGGATACGCCCGTCGCGTTGAAAAAGAAGCCGGTAAAACCGGCTTCTTCGGGCCCTGGCAACCAGGGCAGCCTGTTCTGATCAGATTGATGCCGCATCTGAAAAACGGCGGCTGACGGTGAAGGTTTTTTCGATATCGGGATGCAGCTCCATGCCGAGGCCAGCGCCGGGCGGCACGGTGATCATGCCGTTCTTCACTTCCGGCAATGCGGTCACGAGATCGCGATACCAGGTCTTGTAGAAGGCACGCACGCTTTCCTGCACCAGCGCATTCGGCGCATTGAGCGACAGATGTGTGGAGGCGCAGAGCACCACTGGCCCGGTGCAATCATGGGGGGCGACCGGCAGATGCCAGGCTTCCGCCATCGAGGCAATCTTGCGCGCTTCGGAAATCCCGCCGCACCAGCTGATATCAAGCATCACCACACCGGCAGCACCTGTCTCGAGCAGGTCGCGGAAGGCCCAGCGGGAGCCAAGCGTTTCGGACGCGGAAATCGGTGCGGGCGAAACAGCGGCATACCGCGTCAGGCTGGAAAGGCTGTCCATCTTGATCGGGTCTTCATGCCAGAAGGTCTGGTATGGCGTGAGCGCCTTGGCGATCTGCATGGCGGGCAGAAGCTGCCACATGGAGTGAAACTCCACCATGATATCCATCTTGTCGCCCACCGCTTTGCGGATTTTTTCAAACGGCTCAAGCGCAGTCTTCAGGTCCGGCATCGAGATATATTGCCCGCGCGTCTTCTCCGCCGCTGCATCGAAAGGCCAGATCTTCATGGCCGTGATGCCGTCTTCCAGCAGCGAATGGGCAAGCTCGTCCGCGCGATGCAGGAAGCCGTTCAGATCGTCATAATCCTTGCCACCGGAGAGGCCGTAATTGGCCGTCTGCTGGCCGGTGGCTTTCTTGATATATTCCGTGCCCGCGCAGGTATTGTAGGTACGGATTTCCTTGCGGCTGAAACCACCGAGCAGCTGGGCTATCGGCTGGTTGGTGGCCTTGCCGAAAATATCCCAAAGCGCAATATCGAATGCCGAATTGCCGCGCACTTCCGCACCGGATGAGCGGAAGCCGAGATAACCGACGAGATCCTGCGCCAGAAGGTCGATCTGCAGCGGATCGCGGCCGATGACCCTGGGTGCAATATATTCATGCACATAGGTCTCCACCGTCTCGGCGCCATAAAAGGTTTCGCCAAGCCCGGTAATGCCTTCATCCGTATGGACCAGAACCCAGAGCAGGTTTGCCCGTTCCGCCACGCGGACGGTCTCGAGTTTGGTGATTTTCATGAAGTGTCTCCTCCAGAGGCAGTCAGTTTCCGTCTGGGACGGCGTTGAAAAAATCAGGCGATGCCGGCCGCCAGAAGCGCGTGAACGCTTTCATCGAAATGACGCGCCATCAGCGTTGAAGCGGTTTGCGGGTCACCGGCGGCAATGGCCTGTCCGATGGCGATGTGAAGTTCGCCTGCAGCATGTCGCTGTGCATCGGATGTGCGGCTTTTCCAGCCGATCGGCCACGTCTGGCGCGTTACATTCTGAAAGGCGCCGAGAATGAGTTCAAAAACCGGGTTCTTGGAGGCTCTTGCAACAGCAAGGTGAAAAGCCAGATCATGCTCCATGACCTTGTCATTGTCGCCAAAGTCCCGCTCCATGTTGTTGGCATGGTCGAGAATGGTGAGCGCTTCCGCATCCGTTCGTCTGAGTGCCGCGAGCGTCACGGTTCTGACTTCGATCGTGCGTCGTACGTCGTAGATTTGCTGAATGTTGATCTGCTCAGTGTGAATGCCATGTTCGAACATCAGCGACATCGCACCATGATCCAGCGTCGCCACCGTAGCGCGTTTGCCGGCGCTGACATCGATCAGCCGCATGGCCGATAGGGACCGGAAGGCCTCACGGACGACGGTGCGGGAAACGCCGAGCTGCTGCGAGAGCGAAAGTTCGCTCGGGAGCTTGGCGCCGGGCGCAAGTTCGTTTTCGCGGATATGACGGGTGATCGCGCCGATCGTGCTGCTGACGAGACCGGATTCATGCGAAATGGCACTTAACATTTTTCCTCCAACCTGTAGTACAGGTTTACGGAAAATTGCTTACAGGATTTTTGGGCGCGAAACAAGCGGCATCACAGAGCATTATGTTTGCCAGGCGGAGATGCCTATGCTTCGAAATCCCGCAAGAACCGTTTCAACAGCTGGTTCAGCGTCGTGCGCTCTTCCTCGCTCAGACTGGAGACCAGGCGCTGCTGGTTTTCGACATGTGCACCGACCGCTTCCTCGACAATGGAAAATCCCGGTTGTGTTAGCGATATCAAGACGCTGCGCCGGTCGTCGGGATTATGTATGCGCTTCACAAACCCAGCTTTTTCTAGCTGGTCGATGCGGTTGGTCATGGTGCCGGAGCTTACCATTGTCATCGCCAGCAGATCGCCGGGGGAAAGCCGGTAGGGTGATCCGGAACGCCGTAATGTCGCGAGAACATCGAAAGCGGAGGAGGAAAGTCCGTGCTTCAGCAGCACGATCTCCACCTCTCGCGCTAGATGGGTGGTGAGACGGTTCAGGCGCCCCAGCAGCGCCATGGGTTCGACGTCGAGTTCGGGTCGCTCCCTGCGCCATTGCGCCAGAATGTGATCGACGCGGTCAAGTGGTTCTTTGCTCATCACCAAGGCATAACAATTAGTATCTTGACGTCAAGATAAAATCACCTAGGGTGCATTTGTCTTGATATAGAGATTCTTGAAATGAAGAAAAATACAGCCTATGCCGCCGATGTGCTGACGACTGCCCTTGCTCCCGCTATTTGGGGCACGACCTATTTCGTCACGACCGAGCTTTTGCCTCATGGATACCCTCTGCATGTCGCCATGCTGCGCGCATTGCCGGCTGGCGTGTTGCTGCTGCTTTTCGTGAGAAAACTGCCAAACGGTATCTGGTGGCCACGCAGCCTCATTCTCGGGGCGCTGAATTTCTCGTTCTTCTGGGCGATGCTTTTCGTTTCGGCCTATCGGCTGCCCGGCGGCGTGGCGGCAACGGTGGGCGCGGTCCAGCCCCTGATCGTGATTGGCCTTTCCCGGCTGTTTCTCGCGACACCGGTCCGGCCGCTGGCTATCGCGGCCGGTTTTCTGGGTATTGTCGGTGTGGCGCTTCTGGTTCTGGCGCCGGGGGCTGCGATGGATGGTATCGGCGTGGCGGCAGGCCTTGCCGGTGCCGTGTCCATGGCTTTTGGAACAGTGCTGACCCGCAAATGGCGTCCGCCGGTGTCGAACCTGACGTTTACCGCCTGGCAACTGACAGCCGGTGGTATCCTGCTGCTGCCGGTCGCGTATTTTTTTGAACCCGCACTGCCGACGCCGACGGCCGCCAATATTCTCGGCATGGCCTATCTGGGTCTTATCGGCGCTGCCTTGACCTATTTTCTGTGGTTCCGCGGACTTGCCCGCATCGAACCTTCCGCCGCCGCATCGCTTGGTTTTCTAAGCCCGGTCGTTGCAACCCTGCTCGGCTGGCTGGCGCTCGGCCAAAGCCTCACGCCAGCGCAGATCGCAGGTTTCGTTGCGGTGCTCTTCAGCATCTGGCTCAGTCAGCGCAGCCAGTTGCCGAGATAGGTGTCGTCAGGCCCATTCGCCCTTGCGCATGACAGGAACCGTGGAGCCATCCGGCCTCACGCCATCGATATCCACCTTGTCGGAACCGATCATCCAGTCGATGTGGATCAGGCTGGAATTGCCGCCCTGCGCCTTGATCTGATCCTGCGACAGCGACGCGCCGTCGAGGAAGCATTTCGAATAGCACTGACCGAGCGCGATGTGGCACGAGGCATTTTCATCGAACAGCGTGTTGTAGAACAGGATGCCGCTTGCCGAAATCGGCGAGGAATGCGGCACCAGCGCCACTTCACCGAGACGCCGCGCGCCTTCGTCAGTGTCGAGTACCTTGTTCAATACAGCTTCGCCCTTCGAAGCCTTGGCTTCGACGATACGTCCACCCTCGAACTTCACCTGGATATCGTCGATCAGCGTTCCCTGATGCGACAGGGGCTTGGTGCTGGAGACGTAACCGTCGACCCGCAACGCGTGCGGTGTCGTGAACACTTCTTCGGTCGGGATATTGGGGTTGCAGGTGACCCCATTCTTGGCGGTGGAGGCGCCGCCATGCCATTCGTGGCCGTCCGCCAAGCCGATCTTCACATCCGTGCCAGGGCCGGTGAAATGCAGTGAAGCGAAACGTTCGCCATTCAGCCACGCCGAGCGCATGGCAAGGTTGGCATTGTGCTCAGCCCATGCGGCGACCGGATCAGCCAGATCCACCCGCGAAGCAGCGAAGATGGCGTCGGCAAGCCTGCGGACCGCTTCGTCTTCCGTCACGTCGGGAAACACCTGCTTTGCCCAGGAGGGGTTCGGATAGGAGATGATGTTCCAGTTGATGTCGAAGTTGGAAATCTTCTCCAGCGCCGGCTTATAGGCGGTGGAGTTTGCTTTATTGGCGCGGGCAACCTTGGCGGGGTCCTGTTCGGCCAGCAGCATGGGGTTATCGCCGGCAATTGCCAGCCGCGCCGCGCCGTTCGAATAGGCCTTTGCCATGCCATCATAAAGCCAGCCGGAAGCCCGGTCGAAATTGGCGTCGCTCGCATGGCGATAGCGGGCAAGCGTGGTTTCTTCGTCGGAGTAAAAGGTGGTAACCAGTCCGCCGCCCGCCATATAGGCATGTTTTGTCAGCAATCGCACCAGCCGCAGCGCTGCCAGCGGCGCGGTAATCACCAGATCCTGATCCTTCTGCAATTGCAGACCGACCTTGACGGCGACTTCGGCCAGTTTTTCGAGTTTGACGGGATCGATGGGGGAAACAGTCATGATCTGCCTTCGTCTATTTCAATCGGAGGCGCCGACCATAGCCCATTCCTCCTGAAAGCCAAACGCTTTCAGGCGCGCCCCTGCGCCTCAATCGGCGACCAGCGGTGCGGCAATGGCCTTCAGTGCCGTTTGGGCATCTCGGGGAGAAAGCCTCACCTGCAAGCCGCGCTGCCCACCATTCATGTAGACATAATCATGCGTCATCGCTTTGGCCTCGATGGCCGTAGGCACCTGTTTCTTCTGCCCGAAAGGGCTGATGCCGCCGACATGGTAACCGGTGGCACGCTCGGCATCGGCAGGTTTCATCATGCTGGCGGATTTGCCTCCGAAAGCGGCCGCAAGCCTCTTCATGCTGACCTCACGATCCGAAGGGACGACGACACAGACCGGCTTGCCGTCCAGCTCCGCCATCAGCGTTTTCAGCACCAGATGCGGTGGCTCGCCGATCGCCTCGGCCGCCTGCAGGCCAATGCGGTCTGCATTCGGGTCGTAATCATAGGTAACGGTGGTGAAGGCGACGCCCGCCTTGTTCAGCATCTGGGTGGCGCGGGTTGTTTTGGACATGGCAGATTGCAGTCACGCAAAAAGAGTCTGGTAGGTTTCAGGCTTGAAACCGACGGTTATCTTGACCTTCGCCTCTAGCACCGGACGCTTGATCATGGAGGGCTGCTCCAGCATCAGTGCAATGGCCTTCTCGCGGCTCAGGCCAGCCTTCTGGCCGTCATCGAGTTTTTTGAAGGTCGTACCGGCGCGGTTGAGAACCGTTTCCCAGCCCGCGGCATCGCACCATGTCTCCAGATGGGCGCGGTCAATGCCCGAGGCCTTGTAGTCATGGAAAGAATAGTCGACGCCATGGGTTTCCAGCCAGCTTCTGGCCTTCTTCATCGTGTCGCAGTTCTTGATGCCGTAAATGGTGATCGTCATGCTGCCAGCCTCTTTGTCTTCAAGCTTTCCGGCATAACAAAATATCCGCCTTATTCAACCCGCCGGCTGAGGCGCCCTGCGTCCTTTTGAAGACGCCAAGCCTGAGCCATGCGAAATCGCAATGGCTGATATCCGAACGAGCGCGAGCAAAGCTGCATGGCTTCCCTGCTACATCATGAGTTGTAGAACGGTGCGGAAATGCCCATTATCTGGGCATCAAAGATGGAGAGAAAAATGCGTCAGGTTGCAAAGACATCGCGTAACTTCTTCGGTGAAACTTTCGCCGTTCTCGGTGCAGCGCTCTCGGTTTCGGCCGCTGTTCGCGCGCATCGCAAGCCCGCCCGTGCCGATCTCGAAGCCCTCGGCATCGATGGCAAGGCTTTCGACAAGGTTCAGCTCTAAGCTGGTTATCGTTCCCGGCGAGGCGGCACCGCCTCGCTCGCGCCGGATTCCGGAACACCTGGTTCTCGGCGGGCGCTACAAACTGCGCTTTTGTTGGCGCATCCTCTGCGTCTAACAGCAGTTTGGCAGCTAATGCTAGGCATGTATGCCGTGCTTTTTCACGTAAGCGTTATCGTGCCGCCATCTTGTGCGCCGACCGCTTCTGCGGCCTGAATATTTTTTCCGGCAGATATAATTGACTTTCCGGCTGCTCATAGCGGTCCGCTTTCGCCGAAAGCGGGAAGCGCCCGAGAGATTCGTGCCGCGTCTCTCCATTATGGCTGAAGATGAGTTCGAAGCTGCCCGCCAGCCAGCTATATGGTTTTTCAACAGGCATGATGTCGATTTTCCCGCAGCCATAGACCACGGTGAGATGCGGCGTGAACGACGATGCGGCGACAAAGGGCAGATTGGCCCGCCAAAGCGCGCGCTGCACCATCTTCGCCAATGCTCTGAGCTCCAGCATCTCGCGGCGGCTGCTTAGCGCCAGACAGCTGCGATTGCCGAAAAGCGAGCTGCCATCGAACGTAATCGGAACGGGACGCGCCCTTATTTCCCCCAGTGCCGCTTTCAGCCGGTTTGCGAAACCGCGAGGCACGGTGTCGAAACACCCGACGCAAAGGAGGGTGATATGCAGAAGCTCGGCTGGATGGGCTGCCCGCTTCGTCCGCCCGGCGGCATGGCACGATGCATCGGTGAAAATTCTCTCCGCCAAGGCCACGGGCGGCTTCAGCACGATTAAGACCTTGTTGCCAAATCGCGGATTGACCCGTCGCTGCTTCTCCAGATCGAAGCCTTCGAGGAAAAGCTGCCCTGACCCTCCATTATCCGTCAACTCGAAACCCACGACGATGCTCCACGGCCTTTGCTCAAGGCCGCAATATTATCATCGCCGAGGAAAATTGGAAGAACAAAAAGCGAACAAAACTTCACCATGTGCCGGGAAATATCCGATACGGCCTTTCGCGAACGCAATCCGTATAACCCGGCAACTCGGTCTGGGACAGACGATCTCAGCTGGTCCGCAGGACCAGCAATCCGCTAGCCAAGGCGGCGGGAAGCAGGGCCAACCGAGAAGCCAATGCGAGTGGCATGTCGATGGGGGCCAGGCAATGACGGGGCAATGGCGGAGGCATGCCTTTAGTTCATGGTTCTCCGCCTGTGATCGTCGGGGTCGATCCTCGTCCGGATCCCATCGCTGGGGCTTATTCACTGCGAAGAACGTGTTTGACATTCTACCTACTAGTTGGTAGGTAAAAGCATGAAAAGCTCTAAAACCAAAGCCGATGACATTCTCCAGTGCGCCCGGACCCTGATTGTGAGAGGGGGCTATAATAGTTTTAGCTATGCCGATATTTCCCATGTAGTCGGCATTCGCAACGCGAGTATCCATCACCATTTTCCCAGCAAGGCGGACTTGGTCGCGAAACTGGTGTCACAGTACAGGCACGAGGCCGAAGCCGGTATCGCCGCGCTGGAGCAGCACATTCCAGATCCGCTGGAGCAGCTTCGCGCCTATATCGGCTATTGGGAGCGCTGCATCGCCGATGCAACCCACCCCTTCTGCGTCTGTGCGCTGCTTGCCGGCGAAATACCGATTCTTCCCGAAGCGGTCGTTCTCGAGGTGCGTGCGCATTTTCGGAGTCTCTCGGACTGGCTTACAGCCGTGCTGGAGCGCGGCGCTTCCCAGGGGCGCCTTGCACTAACCGGCACAGCGCGGGTCACTGCTGAGATGTTCATGGCCACCGTGCACGGCGCAATGCTCTCAGCGCGCGCACATGGCGATGCCGCAAGCTTTGGCGCCATAACCCGCCCGATGCTGGAGCGCATCACCGCTTGAACTGCATCTTGCGAGGGGCGTCGACGCATGACCCAAACGAGACCGACCGATCAACTAATGACGCTGCTCTGGCAGACATGCCGGCGACAATCTGCGTTCCGGACCACCCCATCTTTCAGGAAGAGAAAGGCAATTTCGCATGTTCGGTATTTCTTCGCTTGGCTGGATCCACACGCTCGGCAGTCTGCCCGCCATTCCCGCGGCCATTTTCATGTTTACCCGTTACGGTCGCATCGTCCCCCGATCCACGCCCGGGGCAATCTACTTTGTGTCCATGCTGATTGGCGCTGCAACTGTCTTTCTTGTGGCGCATCAGCCAATCAGCTACGTCGTTGGCGTCCTGACCATCCTGTTCCTGCTTGCAGGCTACGGTATCGAACGCGTTCTGGGTTCAACGCGTATCGCCAGATATATTGAAACCATCTGTCTCAGCATTACCGCGTTTCTGTTGATGGTCCCGACGGTGAGTGAAATTCTGCGCCGTGTTCCCGACGGTCATCCGATAGTGACAGACCTGAAATCGCCGCTGCTTCTCGGCGCCCAGGCAGGATTGCTGGCGATCCTCGTGGTTGGCCTGACTGCCCAGATGATCTATCTCATCCGACAGAACAAAAACGCCGCGAACTAGTCGCGGCGTCGTCTTTCTTCTTTAGATACGGTGGCGTTGCGGCAGCAACCTCACCGTATCGAGTATGGTCCTATTCCCACTCGATCGTGCCGGGCGGCTTGCTCGTGACATCGTAGACGACACGGTTGATGCCGCGCACTTCGTTGATGATGCGGGTTGCCGCACGGCCGAGGAAGTTCATGTCGTAGGGATAGAAATCCGCAGTCATGCCGTCCACCGAGGTCACCGCGCGCAGCGCACAGACGAAGTCATAGGTTCGGTAGTCGCCCATGACGCCAACAGTCTGGACCGGCAGCAGCACGGCGAAAGCCTGCCAGATGGTGTCGTAAAGACCGGCCTTGCGGATCTCGTCGAGATAGATCGCATCCGCTTTACGCAGGATATCGAGCTTTTCACGGGTAATCGCACCGGGGCATCGGATCGCAAGACCCGGACCGGGGAAGGGATGGCGGCCGATGAAGCTTTCCGGCAGGCCGAGTTCGCGGCCAAGAGCGCGCACTTCATCCTTGAAGAGTTCACGCAGCGGCTCGACGAGCTGCATGTTCATGCGCTCGGGAAGACCGCCGACATTGTGGTGGCTCTTGATGGTAACCGAAGGGCCGCCGGAGAAGGAGACACTTTCGATGACGTCGGGGTAGAGCGTGCCCTGCGCGAGGAAGTTCGGAGCCCCCTTGCCATCGGCGGCAATCTTGGCCGCTTCGGCCTCGAAAACCTCGATGAACAGACGGCCGATGGTCTTGCGCTTCACTTCCGGATCGGAAACGCCGGAGAGTTCGCCGAGGAACAGGTCGGATGCATCCACATGAACAAGCGGAATATTGTAGTGGTCGCGGAACATGCCGACGACCTGTTCGCTTTCCCCAAGCCGCATCAGCCCATGATCGACGTAAACGCAGGTCAGCTGGTCGCCGATAGCCTCATGAATGAGAATAGCTGCAACCGAAGAATCGACGCCGCCTGAAAGTGCACAGAGCACCCGGCCGGTGCCGACCTGCTCGCGGATCTTGCGGATCATCTCGGCGCGATAGGCCGCCATCGTCCAGTCGGATTTCAGACCAACGATCTTGTGCACGAAGTTTGACAGCAGCTTGCCGCCATCGGGCGTATGCACCACTTCCGGATGGAACATGGTGGAGTAATAGTGGCGCTTCTCGTCCGCTGCGATGGCGAACGGTGCGTTTTCGGAGGTTGCGATGACCTCGAAGCCTTCCGGCAGCTTCGTCACGCGGTCGCCATGGCTCATCCACACCGGGTAGCTTTTGCCTTGCTCCCAGAAGCCTTCGAACAGCGGGCTAGCCTTCTTGATGTCGATATCGGCGCGGCCGAATTCCGCCGCATGGCCGCCCTCGACAACGCCGCCGAGCTGTGTGCACAGTGTCTGCTGGCCATAGCAGATGCCGAGGATCGGTACCTTGCTGTCGAACACTGCCTGCGGCGCGCGCGGGCTTCCTTCCGCCGTGACAGATGCGGGGCCGCCGGAGAAGATCACGCCCTTGGGCTGAAGTTTCTCAAACGCCTCTGCGGCATTCTGGAACGGGTGGATTTCGCAATAGACCCCGGCTTCGCGGATGCGGCGCGCAATCAGCTGCGTCACCTGGCTGCCGAAATCGATGATGAGAATGCTGTCGGGATGGGCTATCTGGGTCATGGCGAGCCTTTAAAGAAAATGGCGGCTTTAGGCAACCCGGAAGCGGGTGGCAAACGGTAGAAAATCGCGAAAATCGCAAGGTTCAGAGGGCTATCGCGCCGTCTTCGATAGCGCGACAGAGCCGGTCAACGGCATCCGCCAGTTTTTCATCGATGATGTGCAGATACTCGGTCCAGTCATTCACGTTTTTCACATCGGCCTTGCCGTCGGAAATACCGCGCAGGCCAATCAGCGGTAAACCGAAACGCTGGCATGCTCTTAAAACTGCATATGTCTCCATTTCCACCATATCGGCGTCGATCAGCCCATAGGCCTCGCCGGAAACGACGTTGGCGCCGGTGGAAAGCCGCGCCCCGGCAACGTCGGGTATCCGCAATGGCAAGGCCACCTCCGCCGGCAGGTCGAGAAACGGTGTGCAACCCTTCGCAAAACCGAAGGGAGAGGCATCCATGTCACGATAAGAAACCGACACTGCCTGGTAGATTGCGGTCTGTTCGAGCGTGCGGGAACCGGCGGAGCCGAGCGACACAACGAGGTCTGGCAGATGGCCCGCCGTATCGAGACCGGCAAGAACGGTCGTGACCGCAATAGCCGCTTCGACGGGTCCAACACCGGTCATCAGCGGTGTGATGCGTGCCTGCAGGTGGGGACCGTATTCGGCGGAAGCCGCCATGACGAACAGGAGTGATTTATCCGCGACATGCATAAGCCGGTAGCTCATCCGGTAATATCCTCGCGTCCTTTAACCACCATCATCGTGCCCGTCATTGAGGCGATCAGCTTTGCCGGCCCATCGGACAGGGCATAGGCGCGACCATCGGCGACGATAAGATTATTGCCGGGCTTGATGATCTCGCCGCGAAACAGAAACCGCTCGCCGCGTCCCGGCGACATGAGGTTCACCTTGAACTCGATGGTCAGCAGCGAGGCTTCCGGCTCAATGATCGTATAGGCGGCATAGGTGCAGGCGGTATCCAGACCGGCGGCGATGACACCCGCATGCAGTATGCCGTGCTGCTGCGTCAGCTTTTCATGAAAAGGGAGTTCGATTTCCACCAGCCGGTGTTCGATACGGCTGATTTCGGCGTTAATCGCCTGAACCACGCCCTGCCGCGCAAAGCTTCTTTCTATCCGCTGACGAAAATCGCCGGGATCAGTGATCTCCATGGCCTGCCTGCCTGCTTCTGCCTCATCGCAAACTGACATGGCGCGGGGCGGCAGGCAAGACAAGGGCGATGCGGCAAATTAGAGAAATTAGGAAAAATCCAGCGCGCTTTTCCTTTGGAAATGCGCAAGCACTTTAGTTAAGCATGCCGATGCTTGCGTTGAGCACCGTCGCAAAGGCGACCCATACGGCATAGGGTACGAAAAGCCACATTGATATGCGGTCACGACGATAGGAAAGCGCTATAAAGGCGACGATGCTGATCAGCATCGGGATGATGACAATCAATGCGCCAGCTGGACTTTGCATGCCGAAAAAGATCGGCGACCACAGAAAGTTCAGTACCATCTGGGTGAACCAGAGCCGCATGCGCGTTCCCATCGGCCTGCGAATCCATGTCCGCGCGCCAGCAACGCCGATCAGCACGTAAAGCGCGGTCCAGACAGGCCCGAAAATCCAGTTGGGCGGATTGAAGAAAGGCTTCTGCAGCGATTGATACCATTCGCCGGGTACATTGTTGACGCCGATCAACGCCCCTACGGCAACAACGACAACCACAAAGACAATATAGATCGCAAGATTTCTCATGATCGGTCCAATGCGCCGGCTGGGCTTTTGTTCCCCTGTTTTTTCAATATTTTAGCTGGATAGCCGCACGATGTGCTGGTCCCATGCCACATCGCTGCGCCGGGTTCCGAAAAACCCCTGATAGGACGAAACCGCGATGCCTCTTAAGGCGGGCGCAACACCTGCCGCGTCCCGCACTGTCGTCTCGGAAACCACACGCCCGGTTTTTGCATCCAGCGTCACGGCGGCGTTGCCGTTGGGCGAGGTCAGGCCAACCAGCTGATCGCGTCGGTTGACGGCGATGGCACCCACATAATTGGCAAGGCGGACCGTTGTTTCTTCCGGTAGATCCACAAAGGTTACATCCTCACCCCTAGAGAAATGGCCGACAAGTGGCGGAAGATCGTTGCGCGGTCCTTCATACTGGCAGGCGAACCAGATGCGCCCGTCATCCCCGATATCGACATGACGTGTGGATAGCTGCCGCAGTCCGTTCGGCATCGCGTGTTTCTGAATCAAATGGCCGGTTGCTGCGTCCAGCAGCACGAGAGAAGGTTGCATCCTGTCGACGTTGAGCTTGGTGCGGCCGAAATCCGGATGGGTTTCGATACCACCATTGGCGATGATGATCGTTCGCCCGTCGTCGCTCACCGTCATGTCATGCGTGCCGACGCCATGCGCGTCATATTCGCCGATGCGTATGAAGCCGTTTCTGGCGTCATAGAGCCCGATAACGCCACGATTGCCGTCGAAGTCGTTTTCGCTGGCATAGAGGATCGACCCATCTGGCGAAAACTGTCCATGACCGTAGAAATGGCGGTTTTCCGGCGTGTGCATCACGATCGGTTCGCGATGCCCCCCGGGGTCGAAGGCCATAAAGAATGTCCCCGGCCGGCGGGCAAAGGCCACGGTCATGCCGGTCGCGCGGCTCGTCGCCATTCCATGGGCGCGGGCAGGAAGCGTGACGCGGTCGATGATCTCGCCGCCCTCGCTCACCGTCGCAATGCCGTAGGACCCGTCACGGGCGCGGAAGGCAGAAGCAAAGACCGCGTCTGTCCGCTCAAGCGCATAAAGTGAACGGGGAGCCAAGGCGGTGAGGAAGGAAACTCCCGCCGCTTTGATGAAGCTGCGCCGATCTATCAGTGTCCGCCTGGTGCCGGAGATCATCGGCTCAATCCCCATCGGCGAAAGAAAAGCCGGAACTGAGGCCAATCGCGCCGCCATATTGATCGTTTAACCGGTAGATAAGGTCTTTGCCGTTCAGCAGAAGATAATCCACCTTCGCTCGCTGATCGTCCTGATCCAGCGCCTTTTGCACATCTGCATCGATTGTCCCGGCCACGCGGATCATCGATTTGGCAATGAAGTCGATGGAATTTACGATGGAGCGTTGGTCGGGGGGGACGAGTTCGGCCATATCGGCGGTATGCAGCAGTGTCTGAATGGCCTTGATGTTTGTGGAGATGCTTCTCCATGTCAGGCCAGACCGCCAGTAAATGGCGGTGCGGGGAAACGTCGCCTTGTCCGGCCCCTTGTAAAAGGTCTCGATCCGCTGGTCGCGGATCGCCTCGGCGCCGTGCACCAGAATGCCGAGCAGGGCAACCAGCGCCTCTCGTTCGTCGCGGAAGACGGGGTTATCAGGCCCCGGCTGCGTCCAGTTTTTCTGTGCGCCATCGGCCGCGTTCCAGCTATCGGAAAGCTCTGCCGCGACATCGGCGATATTGCCGGCAATGGCGGCTCCGAAACGGCAGCGGAAATCGCCCTTCTTATCAAGAAGTTCGTTCGCGCCGGTGCCGTAGAGAATGAATTCCAGGGCGCCCAGCCCCTGTGCGGCAACGCTCTTGCCACTCAGGCCTTCGGCGGTGGTAACGCTTTCATCCTTGTCGGAAAGGTAACGCTGAACCTGTTTCAGCCCTAGCCCCTTCTTGTCGGGATAATAAAGGACGCGCTCGAAACGGTTCTGTTCGATGACAGGGCCGACACGCACGATCTCTATGGTCGACCAGCTTGAGACCGCATCGGCAAAGGCGTCCTTCGCCGTCTTCTCCGTCGTAGCAGAAGGCGCCGCGCAGAAAGCCTTCATGCTGTCCTCCAGCGTCTCTGCCGAGCGTCGGAAGTGGTCGTAGCCGGGTCGGATGAAGCCGTTCACTGCCTTTTCCATGACGCCGCGCACCTGTGCGGGGTCGAGCGGTGGCGGCGGCATCAGTTCCACATCCTGGGCCATGGCCGGCTGTGTCGTCAAAAGCATCAGCATGGATATGAGGCCGGAGATTTTTCGCATGGCTTTTTTCATTAAAGAGACTCCAGAAAGGCCAGCAAAGCCTGCCGGTCGGATTTTTTCAAGACGGCAAAGGCGTCGCGCGCTTTCTGACCTTCGCCGCCATGCCATAATATCGCTTCCGTCAGGCTGCGCGCGCGCCCGTCATGCAGGTAAAAACCATTGCCATTCACGCGTTCTGTCAGACCTATGCCCCAGAGAGGCTGGGTCCGCCAGTGTCGTCCGCTTGCTTCGCCCACCTGTTGGCCATCGGCAAGCTCCTCTCCCATGTCATGCAGCAGAAAATCGGAATAGGGCCAGATAAGCTGAAACGCATGCATCGGATCGGCGGCATCGCGTCGGGTGACGAATTTGGGGGAGTGGCAGGCCGTGCAGCCCGATGCGTAAAAGAGTTGCTTGCCCCGCAGCACCATCGGCTCACCGACATCACGCCGTTGCGGCACGGCGAGGTTTTCAGTGTAGAAGGTCACGAGATCGAGAACCTGATCCGGCGCCTCCACCGGCCCGAGCCGCGGTTGCACGCCCGTTGGCATGGCGAGACATTTTTTCTGCCTGTCGGTACAGTCGCCATAGGCATTCGGCGCATCCGGTGTGGAGATGCCGATATCGTGGGAGAAAGCGCTTGCGCTCTGGTCGCGTACGCTCGCGTTCTGAGCTTTCCAACCAAACCTCCCGATTTTCGTTTCGCCGGTGCGATGATCCTTGACCCAAGCGGGACGCCCTTGAATGCCGTCCCCATTCTTGTCGTCCGGATCGGCGTTGGCCAGAATATCGGTGTCGCTGATAGCTTCTATCAAGCCAAGCCCAAGGGTCGGCATGGCAATGCGTGCTGACAGCGAAGTATCGGCGCTGAGCGGGCCATATTTCAACTCTGCCACGGCATAATCAGGCTGGCGCAACGTCACCATCTCGCCATCCGCCAGGGACACCCGCTTTTCCGTATAGGTGATGACAGCCTTGCCCTCGGCCTCAAGGCCGGGAATGGCAAGATTCTGAAGCTGCCGTCCATAGGTGTCATCAGGAAAATTCAACACTTCATGGCGCGCTATCGCCGTCCGTTCCGCCTCGTCTCGAGCCGGCCTTGCCAGCCGTAGAAACAGGGAGACGGCGTCTTCGCCGGCAAGAGGCGGACGGCCCCTGCCATCCTTTACGTGGCACGTCTGGCAGGATCGGGCGTTGAAGAGCGGCCCCAAACCGTCTGAAGCCTGCGTGGAAGAAGGAGAAGAAACCCACAATTTCTGAAACAGCGCGTTGCCGAGCTTAAAATCCTGCCTCCGCTTCGGGGGCATGGTGGCTGAAGGCTGGGAAAACGCGTTACTGTCAGTTCTGTTGGTATTGGTCGACGCCCCGCCAGACATGGCCTCGAAAGGCTCCGGGCCGGTAAAATCGATCGCCGGAGCGGTTACGGCAAGAACGCGGTTTCTGTCATTTTCCGTCAGATCGTCACGCAAGGATGCGGCAAGCGTCGCCGTCGCCAAAAGGCAGGCTGCCCCGGCGAATAAGAACGGCCTACGGATCGGCGACAGAGACATTTCCATGAAAGTCAAACGCGTGTGGGGAGGAACGGGCCGCAGTCTCCCTGCGGCTCGTTCTTGCCGTTTATTTGAAAACGGCGTTCGGATTATCGAGGCTGTCGGATCCTTCGAGGTCAATCTTGCCGAGATCGAGCGCTGCAATGACGCGTTCGACCGACTTCGTCTGGTCGAGGAGGCCATCGATGGCGGCCTGAACCACGGCGTTGCCTTCCTTGTTGCCCTCGCCAATCATCTGATCGTAGGCCTCAACCGTCTGAGCGCGCTTTTCCATCGCGTGCATGGCATTGAGCGTCTTGTCCAGCTTCGCCAGCATCTCGTCGTTCAACGCCTTGTCTTTGGCGCCGACCAGTTCCGAGAGCGACGCGCCAGTCATCTTCGTTCCGTCCACACGGGTATAGTCGCCGGTATACGCCGAGGCGATGCCGATCGCGTCATTGAGATGCGAATTATAGGTATTGTCGGAGAAGCAATCATGTTCCTCTTCCGGATCGTGCAGCAAAAGGCCAAGTTTCATGCGTTCGCCGGCCAATTCACCATAGGAGAGCGAGCCCATGCCGGTGAGAATGGCGGTGAGGCCTGCCTTCGGATCGCCTTCCAGCGTTTTGGTAGCTTCGCCTTCCGGCGCCCAGGCGTCGACCATCTCCTGCAGATCCTTGATCAGCAGGGTGGAGGCGGATTTCAGATAATCGGCACGGCGATCGCAATTGCCGTTCGTGCAATTCGCCTTGTCATAATCGGTGTAAGGGCGGTTGCCTGCGCCCGGCCCGGTGCCGTTCAGATCCTGGCCCCAGAGCAGGAATTCGATGGCGTGGTATCCGGTCGTCACATTGGCTTCGACATCGCCCGCCTCGTGCAGGCTTTCGATGAGTTCCGGGGTGATCTTGGAGGCGTCGACCTCTTCACCGCTGATCTTGATCTTCGGGTTGGCGATGATATTCGCAACATAAAGCTCGTTTTCGTCGCTTTCCGTACCATAGGCACCGTCGACGTAGTCGATCAGGCCTTCGTCCAGCGGCCAGGCGTTCACCTTGCCTTCCCAATCGTCAACGATCGGGTTGCCGAAACGATAGACTTCCGACTGTTGATAGGGAACACGTGCCTTGATCCAGGCTTCCCGCGCGGCCTTTAACGTTTCTTCGCTCGGTGTGGCGATCAATGCGTCGACGGCCTTATCCAGCGCCTTCGCTGTGATCAGCGAATCCTCGTATTTCGCATGTGCGACATCGGCATAGTGCTTGACAACAGCGGCCGCGTCGGTGGCAGCCTTTGCAGGAACCGCGGTGAAAGCCGCCGATGCGGCAAGAAGCGCGAAAGAAGCGCTGAGAATGGTTTTGCGGATCATGATCCCTCTCCTTGAGCAGGCATGAAATAACTTCACGCTGCGGCAAGCGAGTTCTGACCGAATCACAAACTTGTGTCAAACATTCTAGTTTAGAATGCTTTGAAACAAGCCCGTGCTGTATTTCCCAGGTAAAATCCCTGGATGCAAAATGCTTTTATGCTCTGCGTTTCATCAGGCAGAAGAAGAAACCGTCCGTATCTGTGGTTGCAGGCGTGAGCGTCACTGTCTTGCCGTCGGAAGAATGCGGTTTGTTGGCATTGCTACCGAAAGTCGTTTGCCACCGCTCCAACGCCGAACCAATGGCAAAATCTGGATTTTGCTCGCAGAAACGACGGACCTGCTGTTCGTTTTCTTCGGGAAGCACCGAACAGGTTACATAGAGCAGCTCTCCGCCCGGGCGCACGAATCCCTTGGCCTGCGAAAGTGCCTCGCCCTGCTGTTGCACGCGCTCTTCCAGATTGCGCGCGGTCAGCCGCCATTTGGTGTCGGGGCGCCGCCGCCATGTTCCGGTTCCGGTGCAGGGGGCATCGACGAGAACGCGGTCGAATTTTTCCTGAAACGGCGTAAGGCCCGATGCGCGGTCATGAACCTGCACATTACGCGTGCCGGCCCGCTTCAGCCGTTCGATGATCGGCGCAAGGCGCTTGCGGTCGGCGTCGAAGGCGTGGACCTGACCCTTGTTGTTCATGCTGGCAGCCATGGCCAGCGTCTTGCCGCCGCCGCCTGCGCAATAATCGAGGATCTGATCACCCTCATGCGCACCGGCGAGATCGGCGACGATCTGCGACCCCTCGTCCTGCACTTCGAACCAGCCCTTCTGAAAGGAGAGTTCGGCGGTGACGTTCGGCAGGCGGGATGGGCCTTCGCCTGCGGGAATGCGAACACCCTGACGGGCGATGTGCGTGGCCTCCGCGCCGCTTTCCTCAAGAACCTTCAAAACCTTTTCACGGGTCGCCTTCAAGGTGTTGGCACGCAGATCGAGAGTAGGGCGCTCATTGAGCGCCTGAGCCTCAGTCAGCCAGCGCTCCCCGAATGCGGTCTCGAAGGAAGATTGCACCCAATCGGGAATGTCGCCCTGAACATGGGCCGGCGCCTCGGCAAGGGAACGGGAGAGAAATGCCTGCTGTCTTTCAGCGTCCGGTGCGGCAGGCGCGAATTTGTCACCGTCGAATTCCGCTGCCAGTTCCGTGAAGCTCTTGCCCCATTGACGCAACAGAACGGCGTAGCCGAGTGAGGTGGCGCTGTCGTCATCCATCAGCCAGGCGTGCGACAGTTTCATGCGCAACGCATCATAGACAATGTTGCCGATCGCGGCCCTGTCGCCCGAGCCGGCGAAACGATGGGCAAGGCCCCAGTCCTTCAGAGCATCGGCGACGGGACGCCTGCGTCCCTCAATATCCGCCAATACTTCGATTGCTCCGGCCAAACGCCCGCCTAATCGCATTGTCTACCTCGTTTTCCTGATAAGTCCGGTTGGTAGACGCGAATGGCGGCGAGGGCAAGGCTCAATCGGCTTTGACGACCTCGTAGCAGACCTTGGCAGTGCCGGAGTTGATCATGCCGATGTTTTTGGCCGCAGCCTTGGAAAGATCGAGAACGCGACCCTTGATAAATGGCCCGCGGTCATTGATGCGAACGACAACGGCCTTGCCGTTGCGCGCGTTGGTTACCTTGACCTTGGTGCCGAACCGCAGGGAGCGGTGGGCGGCGGTCAGGTTGGCGGCGTTCATACGCTCGCCAGAAGCAGTCTTGGAGGTCAACGCATACCACGATGCGCCTCCACAACCATTTGCCGCATTCGCCTGAAGAGGCGCGATGATGGAACAGGCGGCGATAGTTGCAGCGGTGAAAGTTATACGACGGATATTCAAAACAGTGCTTCCCTGAAAATCGGCCCCGCGCCGATTGATTGTGCCCTTGCTAAACGGCCATGAACTGGCCTGAACGCCTTTTGATGCGAGATTGTAGGGCGAGGGAAAAATGGCGAAAAAAAGCTGATCTCAAATCACGAACCGTTACAGACTGTAACATTCGTGATCATCGGCCGGAAGCTGCCATTGCCGCGCCCGTTTGAAGAAGCGGAAAAAATAACGCAGAATCAATGCTCAATGGGAATGCTGTTGCAAGTCACGGCTTCGTGAATCCGCTTCACGAAATGTGAGTGAAATATTTTTCTAATGACTACGATTTTAGTGATTTCGGCTTGGTTAATAAAATCCTAATTGGCTGAAATAAGACGAAAACCATCCGCAAAAGCGGGATTGGAAGGATTTTTCATCGCTTTTGGAGATGGCATTTTTCAGCCTCGCCAGAGGCCGTTTTCCCATAATTGTCGAAGCGAGACCCTGTACTCCGGGAAGCGAAAATCGAAGCCCAGATCGCGAATTCTGGCGTTGGAAACGCGCTTGTTCTCGCCATAAAAAGAGCGCGCCATCGGTGTTAGATCGGCAGTTTCAAAGGCCTGTTCGGGTGGTGGTTCCACTCCCATCAGCGCTGCGGCGAAGCTTACCACATCCTGCGGGGGGCAGGGTTCATCATCGGTCACGTTGAAGATGCCGCCTTCGTGTTTTTGTGCCAGGAAGGCAACCGCCGCGCCGATATCCTCCACGCGGATGCGATTGAATACCTGGTCCTTCTTCACCAGCCGCCGCGCCGTTCCCTTCTCGAAATTCATGAAGGCATTGCGCCCCGGGCCATAAATTCCGGATAGACGCAGGATGGAAAGCGGCGCGTCGGCGTCGCGGGCCGCTTCAGTCCATGCGGCCTCAGCCGCTACCCGCTCCACAGAACGTGGGGAAACGGGGCGGCAGGGTGTTGTCTCGTCCACCCAAGCGCCGCCGTGGTCGCCATAAACACCCACGGTGGAAAGGTAAGCGATCCATGCCAGATTGGGCAGGAGCTTTTTCAAGTCGCCGCCCAGAAGCGGAAGGAGAGGATCGCCATCCTTGCCCGGCGCGACGGATTGTATGAGATGCGTGACATTGTCCATTGCAGCGACGAGCTCATCATTGAGCTGGACGCCGTCAAAGAGCAAGGGCGTCATCTGTGCGCTGGCGAGGCCAGAGAATTTGTCCTGACTGCGCGTGGTGCCGGAGATCCCTGCTGCTTGGGATTTCAGCGCGTTGGCAATGGCTTTCCCCGAATAACCCGCGCCAAAAATCATCACATGCATGGTTCACGCCTCTGCCAATTGCCATTCCATTTCCGCCTCCGGATCAGTCTCCGGTGCGCGCGTGGCAGAGTATGTACGGAATTCCTGCCTGTCCATAAGCCGCGATAAAGCCCACGCGGCCATGCCGCGTACCTCCGGCGAAGGGTCCATTTCGGCAAGAGCCTTGCATCGTTCCACGAACTGCCGGTTTCCGGAGTTGCCGGCCGCAATCAGCACATTGCGGATAAATCGGCTACGGCCGATGCGTTTGACGGGAGAGCCACTGAAAAAGCTGCGGAAGGCAGCATCATCCAATGTCAGGAGGAAATCGATGGACGGTTCTTTCAGATCCTCGCGCGCCTGCAATTTCATTTCCGAGGCGCTGGCCGCGAACTTGTTCCATGGGCAGGCGGCGAGGCAATCGTCACAGCCGTAGATGCGATTGCCCATCATCGGCCGAAACTCATGCGGAATTGGCCCCTTGTGCTCGATGGTGAGATAGGAGATGCAGCGACGGGCGTCGAGTTGATGGGGGGCGGGAAAGGCCGCCGTTGGACAGGCATCAAGACAGGCCCGGCAGGAGCCGCAATGATCCTTCTCGGCCTCATCGAGACAGAGATCAGCGGTGGTGAACATGCTGCCGAGGAACAGCCAGGAACCATGGCTGCGGCTGACGAGGTTCGTGTGTTTGCCCTGCCAGCCAAGACCGGCGGCGGCGGCGAGCGGTTTTTCCATCACCGGGGCGGTGTCGACGAAGACCTTCACATCCTCGCCGGCGCGTGCGGCGAAGCGCGTGGCGATTTCCTTCAGCCGCCCCTTGATGACGTCGTGGTAATCGCGATTGCGGGCATAGACCGAAATGGCTGCCTTGTCCGGTTTCGAGAGCAGATTGCGCGGGTCTTCGTCGGGACCATAATTGAGGCCGAACATGACGATGGAGCGTACATCGCTCCACAGCGTTTTCGGCTCCGCCCGCCGGGCCTCGGTTTCTTCCATCCACGCCATCGTGCCGTGATAACCTTTGCCGAGAAATTCTCTCAGCCGTTCCGGTGCGAGCGGAATGCTGTCCGGCGCTGTGACGCGACATAGATCGAAGCCAAGCGAAAGGGCTTCGTGACGAATGAAATCCGTCAGTTTGCGCGCGCGTATCCGCTGCTTCTCGTCGGCAACGTCGATGGTAGTCTCTCCTGCGGGTTGTTGCGCGTCATATATAGGCGCAGTCCCGGGCCGCAGCAAATAACCGAAAGGCTGAACTTAAAAGTCCAGATCGGCATAATGGGAGGAGGGGGCAAGACGCGGAATGCGCTCGCTGAGGAACGGCCGGAAGGACGGCCGCGATTTCACCCGCTGATACCATTCCTTGGCGATGGGCGCCTCGAGCCAGTTGATCTCGCCGAGATAATCCAGAACCGAAACCGCGGCTGCGGCGGCAAGATCGGCATAGCTCAGCCGATCACCCGCCAGCCATGTGCGCGAACCGGCCAGCCATTCCAGATACTTTATGTGCTGGCGGATATTGTTGCGGGCTGTGCGCAGCAATTTGGAATCCGGCGGGCCGCCGCCTTGCGCGGTCGTCATCTGCAATTTGTAAACACGCTCCCGTACCAGCGGCCGGGTCACGTCATTTTCCATCTTCTGCAGAAACCATTCCGTCAGGCGGCGAATTTCCGCCCGCTGAAACGGGTCTTCCGCCAGAAGACGCCTGTCACGCTTCAAAACCCCATGGGTTTCATCGAGAAATTCCGCAAGCACGTAAGGCCCGCTGAGGGAGCGCATATTGTCGTCGAGATAGACCGGCAAGGTGCCGGCCGGATTGAGCGCCAGAAACTCCCGCCGTCTTTCCCACGGTTGCTCCTCCACGAGATCGGTCTGGAACCCGTATTCCGCAAGGATCAGACGAACGAACCGGGATGCGGTCGACATCGGAGAGTGATAGAGAGTTGGCATCGGTACTCAATTTTTACGATTGGTTGTCATGATCGGCATCTGCCGGAAAACTTTTTCAGTTTCGCTTCATCAAGACGCTATAAGAGCTTGGCTACTTTAAAACAAGTTTAACGCAATTGCCGTCCATTGCCACTTCCCCCTGAAAAGAAGGATTCCCCATGGGTGACCAATCGATCATCAGCGCGCTTCTGCTGGGTATCATCGAGGGTCTGACGGAGTTCATTCCCGTTTCCTCAACGGCGCATGTGCTGCTGGCCGGGCACTTCCTCGGCTTCAAATCACCCGGCAACACCTTTGCGGTTCTCATCCAGCTCGGTGCGATACTTGCGATACTTCTTGTTTATTTTCAAAAGCTTGTATCGATAGCGCTCGCTCTGCCGACAAGCGCGAAAGCGCGACGCTTCGTGCTGGCCGTCGCTCTCGCCTTCCTGCCGGCGGCCATCATCGGCGCCTTGGCGCATGACTTCATCAAGACCGTGCTGTTTGAAACGCCCATGCTCATCTGCGTGGTGCTGATCATCGGCGGGGTCATTTTGCTTGCCGTCGACCGCATGCCGCTGAATCCGAAATATACCGACATCATGGATTATCCGCCGTCGCTTGCATTCAAGATCGGCCTCTTCCAGTGCCTCGCGATGATTCCCGGCACATCGCGTTCCGGTGCCACGATCGTCGGCTCGTTGCTGATGGGCACGGACAAGCGCTCCGCCGCCGAATTTTCGTTCTTCCTGGCGATGCCGACCATGCTCGGCGCGTTTACGCTCGATCTTTACAAGAACCGCGATGCCCTGAGTTTCGATGACGGCGCTCTGATCGCCGTCGGCTTCATCGCCGCTTTCGTCTCGGGTCTTTTTGTCGTTCGCTCGCTCCTGGATTTCGTCTCGCGACGGGGCTTCGCGCCCTTCGCCTGGTGGCGCATCGCCATCGGGTCTCTGGGACTTATCGCGCTTCTGGTCCTGGGCTGAGGCTTTAATTTATATGGACTGAAAAAGAAAAAGCGCCCCGGAAAACCGGCGGCGCTTTTTTTTTAAACTTCTAAAGGCTGGTCAGTTGGTGCTGATCGAAGCCGTCGCACAGGGGTCCACGCCATAAGCCGGAGCACAACCGCTCTTGCCCGCTGCAACCGTGCCCGGTGCCATGAATGAACCCGCCAGAACCACCAAAGCCGCACACGCAAAAAAGAGTGCGATAGATCTGCCCATTTTATGATTGCCTTTCAGACGTTCGTTCGCGCGGATCGTGCCGCCGTGTGTGAATTGAGGGTTCGGGATATGTTTGGAATGTGGCGAATATCAATAAAGCAGCTTGTTGAATACCGGGTTAATGCGAAGTCTTTTCCACAGTTGCGCTTGTGCCACGCTTGCCTGCGGAGACCTTTCCGCCGTTAACCTTTTCCAGCGGCTCGCCGCTCCGATATTGATGTCGTCTCCTTCCCGTTATCGAAGGAGAAATGCACCGAAAGCGGTTTGGTTGCGATGAAGAATGCACAAAAAAAGCGGGAACAAGTCCCGCCTTTCAAGTAGGTGCTGCATGGCGGCAGAACTCAGGCCGCCTTGCCCGCATTCGAGAACTGGCCGTGCGGGCGATATTGCACCATGTAGGACGGCAGAACAGACGCAACACGAACGGGCGTAATGCCGATGCCTTCCAGCGTCAGGCCGTTTTTTTCCGCCTCGGCGGAAACGACGTTGTCCTTTTTCAGCATGGTTACCTGATCGGATGTCAGCGGTGGCGTGATCAGCGGCACCATCGAAGCAACCTTGCCGATCATTGAGGCGACGCCGAAAGGCAGATTGACGAACGGACGTTCGCGATAGGTGGCGGCAAGAACGGCCTCAAGACAGTCGCGGAACGTCATCACATCCTGGCCGCCGAGCTCATAGATGGCGCCGGGTTTCAGCTTGCCGTCAACGCTACGGGCGACGGCCTCCGCGACATCCTCGACATAAACCGGCTGGAACCTGGTTTTTCCGCCACCGATCAACGGCAGGAAGGGCATGCCGCGGGCCATCTTCGCGAACTTGTTGAAGAAATCATCTTCCGGTCCGAAGATGATCGAAGGACGCAGGATAACCGCGGCGGGCAGAACGGAATGGATAGCAGCTTCGGCGCGGCCCTTGGTGCGGCCGTAACCCGTGGACGAACCGGCTTCCGCGCCGATGGCGGAAATATGCGTCAGCGTGGCGCCGGCATCGCGGGCGGCCTCGGCGATGGCTTTCGCGCCGAATTCCTGCACGGCGTCAAAGGTGTTGCGGCCACTTTCGGTCAGGATGCCGACGCAATTGACCACATGATCCGCATCTTCCACTGCTTTGACGATGGAATCGCGGTAACGCAGGTTGGCCTGCGCAAAGGAAATCTGGCCGACATTGCCAAGCGGCTGCAAAAAGCCGGCGAGATCGGGTCGGCGCACGGCGACACGAATGCGATAACCGCGCTTGGCGAGCAGTCTCACCACATGCCGCCCGACAAAACCCGAACCGCCGAATACGGTGACGAGGGGGGGAAGGTTGGCCAAGGTCATGGGAGGCTCCTCAGAAGCTGTCGATAAAGCGTTTTTCAGTCTCTTAGCCCAAAGCCGCGCGCACGGGAAGAGATGTTCTCGCCGGGAAGAGGCGGGTTTGGGACATAGGGTTGACGACCGTCAAATTCCCTCGACGATCACCATTTCCGCATCCGCGACTTCCTGGCGGATTTTGGCGGCTGCCTGGTATTCGGGGGAATTGTAGCAATCGATGGCGTGTTGCACCGAAGGAAACTCGATGACGACGTTGCGCGCCCGTGCCTTGCCCTCAAGCTCGGTCAAAGCACCGCCACGAGCGAGGAAATTCGCACCGAACCGCTCGAAGGCGGGTTTTGCCGTTGAGACGTAGTCCTTGTAACGCTGGCTGTCGCGAACATCGACGCGGGCGATCCAATATCCCTTCGCCATTTCATCTCCTCCTGTCGTCATTATTGATTGGCTGGAAAGCTGGCGCGCAGCATGTCATCGAGAATGGCGCGGGCCGCCGCTTTGGGATCTTCCGCCCTGACGATCGGTCGGGCGACGACCAGATGGCTCGAACCCGCCTTGATGGCGTCGTAGGGCGTCATCACCCGTTTCTGATCGCCGAGATCGGCGCCCGCGGGGCGAATGCCAGGGGTAACGACCGCAAGATCGGGGCCGAGGATTTCGCGCACGGCGGTCGATTCTTCCGCCGAGCAGACGATGCCGCCCACGCCCGCCTCGCGCGCCTGTTCCGCGCGGCGCAGCACCAGCGAACGGGCATCCGCGGCGTAACCGGCTTCGGCCAGATCGCTGTCATCCATCGACGTCAGCACCGTGACACCGAGCAGGCAGAGGCCGGAACCTTCCGCCGCCTTGACGGCAGCACGCATGGCTTTAGGATATGCATGCAGCGTCAGCATCGACATGCCCATCCGGGCGATGTTTTCGACACCGGAGGCGACGGTGTTGTCGATATCGAGCAGCTTCATGTCGAGGAAGACCTTCTTGCCGCTTTGGACAAGGTCGCGCGCGAATTCCAGACCGCCGGCGAAGACGAGCTGATAACCGATCTTGTAGAAAAGAACCTCGTCGCCGATTTTTGAAACGATGTCTTCGGCCTGCTGCACAGTCGGAACATCGAGCCCGACGATGAGTTTTTCGCGCGCGGTCATTGTCTTATCCCTGCCATGTTTCCATTGCCGTCCAGTCGCATGCGGGGGAGGCGGCTGCAAGTGAAAAGTCGGCGATGGAGAAGCGAAAGAGATTGCCGCCGCCGGGTGGCTGGTCCTCGCTGCGGCTGATGCGGCGGCCTTCTATATGGCATTTCAGAAGTGTGCCCACACCGCCATGGCCGACAAAGGCGATAGGCCGCTGTGTATCATGCCGGTCAAGAATAGCTCTGACGGCATTGACAATCCGCGCCTGCGCATCGATTGCCCGCTCCCAGCCGCGAAAACTTTCCTGCGGGTGAGCGAAGAACCAGTCCGCCGCCTTCTCGAATTCCGGTGGCGTCAGGAAACCGATGGAGGACCGGTCGTTTTCATGCATCTCCTCGACGATTTCTATCTCCGCTCCGGATGTCTCGGCAAGGATACGGGCGGTTTCAATCGCCTTCGTCTCGGCGCTGCAAACGATATGGCGCAATGCCAGCGCCCAAGGCAGGCGGCCTGCCTCTCGCGCCCGCTCGGCACCTCTTTCCGAAAGCCCCCATTGAGGAACGGGAACAGCCGGATCTATTCTGACCTGGGGGTGGGTAATGTAGAGAGCATGCACGGCAATCGGTCCCCAAAAGGCCATGGAAAGGGCATCGACACCCTAACGATGCGCTACGACCGGGAAATGACGGATTTTCTCGATCTGCCGGACGTCAGGCCCGAGTATAGGTCCACAGTTGCGCCGGCGGAATATTGCGCACGATGAAATCGAAATGACGAATGTGGTAAAGATGCGGCTGTGCGACGATCGGCGAGATCGGGCCATAGGATATCTGCACCACGGGGCGGCCATGCGGCACGCGCTTCAGCAATTCGTCGAGAAGCTTGATGCGGGCGGCCATCGGAAAATTCAGCATCGGCACGGCTGAAATGACACTGTCGAACATCTGATGCCCGTGTTCGCCGAGCGTCGCATCGAGATCGAAGGCATCCCCATTGACGAAGTTGACGCCGGGGTAGCTTTTGAGCAGCTGATTATAGAAATCGGTCGAATATTCGATGGCGGTCAAATTCTCCGGCTTGATGCCGCGCGCCAGGATGGCCTTGGTGATGACACCCGTGCCTGGGCCGAGTTCAAGAACCGGCAGGCCGGAATGGGGATTGATGACACTCGCCATCTTTTTCGCTGTGATGGCCGATGTCGGTACGATGGCGCCGACTTTTTTCGGCTGGCTGACCATGCCCTTGAAAAAGCGGATTTCTTCCTCGAATTTCTGTTCAAGGCGTTGCTTCAGGTTAAGTGCCATAATTCCCCTCAGATGCATTTGGTCATTGTCAAAAAACTGTTACGCAATGTTGATCCCATTTGGCGCAAAAACAAGGCAAAATGTCGTAACTGGGAAAATTCGCCTCCGGGTCCAAGGCGGCGATAATCGAATCAAAAACGCCGGCGGAGCGATCCACCGGCGTTTTGGCTAAAATGGAAAGAAATCAACGTACTCACACGCGCATCGGCATCAAAACATACAGGGCATCGTCGCCGGCGGTGTCACGAACCAGCGTCGGCGACCCTGCATCTGCCAGAAGGAAAATCGCGTCGTCACCGGAAAGCTGTGAGGTGATGTCGAGCAGATATTTCGCGTTGAAGCCGATTTCCATCGAATCATTGTCATAGCCGACGGCAACTTCTTCCGTCGCGCTGCCCGAATCGGGATTGTTGACGGTAAGAGTGAGCTGTCCATTGGTGAGGGCGAGTTTCACGGCGCGGCCACGTTCGGACGAAATGGTCGAAACGCGATCGACAGCCTGGGCGAAAGACTGGCAGTCGACCCGCATTTCCTTGTCGTTGCCGGTGGGAATCACGCGCTGGTAATCCGGGAAAGTCCCATCGATCAGCTTCGAGGTCAGAACGACCGAGCCGATGGTCAGGCGGATTTTCGCATCCGAGACTTCGACGGTGACTTCAAGCTCGGGGTTGTCCATCAGCTTCTGCAATTCACCGACAGTCTTGCGCGGAATAATGATGCCAGGCATGCCTTCGGAACCGGACGGCGCGTCCACATCGGCGCGTGCCAGACGGTGACCATCGGTTGCGACAGCGCGCAGCTTCAGCTCGCCATTGCTTTCGATGGTGTGGAAGAAAATGCCGTTCAGGTAATAACGTGTCTCTTCCGTTGAAATCGCGAATTGCGTGCGGTCGATCAACATCTTCAGATCGGTCGCCTTCAGCTTGAAGGTGTGGCTGAAGGTGCCGGCTGTCAGGTCAGGGAAATCCGCCTCGGGCAGGCATTGTAGCGAGAATTTCGAGCGGCCGGACGCAACGGTCATGGAGGAACCGTCCGGATTGGTCGCCAAAAGCACCTCGGAACCATCCGGCAGCTTGCGCACGATTTCATAAAGCAGGTGTGCCGGCACGGTGGTGGCGCCCGCCTGCTCCACCATGGCCGGCGTCGCTTCGGTGATTTCGAGATCGAGGTCGGTCGCCTTCATGTCAAGATTGGCGCCGGAAGCGCGCAGCAGAACGTTCGACAGGATCGGGATCGTGTTGCGACGCTCGACGACCCGGTGGACGTGGTTCAGCGATTTCAGAAGGTTCGACCGCTCAAGAGTAATACGCATGGACACTACCGCTTTCAACCGTTGCGAACCGGCCACCGCCGGATCGGCAAGAAGAGTCTTCACCGGCAAATGCCGGATAATGTGGACGGGCAAAATGGCAGAGTTATTGCGGAGAATGCAAGAGCCGAGTTCGTCTGCCGCGGGTCATTTTGCTGCTATACAACATGATCCACAGGCTGGCGCCGCCCGTTGCCCTTGTTCGCTGGTTTTCAATTGCCCATAAAGAGGAATAACTGGAGCGACCGGCCGGAAATGATCGGCAAGAATGATTGGAAGCCGTGTGACGGAAGAAACATCGAAGATTGACGCCAGGCAGGCGGTGAAGGAATTCAGGATCGGGGCTGCCACAATTCCCGCGCGTCCGCTGGAGTGCGCGCTTTATCTCGTCGCCACCCCCATCGGCAATCTGGGCGACATCACCATTCGCGCGCTGGAGACGCTGGCTTCTGCTGATGTTCTCGCCTGCGAGGATACCCGCGTCACACGCATCCTGCTCGAGCGTTACGGTATCCGTACCCGTCCGTTTGCGTATCACGAGCACAATTCGAACGAAGTGGGGCCAAAGCTCATCGCGGCGCTAGAAGCAGGAAAATCCGTGGCGCTGGTGTCTGATGCGGGAACGCCGCTTGTTTCCGATCCCGGTTATCGGCTTGGCCAGCTTGCACTCGAGGCCGGGCATCGCGTCGTGCCGGTGCCGGGCGCCTCGGCGCCGTTAGCCGCGCTGGTCGGTTCGGGCATGCCAAGTGACGCCTTCCTGTTTGCGGGTTTCCTGCCGGTAAAGGACCGCGGTAAGCGCGACCGTTTTGCCGAACTGGCGAAAATCCCCGCGACCCTCATTTTTTTTGAATCACCGCATCGCATCAGCGCTTCCATCAAGGTCGCATCGGAAGTGCTTGGCCGTGAGCGCCGCGCCGTGGTCTGCCGCGAGCTGACCAAGACGTTCGAGGAATTCCGCCGCGGCACGCTCGGTGAGCTTGCGGATTACTATGACGGTGACCGTGTGGTGAAGGGCGAGATCGTGCTTCTGGTGGAGCCGCCTTCCTATGACGAGATTCCCGATATCGAGGATGTCGAGAAGCTGCTGAAGGACCTGGTCGCCACCATGCCCGCCGCAAGGGCTGCAGGCGAAGCGGCGAAGCTGACGGGCCTGCCGCGCAAGGAGCTTTATCAAAGGCTGCTGGACATGAAGGAAGCGGATGGCCGCTAACTGGCGAAACGACAAAAGGCGAAAAGCCGAGCGGCGTGGTCATGCTGCGGAATATTGGGCGGCACTTTTTCTGCTGCTGAAGGGATATCGCATTCTCGCCATTCGTTATCGCACCCGGCTGGGGGAGATCGACCTTGTCGCCCGCAAGGCGGACGTCGTCGCGTTTGTGGAAGTCAAGGCCCGGCCGTCCGGTATCAGCGCGATCGATGCCGTCGGCTTTCATTCGCAGCAACGCATCCGGGCGGCTGCGGACCTGTGGCTGGCCCGCCACGGCGATGCCGGGCGGCTTTCACTGCGCTTCGATATCGTCGCCATTCTGCCGCGAGGTCTGCCGCAGCATTTTATCGATGCTTTTTGAAGGGGGAGACGATGTCCACCGAGCGTGAAAAAATGGCCGCGGGCGAATGGTACAGCTGCATGGATGGTGAGCTGGATATATTGCGCCGGCGCGCACGAGGGGCCGTCCACCAGCACAATACGATGCCGCCGGATGAGCGCGGGGCAATTGCACCGCTGCTGCGCGCGCTGTTTAATTCTGTCGGGGAAGGCGCGTTTCTCGAAGCGCCGTTTCATTGCGCTTACGGCTTTAATATCGCGCTGGGAAAAAATGTGTATCTCAACGCGGGCTGCACCATTCTCGATTCCGCTAAGGTAACGATAGGCGACGGCGCGATGCTGGGGCCTGCGGTGCAGATTTACTGTGCGGAACACCATCTCGACCCGGTGCCGCGTGCGCAAGGCATTGAAATCGCAAAACCCGTGACCATCGGTCGCGACGTCTGGATCGGCGGTGGAGCGATTCTGCTTGCGGGCGTGACAGTGGGTGACGGTGCGATTGTTGGTGCCGGTTCGGTCGTCACACGCGACGTCGCTGCAGGCGTGACGGTGGTCGGGAACCCGGCCCGGCCCCTGAAACGCATATCCGACTGAGATTTTCATCCACCGCTGTAATAAATCTGACATGGAACTGTCAAAGAGGCGTCATTGAACCCCTCTATTCGCATCCTCACCCCAATAAATGGTGGAGAGGATTTGATATGTTCAAGAAGATTTCCATGGCCGCTGTGGCTGTCAGCATCTCCGCGACCTCTTCCATGGCTGCGACCAACATCACCTGGTGGCATGGCATGGGCGGACGTAACGGCGAAGTCATCAACGAAGTCGCCCAGAAATTCAACGAAGCCCAGAAAGAATGCGCGCTGACGCCGGTTTCCAAGGGCTCCTATGAAGAAGCTCTCGCCAGCGGCATCGCAGCTTTCCGTTCGGGCGAACAGCCGAACATTCTTCAGGTTTTCGATGCAGGTGCTGCCACCATCATCAACGCCAAGGGCGCGGTGATTCCTGCCGAAGACCTGATCACCAAGGCCGGTTACAAGTTCGATCGGGACGCCTTTATCAACGGCGTGCGCTACTTCTACGCTGCCGCTGACGGCAAGTTCGTCGGCATGCCGTTCAATTCCTCCGCTCCCATCATGTACATCAACGACGAGGCCCTGAAGAAGGCTGGCGTCGAAGCTCCCAAGACCTGGGAAGACTTTGAAAAGGTCGCGCCGAAGCTGAAGGAAGCCGGCTATATTCCGCTCGTCCAGTCGCAGCTGACCTGGCAGTTCACGGAGAACTTCTTCTCGCGTAACAACATCCAGTTCGCCACGAACAACAATGGTTACGACAGCGTCACCGACACCAAGCTCAAGGTCACCGACCCGAACCTCGTCATGATGTTCGAGAAGCTGAAGGACTGGAAGGACAAGGGCCTGTTTGCCTATTACGGCGCCGGCTGGAACGACAACCAGAAGCCCTTCGAAGAAGGTAAGGTAGCACTCTGGATCGGTTCGTCGGGTTCCTTCGGCGGCCTTCAGAAGACGGCCACAATGCCATTCTCGGCAACTTTTCTCCCTTACTGGGGCTCCATCAAGGGCGCGGGTACCAACTCCTTCATCGGCGGCGCTGCCCTCTTTGCAATGTCGGGCAAGTCCGAAGCCGAAAACAAATGCGTGGCCGACTTCTTCCAGTTCCTGACCTCGCCGGAAATCCAGGTCTTCTATCACAAGGCAACCGGTTACGTCGCCATCACCAAGGCCGCTTATGAAAAGGCCAAGGCTGAAGGTTACTACAAGGAAAAGCCGGTCGCCGAAGTCGGCATCCAGCAGCTGTCACTGCAGGGTGGCGACTGGTCCAAGGGTTATCGCCTCGGCTTCTACCCGCAGATCCGCGCCGTGATGGAACGCGAATATAACCGCATCTTCTCCGGCGAAGTCACGCCGAAGGCTGCTTTCGAAATCATCGAGAAGGAAGGCAACGACCTTCTGGCCCGCTTCGCCAAGACGGCCGGCTGATCGATCTCTTCGAAACCGTTGATCTTGTCGAGCCTCCTTTCTGACGGAAGGGAGGCTCACTTCTGGATAAGGAGGCGCAAGCGTGGCCTATACATCGTCTCAACCGCGCCGGTTTTTCTCCGGTCGGTCCGCAAAGGCTGGAAAACCCGCCAAACCCGCAGAAGCCGGCATGAAGCGCGTGCAGTTCTCCTCGTCCTTTGTGCCCTATCTGTTTCTGGCGCCGCAGCTTGCGGTGATTTTCATCTTCTTCTATTGGCCATCCGTTCAGGCCATCCATTCGTCTTTCTATATCGAAGACCCGTTCGGGTTCGGCGCTTCCTTCGTTGGACTCGCCAATTATTCGGATGCGATCTTCAGCCCCGAATATCTCAGCATCGCCAAATTCACGGTGGTCTTCACCGTGCTCGTCACCTTCTTTTCGCTGGCGCTCGGCCTGCTGCTCGCCTTCAAGGCGGATGCGGTCATTCGCGGCAGTTCGACATACAAGACGCTGCTGATTTCCGTTTACGCCATTGCGCCGCCGGTCGCCGGCCTTATCGGCATGATGTTTTTCGACCAGCATATCGGCCCCTTCGTGAAGATGGCCGCGTTTCTCGGTTGGGACATGAAGGTCGGCCTCAATTATTTCGATACGGCCTTTGCCATGATCGTTGTCGCGGTCTGGAAGCAGATTCCTTACAACTTCATCTTCTTCCTCTCCGGTCTCCAGGGCGTTCCGGTCTCCGTGCGGGAAGCCGCGTCCATCGATTGCCGTTCGGGCTTCCGCCGGTTCTGGACCGTCATCATGCCGCTCCTGGCGCCCACGGCCTTCTTCCTGCTCATCATCAACATCACCTATTCGTTGTTCGATACGTTCGGTGTCATCGACGTGATGGTGAAAGACAAGGCCGCCAACAACCCGATCACGCTGGTCTACAAGGTGTTCCTCGACGGTTTCCGCGGCAATGACATCGGCGGTTCCTCGGCCCAGTCCGTCATCCTCATGCTGGTCGTTTTCGTCCTCACCATCATCCAGTTCCGCTTCATCGAGAAGCGCATCCATTACAATTGAGGGAAAAGACGATGTACAAGACCAAACCCCTCGATCATCTGGTGCTGATCATTGGCGCATTGTTTCTGATCCTGCCTGTTGTCGTGGCCTTCATGACGTCCACCCACACGGCGGCTGAAATTCACCGCAGCGGCCTTGCGATCATTCCCGGCGACAATTTCATCGAAACCTATGAGAAGGTCCTTACCCAGAAGGGTGGTTTCACCGGACAGGTTACAGGCCTGAACATGGTGTTGAATTCGCTGATCCTCGGCATCGGCTTTGCCGTCGGCAAAATCGTCCTGTCGATGACGGCGGCCTATGCGATCGTCTATTTCCGCTTCCGTTTTGCGACGCTCGCCTTCTGGATCATTTTCACCACGCTGCTTCTGCCGCTCGAAGTGCGCATCATGCCGTCCTACGAGGTAATGAGCAAACTGGGACTGTTGAACTCCTATACCGGTCTGATCGTGCCGCTTCTCGCTTCGGCGACGGGCACCTTCTATTTCCGGCAGTTCTTCAAATCCGTGCCTGAGGAGCTGCTGGAGGCTGCCCGTATCGATGGTGCGGGGCCAGTGAAATTTTTCGTCGACGTTCTCATTCCGCTGTCGCGCACCATGATGGCGGCGATCTTCATCATCATGTTCGTCTATGGCTGGAATCAGTATCTCTGGCCCATGCTGATGACGACGGATGAGAGTTTCTTCACCCTGATGCGTGGCATCAAGTCGATCCTGCAGGTCTGGGTCGGTTCGCAAATCCCCGATTACAACGAAGCTTTCGCGCTCGCCGTGCTGGCCATGCTGCCACCCGTACTGATCGTCGTGATTTTCCAGCGCTGGTTCATCAAGGGCCTGACCGAAAGCGATAAATAAGGAGACCGAAATGGCCGCGATAGAAATCAGTCAGGTCTGCAAGGATTATCATGGCGGCGTGCGCGCCGTGCATCACGTCGATATCGACATCAAGGACGGCGAGTTCATCGTTCTCGTCGGTCCCTCCGGCTGCGGCAAGTCCACGCTTTTGCGTATGGTCGCCGGGCTTGAGGATATTTCAGAAGGCACGGTGAAGATCGGCGACCGGGTGGTCAACCAGACCGATCCGGCCGACCGCGATATCGCCATGGTCTTCCAGAACTACGCGCTTTACCCGCATATGTCGGTACGCGAGAACCTGGAGTACGGGCTGAAGAACCGCAGGACACCCAAGGCGGAAATTGACGCCCGTGTGGCTGAAGCGGCGCGTATGCTGCAACTCGAACCCTATCTGGACCGCAAGCCACGCGCCCTTTCCGGTGGTCAGCGTCAGCGCGTCGCCATGGGGCGTGCGATCGTTCGCAAGCCTGCTGCCTTCCTGTTCGACGAACCCCTGTCCAATCTCGATGCCAAGTTGCGTGTTTCCATGCGCGGCGAAATCAAGCGGCTGCAAAAACGTCTCGGCACGACATCGATCTACGTTACCCATGACCAGTTGGAAGCCATGACGCTGGCCGACCGTCTCGTCGTACTGAATGGCGGCCGTATCGAGCAGATCGGTGCGCCGCTGGATGTCTATCACACGCCTGCCTCAACCTTCGTCGCAAGTTTCATCGGCTCTCCGGCCATGAATCTTCTCAGCGCCGAATTGCACGGCGATAGCCTTGCCATCGGGCCGTCGCTGTTTGCGCTCAATGGCTTCGCCCCCACGTCCGGCCCGGTGACTGTTGGAATGCGGGCGGAAGATTTTCGTCTCGCTGCTGCTGACGCCCAGGGTTTCGCACTTCGCGTGGATTATATTGAGGAGCTGGGTTCGCAACGCCTTATACACGGCATGATCGGCGATCAGAGCCTGACCGTGGCCTTTCCGCCTGACGTCGAGGTTCCGTCCGCGCTTTCGGTGACGATTGCTCCGGAAAAACTGCACTTCTTCGCCAGCGAAACTGGCAAGCGTATCGCCAGCAGAGCGGAACAGACGGTGGCGCAGGACGCTCAACTGGCGACGGCCTGAGTGCGTCACCTGAAATCGGCGCGATGACTAAAATTGCGCCGATTGTCAAAACTGGTTTGTTACGATCCCGATGATAAAAGGCCTCCAATATTTCACGGGGGTTTTCTCATATGTCGTTCAAAATGATGTTCGCGGCGGCCGCAACCATGGCTATCCGTACGGTGCCGATATTGCCGGCCTATCTGCGTCGGAAAAAAGACGACGCGGTGGTCAGCGCATCCTGCACCGATCTGCGGCTTCAGCCGGCGCCCATCAATGCTGAATGGATCATTGCCGGCAACCCGCAGGCACGTGCTGCGGATCATTCCCGAAGCGGCGACCGTGCCTCAAGCACTGCCATGTGGGATTGCACTGCAGGCGAATTCCGCTGGTTCTTCGGTTGGGATGAGACCGTCTATATTTTGGAAGGCGAGGTGCATGTGACGGCCGAGGACGGCTCGGTCAGCATCCTGCGGGTCGGTGACGTCGCTTATTTCAGGGCCGGAACATGGGCCACCTGGCGTGTTGATCATTATGTGCGCAAGGTTGCCTTCATGCGTCGTCCGTTCCCCACGGCGCTGGCATTTGCCTATCGCGTCAAGAACAAGCTGTTC
This sequence comes from Rhizobium sp. ZX09, assembly GCF_017357485.1. Taxonomy (NCBI): domain Bacteria; kingdom Pseudomonadati; phylum Pseudomonadota; class Alphaproteobacteria; order Hyphomicrobiales; family Rhizobiaceae; genus Rhizobium; species Rhizobium sp. ZX09. The sequence continues at coordinate 2,981,083 of NZ_CP031363.1, forward strand.
GCCGGTCGCTCCTACAAGCTGGCAGCCTGAGCTGTCGCCCATGCCGTTGGCGGGCGCGGGTGTGCCTTCGCCGTGGGAATTATGAAGGTTCAATAAAACTCACAGAAACCACGGCTCGCAGCAGTTGCGTTTGAATGGTCGCTGCCCTACATCTTTCAAGTTTTCTGAAGCATTTCCGGGTCTCTTCCGGTCCTGCCGGAACGCTTGAAAGATGAGACACGGCATGGCGGATCGCAGGCGTCCGTATGCTGCGAGAGGAACATGCGCATGGCGAAGATCAAGAACGTCGCGATCCAGATGGATCATGTCTCCGGCATCAACATCGGCGGTGATTCCACCTTCGCCATGAGCCTTGAAGCGCAGGCGCGCGGATATCGGCTGTTCCATTACACGCCCGACCGCCTTTCCATGCGCGACGGCAAGATTTACGCGACCGTCGAGCAGATGGAACTGCGCGACATCAAGGGTGACCATTTCTCGCTTTCCGAACCGGAGCGCGTTGATCTTTCCACGATGGATGTCATCCATCTGCGTCAGGATCCACCATTCGACATGGCCTATATTACCTCCACCCATCTGCTGGAGCGCATTCATCCGAAGACCCTGGTGGTCAATGATCCCGCCTGGGTGCGCAATTCGCCGGAGAAGATCTTCGTCACTGAATTCGCGGATCTCATGCCGAAGACGCTGATCACGAAGGATGTCGCGGAAATCGCGCGCTTCCGTAACGAAATGGGCGATATCATTCTCAAGCCGCTTTATGGCAATGGCGGTGCGGGCGTCTTCCATTCAGCGCGGGACGACCGCAATTTCTCCTCGCTGCTGGAAATGTTCGGTCAGATGTTCCGCGAACCTTACATTGCTCAGGAATATCTGCCCGACGTCCGCAAGGGCGATAAACGCATCCTGCTGGTGGATGGAGAGCCGGTGGGTGCGATCAACCGCGTTCCAGCGGAAAACGATGCCCGTTCCAACATGCACGCTGGCGGCCGCCCTGAGCCTACGGAACTGACCGCGCGCGAAAAGGAAATCTGCCGCCGTATCGGCCCCGCCCTGCGCGAGCGTGGTTTCCTGTTCGTTGGAATTGATGTCATTGGCGATTACCTCACCGAAATCAACGTCACCTCGCCGACCGGCATTCGAGAGGTGCGGAAATTCGGCGGCGCCGATGTGGCGAGCCTGCTGTGGGACGCCATCGAGAAAAAGCGCGAAGCTCAGGATTTTTGATAAGACATAAATCGCTCTCGGTTTGTTCCGGCTATACAACTCGATACAACTAAAATACAGCGGATGCGATAAATTGTTCGCTGGATGTTCTTGTTTTATTCTTTGAGCTGTGGCACGTTGCTTGGCAATGGTCGTGGATGGGGCATAAGGCTCTGAAAGCGCGGCGGTTTGCGGGGGCAGGCCATGGTGGCACGGGTCAATACGGTGGCATTTCAGGGCATAGAGGGTGTGCCTGTCGAGGTGCAGGTCATGGTCGCACCGGGAAGGGTCGGCATCCAGATTGTCGGTCTGCCGGATAAAGCCGTCGCCGAAAGCCGGGAGCGCGTGCAGGCGGCATTACATGCCTCAGGCTTGGCGCTGCCGGCAAAGAAGGTCACGGTCAATCTTGCCCCTGCCGATCTGCCGAAGGAAGGATCGCATTTCGATCTTCCCATTGCCCTTGGCCTCATGGCCGCCCTGGGAGCCATACCGGCCGACGCGCTGGGGCGTTACGTGGTCCTTGGCGAACTCAATCTCGATGGTACTATCGGCTTGGTTGCGGGCGCGCTTCCGGCAGCGATCGGGGCCAATGCGCTTGGCAAGGGACTGATTTGCCCGGCTGACAGCGGCCCGGAGGCGGCATGGGCCGGAGCCGGGATCGATATTCTCGCCCCGCGCAGCCTGATTGCGCTCGCTAATCACTTTCGTGGCACGCAGATCCTCTCGCGCCCGACGCCCGCCATTCGCGCCAATCCGGTCAATCTGCCTGATTTAGCTGACATAAAGGGGCAGGAGAGCGCCCGGCGGGCGCTGGAGGTGGCAGCCGCCGGCGGCCATAATCTGCTGATGGTCGGCCCGCCCGGCTCGGGAAAATCCATGCTCGCCGCCCGCTTGCCTTCGATCCTGCCGCCGCTGGAGGCGGCAGAACTGCTGGAAGTGTCCATGGTCCATTCCATTGCCGGCCAATTGTCGGGTGGCAAGCTTTCGGATCGCAGGCCCTTCCGCACGCCGCATCATTCCGCCACCATGGCGGCCCTGATCGGCGGCGGGCTGCGGGCCAAACCGGGCGAGGCTTCGCTTGCTCACCATGGCGTTCTTTTTCTGGATGAGTTCCCGGAATTTTCGCCGCAGGTGCTGGATGCACTGCGTCAGCCGCTCGAAACCGGCGAATGCATTATTGCGCGGGCCAATCACCGTGTCAGCTATCCCGCGCAAATCCAGCTTGTCGCGGCAATGAATCCCTGCCGTTGCGGTATGGCGGGAGAGCCGGGTTTTACCTGTGCCAGAGGCCCACGTTGTGTGGCAGACTATCAGGCTCGCATTTCCGGCCCGCTGCTCGATCGCATCGACATCCGTATCGACGTTCCCGCCGTTTCCGCCGCCGATCTCATGCGGCCCGTGACGGCCGAACCGAGCGCCGTGGTCGCGGCGCGCGTCGCCCAAGCGCGCCTTGCCCAGCAGGAACGTTATGCGGCAGCGGGCTTCCCTGCCATCCGTACCAACGCCCGCTGCACGACAGCAATGATCGAAAAATACGCCGAACCGGACCAGTCCGGGCTGCAATTGCTGCGTGATGCGGCGGAGCGCATGAAGTTTTCCGCGCGCGGTTACCATCGCATTCTTAAGGTGGCCCGCACCCTGGCGGATCTGGATGGCAGGCAAAAGGTTGGGCGTATCCATATTGCCGAAGCAGTGTCCTATCGTATCGCCGGCGAAAGGCTAACCGCCGCGGCGTAAAACCAGCTACGGGCACTTTGTCTGGGAAGGACGCTTATGCCTGCCGGTCAATCAGGTGGTTCCGGGAATGACGGGTAAAATGCTGTTTGGACAGTTCGGTAGGTGATGGGCCGCATGAGGGGGCCTTGAAACAGAAAGGCCGCCGGCAAACCGGCGGCACGTCAAATATTCGCTCTTCCGCAACCGGGTGCCGAGAAGGGGCTAGAGCCCAAGCCCTTCGAAAAGTGCTGTCGAAAGATAACGTTCCGCGAAGGAGGGAATGATGATGACAATGTTCTTGCCGGCATTTTCCTCACGCGCACCGACCTTGATTGCCGCCGCCAGCGCCGCACCCGAGGAGATGCCAACAGGCACGCCTTCCAGCCTCGCCGCCAGACGTGCGGTTTCGAAAGCCTCATCATTGGTGACGGTGACGATCTCGTCATAAATGCCGGTGTCGAGAATGGCGGGGGCAAAACCGGCGCCGATGCCCTGAATTTTGTGGGGGCCGGGGTTGCCACCGGAAAGAACGGGGCTGTCGGCGGGCTCCACCGCAATCACCTTCACCTCGGGCTTGCGGGATTTCAGAACCTGACCCGTGCCGGTGATCGTGCCGCCGGTGCCGATACCCGAGACCAGAATATCAACCGTGCCTTCGGTGTCGTTCCAGATTTCTTCAGCCGTCGTCTTGCGGTGGATCTCGGGATTGGCGGGGTTTTCAAACTGCTGCGGAATGATGGCGTCAGGCAGGGTTTCTGCCAGTTCCTGCGCCTTGGCGATGGCGCCCTTCATGCCCTTCGGGCCTTCGGTCAGCACCAACTCCGCGCCTAGGAGAGCCAGCATTTTCCGACGCTCGACCGACATGGTTTCAGGCATGGTCAGGATCAGCTTGTAGCCTTTCGCGGCGGCAGCGAAGGCGAGCGCAATCCCCGTATTACCGGAGGTCGGTTCCACCAGCGTCGTCTTTCCGGGCGTAATCTTGCCCTGGGCTTCCAGAGCTTCAATCATGGCGACGCCGATGCGGTCCTTCACCGAAGCGATGGGATTGAAAAATTCGAGCTTGGCAAGAAGATTGGCCTTCACGCCTTTTTCCTTCGCCAGCTTGTCGAGCCGCACGATCGGTGTATCGCCGATTGTTTCCGTAATCGAGGAATAGACGCGTCCGCGTCCGGGCTTTCTGGCTTCCGGCATGATGCTCTCCTGTGTAAAGACCGCAAGATTTGAGCGGCAGAATAGGAGCAATAATCTCCGCAAGCTAGCGAACGTTCGTCCTAATATCCGTGAATTGCGGGAATAATTTCACGCCAGATCGCGGAAATGCACGAATTTGTTTTACGTGCTGCGGATGGCGATCATCGTCGCGGTTCCGGCCAGAATACCCGCCGCGGTGCGGTTGAGAATTGTCAGGGCGCTCGGTCTTTTCAGGAGGTTGCGCGCTTTGGCCGCAAGCAGGATGTAAGGCAGGAGAACCGCCATCAGCACGACAAAGGTGATGGCAAGAAGCGTCGCATATTCCGAAGGGCCGATCATGCGGATGTCGATCAGCGTCGGCACCAGCGCCACATAAAAAAGCATGGTTTTGGGATTGCCGAGGGTGATCAGCAGGCCGGACAGGAAGGACATGGACATGCTGGTGCTCTTCTTCGCCTTCAGGTCCTGCGGCAAGAGACCGGCGGTCCAGAGCTTCCAGGCGATATAGAGAAGATAGGCCGCACCTGCAAATTTCAGGACCATGAAGGCCTCCTGAAAGGTCTGCGCGACGAAGGCCAGCCCCAGGATCACAGCGGTCAGATAGATCATGTCGCCAAGCACCAGCCCGAGACCCATGAAAAAGGTTTCCCGAAAGCCCGAACCCAGCGCCCGCGCCACGATTGCCGTCATGCCGGGGCCGGGAATGGCGGCAGCGATGAAGAGGGCGGTGGCATAAGCGAATAGGGTGGTCAGCGTCATGATCGTGTTTCCCTGAAAATCCGCCAGATCCATAGCGAAAATGCCGGGCAAAGACAATCAGTCCGCTCCTCTCCAGCGGTGTCGCTAAACGCCGGTAGAGCCGAAACCGCCGACGCCCCGTGCCGTCTGCGAAGTCTCCATCACTTCGACAACAGTCACCTGCGTCACGGGCGCGACGACCATCTGTGCAATGCGCATGCCACGCTCGATGACGAAGTCGTCCTGACCGAGATTGGCGAGGATGACTTTCACCTCACCGCGATAATCGCTGTCCACCGTGCCCGGGGAATTGAGGCAGGTGATGCCGTTCTTGATGGCAAGGCCGGAGCGGGGGCGGATTTGCGCCTCATATCCGGCGGGAACTTCGAACACGAAGCCGGTCGGCACCAGCGCCCGTTCACCGGGTTTCAGGGTCAACGGCTCACCCACGGACACAGCTGCACGCAGGTCCATGCCGGCGGCGCCACCGGTCTCGTAAGAGGGGAGTTCAAGGCCTGCGCCGTGGGCGAGGCGGGCGAGACGAAGAGGAGGCAGATTGTTGTTTTGAACGGTCATGCGGCATTAGTTTGCCGAGATCGCGGCAAGGTCAATTGCAAAACCGGGCCTGAAACGCTAGATACCCCGCAATTCCACAGGATTTGTCAGATGGCCGAAACACTTGCCGAGGCGGTCTCCCGCCGCCGCACCTTTGCTATTATCGCGCACCCGGACGCGGGTAAAACCACGCTCACCGAAAAGCTGCTGCTGTTCGGCGGAGCGATCCAGCTTGCCGGTGAGGTGAAGGCGAAAAAGGACCGCATCCAGACCCGTTCGGACTGGATGAAGATCGAGCGCGAGCGCGGCATTTCGGTCGTCACGTCGGTCATGACTTTCGAATATAACGACCGCGTCTTCAATATCCTCGATACGCCCGGCCACGAAGATTTCGCTGACGATACCTATCGTACGCTGACGGCCGTGGATGCGGCGATCATGGTCATCGACGCCGCCAAGGGTATCGAGCCGCGCACGCTGAAGCTGTTCGAAGTCTGCCGCATGCGCGATATTCCGATCATCACCTTCATCAACAAGATGGACCGCGAAAGCCGCGACCCCTTCGAGATACTGGACGAGGTGGAGGAGAAGCTGGCGCTCGATACGGCGCCGATCACATGGCCGGTGGGCCGCGCCAAAACCTTCTGCGGCGCCTATCATCTTGCCGACAGCACGTTCCGCGGCGTCGACACGCAGGTGGAGGCCATGAAGGTTAACGGTCCGCAGGCGGTGGCGGATCGACTGCCGGAAAATGAGCGCGATGCTTTCATCGAAGAAACGGAACTGGCGATGGAAGCCTGCCGTCCCTTCGATCGGCAGGCTTTCCTCGAAGGCCATATGACGCCGGTCTTCTTCGGTTCGGCGCTGCGCAATTTCGGTGTGCGTGACCTTATCAATGCGCTCGGCGATTTCGCACCGCCGCCGCGCGATCAGGTGGCAGATACCCGCACCGTGCATGCGGCCGAAGACAAAATGACTGCCTTCGTCTTCAAGATTCAGGCCAATATGGACCCGAACCACCGCGACCGTATCGCCTTTGCCCGCATCTGCTCCGGCAGGCTGGAGCGCGGCATGAAGGCGCGCCTGTCACGCACCGGCAAGCAGATGGGACTCACCGCGCCGCAATTCTTCTTCGCCTCGCAACGCCAGCTGGCTGACACAGCCTTTGCAGGTGATGTGGTCGGCATTCCGAACCACGGCACGCTCCGCATCGGCGATACGCTGACCGAGGGTGAAAATCTCGTGTTCCAGGGTGTGCCGAACTTCTCGCCGGAAATCCTGCGCCGTGTGCGTCTGGAAGATGCGATGAAGGCGAAGAAGCTGAAGGAAGCCCTGCAGCAAATGGCCGAAGAGGGCGTCGTGCAGCTCTTTTCGCCGGAAGACGGCTCGCCAGCCATCGTCGGCGTCGTCGGTGCGCTGCAGCTTGACGTGTTGAAGGAACGGCTGATGGGCGAATATGGCCTGCCGGTTTCCTTCGAAATGTCGCGCTTCTCGGTCTGCCGCTGGATTTCGTCCGATCAGCCGGCAGAAATGGACAAGTTTCTCAACGTCAAGCGTGGCGATATCGCCCGCGACCTGGATGGCGATCCGGTATTTCTGGCGCAGGATGCCTTTTCGCTGCGTTATGAATCCGAGCGTTTCCCCGCTATCAAGATGGTTGCGATCAAGGAATATCACGTCGCCAAGGCGGCGTGATATCGGCCGGGTTGCACTTTGTATGCCAAGGGCCGAGCGTTTTCAGGAAAAATGCGCAAGCGTCTTTCCGTCCAGAAATGCGGAAAACAAAGAGCTAGAGCATTGAAGGTGATTACGTTTTCACCGAAAATGCTCTAGTTTCCCGCTGAAACGGGAAACTGGTCCGGCATCATGACGCTTTCAGACAAACATATTCTCCTCATCATTTCAGGCGGCATCGCAGCCTATAAGAGCCTTGACCTCATCCGCCGTCTGAAAGAGCGCGGCGCAAAGGTTACGCCTGTCATGACGAAAGGCGCGCAGGAATTTATCACCCCGCTCGCCGTTGGTGCATTGTCCGCCACCCATGTTTTCACGGAGCTTTTTTCACGGCAGGACGAGCAGGATGTCGGTCATATCAGGCTGGCGCGCGATTGCGATCTCGTGCTGGTGGCGCCCGCCACCGCCGATCTCATGGCGAAGATGGCACATGGTTTGGCCGATGATCTAGCTTCGGCGGTCCTTCTTGCGACCGACCGCAAGGTGCTGGTTGCGCCGGCGATGAACCCAAAAATGTGGTCGGCAAAGCCAACAATGCGCAATGTCGATACGCTGAAGAAAGATGGTGTGTTTTTCGTCGGACCAATGGCCGGCGAGATGGCTGAGAAGGGGGAGGCAGGTCTCGGCCGAATGGCGGAGCCTTTACAGATCATCCAAGCCGTTGAAGCGCTGCTGGATGGGGGGACGATGCCCCTGAAGGGCAAGAAGGCGATCGTGACCTCCGGCCCTACGCATGAGCCGATCGATCCCGTGCGCTACATCGCCAACCGTTCATCGGGCAAGCAGGGCCATGCGATTGCAGCGGCTCTCGCGGAACTCGGTGCAGACGTAACGCTGGTTTCCGGGCCGGTGACCATTGCTGATCCCGCCGGTGTGACGGTAATCCATATCGAGCGCGCCGAAGAAATGCGGGACGCGGTGATCTCAAGGCTGCCGGCGGATATCGCCGTCATGGTTGCCGCCGTCGCCGATTGGCGGGTGGCGGGTTCATCAGAACAAAAGATCAAGAAGCAGCCAGGTGATGCGCCGCCGGCGCTCCAGCTGACAGAAAATCCCGATATTCTCAAAACCGTCGGCCACCATGAAAACCGTCCGAAGCTAGTGGTGGGCTTCGCTGCCGAAACGCAGGACGTGGAAAAAAACGGTCGCGCCAAACTGGAACGCAAGGGCGCGGATTACATCGTCGCCAACGACGTCTCGGCGCAAACCGGAATCATGGGTGGAGACCGCAACAGCGTGAAAATCATTTCGGCCGAGGGTGTTGAGGCATGGCCGGATCTCGATAAGGCCGAAGTGGCAAAACGTCTGGCAGCCTTTGTCGCGGAGAAACTCACATGACCATTTTTGATCGCAAGACATTCGACAGGATGCTTGGCGAATGGCCGGGCGTGTGTTTCGTCGATCAATGGGATTCGCATGTTGCCAAGGTGGGCGACAAGGTCTTTGCCGTGCTGGGCGAACGGGAAGACTGGCGGCTGGTGGTGAAATGCTCGGAGGAGAGCTTTGAAATCCTCACTGCGCTCGAAGGTATCGCCCAGGCGCCGTATTTTGCGAAACGCAAATGGATATCGATTGCCGATCATTCTCCGCTCGAACGGGAAGAAGTGGAGCACTATGTTCGCCGCTCCTATGAGCTTGTGGCAGCCGGCCTGACAAAAAAACTGCGAGGCGAGCTGGGCATCGTGATCGATCCCGCACCCGCCCTATAATTTCCGCTTCAATTGACCTTTTTGTGCTTGCCGATGATCTGGCGGACGCCTTCTTTGGTGAAGGGCTGCACGAGCTGTGGCAAAAACCCCTTGGCGATCTCACCCTTGATGCCGATATCAGTTGATGAGGGTCGGTCAGGGTTATGGTAGGAGCCAAAGAGAATATCGAAGATGACGAGGTTTTCGCCGTAATTGGTATTGCCTTCCGGAAGCTGTTTTGAATGGTGCCAACGATGTAGGCGCGGCGTGCTGAAGACATAGTCGAGCACACCCGTTTTCATGTCGACATTGCAATGGGTCAAGATACCGATGAATGCGGTCACAGCACCCAGCCACCAGAACACCTGCAGCGGCGCCCCCATGAAATAAAGCGGAATCTGGCTGAGCGCGATCTTGAACAGGGAATCGGCCACATGGAACCGCCCGGTATTGACGACCCATAGCCGTACGACGCTGTGATGCAGGGCATGGAACCGCCAGAAAAAAACGGTTTCATGCGCGATGCGATGGGCCCAGTAGAGACCGAATTCGGCAATCGTTACCGCAAGCGAGACCTGCACCACCATTGGCAGATGCGATGGCCACAGGTCAGAGCGCATTGCCGCGAGCGGCTGGAGCACGTTCGCGGCCAGCATCGGGAAGATGGCCGATGCTGCGGCGGCAAGTTGCACCAGCCCCTTGGTCAAAAGCGTGTGGCCGATGCTCGTCATTGTCTCGCCATCCCCTTCGAGCCATTCGACTTCATAGGGAATATAGCGTTCGAGAAGAAAGAGAGTGAAAACCGCGCAGGCATAAACACTGAGAAACGCCGCGATCGGATGGCTGCTCGTGAAGGCGAAATAAGACCCCACGAGGCCGCCAACAAAGACGAGTGGCCAGGAGGAATAGGAGAGGGTTTGTTTCAGTATCTGCGCTTTAGCCATCACAATCAAATCCCGTCCGGCATCATCCGTCTCTAGCACCCGCGCACTATCGCGGCTTCAAAGCAGCCCTTACCCGCACAACTGCCTGACCCGAGGAAAGGCCAGATCTTTATTACCTCGAGACGTTACACAAACATGGCACGAAAACGTGCCGAGATGTTCAGCTTACCTTGATGGCAATAAAGACAAGCGTCAGCGCAATAACCCACAGCGCTATCCGCCCCCATCTGGTATGGCGCGCTTCTGCCCTGCCGATGGCTTCTGCGGTCTGCGCGTCGAAGCGCAAGCCATGCTCGCTCATATACATCAGTTCCGAATGCAGCTTCTCCGTCTTGGCGGCGATCTCCGGCGCTGCCTCGGCGAGCTTCAGGGCGGCCTTCACGCCGTCTTTCAGATCGGTCACGATACGTTTCGGGCCGAGATTGTCCCTTATCCAGCCACTGACAACAGGGTCAGCCGCCTTCCACATGTTGAAGCGCGGATTGAGCATACGCGACACGCCTTCCACCACCACCATGGTCTTTTGCAGCATCACGAGTTCCGGCCGGGTTTCCATGTCGAAAAGCTCAGTGACTTCAAAGAGAAGGGTCAGGAGCTTGCCCATGGAGATCGTCTCGGCCGGCTGGCCGTGAATTGGCTCGCCGATGGCGCGGATCGCCTGCGCGAAACTCGCTATGTCGTGATGGCCCGGCACGTAACCGGCCTCGAAATGTACTTCCGCCACCCGCATGTAATCGCGCGTGATGAAGCCGTAGAGGATTTCAGCGAGAAACCGCCGCTCCTTTTTCCCGAGCCGTCCGGCGATCCCCATATCGACCGCGACTATCATGCCCTGCGGATCGACGAAAAGATTGCCGGGATGCATGTCGGCATGGAAAAAACCGTCGCGCAGGGTGTGCCGCAGGAAGGACTGAATCAGTGTGTCGGCGAGCTTGTTCAGGTCGTGACCGGCGGCCTTCAGGCCTTCAATGTCCGACATCTTGACGCCGTCGATCCACTCCATGGTGACGACGTCACGTCCGGTGCGTTCCCAGTCGACTTCGGGAACACGAAAACCGGGATCTTGCCTGGTGTTTTCCGCAAGCTCGGAAAGGGCGGCGGCCTCAAGCCGCAGATCCATCTCGATCTTGGTGGTCTGCTCCAGCGTGCGCGTCACTTCGACCGGGCGCAGACGACGGGCCGAGCGGACAAAGCGCTGTTGCAGGTCGGCGATCAGATACATCGCCTCGAGATCGTTCTGGAAGCGTTGTCGCACGCCGGGACGGATCACCTTCACGGCAACCTTGCGTGGCCCCTTTGGCGTATCCACAATCGCCGGATGGACCTGGGCGATGGAGGCGGCGGCGATCGGGTCGCCAAATTCCCTGTAGAGTTCCGAAACCGGCCGTCCGAGCGATCCCTCGATATTCGCTTTGGCGGCTGCTGCTGGGAAAAAGGCCATGCGGTCCTGAAGGCTTGCGAGATCGTCTGCGAACTCCGCGCCCACCACATCCGGACGGGTGGCCAGAAACTGACCCATCTTCACATAGGACGGCCCAAGCCGCTCGACAGCCACCGCCAGCCGATCACTACGCTGCGCTCTTTTCGCCTTGCTACGGGCGAATGGCTTCAGCAGGGCTTTTAACACCTGCGCGGGAGCGGGCAGGTCATCGGACGGCAGGGCCAGCACGACGCCTTCGCGCACGAGAACCCAGCCAACCCTTGCGAGGCGGAAATATGCGCCCAAAGTGCTCATGCTTATGCTTGTCTCCTGCCTATGCCGGCCATGGTCTTAGAGCTTCCAGCCGGAATGCAGGGCGGCGATGCCGCCGGTGTAATTGGTATAGGTCACGCGGGAGAAGCCGGCGGTGCGGATCATCGTCGCAAAATCCTCCTGATTGGGGAATTTACGGATCGATTCGACCAGATACTGATAGGGTTCGGCGTCGCCGGTGATCATCTTGCCGAATTGCGGAATGGCATTGAACGACCACGCGTCGTAGACGCGATCAAGCAGCGGCATCTCAACTTCGGAAAACTCCAGCACCAGAAGCCGCCCGCCGCGCTTCAGCACACGGTGCGCTTCCTTCAGCGCAACGTCGATGCGCGGAACATTGCGAATGCCAAAGGCGATCGTATAGGCGTCGAAGCTGTTCGCCTCAAAAGGTAGTTCCTCGGCATTGGCTTCCACGAAGGTCAAATTGTCCGAAAGCTTCTTTTTCGCCGCGCGCTCTTCACCGACGGCAAGCATCGAGCCGTTGATATCGAGAACGGTGGCATGCGCCAGACGGTTGGAAGCTTCGATGATCCGGAAGGCAATATCCCCGGTACCACCAGCCACGTCCAGAACCTTGTAGGAGGGATCCTTGCGCGGCGAAAGCGAGGACACCATGGCGTCCTTCCACAGCCGGTGCAGGCCGGCCGACATCACGTCGTTCATGATATCGTAGCGCTTGGCCACCTTGTGGAAGACCTCGTTGACCATCCCCTGCTTCTGACCTTCGTCCACTTTGTGGAAGCCATAGGACGTTTCCATGCCGCCTTGGGCGGTGGTACGGGCGTCGGTCATCGTCTGTCTCCATATTTATTGCGTGGCGGACCATAGCGGAAACGCCATGGCGACGCTATCTGTTGCCGCATCGCCTGGGCGCGACATTTCGCGTGCACTTTATAGACCACATGGTCCTAACGAAAAACTGCCGGATAAGCCAGATGCCAGAATTGCCAGAAGTCGAAACCGTCAGACGCGGCCTTGCTCCCGCCATGGAAGGGGCAAGGGTTCGCAAGCTCCATCTCGGCCGCCCCGACCTGCGGTTTCCGTTTCCAGAGGATTTCGCGGAGCTTATCGAGGGGAAGACAATCATCTCGCTCGGAAGGCGGGCAAAATATCTTCTGATCGAGCTGGAGGACGGGCTGACAATCGTGTCCCATCTCGGCATGTCCGGCTCTTTCCGCGTGGAAGCGGAAGCCGATGCAGAAGGCAGCATACCCGGCGTGTTCCACCATCCCCGCTCGAAGGACGGCAAGCACGACCACGTTGTCTTTCATCTGGATAAAGGCGAAGAGCGCGTCTGCGTTATCTATAATGATCCGCGCCGCTTCGGCTTCATGCATCTGGTGGAGCGCAGCAAGCTCGATCTTTATCCCGCCTTTGCGGAACTTGGCCCGGAGCCAACAGGCAATACGCTGAGCGCGGATTATCTCGCGAGCCGGTTCGACGGTAAAAGCCAACCGCTGAAAAGCACGCTGCTGGACCAGAAGGTTATTGCCGGCCTCGGCAATATCTATGTCTGCGAGGCGCTGTGGCGCGCCCATCTTTCCCCCCTGCGTGCCGCCGGAACGCTGGTAACGAAAGGCGGCAAGCCCACAGCGAAGCTTGTCGATCTCACGGAGAAAATCCGCGATGTCATCGCCGATGCCATCGCCGCCGGGGGCTCATCATTGCGCGACCATATACAGACGGACGGAACGCTTGGTTATTTCCAGCATTCCTTTTCGGTCTACGATCAGGAGGGGCAGCCTTGCCGTACCCCCGGCTGCAGGGGTACGGTTGAAAGGGTGGTGCAGGCTGGCCGCTCCACCTTTTATTGCGCCGCCTGCCAGAAATGAACCAACGACGGAGAAGGGGAGACTGCCGTGGATTATGAAACGATATTGGTCGAAAAGCGCGACGAGGTAGGGGTCATCACGCTCAATCGTCCAAAGGCGCTAAACGCACTCAATTCCGTGCTTCTGAAAGAGCTGCGACACATCCTGTCTTCATTTTCCGTGGACGATTCCATCGGTGCGGTCGTTATCACCGGCTCTGAGAAGGCATTTGCGGCTGGCGCCGATATCAAGGAAATGCAGGGGCTGGATTTCGTCGATGCCTATGTCGGTGATTTTCTTGGCGGCTGGGACGAGGTTGCGGCCACCCGCAAACCCGTCATCGCCGCCGTTTCCGGTTTTGCCCTCGGGGGCGGGTGCGAACTCGCCATGATGTGCGACTTCATAATAGCATCCGATACGGCAAAGTTCGGCCAGCCGGAGATCACGCTGGGTGTCATTCCAGGCATGGGCGGCTCCCAGCGGCTGACGCGTGCGGTGGGTAAGGCAAAGGCGATGGACCTCGTTCTGACTGGCCGCATGATGGATGCGGCGGAAGCCGAGCGCGCCGGTCTCGTATCGAGAATCGTACCGGCCGCGAACCTGATGGACGAGGCGGTGGAGGCCGCCACCCGCATCGCGTCGCTGTCGCGTGCCTCCGTGCTCATGGCCAAGGAAAGCGTCAATCGTTCCTTCGAAGTGCCGCTTTCGGAAGGTCTGAGATATGAAAGACGGTCCTTTCAGTCGCTTTTCGCCACGGCAGATCAGAAGGAGGGCATGGCGGCCTTCGTCGAAAAGCGCAAACCTGCTTTCCGGAATCGCTAAGGATTCGGAATATCGGCGCTTTTAAGCGTTTTGCGCGTTGACGGGCGTAAGCTTTAGCGGTATATGCCCGCCCACGGTTAAGGAAAGCCATCCGGCTTGTCCGAAATTACTCCCGCATTCTTGGGTTACGTGAGGTCTTCGAAAGACCCGATCCTCTGGTTGCGGAATTTGGTTTGAATTCGAAGAGAGGCATACATGGCCAATACAACTTCGGCGAAAAAGGCGACCCGCAAGATCGCTCGCCGTACCGCAGTCAACAAGGCTCGCCGTTCGCGCGTTCGCGGCTTCATCCGCAAGGTCGAGGAAGCAATCGCTACCGGTGATCTCGCTGTCGCTACCGAAGCTCTGAAGGCAGCTCAGCCCGAGATCCAGCGCGCCGCTACGAAGGGCGTTCTGCATGGCAACACGGCATCCCGTAAGGTGTCGCGTCTTGCACAGCGCGTGAAGGCTCTTTCCGCCTAATCCGGCTAATTACAAATAATTATTCAAAAAGCCTGGTCTTTGACCGGGCTTTTTCTGATTCTAACCGCCTGTTAATCATTCCTCCCGTAACGTGACAAATGCGTGTCAACTGAACGACAGGAAAAACTAAGCAAAAACAAATACTTGCTGGAGGTCTTCTCCAAAATGGGAAGCTTGCTCTACGGAAGTCGGGGCAAGTTTTGAGTCAAGAAGATTTTTATTTTTTTGCCAAAACAGGCTCTCAAAAAACGCCAAAATTGAATCTCATTGATTCATAAGCGATTCTGCTTTGAACCTTGACGGTGATGCAAAACGGCCTTTGCGAGTCAATGGCCGATCTACGTTTTTGCAGAAAAAACGCCATTGATCTCTCCCCACGATCCTGCCTAAATGCATTCCAACAAGGGGTGCGGATCTCAGTCCACAGATTATCTCGATGTTCGTATCGACGATATTCACCTTCTTGCTGACGGGTCTTTCGAGGTCCGTTTTTTCAGGTCATGGAGCTTTTTGTACCGTTTCGGTCTCGGAACGGGCGGGAGCTTTTTGTCCTCAAAAATGCGCCTTAAGGTTGTGGCGAAAGGAGCGTTTTGAGCGTGTCGCAGGCCTCTCCATGAGGGAGAGGGAAATGGGAAACCGGCTCGCAAACGAGAATAGTCTTTGACGTTCTTTCGAGGGGAACGCTGAGGGCGGGAATAAACGAGGGGGATCTCTGGCGATCTATTTT